>NZ_VFPH01000001.1:1869206-2492275 GCF_006717045.1 Pseudonocardia cypriaca
GCTTGAACGTCTTGACCGTGGCCTCGCCGTCGATCATGGCGGCGACGATCTCGCCCTGCTCGGCCACCGGCTGCTGGCGGACGACGACCCAGTCGCCGTCGGTGATGGCGGCCTCGATCATCGAGTCGCCGCGGACGTTGAGCAGGAACAGGGTGCCCTCGCCGACGATCTCGCGGGGGAGGGGGAAGATGCTCTCGACGGCCTGCTCGGCGAGGATCGGCCCACCGGCGGCGATGTTGCCCAGCAGGGGGACCATCGCGGGAGCGGGGTGCAGGTCGCGCGCCGTCGGGTCCTCCGGGGTGGCGGCGGGGGTTTCGGTGATGTCCTCCGGGCCCCGCACGTCGACCGCGCGGGTGCGGTTGGGGTCGCGCCGCAGGTAGCCCTTCCGCTCGAGGGCGCGCAGCTGGTGGTGCACCGACGACGTGGACGTCAGGCCGACGGCGTCGCCGATCTCCCGCACGCTCGGCGGGTAGCCGAACCGCTCCACCCAGTCCCTGATCACCTCGAGGACCTTGCGCTGCCGGGGCGTGAGGCCCGCGGGCTCGGTGGGCGGGTCGGGGAACGTGCTCACCTGCGCGGTCTGCCCGGCCTCGGTGCCGGCCGCGCTGCCCGGGTCGTCCCGTGCCATCTGCTGCGCCTCCTCCTCGTGGGCGGCGCGCCGGCCGCCCGCTGGTGTGGGGTGGGTGCCGCATGGGTGCGGCCGCCACCGTCGTCGCGTACGACCGTAGCCCCGATCGGGCTTGTCGCCAAACACATGTTCGAACGACACGCCCGCGTTTCTCGATTCTGTCGGACCGCGGTGGTAGACACTTCGCACAGACGTTCGTTCGAACACTTGTTCAGCTTGCGCCACAGCGGAAGAAGCGGAGGCGGCGATATGTACGAGCGGGGCATGTACGGGCGCGGTGTGCAGGACCAGGGAGTTGTCGGGCAGCCGGTGCTCGACCGGCGGACGGGGGAGCGGCGGCGCAGGCGTGCGAGCGGGCCGCGTCCGGTGCGTCCGGCGGTGAGCGCCGTCGCCGTGCGGCCGGCCGAGGCCGAGCGGCCACAGGCGCCGTCCGGTGCGCGCCGGCTGCCCGTGCCGCCGCCCGTGCCGGGTGTGCGCACGCTCGCGCGGCGGCCGCTCCCGGTGCCGCGCGGGGCCGTGCTGCTCGGCCGGGTGCGTCGCGTGCTCGCCGGGCTGGTCGTCACGGCGGCGGCCGCGGCGGTCGTGGTCGGGCTCGGCGTGCTGGCCGACTCCGCCGCAGCGGTCCGGGCAGCGGAGCGCTCGGTGAGTGCGCCGCAGGGCACCGTCGTCGTCACGGTTCGTGGCGAGCACACCGCGTGGGAGGTCGCGCAGCGGATCGCGCCGGGGGCGTCGGGGCCCGAGGTCGCCTCGCTCGCCGAGCGCATCGTCACCGAGAACTCGCTCGGATCGGTGCCGCTGCGCCCCGGGCAGGTGCTCAGGGTGACGTCCGGCTGACGCTGTGCGGCGGTGACGTGGCGATGTCATGGGGTTCGTCCCGTTCGGTCGACACGACCGTACCGATAGGGGTGTCCTGCTTCCCATGCCCCTACATGTTGTGGTTACACTCGTGTCGTTCGACAACAGGTGGGGTTCTGCAGAAGGGGGAGGAAGCCGATGCGCTGCCCGTTCTGCCGCCACTCGGACTGCCGGGTGATCGACTCCCGGGAGGTCGACGACGGTCAGGCCACTCGCCGCAGGAGGTCCTGCGCGGCGTGCGGCCGACGCTTCACGACGGTCGAGGAGCCCGTGCTCGCCGTCGTCAAGCGCAGCGGCGTCACCGAGCAGTTCAGCCGGGAGAAGGTCGTCAGCGGGGTCCGCAGGGCCTGCCAGGGGCGACCCGTCGACGAGGACGCGCTCCAGAAGCTCGCCCACCGGGTGGAAGAGGCGGTCCGCGCGGGTGGCACCGCCGAGATCCCCAGCCACGAGGTCGGCCTGGCCATCCTCGGCCCGCTCCGCGAGCTCGACGAGGTGGCGTACCTGCGCTTCGCGAGCGTCTACAAGTCGTTCTCCTCGATCGACGACTTCGAGAAGGAGATCTCCGACTTGCGCAGACCACCGGGCGCCGACCCGCCCGACTGACCGCCAGCCCATCTCGGCCGGACCGGCATTCGCCGGCCGGTGATCCGGCATGCCCGACCGACGCCGGACGACGTCGAAATGCACCGCCGCCACAGATTCCGCCGCCACACATCCGCCGCCACAAAATCCGCCGCACCGCAGGAAGCGCGCATCCGCGGACCCCAGCCCGCTGATCCGCGCGCGAGGAGAGGGAGAGCATGACCGAGACCGTCGGCGCCGCATCCGGACGCGGCAAGAGGAGCACCGCGAAAACGGGCAAGCAGGCAGGGCTCACCGTCGAGCGGCTCTACACCACCCCCGGCGTCCACCCCTACGACGAGGTCACCTGGGAGCGCCGGGACGTCGTCATGACGAACTGGCGCGACGGCACGGTCAACTTCGAGCAGCGCGGGGTCGAGTTCCCCGACTTCTGGTCGATCAACGCCACCAACATCGTCACCAGCAAGTACTTCCGCGGCGCCGCCGGCTCGCCGCAGCGCGAGTCGAGCCTGCGGCAGCTGATCGACCGCGTCGTCGGCGTCTACCACCGCGCGGGGCTGGAGCACGGCTACTTCGCCACCGACGAGGACGCCGACGTCTTCGCCCAGGAGCTCACCTGGATGCTGCTGCACCAGGTGTTCAGCTTCAACTCCCCGGTGTGGTTCAACGTCGGCACGTCGAGCCCGCAGCAGGTCAGCGCGTGCTTCATCCTCGCGGTCGACGACACGATGGAGTCGATCCTCAACTGGTACCGCGAGGAGGGCCTGATCTTCAAGGGCGGCTCCGGCGCCGGTCTCAACCTCTCCCGCATCCGCTCCTCCAAGGAGCTGCTCTCCTCCGGCGGCACGGCGTCCGGACCGGTGTCGTTCATGCGCGGTGCCGACGCCAGCGCGGGCACGATCAAGTCGGGTGGCGCCACCCGGCGGGCGGCGAAGATGGTCGTGCTCGACGTCGACCACCCCGACATCGAGGAGTTCGTCGCCACCAAGGCCAAGGAGGAGGCGAAGATCCGCGTCCTGCGCGACGCGGGCTTCGACATGGACCTCGGCGGCTCCGACATCACGTCGGTGCAGTACCAGAACGCCAACAACTCGGTGCGCGTCACCGAGGAGTTCATGCGCGCGGTCGAGAGCGACTCGGAGTTCGGGCTGCGTGCGCGGATGACGGGTGAGGTCATCGACCGGGTCCCGGCCAAGAAGCTGTTCCGCACCATCGCGCAGGCCGCATGGGAGTGCGCCGACCCCGGCATCCAGTACGACAGCACGATCAACGACTGGCACACCTGCCCCGAGTCGGGTCGCATCTCGGCGTCCAACCCGTGCTCGGAGTACATGCACCTGGACAACTCCAGCTGCAACCTCGCCTCGCTGAACCTGCTGAAGTTCCTCGGCGACGACGGGCAGTTCGACGCCGCCCGCTTCCAGAAGGCCGTCGAGCTGATCATCACCGCGATGGACATCTCCATCTGCTTCGCCGACTTCCCCACCGAGCCGATCGCCGACACCACCCGCAAGTTCCGCCAGCTGGGCATCGGCTACGCCAACCTCGGCGCGCTGCTCATGGCCACGGGCCACGCCTACGACTCCGAGGGCGGCCAAGCGCTCGCCGCGTCGATCACCTCGCTCATGACGGGCGCGGCGTACAAGCGGTCGGCCGAGCTGGCCGGCGTCGTCGGCCCGTACGAGGGCTACGCGCGCAACGCCGAGGCCCACCAGCGGGTCATGCGCAAGCACGCCGCCGCCAACGACGACGTCCGCACGTTCGCCGCGAGCGCGCCGGTGCACAAGCTCGCCACCAAGGTCTGGCAGGAGTCCCTCGCGGTCGGTGCCCGCAACGGCTGGCGCAACGCCCAGGCGTCGGTGCTCGCGCCCACGGGCACCATCGGCCTGATGATGGACTGCGACACCACGGGCATCGAGCCGGACCTGGCGCTGGTCAAGTTCAAGAAGCTCGTCGGCGGCGGGTCCATGCAGATCGTCAACCAGACGGTGCCGCGGGCGCTGGCCAAGCTGGGCTACCAGGACGAGCAGATCGAGGCGATCGTCGAGTACGTGGGCGAGCACGGCCACGTCATCGACGCCCCCGGCCTGCGGCAGGAGCACTACGAGGTGTTCGACTGCGCCATGGGGGAGCGTTCCATCGCCCCGATGGGCCACGTCCGCATGATGGCGGCGGTGCAGCCGTTCCTCTCCGGCGCGATCTCCAAGACGGTCAACATGCCCGAGGAGGCCACCGTCGAGGACGTCGAGAAGATCTACATGGAGGGCTGGAAGCTCGGCCTGAAGGCCCTCGCGATCTACCGCGACAACTGCAAGGTCGGCCAGCCGCTGTCGGCGGGCAAGGAGGCCCGCAAGACCGAGACGGCGGAGGCCGCCGCGCCGGTGGTGGTCGAGTCGCGCCCGGTGCGCCGCAGGCTGCCGAAGAAGCGCCCGAGCCAGACGGTGTCGTTCACGGTCGGCGGGGCGGAGGGCTACCTCACCGCCGGGTCGTACCCCGACAACGGGCTCGGCGAGATCTTCGTCAAGCTGGGCAAGCAGGGCTCCACCCTCGCCGGTGTGATGGACGCGTTCTCGATGTCGATCTCGGTGGGCCTGCAGTACGGCATCCCGCTGGAGTTCTACGTCTCGAAGTTCTCCAACCTGCGGTTCGAGCCGGCAGGCATGACCGACGACCCGGACGTCCGGATCGCCACGAGCGTGCTCGACTACCTGTTCCGCAGGCTCGCGCTCGACCACCTGCCGTACGAGAAGCGCGCGGAGCTGGGCATCTTCTCCGCCGAGGAGCGGTCGGCCCAGGTCGCGGCCACCGACTACGGCGCAGGCTTCGGCGAGGTCGACATGGAGGGCCTGCGGTCCTCGGTCGGCGCGGCACCGGCGGAGAAGGAGGCGGAGCCGACGGGGTCCGCGGCTCCGGCGCCCGTCGAGGTGGGCAGCTCCACCGAGCTCCTGGAGCTGCGGCTGGGCAAGGCGGCCGACGCGCCGCTGTGCATGACCTGCGGCACGAAGATGCGCCCGGCCGGCTCCTGCTACCTGTGTGAGGGCTGCGGCTCCACCAGCGGCTGCAGCTGAGCCGACCCGCACCTGACGGAGGGGGCCGACGTGGAGTCGGCCCCCTCCGCGCCGTTCGGGCGCCACCCCAGGATGTAGCGATGACCAGGTTCGTCGTCGACGCCGGTGTCTTGCTCCACCTCGCGAGCACGGACCTCGAGGTGCGGAACGGGCACCAGCTCCTCGCCCCGACACTTCTCCGCTCACAGACGCTGTCGGCGCTGCACGAGGCGGTCCACCGGGGCGAGATCCCGGGCGACGTCGGCCGGGAACGCCTGGCCCGTGTCGGCCGGATGCCGATCCGGCTCCTCGGCGACGCCGTGCTCCGCCGCCGGGCGTGGGAGCTGGCGGACCGGTTGGGGTGGGCGTCGACGTACGACGCCGAGTACCTCGCGCTCACCCAGTTGCAGGCGGACGCGTTCGTCACCCTCGATCCGGAGCTGGCGAGCAGCGCCGAGCGGCTCGTCACGGTCGCGTCGATCGAGGACCTGCTCTAGTCGCCGGAGCTGGATGTGACGGGCGCCACCCCCTACCGGTGTCACGTTCGGCCGGGCTGCGGAGTCGTTCCTCGTGACAGCGCCGCGGGAGGGTGGAGCGATGGACGAACGGATCCTGGTGGCGCGGCTTCCGGTGCCGCCCGCCCGGGCGCACGTGCCGATGCGGGGGGCGGCCGTTGGCATCCTCTGGGTGCTCGCGACCGTGCAGTTGGTCGTCGGCACGTGGGCGCTGGCGGCGCCGCTCGTGTTCTACGAGGGCTTCCCGCTGCCTGCGCATGCCTGGGTGGGGCTGCTGCCGCCGTACAACGAGCATCTGGTGCGCGACGTCGGCGCGCTGAACCTCGCCTTGGCGGTGGTGCTGCTGGGAGCCGCGCTCCGGGCGGACCGCGCCACCGTGCGCCTCGCCGTGATCGCGGGTCTGGCGGCTGCGGTTCCGCACACGGCCTACCACGCGCTGCACCTCGGCCACTTCCCGCCGGTGGACGCAGCGACGCAGACCGCGGGCATGGTCGTACACCTCGCCCTGCTGACGACCGTGCTCGTGCTGAGCTTCCGCGACCGGTAGTCGTCAGGTCTCGACGCGCTCCTGGCGCACCGCCTCGACGTTGTTGCCGTCCGGGTCGCGCAGGAAGACCCCGTAGTAGCCGGGGTGGTACTCGGGCCAGACGCGCGGGGCGTGCAGCACCTCCGCGCCGGTCGCGACGGCGATGCGGTGCACCTCGTCGACGGCGTCCCGGCTGGGGGCCGCGAACGCGACGTGCAGCTCGCGGGAGGGCCCGCCGGTGGACGGCCCCAGCCAGAAGCGCGGGGCGCCGTCCGGCCCGCACAAGCCGACGACGAAGGCGCCGTCGCGGGGGAAGCGCATCGCCTCCCGGATCCCGAGCGGGGCGAACACGCGCAGGTAGAAGGCCGCTGCGGCCTCGACGTCGGAGACCTGGACGGCGATGTGGTCGAGCACGGTGCACCTCCGGGCGTCGGGGCCGGCCTGTGCAGCTCACCACACCCACGTGCCTGTGCGGCGGCGGGACGTAGCGTGTCGAGGCGAATCGGGAGGAGGGCCGCGTGATCATCGACGATGACCCGGCGGGTGACTGGACGGCGCCCGGGGTGTACCGCTGCGCGCCAGGCGTGTACCGCATCCCGCTTCCGCTGCCGAACGACGGCCTGCGTGCGGTCAACGTCTACGCGCTGGCAGATGGCGAGGGCCTGACGCTGGTGGACGCGGGGTGGGCGCTCGCGCAGTCGCGGGAGGCCCTCGCCTCGGCGCTCGCCGGGATCGGCGCGGGGCTCCCGGACGTGCGCCGGTTCCTCGTCACGCACATCCACCGCGACCACTACACGCAGGCGGTGGCGCTGCGGCGGGAGTTCGGCATGCGTGTGGCGCTCGGGCGCGGCGAGCGGCCCGGGATCGAGGAGCTCGCCCGGCCGAGGCGGGACCGGCGCGGCCAGCTGGACCAGCTGCTGCGGGCGGGTGCGCGCGAGATCGTCGAGCAGCTGGAGCGGTACGAGCCACCGGACGGCCTCGGCGAGTACGAGTTCCCCGACGACTGGATCGACGACGGCGCGCAGATCCTGGTGGGGGAGGGCCACCCGGAGCAGCGGGTGCTGGAGGCGATCTCGACGCCCGGCCACACCAGGGGGCACGTGGTGTTCGCCGACCCGGCGGCGGAGCTGCTGTTCTCCGGCGACCACGTGCTGCCGCGGATCACCCCGTCGCTCGGGCTGGAGCCGGTGCCCGGTAAGAGCCCCCTGGCCGACTTCCTCACCTCGCTCGAGCTCGTGCGCTCACGACCGGACGCGGTGCTGCTGCCCGCGCACGGGCCCACCGGGATGCGGGTGCACCAGCGGGTGGACGAGCTGGTCGCCCACCACGCGAAGCGGCTCGACACCACCCTCGCCGCCGTGCAGGACGGCCACTCGACGGCCCACGAGGTGGCCGGCGTGCTGCTGTGGACCCGGCGCGACACCGCCTTCTCCGACCTGGACCTGTTCAACCGGATGCTCGCCACCATCGAGACGGCCGCGCACCTCGAGGTGCTGGTCGAGCGGGGGCTGGTCACGGCCGGGGATCAGGACGGCATCCGGCACTACACATCGTGATAACGATTCACTCTTCGTAGAGCCCGGCCGGCGACAGTGCGACCATCCGGTCGTACCCTTTGCGCCATGAAGAGGCGGCCGTGAGCCGGGCGACGGGGCGTGCGATCGCCCGCGCCGGTCTCGGGCTCGCCACGTGCGTGCTCGCGGTCGCCGGGGTCGTCGTCGCCACCGACGGTACGACGTTCCCCGTGCTCGACCCACCGACCGTGGCGCTCGCGCCTGCCGTCGCCTCGCTCGAGTGCGCCGCGGCCGGCCCGTACGAGGCGCCTGCGCGGGGCAGCGTCGGCGTGCCGGTCGGCCTGCGCCTGTGCCCGAGCGCGGCCCGCACGATCACGTCCGCAGGTGCGGTGCTCGACGGCTGGGAGATCCGCGGCGGCATCGTCGTGGATGCGCCGGAGGTCGTCGTGCGCCGCAGCCGCGTCGTCGGCGACGGCACGCAACCCTTCGGCATCGTGACCACCGCACGGGGCTCGGTCCGGATCGAGGACGTCACGCTGACCGGCGACTACCCGGAGGCGGCAATCGGCGGTGACCGCTGGAGCGGGGAGCGCGTGGAGATCACCGGGGTGACCGGTGACGGTGCACGGCTCGGCGAGGCCTCGCGGCTGCGCAACAGCACCGTGCACGACTTCGCCACGCCGCCCGGCCGGGAGGCCTCCGCCCTCGTGGTCCGGGGCAGCGGCCGGGACGTGCTCGTGGAGGACAACAAGGTCGACGTGGGGATCGGGCCCGGGCGCGGCAGTGCCGTGCTGCTCGACCCCGACCGGACGGCGGAACGGGGCGAGGGCCCGATCGTGATCCGCGGCAACGTGCTCGGCGGCGGCCGCTACACGCTCCGCGAGGACGAGCCGGGCGCCCCCTCCGACGTGCGGATCAGCGGCAACCGTTTCCGGCGCGACGCCGAGGAGGCCCCGCTGCGGGTGTCGCGACGGGCGGTCGTGGAGGACAACAGCTACCTCGACGGCGCCGGCCTGCCGGACTGGTGATCGGAGAGCACGACACGCCCGGGTTGGGGGGCGTATTTGGACGTGTCGGGGGCGACCGGGCAGACTGATCACACAACCGAGATCAGCGGACCGGCCGCGTGCGAGGGCGTAGGGGAAGACGTTCCTCGTCGACGTTGGAGGTCTGCAGTGAACGCACGCGGCGTGGTCTTCGTCCACTCGTCGCCAACTGCGGTCTGCCCGCACGTCGAGTGGGCGATCTCCGGCGTGCTCGGCACCAAGGTCTCGCTGCACTGGTCTCCACAGCCTGCCGCTCCGGGGCAGCTGCGGGCCGAGTGCAGCTGGACCGGGCCTGCGGGCAGCGGCGGGGCCCTGGCCGGCGCGTTGCGGGCGTGGCCGATGTTGCGGTTCGAGGTGACCGAGGAACCCAGCCCGGGGGTCGACGGGGAGCGGTTCTGCCACGTACCCACGCTCGGGCTGTGGAGCGGGCGGACCAGCGCCAACGGCGACATCGTGGTGGGCGAGGACCGGCTGCGCAGCCTGCTCGAGGAAGTGCCGGCGAGCCGGCTCGCGGGGCGCGTGCACGAGCTGCTCGGCTCGGCCTGGGACGACGCGCTCGAGCCGTTCCGGCTGGCGGGCGACGGAGCGGCGGGCACGCTGCTGCACCGGGTGGGCTGACTCCCGGGACATTCTGCGCGCTCCGCCATTCGCGCCATGCGCTCGTCCGTTCGGGCGCTAGCATCGCTCCGATTGCGGCGGGGCGATCCCTCGCCGTTCCTCCAGCGGAAAGAGGGCAGCGGTGACGGAAACCGTCCAGCCGGCCGGCGTACCCGACCGGACCGTCTTCGGCCATCCGGTCGGGCTCAGCAACCTGTTCGGCGTGGAGCTCTGGGAGCGCTTCTCGTTCTACGGGATGATCCTGATCCTGGGCTACTACCTGTACTACAGCCTGGAACAGGGCGGTCTCGGCCTGCCGCAGGCCACCGCGACCGGCATCGTCGGCGCCTACGGCGGCACGGTCTACCTCAGCACCGTGCTGGGTGGCTGGCTCGCCGACCGCGTGCTCGGCATGGAACGGATGGTCTTCTACGGCGGCGTGGTCGTGATGCTGGGCCACATCGCGCTCGCGGTGCTGCCAGGGCTATCCGGCGTCGCGGTCGGGCTCGTGCTGGTCGCGCTGGGCAGCGGGGCGCTGAAGGCCAACGCGTCGTCGCTGCTGGGCACCCTCTACGCGAAGGGTGACCCGCGCGCCGACGGCGGCTTCACGCTCTTCTACCTGGGAATCAACCTCGGGGCGTTCATCGGGCCGCTCGTCACCGGGCTGCTGCAGGACTCGGTCGGCTTCCACTTCGGGTTCGGCGCAGCGGCCATCGGCATGGCGCTCGGCCTCGTCCAGTACGCGGCGTTCCGCCGCAACCTCGGCACGGCCGGCAAGCAGCCGCCCAACCCGCTGCCGGCCACGGCGCGGCCGAAGGCGATCGGGATCGGCCTCGCGATCGTCGTGGTGCTCGCGGTCGTGGCGTTCAGCGGCGTGGTGCCGCTCGCCGCGCTGCCCCGCGTCACCAGCGTGGTGCTGCTCCTCGCGTCGATCGCGTACTTCGCCACGATGCTCTCGAGCCCGAAGGTGACGCCGAGCGAGCGCACCAAGGTGCGCGCCTACATCCCGCTCTTCATCGCCAACGCCGCGTTCTGGTCGCTGTTCCAGCAGATCTTCACGGTGCTGGCGGTGTACTCCGACGAGCGGATGAACTGGAGCATCGGCGGCTGGACCGCGCCCTCGTCGTGGATCGGCTCACTGGAACCGATCTGGATCATCATCCTGTCCCCGGTGTTCGCGGCGATGTGGACGCGGCTGGGCCGCGCCGCGCCGTCCACGCCGCGCAAGTTCTCCTACGGCGTGATCGGGATGGGGGTCGCGTTCCTGGCCTTCCTGGTCTTCGCGGGTGGCACCGGGCGCAGCACGCCCGCGATCGCCGTGCTGGTGATCCTCGGGCTGTTCGCGGTGTCGGAGCTGATGCTGTCGCCGATCGGGCTGTCGGTCACCACGAAGCTCGCGCCGGAGTCGTTCCGCGCCCAGATGATGGCGCTGTACTTCTTCTCCGTCGGGCTGGGGACGTCGATGTCCGGGGTGCTCGCCCAGTTCTACTCGGTCGAATCCGAGTTCGCCTACTTCGGCGTCAACGGTCTCGTGGTGATCGTGGTGGGGCTGGTCGTGTTCGCGCTCGGCCCGTGGATCTCGCGCCACATGGAGGGCGTGCACTAGGGCCACCGTGTCAGGAGCCTGACCGGGCCGACGCGCACCGCGCCGGCCCGGTTCGTCGCGCCGATCCCGGTGGAGATCGGTACCGGTGTTCGGCCGGTTCCAGGCGGCCCGGCACACTGATCACCGGGCAACCTGGAGGAGGGCTGTGGTGGATGCACGCGGCGTGGGCCGGTGACGCGCTCGACGACGGCGGTGGTCGCGATCGCCTTCGCCGTGGTGGTGGTCGTGGGCGGTGCCGCAGCGCTCGCGACCCGGGACCGCTCGGGGCCGCCCCAGGTGCCCGCCGAGGGGGTGGGGTCGAGCGAGGTGGAGCTGTCCCCGGATGCGGCGGAGCACCCGGCCGGTGAGGTGGTGCGCACGCAGCTGCAGCTCCACTACGACGCGATCAACGGGCGCGACTACGAGCAGTGGCGCGCCACGGTGGTGCCCGCGCGGGCCGCGGCGCTGAGCGCGGCGGAGTGGCAGGAGGCCTACTCCACCACGCAGGACGGCTCGATCCGGGTGGAGCGCATCGACCCGGACCCCGCCGCCGGATCCGACGAGGGCCTGCTGGTGCGCGTGCGGTTCATCAGCGTGCAAGCGGTGGAGAAGGCGCCGCCGGACCTGCGGGTCGGGCGCATCTGCTGGCGATCCACGCTGCCCATGCGCGGAACGCCGCCCCTGATCGGCACGACCGGGGGCGGCAGCTCCGCGCGAGAAGCGTGTTGACTACGCCTTCGTAAAGGTGACCGCGGCGTTGTGCCCGCCGAAGCCGAACGAGTCGCAGACCGCGGCCTGCAGGTCGACCTTGCGCGGCTCGCCCGCCACCACGTCGAGCTCGACGCCGGGGTCGAGGTTCTCGAGGTTGAGCGTGGCCGGGACGATCCCCTCCTTGATCGAGAGGACCGTGATGATGCTCTCGACCGCGCCCGCCGCCCCGACGAGGTGCCCGAAGGACCCCTTCGGCGCCGTGAGGATCGGGTGGTCCCCGAGCGCCTTGCGGACGGCCCTGGTCTCACCCACGTCGCCCGCGACCGTCGAGGTGGCGTGGCAGTTGACGTGGCCGATGTCGGCTGGCTCCAGCCCCGCGTCGCGCACGGACTTCGCGATCGCCCGCGACTGGCCGATCCCCTCCGGCTCCGGACCCGTGATGTGGTAGGAGTCGGCGGTGAGGCCGGCGCCGGCCAGCCTGCCGTACACGTTGGCGCCGCGCGCTGCGGCGAACTCCGCCCGCTCCAGCACCATGATCCCGGCGCCCTCGCCGAGCACGAACCCGTCGCGGCCCGTGTCGAACGGCCGGGAGGCGCGTTCCGGCTCGTCGTTGCGCTGGGAGAGCGTGCGCGACTGCACGAAGCCGGCCACGGTGAGCTGCGTGATGCAGGCCTCCGCGCCGCCGGCGATGACGACGTCCAGCTCGCCGTTGCGCATCAGCATGAGTGCCCAGGCGAGGGCCTCTGCACCGGTGGCGCACGCGGACACCGGCGCGTGCACGCCACCGCGCGCACCGAACTCGAGGCTCACCCACGCGGCGGGCCCGTTGGGCATCAGCATCGGCACGGTCAGCGGGGAGATCTTGCGCAGACCCTGGGTCTCGAGCAGGTCGTCCTGCGCGAGCAGGGTGGTGACGCCACCGATGCCGGTCCCGACCACCACGCCGAGCCGCTCGGGCTCCACCTCGGGGGCCCCGGCGTCCGCCCAGGCCTCCTTGGAAGCCACGATCGCGAGCTGTTCCACCCGGTCCAGCCGCCGGGACTGGACCCGGGGGAGTACCTCGGTGGGCTCGACGGCGAGCGGCGCCCCGATCTTCACCGGCAGGTCGTAGCGATCGATCCAGTCGTAGTCGCCGTTGATCCGCCGGACGCCTGAGCGCCCGCTGAGCATGCCCTCCCAGGTCGATGCGACGTCCCCACCGAGCGGGGTCGTCGCGCCGAGCCCGGTGATGACCACGTCGACCTCAGAACTCATGGTGCCTCCCGGTCCCGCCGCGGCGGGTCACTGGTTCTTCGCGATGTAGTCGACGGCGTCGCCGACCGTCTTCAGCTCGGCCAGCTGGTCGTCGGGGATCTTCACGCCGAACTTGTCCTCGGCCTGCACGGCGATCTCGACCATCGACAGCGAGTCGATGTCCAGGTCGTCGACGAAGGACTTCTCGGCCGAAACCTCGGCGGTGTCGATGCCGGCGACCTCCTCGACGATCTCCGCGAGCCCGCTGAGGATCTCGGTGTTGTCGGCCACGGTGTTCTCTCCTTCTGTGGGGCGTGCAGGGGGTTGATCTAGCTAGCGGGGGGATCCTATGGACAGATGACGACCTGGGCGGCGAAGGACAGGCCCGCGCCGAACCCGGCGAGCAGTGTGACGTCACCCGAGCGCAGCCGCCCGTCGGCGCGCATGTGGTCCATGGCGAGCGGGATCGACGCGGACGACGTGTTCCCGGAGTGGACGATGTCGTCGGCGACGACCATGTCCTCGCGCGCGCCTTCCTTGCGCAGCCGCTTCGCGACGGCGTCGACGATGCGCAGGTTGGCCTGGTGCGGCACGAAGACGTCGATGTCGGCGGGGGTGAGCCCGGCCAGCTCGATCGCCTTCAGCGCCACGGGCGCGATCTTGGTGGTGGCCCAGCGGAAGACGGCCTGGCCCTCCTGGAACAGGGCGTTCTTCTCGGGGATGATGTGGATCGTCTGGGCCATGTCACCTGCGCTGCCCCAGGTGAGGGGCCCGACGCCGACCGAATCGTCGTCGGTGGCCGGACCCAGCACGACGGCACCGGCCCCGTCGGCGAAGATGATCGCGGTGGAGCGGTCGGTCCAGTCCATCCAGTCCGACAGCTTCTCGGCGCCGATCACCAGCACGTGCCGCGACGATCCGGCGCGGACCAGGTCGGCACCCGTGCCGATCGCGTAGGCGAAGCCGGCGCAGGCGGCGTTGAGGTCGAACGCACCTGGGGCGGGGATGCCGATCCGCTCGGCGGTCTGCGCCGCGGCGTTGGGGATGCCGTTCGGCATCGTGCAGGTCGCCACGATCACGGTGTCGATCTCGCTGGGCGCGAGGCCGGAGTCCTTCACCGCCCGGGAGCCCGCCTCGGCCGCCATGTCGACCAGCAGCGTGCCCTCCTCCGCGATGCGCCGGCTCTCGATGCCGACCCGCTCGCGGATCCACTGGTCGTTGGTGTCCATCCGCTGGGCGAGGTCGTCGTTGGTGACGACGTTCTCGGGCTGCGTGCTGCCCATACCGAGGAGCCGCGCGCCCGCGACAGGTGGGGCGGTGCGGAGCCGGACGTTCCTGGGCTGGGTCGATCGGGTCACGTGTCGGCTCCCGCGTGCTCGGTGATGAGGTCGACGGCCTTGTCGAGGTCGTCGGGGGTCTTGAGGGCCAGCGTCGCCGTGCCCTTGAGGTCGCGCTTGACGAGCCCGACCAGCGTGCCGGCGGGCGGGAGCTCGATCACCGCGGTGACGCCCAGCTCGCGCAGGCGGGCCATGCAGGCGTCCCAGCGCACCGGGCGGGTGACCTGCGCGACGAGCCTGCGCAGCGCCTCCGCGCCCTCGGTGACGACCTCGCCGTCGGCGTTGGACAGCACCGGGCGCACCGGGTCGGCCGGGGTGACCTTCTCGGCGTGGGCCCGCATCGCGTCCTCGGCGGACTCCATGAAGCGGGTGTGGAATGCACCGGCCACCGGCAGCGGGATCACGCGGGCGCGCTCGGGTGGCGCGGCCGCCAGCTCGGCGAGCGCGGCCTGCGGTCCGGCCGCGACGACCTGACCTGCTCCGTTGCGATTGGCCGGGTCGAGGCCCAGCTCGGCGAGCTTCGCCAGCACCTCATCGGGTTTCCCACCGAGCACGGCGCTCATGCCGGTTGGCGCGAGTGCGCAGGCGGCGGCCATCTCGCGGCCGCGGACCGCGGCGAGCGACACGGCAGCATCGGGGGAGAGCACGTCGGCCACCGCGGCGGCGGCGAGCTCACCGACGGAGTGGCCTGCGGTGGGTGCGGCAGCGGGCAGTGCGGTGCGGCCGGCGAGGCGAGCCGCGGCCAGCAGCGCGCAGGCGACCACGAGCGGCTGCGTGACGGCGGTGTCCTTGATCTCGTCCGCGCCGGCGGTGGTGCCGAGCCGGCGTAGGTCGAGACCGGTGGCGTCGGACCATCGGGCGATCGTGTCCTCGGCCGAGGGGTCGTCGAGCCACGGGGCGAGCATGCCCGGGGTCTGAGATCCCTGGCCGGGTGCGAGCAGGGCAATCACGTTACGTAGGAAACCCGGAGCGGGGTGGGCGCGGGAAGGCCTCGGCCCCACGAACTCGGTGGACGGCCTTTGGAGGTTTCCTCCAACGACGCCCCCGGATGATCCGAGTACGGGTGGCCGCGGTGCCCATCCGATTGTGGGATCGACCCAGGTCAGGAGCCGTCCAGTGGGCCGAGCCGGGCGGCGAGAACACCGAAGCGCAGCACCAGTGCGTCGCGCGGGTCGGCGGGGCGGAGACCCGTGAGCTCGGTCACGCGCCGTAGCCGGTACCTCACGGTATTGGGATGGACGAAGAGCGCGCGGGCACACGCTTCGAGGGCGCTCCCGCTCTCCAGGAAGGCTTCCAGGGTGGTCAGCAGCTCGCCTCCCGCCGCCGACAGGGGTTCGACGGCCGTGGCGACGAGCCTGCGGTGGGCGACGGGGTCACCGGCGAGCGCGCGCTCGGGCAGCAGGTCGTCGGCGGCGACCGGGCGCGGCGCATCCGGCCGGGCCGGGGCCGCCCGCAGGCCCGCGAGGGCGTCGCGGGCGCTCGCGTGCGCGCCGGGCAGGTCGGCCGCACGCGGTCCCACGACGACGGGACCGGCGCCGAACGCCTCGACGACCGTGCCGATGTCACCGCCGGTGTCCAGGCCCGGTGGCTCCGACAGCAGCACGACCAGGCGGTTGCCCTGCACGCCGACCAGCACGGACTGGCCGGAGCTGTCGGCCTCGCGGCGCAGCTCGGACAGCAGCTCCTCGTGCGCCTCCGGGGCCGGGCTGCCCACCACCACGCGCAGCGGCTCGGTGGGGTCCCAGCCGAGCGCGGACGCGCGCGAGACCAGGCCGTCGACCCAGCTCCGCGCGGTGTTGCCGGACTCCGCCCCCGGCCCGCGGACCACCGCGTCGACCACGAGCGCCTCGACCCGCGCGTCCCACGCGCCGCGGCTCTCCGCCTCACCGGCGTACACGGTGGCGGCGGCGAACGCGATCTCCCGGCCGAACCGCAGCACACCCTCGACGAGCGTGCGCCGCTCGGCCTCGTCGGCCGCGAGCGGCGGCAGTTGCTCCTCGAAGACCTCGGTCGCGATGCGGACGAGGTCGACGGTCTGCGACAGCGTCAGCCGGCGCGCGAGATCACGGGGTGCGATCCGGAACGCCTCGGCCGTGAGCTGCGGCACCCCGGAAGACCCTTCGGCCCAGCGCTTGCCGATCCACGCCACGAAGTTGGCCACGCCGGTCTGCGTGACGAGCTGGACGCCCGCACGCAGGTCCGCCGACAGGCGCGCGAACCACGGCTGGCGCCGCGCCATTGCCGCGAGACAGGCGGCAGCCAGGTCACCCGCGGCCAGCTCCAGCTTGCGCAAGGTGGCCGGGGACAGCCCGGAGGATGCCCGCGCCCCGTCGTCGGTCACGCGGGGCAGCATCGCACGACGCGGCGTCGGCGGTGGTGGACCCGGAACGAGCCGACGCCGGGCGCCGTCCCCGCTCGACCACCGGGGCCGTACTGTGGCGAGTGATCAGGGGGCCGCTCCGACGGCGGCCCCGAACGCGCCTCCGGGGTGTTGCACGCCCGCGGAGGTGAAAGGACGATCCGGCGACCTTGCGCCGGAAGCTGTGGAGATCGGCGGTCAGCCGAGCGGAGTGACCTTGGTGGCCTGCGGACCCTTCTGACCCTGCTCGATGTCGAACGACACGCGCTGACCCTCGTCGAGGCTCTTGTATCCGTTTGTCTGGATCGCCGAGTAGTGCACGAACACGTCCGCGCCACCACCGTCAGGAGCGAGGAAGCCGTAGCCCTTCTCGCTGTTGAACCACTTGACGGTGCCCTCTGCCATTCCTGCTCTCCTCGTACCTGTGCCGGGGCACTGCCCCCGGCCTCGCGCCGCCTGGCGCTCAACGCTGCGCGCCCCGGTCGGGACGCCGTTCGCGATCACTCGCTGGCGGCGTCGCGCCGGAGCGTATCGTGTTCGGGCCTCGCTGCCGAGAGTCAATGACCAGTGATTTTCCGGCTCTTTCACGAGCGAGAGCCGCATTCCCGCCCTCGAAAGGTGGGGAACACGGCTCTCGCTGCTGGTGATGTGCTATCGATCAGGCCACGCCGCTGTCGCTCGTCTGCGGTCCGGCCGCCTGGGGGTCGTCGATCCGGTACTTCGCGGCCGCCTCGGCCACCGCTCCGCGATCGAACTCGCCCCGTGCTGCGAGCGACTCCAGCGCCGCCACCGTGATCGACTCGGCGTCGACGTTGAAGTGCCTGCGCACGGCCGGCCGGGTGTCGGAGAGACCGAACCCGTCGGTGCCGAGGCTGGTGAACGGCGCGGGCACCCACTGGCGCACCAGGTCGGGCAGCGCGCGCATCCAGTCCGACGTGGCGATCACCGGGGTGTCCCCGGCGAGCGCCCGGCTGATGTACGGGACGCGCGGCTCGGCCTCCGGGTGCACCAGGTTGTGCTGCTCGCACTCGACCCCGTCGCGGCGCAGCTCGCCCCACGACGTCACGGACCAGACCTCGGCGCCCACGCCCCACTGCTCGGCCAGCATGTCGCGGGCCTGCAAGGCCCACGGCAGCGAGACCCCGGACGCGAGCAGGCGCACCTGCGGCCCCTCCTCGCGCGGGCTGACCGCATAGCGGTAGAGGCCCCGGAGCAGCCCGTCGACGTCGAGGTCCTCGGGCTCGGCCGGCTGGACGTAGGGCTCGTTGTAGACCGTCAGGTAGTAGATGACGTTCTCCGCGTCCTCCCCGACCATGCGCCGCAGCCCGTCCTTGACGATGTGCGCCACCTCGAAGGAGAACGCCGGGTCGTAGGACACGACGGCCGGGTTGGTGGCCGCCAGCAGCAGCGAGTGCCCGTCGTTGTGCTGCAGGCCCTCGCCGGTGAGCGTGGTGCGGCCCGCGGTGGCGCCGACGAGGAACCCACGGGCCATCTGGTCGGCCGCGGCCCAGATCGAGTCGCCGGTGCGCTGGAACCCGAACATCGAGTAGAAGACGTAGACCGGGATCATCGGCTCGCCGTGCGTGGCGTACGAGGTGCCCGCCGCCGTGAACGAACCGACCGAGCCGGCCTCGTTGATCCCCTCGTGCAGCAGCTGGCCCTGTTCGCTCTCGCGGTAGGCGAGCATGAGCGACGCGTCCACGGACGTGTACTGCTGCCCGTTCGGGTTGTAGATCTTCTGGGTCGGGAACATCGAGTCCATCCCGAACGTGCGCGCCTCGTCCGGGATGATCGGCACGAACCGGCCGCCGATCTCCTTGTCCTTCACCAGCTCGCGCAGCAGCCGGACGAAGGCCATCGTGGTGGCGACCTCCTGCTTGCCCGAGCCCTTGCGGATCGTCTCGTAGACCTTGTCGCCGGGCAGGACGAGCGGCTTGGCCGACGCGCGCCGGGACGGCACCGGCCCGCCGAGCGAGCGCCTGCGCTCCCGCAGGTACTGGATCGCCGGGTCGTCGTCGCCCGGGTGGTAGTACGGCGGCAGGTAGGGGTCCGCCTCGAGCGCCCCGTCCGAGATCGGGATCCGCTGCTCGTCGCGGAACTGCTTGAGGTCCTTGAGCGACAGCTTCTTCATCTGGTGGGTGGCGTTGCGCCCGGCGAAGCTCGGGCCCACGCCGTAGCCCTTGATGGTCTTGGCGAGGATCACCGTCGGCTGGCCGTGGTGCTCCAGCGCAGCGGCGTAGGCGGCGTAGACCTTGCGGTAGTCGTGCCCGCCGCGCTTGAGGTTCCAGATCTCGGCGTCGGACATCGGCTCGACGAGCGCCTTCGTGCGCGGGTCGCGCCCGAAGAAGTGGTCGCGCACGTACCCGCCGTCGTTGGCCTTGTAGGTCTGGTAGTCACCGTCGGGCGTCTGGTTCATCAGGTTGACCAGCGCGCCGTCGCGGTCGGCGTGCAGCAGGGCGTCCCACTCGCGGCCCCAGATCACCTTGATGACGTTCCACCCGGCTCCGCGGAAGAACGCCTCCAGCTCCTGGATGATCTTGCCGTTGCCGCGGACCGGGCCGTCGAGCCGCTGCAGGTTGCAGTTGATGACGAACGTGAGGTTGTCCAGCCCCTCGGTGGCAGGCACGTGGATCAGGCCGCGCGACTCCGGCTCGTCCATCTCGCCGTCGCCGAGGAACGCCCACACGTGCTGCTGCGAGGTGTCCTTGATGCCGCGGTGGTGCAAGTAGCGGTTGAACCGCGCCTGCATGATCGCGTTCATCGGGCCGAGCCCCATGGAGACGGTGGGGAACTCCCAGAAGTCGGGCATCAGCCGCGGGTGCGGGTACGACGGCAGGCCATGGCCCGGCCCGCCGTGCGAGAGCTCCTGGCGGAAACCGTCGAGCCGGTCCTCGGACAGGCGCCCCTCGAGGTACGCGCGGGCGTAGATGCCGGGGGAGGCGTGGCCCTGGATGTAGACCTGGTCACCCCCACCCGGGTGATCCTTGCCCCGGAAGAAGTGGTTGAACCCGACCTCGTAGAGCGTGGCCGACGACGCGTACGACGAGATGTGCCCGCCGACGCTGATGCCGGGCCGCTGCGCGCGGTGCACCGTCATGGCCGCGTTCCAGCGGATCCACCGGCGGTAGGCCCGCTCGGTCTCCTCGTCGCCGGGGAACCACGGCTCCCGGTCGGTCGGGATGGTGTTGACGTAGTCGGTGCTGGTCAGCGACGGGACGCCGACGTGACGCTCCCGGGCCCGCTGCAGCAGCCGGAGCATCACGTAGCGGGCGCGCTGCTGCCCGGCTGCGTCGAGTACCGCGTCGAAGGAGTCGAGCCATTCGGCCGTCTCCTCCGGGTCGATGTCCGGCAGGTGGGCGGCGAGCCCGTCGCGGATGACGTGCACGCGCCGCGGCCCCGTCCCGGAGGTCCGGGCACTGCCGTCGGTGTTCTGGCCGGTCAAGGGATCTCCCTGCCTTGCTCTATCTGAGTCGGTCCGTGTTGTTGTCGTCCCCTATCGTGCCCCTCGGCGCTCGATCTCGTAACGAGTGGTTGCGCGCCGGACAGTCGTCGTGTTCGGATTCCGCAACCAACGAGGCCGGGGTCGGGGGACGAGGCACCGGCAACGAGCAGTGCACGAGGCAAAGGGGTACACGCGTGGTCGCCGCGGATGATGCCGGACGTACGTCCGACATCGCGGGCAAGCTCGGCGTCGAGCCGGGCATGGTTGTCCAGGAACTCGGCTGGGACAGCGACGTCGACGAGGCGGTGCGCGATGCCGTCGAGGAGAGAGCAGGGGACGATCTGCTCGACGAGGACGCCGACGATGTCATCGACCTGGTCCTGCTGTGGTGGCGCGACGGCGACGGGGACCTCGTCGACGCGTTGATCAACGCCATCGGTCCGCTCGCCGAGAACGGCGTGATCTGGGTGCTCACCCCGAAGACGGGGCGCCCCGGGCACGTCGAGCCGAGCGACATAGCCGAGGCCGCGCCCACGGCCGGGCTGTCGCAGACCTCCAACATCACCGTCAGCGAGGGCTGGGTCGGCTCCCGGCTGGTGTCGCCGAAGGCGGCCAAGTCCCGGCGCTGAGCGAACGGACGAGGCTGAGCTGACCGCGTTCACCAGCGGCCTCGCAGGCGATCCCGCCATGGGCGCCCGTCCGGGTCGTAGACGAGCCGGTACGCCGGAACGGCCCACAGCCGGGTGCGCTTGCGCATCCGTTCCGGCCGGTGGTGACGCAACCGCCCGGGAGGGCGCGGTCCGACCCGGCCACCGTCGTGCCACGCGTCGAGCGCATCGGCCGCCGCGTCCACGGCGCGAACGGCGTCGTCCGGGTCGAGCAGGTCGGCGTGCTCGCCGGGCCTGCGGTCGAGGTGCTCGCGCAGCAGGATGAGCCGCAGGTCACGGGCGAAGCGGCGGGCGCCGTCGCCCAGCCCGCCCGGGTCGGGCGGCTCGCGCTTGTCACGTTCGTCGTCGAGCACGGCGACGGACAGCTCGCTGTCGTGGCTCCAGGAACGCCGGTTGAGGTTGGCGCTGCCGGCGCAGGCCCAGGTGTCGTCGACGACGGCGACCTTCGCGTGGACGTAGATCGGGGTGCCCTCGTGGTTCTCCAGGTCGTACACGTGCACCCGGTCCGGGGCGGCCCGCACGCACACCTCCATGGCCTGCACCCGGCCCACCTTGTTGGGTGGCAGCGCGAGCCGGCCGTCGACGTCGGGGTGGCGGGGCACGACCACCATGAGGTGCAGCCGGGGGTTGCGCCGCAGCGCCTCGGCGAGCAGCCGTGCGATGTGCGGCGACCACATGTACTGGTCCTCGAGGTAGACGAGCCGCTGCGCGCGGCGCAGGACCTTCCCGTAGCCCCGTGCCACGGATCGCTCCCCGTGCGGGGCGAACGGGTAGCCGGGCCGGAGCGCGGGGTAGGTGCGCAGCACCTGGACCGTCGCACGCCCGGCGGGCGGGGGATCGGGCGGCTGGTCGGGCAGCGGGTCGGCACGCATGTCGGTGGCCGTGAGCCGGTCGCGCAGCCACGCGAGCGGGTTGTGGATGTCGACGGAGTGCGGGTCCTCCCAACGCTCCCGGAACACGGCGTCGAGCAGGCCGACGGCCGGGCCGCGCACCTCGAGCTGCACGTCGTGCCACGGCGGGCGCTCGCCGTACGCGGCGGCCAGTGGCGCGGCCTGTGGGTCGCCGCGGTGGGTCCGGTCGTCGCGGCGGGAGAGGCACAGGTCGATGCCGCCCGCGAACGCCACGTCCCGGCCGGGCGAGTCCGGGTGGCGCAGCACGACCAGCTTCTGGTGGTGGGAACCAGCCCAGCGCACCCGTTCGTCGAGCAGGACCTCGCCACCGGCCGCGCGCACCTCCTCACCGAGGAGCCGGTTCTCCGTTCCGCTGTAGGACAGCCGGTCGGCGTGCGAGCGCCACACCAGGCCCTTCACGAGCACCCCGCGGCGCGCGGCGTCGCAGAACAGCTCGCCGACCGTCGGCCCGTCCGGGCAGAGCAGCTCGCCGGCATCGCCGCGCCAGTCGGTGAAGAACAGGTGGTCACCGGGGCGCAGCGCCCGCACCTCGGCCACGAGGCGGCCGAAGTAGGCGCTGCCGTGCACGAGCGGCCGGACGTCGTTGCCGTCGCACCAGTCCGGCTGCCGGTACGCCGGGTTGCCGCGCTCGGACCGTGTGATGAACCACTCGGCTGTCCCCATCCATGCCTCCCATCCGCACCGCAGGCGACCTCGGCCGACTAGGCTCCCCGCGGAACGCACCGCTCGCAGCGAGGAGACCCGCCCATGGCCCCCGAGGTCGGCACCGAGGCACCCGACTTCACCCTCAAGGACCAGAACAACCAGGAAGTCACGCTCTCGTCGTTCCGCGGCAGCCGCAACGTGCTCGTGGTCTTCTACCCGTTCGCGTTCTCGGGAACCTGCACCGGCGAGCTGTGCGCGGTCCGCGACGACATCGGCAGCTTCCAGAACGACGATGTCCAGGTGCTCGGCGTGTCCGTCGACCACGTGTTCGCCCTCAAGGCGTGGGCGAACCAGGAGAGCTACCAGTTCCCCCTGCTGTCGGACTTCTGGCCGCACGGCGAGGTGGCGAAGACCTACGGCGTGTTCAACGCGGACCGCGGCATGGCCGTGCGCGGGACGTTCCTGGTGGACCGGGACGGCATCGTGCGGTTCGCCGAGGTGAACGCCCCTGGCGAACCTCGCGACCAGGACGGGTGGAAGAAGGCACTGGCCTCGGTGGCCTGACCCGAGATCGCCCGGCCGCTTCCGGCAGCCGGGGACCGGGCGCGTAGCTCAGCGGGAGAGCACTCGGTTTACACCCGAGCGGTCGCAGGTTCGATCCCTGCCGCGCCCACCGGCTCGACCAGCGGTTCGGTGCCGACTGCAGCCGCAAGTCGATAGGGGTGGCCGCCCGGAGAAGCTCCCGCGCCGCCTGATCGTGAACGCGTCGTGGTCGTGCCGCCGCAGTGTCATCGATCTTGGCCCCACCCGTGACAGGGGTTGGGCGTGTCGACATCGGGATCTGGCTCCACCCCTGGATGGGGTAGTAGTCGGTGCTCTACCGTTCGTGATCGTGGTGGTGCTGGTCCGCGCCGCGGCGGCATGGGCTGGACAGGCGGATCACAAATTCCTATGGGCACGGAGAGCGGGATGGCGGATCTGGACGGTAAGCCGAATGATCTAGGTGATCTGTCCGTGGCGCACTACCCGAGTATGGCGGACCAAGCGGCGTCGATACTGACGAAGCGTATCGCAGATGGCCTGCTGGAACCCGGACGTCAGCTCCGGGAGGATCAACTCGCCACGGCGCTCGGGATTTCCCGCAATACCGTTCGAGAGGCCTTCCGCGTCCTCATTCACGAAGGCTTCGTCGTCCGCGAGCCCTTCCGGGGCGTATTCGTGCGCATCGTGACCGTGGCCGATGTCTCGGACATCTTCCGGACACGCCACGTCCTGGAGCCCATAGGCGTTGACCCGCTGACCCGGGATCCCGCCGCTGCGGCCAAGCTGCTCGAAATCGTTGCGGCGGCGGACACCGCGGCGGCCGCGGGCGACTGGCGGGACGTGGGCACGGCCAACCTCGACCTGCACAAAGCACTGGTTGAACCATGCCGTAGCGTTCGGCTGGACCGCCTGTTCACCCGGCTGTTCGCGGAACTGAGGCTGGCGTTCCTGCTCGCGGACGATGCACGAGCCATGCACGAGCCGTACCTCGCCTGGAACAAATCGATCGCGGAGCTGATCGCAGGTGGCCGGGCTGCCGCCGCCAAGGTGGAGCTGACTCGCTACCTGGATCACGCCGAACGCCAGGTGATCGCGGGGGTGGCCAGGGCCGAGGAGAAGCTCGCCAAAGGGTGAAGGAAAAACCGACTCGTGGCAGGGTCCGCTGCTGACTGCCCGGATACGGAAACCGGGTACCTGAAACGATTGGCTGCCGCGCGTTCGTGAACGGCCGAGCCACGCCAGAGCCGCAATCCTGGCTATCGGTCGAACGGGTCGTATCGCGGGCAGATCGGGCCGATCCGATGAGCGCCCGGACCGGGTCGATGCCGTCGATACCGACGCTGCAGCGAAAGCGGCCTCATCGAGACGTCCTGCTGCGCAGGATTCGCTGGCGTCAGCGCGCCGGGTGCGCCGTCACCCGGATCTCCGCCACCCCGGCCAGCGCTCGGGAGACCGCGCAGCTCGCCTCGGCCGCCTCGGCGTGCTTCTGGAGGGCGGCTTCGTCCACGCCGTCCACGTCGACCGTCGTGTCGAGCTCGACGAGGTCGATGGTCGGCACCCCGTCGACGGGGCGCAGGCGCACCCGGGCGCTCGTGGCGATGCTGCGGGGAACGCTGCCGGCCTGCGTGAGGACGTACGTCAGCGCCATCGAGAAGCAGCCGGCGTGTGCGGCGGCGAGGAGCTCCTCGGGGTTCGTGCTCGCGGCGGCGTCGTCGGTGAAGCGGGAGCGGAAGCTGTAGTCGGCCTCCCACCTGTTCGGGCCGACGACCAGGCGGCCGCTGCCCTCGCTCAGGTCGCCGTTCCAGGTCGCGTTCCCGATGCGTGCTGCCATGGCTACTTCCCTCCGTTGTCGTGCGTCGGTTCCAGGGTGATGACGACCTTCCCGATGGCGGTGCCGCCGAGGTAGTGGCGGAAGGCCGCGGGTGCGTCGTCGAAGGGGAAGACCCGGCCGAGGACCGGCCGGATCCGGTGGGTGCTCACGGCCGCCACGAGCGCGGCGAGCTGCGCGCGGCTGCCGACGGCGACCGGCCGGAGTGTCGCGCCCGCAGTGAAGACCGCATACGGGTCGAGGGACGCGGGCGGGCGTCCACCGACGAACCCGACCACGGCGATCTCCCCGCCGAGCGCGACCGCGGCGAGCGAGGACTCCAGGTTTCCGGCCACCTCGACGACGAGGTCGGCCCCGCGCCCGCCGGTGGCCGCCCGGACCGCGCCCGGCCAGTCCGGCGTGTCCCGGTAGTTCAGCACCACGTCCGCCCCGAGCTCGCGCAGCAGGCCCACCCGCGCCTCGTTCCCGGTCGTGGCGATCACCCGCGCACCCATGGCGGTGGCCAGCTGGACCGCGAACAGCGACACCCCGCCCGTCCCGAGGGTCAGCACGGTGTCCCCCGGCCGTATCCCGCGTCCGCCGGTGAGCGCGTTCCACGCGGTGAGGCCGGCGACCGGCAACGTTGCCGCCTCCGCGTCGGTGAGGTCGTCGTCCGGGATCTCGACGAGCGCGGCGGCGGGCAGCACGACGTGCTCGGCGAGCATCCCGTCGAGCGAGCCACCGATCTGGTCGATGACGTCGAGGGAGAACGGCCCGTCCTGCCAGCGCGGGAACGCCGCGACGACGACCCGCGCCCCGACCGGGGGCCCGGCGACGTCCGGTCCGGTCGCGGAGACGACGCCGACGCCCTCGGCGAGCGGGATCCCACCGTCCCGCACCGGGAGCACGTACCGGCCTTCCAGGATCATCGCCTCGCGGTAGCTGAGCGACGCCGCCCGCACCTCGACGAGGACCTCGCCGGGCCCGGGAACGGGGAGTTCGGAGACGTCGAGCCGGAGGCCGCCGAGGCCGGCGCCCGAGTCGAGCCGGTAGCTGCGCATGCCGAGACTGTCGCCCGTCGCAGGTGCTCCTGCCCATTACCTCGTGGGTGCAGCAGCCCTACGCTGGCAGCCATGGGAGGCGGCGCGGGCGAGGTGCTGCGGTTCTGGCGGCAGCGCCGCGGCATGAGCCAGCTCGAGCTCGCCACCGCGACCGGCGTCTCCACCAAGCACCTCAGCTTCGTGGAGAACGGACGGGCGCGTCCCAGCCGGCAGCTGCTCGTGCACCTCGCCGACGCACTGGCCCTGCCCCTGGGTGAGCGCGACCGCCTGCTGCTCGCGGGCGGCTACGCGCCCCCGCAGGGCGCGGTCGGCCCCCGGGACCGGGCGATGCGCCCCCTGCGGCAGGCGCTCGACGAGCTGCTCGCGGCCCACGACCCGAACCCGGCGATCGTGGTCGACGCCCGCTGGGACCTCGTGGCCGCCAACGCCGCCGCCGACGTGCTGTGGGACGGCGTCGACTCCGGGCTGCTGACGCCGCCGGTCAACATGCTGCGGCTGTCCACGCATCCCGAGGGCCTGCCGCGGATCTCCACCGCCACCCCCGCGTGCAGCCGCTCCCTGATCGACCGGTTGCGCCGGAAGGCAGGCGAGGACGCCGACGACGTGCTCCTCGACCTCGTGCTCGAGGCCGAGGGGCACCTCGCCGCCGCCCCCGGTGAGCCGCCACGGTGGACCGGTGACGGCGTGATGGCCGGCTTCGAGCTCAAGACCCGGCTCGGCGTGGTCGGGCTGCGCACCGTGATCGCCACGCTCGGCGCCCCGCTGGACGTCGGCGCGTCCGACCTCGCCCTCGAGACCTTCCTCCCCGCCGACGAGGACAGCGCGACGCTGCTCCGTGCGCTGGCAGCCTCCCGTCCGCTGCCGGGGCCCGGAAAGCCACCTTCCTGGCCTGCAAAGCCCTGAATGTGGCTTTCCTGAACTCCCGGGATGCCGCCGTGACCGACGATGCATGGGCAACCCTCGCGGATCCGTTCGTCAAGGGCGCGTACGCGACCGTGAAGGGACGGGTCCGGACGTACGTGCTGCACCAGCACCTGGTGGCGCACCTGCCCCCGCCACCGGCGGCCGTGCTCGACGTGGGCGGAGGGGCCGGGCACCAGTCGTTCCCGCTGGCTCGCCTCGGCTACGAGGTGGTCCTCCTCGACTCGTCGGAGGCGATGCTCTCGGCGGCCGAGGAGCGCCTGGCCGCGGAGCCGCAGGACGTCCGGGACCGGGTCCGGCTGGTGCACGGCCGCGGTGAGGACGCGCATTCGGTCACCGGCGGCCGGAGGTTCGACGCGGTGCTGTGCCACGGCGTGCTGATGTACCTGGACGATCCGGCGCCGATGGTCGAGGCGCTGAGCGCCTGCGCGGCCCGGGACGGTCTGGTGTCGATCCTCGCGCTCAACGCGGACACGCTCGCCGTTCGACCCGCTCTCGAGCACCGGTGGCAGGACGCGCTGGCGGCCTTCGAGGCCCACGGCGAGCGCGGTGTGCTCGGGCTGGAAACGCGCGCCGACACCGTCGACGGCCTCTCCCGGCTGCTCGCCGACCACGGCGTCACGCCGCTGGCGTGGTACGGCGTCTGGCTGTTCAGCGACTGGATGACCCTCGACGCCGACGACGCTGAGCTGGCCCGGATCGCGGAGGTGGAGCTCGAGGCGAGCCGCCGCGACCCGTACCGGCGGCTCAGCCGGGTGTTCCATCTCCTCGCGCGCAGGTGAGCAGCCGCCAGGTGATGAGGGCGACCCTGGCCCTGGTCAGCCCGGTCGGCTCGGTGAGCTCGACGCCCATCGCCTTCCCGAGCTGCTCGAGCCGGCGCGTGACGCTGCTGTGGTGCAGGTGGAGCAGCTCGGCGGCGCGGCGGTGGGAGCCGGTGGCGCAGTAGGCGTCCAGGGTGGCCAGGTCGTCCGGGGCGAGCCGGGCGATCGCGGCCACGTCCGGGTTGTCCCGCACGTCGTCCTCCGGGATCCGGGCGAGCAGCGCCAGCGCCCCCAGCTCGCCGTGGTGGACGACGGGCTGGCGGGACGTCGTGAAGCGCAATGCGGTGCGGGCCTCGCGCCAGGAACGGTCCGGGCTGTCGGCGCCGCCGATCCCGGCTCGGACGCCCGTGGGGAACCGGGTCCGGTCGACGGTGGTGGCCAGGACGACGCCCACGTCGGCGAGCGGTGCGGCCTTCACCGGGCGGGCCGGGCAGATCAGCGCGCCGATCCGGTCGAGCGGTAGCTCCGACCGCACGGCGACGACGTGGACCGGCAGGTCCGCGGTGAAACCCAGCAGCCGCAGCGCCCGGCTCCTCGCGGCCTCGTCGCTGTCCGAGCTGATCACCAGCTCGACGAGGGCCGGGTCGGCCATGGTGGTGCGGGCCGGGCCGTACCGCTCGACGACAGCAGCGGCGGCGATGGCGAGCCGGTCCAGCACCACGTCGTCGAGCGGACCGGGCGGGCCGGGGCGCTCCAGCCACACCGTGCCGATCTCCTCCTCGTCGAGGGTGATCGGGCTCGTGGTGGACGCCGGTCGCGCCGGCTCGGGCGCGTGCCCACCGCCGGGCGAGATGCGGATCGTCCGCCCCGTGCCGTGCAGCCGGATCCCGGCCACGCACTCGGCCAGGCCGGCCGAGGCCCTGGCGAGCGCGGGCAGATCGACCCGCCTGCGCATCAGCGTGTCGTAGACCATCACGATGCGGAGGGCGCCTTCGGCGTGCGGGTCCAGGCTCGACAGCCGCGCGACCAGTGCTTCCACGGGGCCGAGCATAGGCGCCGATCGGTGCGCGATCGGGTCCGAACGTGCGGCGGTCGGCGGATGATCGCCGAGCCGGCGACCGTGACGATGGACGGCATGGATCCCGAGGTCGAAGCATTCATCCCGCTGCTCCCGCGGCTCGACCCGACCGACCCGGTGGGCGCGCGCAGGATGTTCGCCGAGATCGCCGCCGCCGCGCCGGTACCGGACACCCGGGGCATGGACGTCGAGGACCGCACGGTGCCGGGCGAGCCGGGGGTCCCGGTGCGGATCTACCGCCCGCACCGGGCGCAGGGCGCGATCATCTGGCTGCACGGTGGCGGCTGGGTCGTGGGTGACCTGGACACCGAGCACCCGTGGGCGACCCGGCTCGCCGACGGCTCCGGCGCCGTGGTGATCTCGGTGGGCTACCGCCTCGCTCCCGAGCACCCGTTCCCGGCCGCCTTCGACGACGCCTACGCCGTGCTGACCTGGACCGCCGAGCACGCGGCCGAGCTCGGGATCGACCCGAACCGGATCGCGGTCGGCGGCCACAGCGCGGGTGGGGGCCTCGCGGCGGGGGTGGCGTTGCGGGCGCGCG
The DNA here is from genome assembly GCF_006717045.1 of Pseudonocardia cypriaca. Taxonomy (NCBI): domain Bacteria; kingdom Bacillati; phylum Actinomycetota; class Actinomycetes; order Pseudonocardiales; family Pseudonocardiaceae; genus Pseudonocardia; species Pseudonocardia cypriaca. Next base: position 1,898,120 of record NZ_VFPH01000001.1, read on the forward strand.
ACCAGCAGGGGCCGCCCATCCGCTTCCAGCTGCTCAACCAGCCCGGCCTCGACGACCGGATGGAGACCTGGTCGGCGCGCAACTTCACCGACACCCCCTGGTGGGACCGCGAGCGGCTCGCCGCGGCGTGGGGGCACTACCTGGGGGACGCGCCCGCCTCGCCGTACGCCGCCCCGGCCAGGGCCGAGGACCTGTCCGGCCTGCCGCCCGCCTACATCGCCACCGCCGAGTTCTGCCCCAACCGCGACGAGGACATCCTCTTTGCGCTGCGCCTGCTCCAGGCGGGCGTGTCGGTCGAGCTGCACCAGTGGGCCGGCACCTTCCACGGGTCGCAGGCGATCGTGTCCGCCGAGGTGTCGCAGCGGCAGATCGCCGAGCTGGGTGGCGCCGTGCGGCGCGCGCTGGCGCAGTGAGCGCGGCGATGCGCAACAGACCGATCCTGCTCGTCTGCCTGGCGGTGTTCGGCCTGATGACCGGGCAGCAGATGGTGAACCCGATCCTCCCGCCGCTGGCCCGCGAGCTCGGGTTCAGCGAGCTGGCGCTCGGGATCGTGTGGACGGTCGGCGCGTCCGGCGTCGTGCTGGCCAGCTCGTTCTGGAGCCGCCGCAGCACGTCGTGGGGCCACCGGCCGGTCCTGCTGGTCTCGCTCGCCGGCGCGATGGCCGGGCTGCTGGCGTTCGCCGTCGTCGCCCAGGCCGGGCTGGCGGGCGTGCTCACCGGGCCCCTGCTGTTCACGGCGATCCTGATCAGCCGTGGCGTCGTGTTCGGCCTGGCCTGGGCGGCGACGCCGGTCACCGCCCAGTCCTACGTCGCCGACATGACCTCCGGGACGGCCGAGCGGGTGCGGGGCATGTCCATGATCGGTGCGGCGATGGGCCTCGGCATGGCCGTCGGGCCCGCGCTGGGTGGGGTGCTGAGCGCCACCGGCCTGCTGACCCCGCTGTACGTGGCGCCGGCGATCATCGCCGGGATCGCCGTGCTGGTGGCGCTCGGCCTGCCGAGGCCGCAGGCCAACCGGGTCCGCCCGGTGACGGTGCAGGTCAGTCCGCTCGACGCCCGCATGTGGCCCTTCCTGGCCACCGGGTTCGGCATGTACCTCGCCTTCGGCATCGTGCTGATGACGATCGGCTTCCTCGTGCAGGACCGGCTGCAGCTCGCCACGCAGCAGACCGGGCAGGCGACCGGCTTCGTCATCCTGGCCGGGGCGAGCGCGCTCATCCTCGTCCAGGCCGTCGCCGTGCCGCGGCTGGGCTGGACACCGCTGCGCCTCATGCGGGTGGGTGCCGTCGTGATGACCGCCGGCATGGTCCTGGTCACCGTCACCGCCGACGGGCTGCTGCTGGGCGTCGCGATGGCCGTGCTCGGCGCAGGCCTCGGGTTCGGGCTGCCCGGGATCATGGCTGCGCCGACGCTGCTCGCCACGCGGGAGGAGCAGGGTGCGGTGGCCGGGCTGGTCGGCACCAGCAACGCGATCACGTTCGTGCTCGGCCCGCTGCTGGGCACCGGCCTGTACGAGATCGCCCCCGCCGTCCCCTACCTCCTCGGCACGGTGCTGCTGGCGGGTCTGGCCGTCTTCACGTTCGTCCATCCCGGTGTGCGGCGGACACCGGACGCGGCGATTTACGCTACCTTTGGTAGCGATACGTCGAGTAGCGAAACTACGGTGGGGGATCGATGACGGAGCAGGCAGATGCCTTGGGCCTGGGGGACCTGGTGCGTCCGGTCCGGGCGCGGCTGGCCACGGCAGTCGGCCTGCAGGCCGCCGCCGCGGTGGTCGCCGTGGTTCCCTTCGTCGCGGTCGCCGAGCTGGCCGGGGTGCTGCTGGTCGCCGGCCCCGTCGACGCCGCCCGCGCCTGGGCGGTCGCCGCGGTCGCGGCGGGCGCGTTGATCGGGTGGGTGGTGCTGACGGCCCTGGCGGGAGCGCTCGCCCACCACGCCGACCTGGACTTCCAGCTGTCGGTGCGGCGGCGCCTCGTCGATCGGCTCGGGCGGGTGCCGCTCGGCTGGTTCACCGACCGAGGTGCGGGTGGGATCAGCAAGGCGGTGCAGCACGACGTGGACACGATGCACCACCTCGTGGCGCACGCGCTGCTGAACCTCACCGCCAGCGTGATCACGCCGCTGGTGACGCTGGCCTACCTGTTCTGGGTGGACTGGCGGATGGCGCTGGTCCTGCTGGTCCCGATCGCGGTCGGAGCCGCTCTGTTCGTGCGGGCGGCGGTGGCCATGGAGGGTCAGTCCGCGGCCTTCGACGACGCGCAGCAGCGCATCAGCAGGCGGGTCGTCGAGTTCGTCGAGGGCATCGCCGTGGTGAAGATGTTCGGGCAGGCGGGGCGCGCGCACCGGCAGTACGCGAAGGCCGCCGACGACTTCGCGGAGTTCTTCCTCGCCTGGATCTCGAAGGTCTACCGGACCAGCGCCGCGGTGGAGGTGGCGTTCAGCCCGGTCACCGTCCTGCTCACGGTGCTGGTCGGTGGCACGGCGCTGGTCTCGGCCGGGCACCTCGAGGCGATCGAGCTCCTGCCGTTCGCGATCCTCGGGATTGGGCTGGCCGGGCCGATGCAGGCGCTGCACTATTACAGCCACGACGTGGAGAAGTCGAGCGCGGCGGCGAAGCGGGTGGGCACGCTGCTCGCGGCGCCGGAGCTGGCGGTGCCGGCGCGACCGCGGCGGCCGGAGGGCGCGCGGGTGGAGCTGCGCGGCGTCGGGTTCGCCTACGACGCGGACCGGCCGGTGCTGCGTGAGGTCGACCTGGTGCTCGAGCCCGGCACCGTGACCGCGCTGGTCGGGCCGTCGGGTTCGGGCAAGACGACCCTCGCCAAGCTGCTCCCGCGGTTCTTCGACCCGACCGCCGGCGCCGTCACGATCGGCGGGGTCGACCTGCGCGACATCGCGCCGGAGCAGCTGTACCGGCTGGTGTCGTTCGTCCTGCAGGACGTCCAGCTGCTGGACGCCAGCGTGCGCGACAACATCCGCCTCGCCCGGCCCGACGCGGACGAGGAGACGGTGCGCCGGGCGGCGCGGGCCGCGGCCGTCGACGAGCGGATCACCGCGTTGCCGCGCGGCTACGACGCGATGGTCGGCCGGGACGTGCGCTTCTCCGGCGGGGAGGCGCAGCGCATCTCGATCGCCCGGGCGATCCTCGCGGACACCCCGGTCGTCGTGCTCGACGAGGCGACCGCGCACGCCGATCCCGAGTCGGAGGCGCTGATCCAGGACGCGCTGTCCGAGCTAGCGGCCGGGCGGACCGTGCTCGTCGTCGCGCACCGGCTGGCGTCGGTGGTCGGCGCGGACCGGATCGTGGTGCTCGACGAGGGCCGGATCGTCGAGCAGGGCACCCACGAGGAGCTGATCGCGGCCGACGGCCGGTACGCGCGGATGTGGCGGCTGCAGCAAGAGGCGGGCGCGTTGACGGGGGGACGACGATGATCCGCAGGCTGTTCACCGCGCTCGGCCCGGAGCACGACCGCGCGCTGCGCCGGATGCTGGGCCTGTTGACCGCCGCGGCGGTGCTGCAGGGGGCGGCGTTCGTCCTGCTGGTGCCGGCACTGCGGGAGCTGCTCGGCGGCGCACCGGACCGGGCGTGGCCGTGGGTGATCGCGCTCGCGGTGCTGTGGATCGGCTTCGCGGCGGTCAACTTCACGGCGACGCTCGCCGGCTTCGGGACCGGCGCGAACCTCAGCCGGGACCTGCACCACCGCATCGGGGACAAGGTCGCGCAGCTGCCACTGGCCTGGTTCACCGCCGATCGCCTCGGCGGGCTCGGGCGCCTGGCGACCGAGCGGGTGATCGCCATCATGGGGGTGCCGGCGCACCTGCTGAGGCAGCTGGTCGACGCCACGGTCACGCCGCTGGTCGTCGTGCTGGCCATGTTCCTGTTCGACTGGCGGCTCGCCGTTGCGATGGCCGTCGCCGCGGTCGCAGTGGGGCTCGTGTACCGGATCGCCGGACGTCGCATGCAGGCCGCCGATCGCGACGCCGACCGCATCCACGCCGATGCCGCCGGGCGGATCGTGGAGTTCGCCCGCGCCCAGCCGGTGCTGCGGGCGTTCGGCCGCACCGTGGAGGGGCACAGCGCGCTCGACGCCGCGCTCGCCGCGCAGCACGGGGCCGGCCGCCGGATGCTGCGCGCGGGCATCCCCGGCGTCGTCGGGCTCGGCTTCGTCGCGCAGGCGGCGTTCGTCGTGCTGCTCGCCATGGGCACCTACCTGGCGCTCGACGGATCCCTCGGCGCGGCCGAGCTGATCGCGCTGCTGGTGCTGGCGGCCCGGTTCGTCGAACCGGTCATGCTGATCGCCGAGCTCGGCGGTGCTCTCCGCGTGGCCGAGAACGCGTTGTCCGAGATCAACGCCCTGCTCGCCACCGAGACGCTGCCCGAGCCGGAGGAGTCGCGGGCGACGTGCGGGGTCGACGTCGAGCTCGACGGCGTGCGCCTCGGCTACGACGGCACCCCGGTGCTGGACGGGTTGTCCATGCGGGTGCCGCGGGGCGGGATGACCGCACTGGTCGGCCCGTCCGGTGCGGGCAAGACCACCGTGATCAAACTGATCGCGCGGTTCTTCGATCCCGATGCCGGCGCGGTGCGGGTGGGTGGCGTGGACGTTCGCGAGCTGCGCACCGAGGACCTGACATCGCTCATCTCGGTGGTCTTCCAGGACGTCTACCTCTTCGACGGGACCGTCCTCGACAACGTGCGGGTCGGCAGGCCCGACGCCACCGACGAGGAGGTACGGGCGGCCGCCCGTGCCGCGCGGGTCGACGACATCGCCGAACGCCTGCCGGGCGGCTGGGACGCGCCGGTGGGGGAGGGCGGCAGCCGCCTGTCCGGTGGGGAGCGGCAGCGCATCTCGATCGCGCGTGCACTGCTGAAGGACACGCCGATCGTGCTGCTCGACGAGCCGACCGCCGCCCTCGACGCCGAGAACGAGCACGCCCTGCAGCAGGCGGTGTCGGCCCTGTCCCGCGACCGCACCGTCCTGGTTGTCGCGCACCGCCTGAACACCTTGCGCGAGGCCGACCACATCGTCGTCCTCCACGGGGGACGTGCGGTGGAGGAGGGCGTCCACGACGAGCTGCTCGCTCGTGACGGCCGGTACGCCCACTACTGGCGGGAACGCAGCCGGGCGCGGGGATGGCGGCTCGTGGCCCGCGCGTGAGTCACCGGGTGGACGCCGCTCGCGCGACCGCCACCGCGAGGGCGGCGAGCGCCACGGCGAGCCCGACCAGGCCGGCACCCAGGGCGCCCGCCGCGGCCGCGATGGCCCCGACCAGCAGCGGGCCGCCCGCGTCGCCGACCTCCCGGCCGACCTCCGCTGCGCCCATCGTCTGCCCGAGGCGCTCGGCCGGGGTGGTGGCGGCGAGGTGCGCGAACGCGATCGGGGTCGCCAGCCCGGTGCCGACCCCGACGAGGACGGCGGCCACGAGGAGCCCGGCGGCACCCGGGAGGAACGCACCACCGGCCATGCCCGCCGCGGCGAGGGCGAGGCCGGTGGCCATCCCGGGCCCGTCGGCGATCCGGCCGTTGTCGCGGGCCCGTCCGGCGCGGGGCTGCACCAGCGCGGCGGTGGCGGCGAGCACGGACACGGCGGCGCCGGTGACCAGCGGCCCCAGCCCGTCCCTCGCACCCGCGACGGGCAGGAAGCCGACACCCACCGCCAGCGCGGCCGTCGCACCGGCGAGCGCGAGCGTCGGCCGCACGAACCCGCTGGTGCTGAGCCGGCGGACGAGGTCGAGCACGGTCTGCCGGGCGCGGGGGAGCGGCGGTACCGCGGGGACCGCCAGCACGGCCCACGCGGCGACGGCAACCGCGAGCGCCGCGAGCGTGCTGAACAGCAGCGAGTAGCCGCCCAGTGTGATCAGGACGCCGCCGAGGACGGGGCCGAGCGTGTAGCCGACTCCCTTCCAGGCCCCGTAGCCGCCGTACGCCCGGCCGTGCCCCTTCTGCGGCGTGAGGCGGGCGACCATCGCGCCCGCGGCAGGGGAGAACGCCGCCGCGGCCGCGCCCTGACCGAACCGGGCCACGCCGACCAGCGCCGGGTTGCCCGCGAGCACGAACGCGGCGGACGCCGCGGCGAACGCCAGCAGCCCGCCGAGCAGGACCGGACGCGGCCCGATCCGGTCGGCGAGCGCGCCGAAGAGCGGTTTGAGGACGATCTCCGCGCCGTCGTAGACCGCGAGCAGGATGCCGAGGGTGAGCAGCGAGGCGTGCTCGGCCTCGGTGTAGCCGCCGAGGCTGGCGGCGATGCTGTGGGCGCCGAACGCGGTGACGAAGCCCGCCGCGTACAGCGGGAGCAGCCGGCTCCCCGTCGCGGTGGTGGGCTCCCCGTGGGGGTCGCTGCTCATCAGTGCCTCCGAGTCCGGCTCTCTGACGCTCGCAAGCTGCGATCCTCGCAGGGCCCCCGGGTGCTGCGAGGACCTCGACCGGCGCGCGCCTGATCGTGCCGCTACTCGAGGGCCGGGGTCACCTCCCGGTGCCGTACATCTCGCCGATGATCGTCCTGGCCATCTCGGCCGCGGGGTCGCGGCCGTCGGGCGACGGCGCCAGCGATGTCCAGACCACGACCGTGGTCCTGCGTTCCGGGTCGTGCCCGGCGAACGTGTTGAACCCGGGCAGTTCGCCGGTGTGCCCGTAGAACGGCCCGAACCTGGCCAGCGCGAGGCCATAGCCCGGGGCGTCGGGAGCGGCGGGATCGAGCGGTCGGACGCTGTCCAACCGGGCCTCCTGCATGGCCGGGCTGAGCAGTCCGCCGCCGACCAGCGTCTCGACGTAGCGGGTGAGGTCGTCGGCCGTCGAGATGCCCGCGCCTGCGGCCCACGCCCATGACGGGTTGGAGTTGGTGACGTCGAGGGGGGCCAGCGTGCCCCCGCGGGCCGCCGCCTGCTTCTCGGGGGACAGCACGTTCGACTCGACCGTCTCGACGTTGGTGCCGTAGGCGTAGCCCTGCGGGTGCGGGTCGGGCAGCACGGCGGACGTGGCCGGGAAGGACGAGCCGGCCATGCCCAGCCGGTCGAGGATGCGCCGCTGGATCTCGGTCCCGAGCGGATTGCCGGTGAGCTGCTCGACGATCCGGCCCAGGAGCGCGGTGTTGGTGTTGGAGTAGAAGAAGCCGTCGCCCGGCGGGAACTCCGGGGGCATCGCGAGCCCGATCGAGATCACCTCCTCCGGCGCGTAGACCTTCGCGGGTTCGGTGTCCATGGTGCGGCTCAGCTCGGGTGACGTCGTGTAGTTGCCGAGCCCGCTGCGCATCGTGAGCAGCTGTTCGATCGTGATGTTCCGGCCGTTCGGCACGTCGGGTCGGTAGGTCGCGACGGGGTCGTTCAACCGGAGCACGCCCTCGTCGACCAGCTGGAGCACCACCGTGCCGGTCCAGGTCTTGGTGACGCTGCCGATGCGGACGTGATCGCCGACCTGCACCGGCTCGGTTCCGCGGAACGTCCGGGTGCCGATCGTGGTCGTCCAGTCGCCGAGCTCTGGCGAGCGCACCTGGACGACCGCACCCGTGACCAGCATGTCCTTTGCGAGCTGCTCCAGTTCCGGCTGCAGTGCCTCGGCGTAGGCGGGCACCTGCGGGGCGGCGGGAGGCGGCGCAGCGGCCCGTTCCGCGCACGCCGCCACGCCCAGGAGCGCGGCGGCGGCCAGGGCGGCCGCGGCTCGCCGAGGGCGGATGCGCGAGATCATGGCCATGGCGTGCTCCCCACCGGCGCGGCCCCCCGCCGTCTGTGCCGGCGGACGCTAGACCTGCTCCGGCTGCCGGGATACCGACGAACGGACCCTTACTGCCCCGCGGAGCCGGTCGGACCTTGGTGGGTCAGTGCGCCACGGCGAGCCCGAAGGGAACCGGACCGAGCGCCTGCACCAGCGGCCGGACGAGCAGCACGAAGGCCTCCGTCACCCGGGCCGTGGCGAGACCGCCCAGGTCGATGACCCACTCGGGGCGCCAGCCCAGGTCGGCGAGCAACGCCGCGACGAGCCGCCTGGCCGCTGCGTCGTCACCCGAGAGGAACGCCGAGGGCGGCGTCGCGAGCGCCCCGGGTGCGGCCATCGCCGATGCCGGGCCGATCGTGTTGAGGGTCTTCACCACCCGGGTGTCCGGCAGCGCCAGCTGGAGCTCCTCGGCCAGGCTCGACGCGGGGTAGCGCAGCGCGGTGGCGAAACCGTCGGGTCCCTGTTCCACGGCGTTGGCGACGTCGACGAGCACGGCGCCGGCCAGCTGTGGGGCGAGCGGCCGCAGCAGGTCGATCGACTCGCTGCCCGGCGTGGCGTTGACGACGACGTCGGCGTGCGCCACCGCATCGGCCATGCCGGTGAGTGGTACGGGGGCGCTCCAGTCCGCGGCACGGCGGTGCGGGTCGCGCGACCCGGCCGTGACGGCGTGCCCGGCGCGGGCCAGCGCGGTGGCGAGCGTGGTGCCGACGCTGCCGGTGCCGATGACGGCGATCGTGGCTCTCATGGTCGCGACGCTATGGCGGGCGGTAGAACTGACGGGAGTAGGCACTTCGAAGATCCCATGGCACCGGGAGGAGCCTTCGTGACCACGCGAACGGCCGCCGAGCGGCAGGAGGCGCGCCGGGTCGAGCACCGCGCGGCCGTGGCGGCCTGCCCGGCCCAGGAGGTGCTCGGCAGGCTCGGCGACAAGTGGGTGCCGCTCGTCCTGAGGGCGCTGGGCGACGGGCCCCGGCGCCACGGCGACCTGGCCCGCGCCGTGCCCGGCGCCCGGCAGAAGGTGCTCACCCAGACGCTGCGCGGGCTGGAGCGCGACGGGCTGGTCACGCGAACGGTCATCCCGGGCGTGCCGGTGCGGGTGGACTACGCCCTCACCCCGCTCGGCCGGAGCCTGCTCGACGTGGTGGACACGGTGTCGCGGTGGGCCGACGAGCACGTCCCGGCCATGGACGAGGCGCGCCGCGGCTACGACGGGGCGGGGTGAGCACGGGCCGGGCTAGTGGTGCCGCGGCGGCGGGACGTCCAGCGCGGGGCTGCGGTCGAAGAAGCCGGCGGGTTGGAGCAGGAACCCGACGTGCTGCACCGGCATCACCGGCCAGTCCTCCAGCCGGGCGACGTGGTGGGAGCCGAACGTGTACCAGACCACGACGTCGCCGTCCGTCACGTCGCGGTCGGCCGCGGTCCAGCGGGGGAGGCCGTCGCCGCCCGAATGCTGGTTGGGGTAGTCGCCCGCGGCGTGCCGCTCGTCCTCGGCGTACGGGGTGACCCAGAGGTGGTGGGTCATGAAGCCGGCGCGGTGCAGCACGCTGGCCTCCGGCCGCACGAACGGCACCACGGTGCCGTGCGGCTTGAGGGCGTACGCCGTGGGCTCGCCCACCGCGTTGCGGGCCTCGCTGCTGCGCACCTCCCAGTACCGGGCCCGGTCCAGGCTCGCCCGACGTCGCGCGCCGAGCTCGGTGTCGAGGCGGGTGGCGACGGTGCGGAAGCCGTTGCCGAGCGGGTTGTCCGGGCCGGCGGGGTCGGTGACGGTGTCGATCTCGTAGACCGAGTTGGCGGTGCCGTCGACGTCGAGGTCGAGCCGCACGTTGAACACGTGCTGGTGGATCGGGGCGTAGAGCCCGTCGGTGTTGAGCAGCTGACCGTGCGTGGGCGTGGTGCCCGGTGGCACCGCGCCGGTGGACATGATCCCGGTGAGCTTGACGTCGAACTCGATCGACCCGTCCTGGTAGAGGTACCAGAAGAAGCCGTACTCGTAGTTGCCGACGGTGGCGATGAACGACACGACGAGCCGCCTGCCGCGGCGCACCTCGGCCTTCCCGGTGCGGAAGTCGGTGTGCTTCCACAGCAGGCCGTGGTCCTCCTCGTGCAGGCACACGGCGTTGGGAACGGTGAACGGGTTGCCGTCGCCGTCGGCGAGGACGGCGTCGAAGTAGCGGATCTCGCCGAGGCAGTCGCAGCCGAGCTCGAGCGGGTTGGCGAGGGTGCCGATGTTGTACTCGCCCGCGTCGAACGCGTTCTTCCGGCGGTGGGTGGGCGCCGGGTCGCCGTACGGCACCACCATCTCCGACAGCGAGGCGCGGTGCAGGACCGGCCGCTCGCGGTCGCCGTCGCGGTAGCGCAGGGTGTGCAGGACGAGCCCCTCGCGCGGGGTGAACCCGATCCGGAACCGCCACCTCTGCCAGCGCACCTCGTGCCCGTCCACGTCGAAGGACGTGCCCTCCGGCTGGGTGATCGAGATCGGCTTCAGGTCGGTGCGGGGCGTCACGTCGGCAGCGGTGTAGTTGCCGGGCTGCTGCGGGACCGGCACGACGCCGTGGTCCTCGAGCTTCACGACGCGGCCGGCGAGCGTGTCGACGTAGACGACGAGGTTCTCGACGGGGTGGGCGTACCCGTTGTCGTCCGGGCCTCCGATCTTGACCCAGAGGAGGGCGCGGACCAGCCGGCCCGCCTCCTCGTCCCCGTAGTGGCCGGCCGACCAGGGATCGACCATCACGCCGTCGAACTCGGTGATCCCGCGCGCCCGCAGCGCGTCCTGCACCCCCGGATCGGACCTGACGGTCTCCTCGCAGGCGAAGAACTCCTCGAGGAGCACCTGCGGCTGCACGCCGGGCACGTGCTCCCAACGGGTGACGGTGGAGTCGGACAGCGAGACGGTGGCCTCGAACGTGCGCCCGTCGGCCCGGTCGAGCACGATCGCGGCGGCTTCCCGCGGCACTGCCGCGCCGTCGGACTCGAACGCGAGAACGGCGCCCTTCGCCGGTTCCCGCAGCACGAGCGACACGAACCGGCGGCTGGTGCCGAGGTGGCCGGCGTCGCGCAGCACGGCGGCCGCCGCGCTGATCTCCGCGGCCGAGAGCGGCTCCAGCGGGTGCGTGACGGTGGTGGACGGGCGCTCCCCGGTAGTGGTCACCGAACCTCCTTCGAGCGGGATGCGCTTCCCACTCTCGTCGGCGCCACCCGGTCGCACCAACCGCTGATCGGTGAGCGGGAACCTGCAGCTCGGGGCGTAACGAACCGGCGTCGGGCACGGAGTCAACCAGGCGTCCGCGGTGATCCCCCCGGCCGCGGGCGCGTCTGGCCGGGGTTCGCTCCGGCCGGCGGCAGCACCCGCCCTGCCCGGGCGGGTGCTGTTCGCTGCCCGGAGGAACAGGGGGAGGTGGGGGCTGTCAGCCGAGGATGCGCTGGCGCGCGGCGCGGCGGGTGGCGTCCCTGCGCTCGATGATCGCCGTGCAGAGGAGGCACGGCTGGCCGTCCGGCTCCACCATGGGGGCCGCGGCGACCATGTGACCGCACAGCGCCTGGTAGTGGCCGTCGCTGCGCCGGGCCGCTGCCGCGAGCTCGGCGTCGGGCACCTCGTGGGCGCGGGAGTCGACGGAGCAGGTGACGGTGATCGTATCGGCGGCGAACCGACCAGGTAGATCGCCACTGCTCATGGATAGGAGTGTCCCCAGTCCGCCTTGCGGATGCAAGCGCGTCTGCAAGTACATTCGGCGCGTACATCCGTGACGACCATCGGGAAGGCGCATATGCAGCAGATCGAGGACACCGGCATCGCGGCGGAGCAGCTGGGGGCCGTCGCGTGGCGGAAGAGCAGCGCCAGCAACCCGAGCGGTGACTGCATCGAGGTGGCCGCCCTGGACAGCGGCGCCGTCGCGGTGCGCAACTCCCGTGACCCCCACGGCCCCGCGCTCGTGTACACGCGGGCCGAGATCGCGGCCTTCATCCAGGGCGCCAAGGACGGCGAGTTCGACGATCTGACCGCCTGAACCGTCACATGATCGGTGTCAGGGCCGAGCGGGACGGTCCTGCCACCGCGAGGTCACGGCTTGCGGCCGATCCCGGCCGCGTAGAGCGTGCGCACCGGGCTCTCGACCTGCGTGTGCTCGTCGGGCCGCCACTCGTTCGCGTACACCAGGCCCGGCTCGACGAGTTCCAGCCCGTCGAAGTAGGCGCGGATCTCCGTCCACGTGCGGAAGCGGCCCGAACCGAGGCCACCGTGCAGGAACGCGCGCTCGAGCGCGTCGGCGCGCGACTCGTCGTCGTCGAGGAAGTGCGACAGGAGCAGGTGGCTGCCGGGGGAGAGCCGTTCGCGGACGGCGGCCACGAGGCCGGCGGGATCGTCGTCGTCGGACAGGTGGTGCACCACACCGGAGAGCAGCACCGCGAACGGCGCGTCGAGGTCGAGCAGCCCCAGGTCGGCGACCTTCTCGAACAGTGGTCCGGGCCGGCGCAGGTCGGCGGAGACCACGTCGGAGTGCTCGTCCCTGGCGAGGATCGCCCGAGCATGCGCCAGCACGACGGGGTCGTTGTCGACGTAGACGATCCGCACGCCCGCGTCCACGGCGTGGGCCACCTCGTTGACGTTGCCGTCGCTCGGCAGCCCGGAACCGATGTCGACGAGCTGCCGGATGCCCGCATCGCGCACCAGGTAGCGGACCCCGCGCCGCAGGAAGCAGCGGTTGTCCTTCGCGATCTCCGCGACCTCGGGGACGACGTTCCGCATCGCGTCGGCGGCCCGCCGGTCGACCTCGAGGTACTCCCTGCCACCGAGCAGGTAGTCGTACACGCGGGCGATGGAGGCGCGCGAGAAGTCGACGTCCGACGGCCCGGGCGGCTGCTCGTCCACCGCTCCTCCTCGTCGCCGCCGTCCCGATGCGCGGCCGACAGTAACGCGTTCCACCAGGGCCCGGAAAGTGTGACCGATGGTCACACCGGTGATCCATCGCCGCGTGCGCATCTCGTGGTCGTAGGGTCGTGGGCGTGGATGTTGCCGCCTTGCTGACCGACGCGTTCTCCCGGATCGGGGAGGAGGTGCACGGCGCCGCAGACGGGCTCTCCGCGGAGCAGCTCGCCCACCGCATCGACGCCGAGGCCAACTCGATCGGGTGGCTGATCTGGCACCTGTCCCGCGTGCAGGACGACCACGTGGCCGGGGTGGCCGGCAGCGAGCAGGTCTGGACCACCCAGGGCTGGGCGGACCGGTTCGGCCTGCCCTTTCCGGTAGGGGCGATCGGCTACGGGCACTCCTCGGACGACGTCGCGCAGGTGCGGGTGGACTCGCCGGAGCTGCTCACCGGCTACTACGACGCCGTAGCTGCGCGCACGCTCGAGTACGTCGGTGGCCTCACCGACGACGATCTGGACCGGGTGGTGGACGAGGCGTGGGACCCGCCCGTCACGCTCGGCGTCCGGCTGGTGAGCGTGATCGACGACTGCGCCCAGCACGCCGGCCAGGCTGCGTTCGTGCGGGGGATCGTGGAGCGCCGCTGACCATTCCGACGAACGGCGCGTTCGTCGGATAGGTTCCGACGAAGGCCCCGTTCGTCGGAAAGGTTGGCCTCGCCGAGCGGCTCAGGACAGCAGGCCGGGCAGCCACGTCGCCAGCTGCGGGAAGGCGATCATGGTCACGAGCAGGAGACCTTCGATCGCGACGTACGGGGCGATGCCGCGGAAGATGTCGGCGAGGTCGAGCTCCGGCACCACGGACTTCATCGTGTAGAGGTTCAGCCCCACCGGGGGCGTGATCACGGCGATCTCCAGGTTCACCACGAGCAGCACGCCGAACCACAGCGGGTCGTAGCCCAGCTCCTCGATGGCGGGCACCAGGATCGGCGTGACGACGAGCAGCAGCGACGCCGCGTCGACCAGGCACCCGAGCAGGACCAGCACGAGCATGATCCCGACCATGATCACGGTCGGCGGGACGTCGAGGCCCACGATGAACTCGGTGAACGCGTCCGGCACGCGGGCGAGCACGAGCATCTGGGTGAACACGAAGGCGGCGCCGACGATCGCGAGGACGGCGGCCGTCACCTGGGCCGTCGAGACGAAGATCCGCTTGAGGTTGGTCCGGCCGAGCTTGTGGTAGATCGCCCCGGTGACGGCGAACGCGGCGAGCGCGCCCACCGCGGCGGCTTCGGTGGGCGTCGCGATCCCGGTGTAGATCGAGCCGAGCACCAGCAGGATCAGCAGCAGGGCGGGCGAGATGCGCCCGATCGCGACGAGCCGCTCGCGCCAGGTGAACCGGTCGGGGTCGACGGGGGCGTTCTCCGGGGCCAGCTTCGCGCGCACCACGACGTAGACGATCATCATGGCGGCGAGCAGCAGGCCCGGCAGGAGACCGCCTGCGAACAGGTCGGCCACGCTCTCGCCCGTGATGGACGAGTAGAGGATGAACATCAGGCTCGGCGGGATCAGCATCGCGAGCGCGCCGGACGCGGCCACGGCACCACTGGCGAACGCGGGCTTGTACCCGCGGTCGAGCATCTCCGGCACGGCCATCCGGCCGATCACGGCGACCGAGGAGATGCTCACCCCGGACATCGCCCCGAACACCGTGGACGCGCCCACCGCCGAGGCGCCCAGGCCGCCCGGCACCCGGTTGAACCAGCGGTGCGCGGCGGCGAACAGGTCCCGTCCCAGCCCGCTCACGGCGAGCGCCTCGCCGAGCAGGATGTAGAGCGGCGCGGCCACCAGCGCGTACTCCTGCAGCTGCGACACCAGCGCGAGCGGCACGAGCTCGACGGCGGTGAACCCGCCGAGGCCGAGCAGCCCGGCCACGCCCGCGACGCCGAGCGCCACGAAGATCGGCGTGCGCAGCGCGATCAGCACCAGCAGCAGGACGACCGCGGAGGTGACGATCAACCCGTCCATCACGCGACCCCCTGCGGCTCGGCGGGCTCCTCGTCGGGCGCCGGCACCGGTGGCGCTGCCGGGAACAGCACGGCGACCAGCACGAGGAAGGCCCCGGACAGGGTCAGCACGGCGTCCGGCACCCAGAGCGGGATGTTGAAGGTGCCCGCCCCGATGAGCCCGCCGGCGTACGCCACGGCCATCGAGCGGAAGCCGGCGACCGCGATGACCAGCCCGAGGAACGCGGTCGCGACGGTGGTGACGACGTCGGCGGCCCTGCGCGCCCGGTCGGGCAGGGCGCGGTGCAGGAGGTCCATCGAGATGTGGTGGCCCGTGGCGTACAGGTGCGGCACCGCGAGCATGGTGGCGACCAGCACGCCCGTGGAGTTGAGCGGGTAGGCCCAGTCGGTGGGGGCGGCGAACAGGTAGCGCGCCAGCACGTCGTAGGTGATCGTGAGCATCATCAGCCCGACGACGACCATCGCCACGACGGCCATCGCCCACGTGCAGGCCAGCACGCCACGGCGTACTCGGGTCACGACTCCTCCTACGCCTCGTTGATCAGCGCGACCGCCCGGTCGGCCACTCCCGGGTCGCCGATCAGGTGCTCCCACCGCCCGTACACCGGCTCGACGGCCGCCCGGAACGCCGCCAGCTCCGCGCCGTCCGGTTCCACGAGCTCGACGCCGCCCTCGAGGACCTGCGCCAGGTAGTCGCCCTCGTGCACGCCGACCATCACCTCGGTGCCGTCCCGGTAGAGCGCGCGGCCCGCTTCGTCGAGTGCAGCCCGCAGCTCGGGCGGCTGGGCCGCGTACCAGTCGCTGCGGCAGTACGCGTCGACGGTGTAGGCGCCGAAGTGGGCGCGCGTGCCGTAGCGGACGATCTCCTGCAGGTCCCGCGACACGACCGTGCCGAGGTAGCTCATCAGCCCGTCGATGGTGCCGCGTTCCAGCGCCTCGAACACCTCCGACGAGCCCATGAACACCGGCGCACCGCCCAGCGCCTTGACGGTCTCGCCCTCGATCTCGCCGGCCACGCGGATCCGCAGGCCGCGCACGTCCTCGGGCCGCAGGACCGGCCTGCCGATCGTCCAGATGTACTCGAACGTGCACGGCATCCCGCCGAGCAGCCGCACGCCCTGTGCGGCGAGCTGCTCGTTGACCAGCGTGAACAGCGGCCCGTCCGGGTTGATCGCCCGGCGCTGCCTCGCGTAGTCCTCCGCCCCGAACGGCAGCTCCATCGCTCCGAGGATCGGGAAGCTCGACGACACGTACGAGCTGGTCTGGAACATCACGTCGGCCACCCCGAGCAGGAGACCCGGGAGCAGCTGCTCGGCCCCGAGCAGGGTGCCGGCGTCGTACATGTCGCAGGTCAGGCGCCCGCCGCTCGTTGTGGCGAGGGTGTCCATGAAGGTCTGGATGCCGGGGTAGAGGTCGTCGTAGGACTTGGGGACGTAGGTGGCGGTGGTGATGGGCGCGGTCGCGCCGCCGCTGCGACCGCAGCCCGCCAGCCCGGCCACCCCCAGCCCGGCGGCCGCCAGGAACGCCCGCCGGCCGATGGCTCCGCGCGCGAGCTGGGGCCCTCGCAGATCCCCCGGACCCGGCGAGGACACGCTCCGGCGCGCGTAGCCACCCATGGCGACAACCTCCGTGATGGCGATCATCGCTGTCAAGCCCAGACATCTGATGTGCGTGAGCCAGGTCTCCCGCTGTCCTTCCGATGGCGGGCGGATGAACCCGCCCAGGGATCGGGGAAACAACGTGTGAACGGAATCTGACAACATTCGGAGCATATGACACTTCCGGGGTCCCGTCCTCGATCCGGCCTTCCCGTCGGCTTAGGGTGAGCGCGCACCGACAACGGAGGACCTCTCCCCACATGGCCACCGCAACCTCCCTGCCGGATGCCCCGGTCCGGCAGACCGGGGCGCACCGGGCGCCGCGTTCCCGGCCCCGGCCCCGATACCGCAACCGGCTGCGGAACTGGCTGATTTTCGCCGTGCTCGCCGGACCGAACATCGCATTGCTCGTCGTGTTCACCTACCGGCCGCTGCTGCAGTCGTTCTACCTGTCGACGCTGCAGTGGAACCTCGGCTCGCCCACCGCCTTCCCGGTCGGCCTCGCCAACTACGCCGACTTCTTCGCCGACCCGGGCACCCCGCGCATGCTCGCCGTCACGGCGATCTTCACGCTCGCCACGGTGGGCGGCGGCATGGTGCTCGGCCTGCTGCTCGCGGTGCTGCTGAACCGGAAACTGCACTTCCGGGGCGTGGCCCGCACCATCGTCGTGGCCCCGTACGTCCTGTCCGGCGTCGCGGTCGGGCTGCTGTGGCTGTTCGTGTTCGACCCCAACTTCGGGGTGCTGTCGGCCCTGCTGCACACCGTCGGGATCGGCTCGCCCGACTGGTACACCGCCCCCCACTGGGCCCTGGTGATGGTCATCATCGTGTACCTCTGGAAGAACGTCGGGTACGTGGCGCTCATCTATCTCGCCGGATTGCAGGCGGTGCCCCGGGATCTGCTCGAAGCGGCCTCCCTGGACGGCGCCTCGCCGCTGCGGTCGTTCGTTTCCGTGGTGCTCCCATTGCTCGGTCCCACCACGTTCTTCCTCGGCATCACCACATTGCTGACCTCATTGCAGTCCTTCGACATCATTCGGGCCATGACGAACGGCGGCCCGCTCGAGGGAACCACCACGATGATGTACTCGATATACCTCGAGGGATTCGCGGGCGGGCGCGCCGGCTATTCGTCGGCGATCGCCACGATCCTGTTCCTCGTGCTCTTCGCCGTCACGGTGGTGCAGCTCAGGTTCGTGGAGCGGAAGGTCCACTACACATGATCGTGGACGCCCGCCCGCGGGCCGCACGGCCGGCCGTCGGCGGCTACCTCACGATGGCGCTCGCCGTCGCGGTCATGGTGCTGCCGCTGGTCTGGATGGCGCTGGCCAGCTTCAAGGACATGGACGAGCTCTACCGGCTGCCGATCCAGTGGCTCCCGGAGTCGCTCGCCCCCACCAACTACGTGACGGCGACGCAGACCGTCCCCTTCGGCATGTTCTTCGTGAACAGCGCGGTCACCACGGTGCTCGGCGCCGGGCTGAAGATGCTGCTCGGGCTCATGACCGCCTACGCGCTGGTGTTCGTGGACATCCCGTTCCGCAGGTTCTTCTTCTACGTCGTGGTGTGCGCGCTGCTCGTGCCGCAGCAGATCGTGCTCATCCCGAACTACGCGCTCGTGGCCGAGCTCGGCTGGCTCAACACCTACCAGGGGATGATCGTCCCGGGGCTCGCGAGCGCGTTCGGCACGTTCCTGTTCCGGCAGCACTTCCTCACCCTGCCCCGCTCCATCCTCGAGGCGGCCGAGCTGGACGGCG
Organism: Pseudonocardia cypriaca; assembly: GCF_006717045.1. Taxonomy (NCBI): domain Bacteria; kingdom Bacillati; phylum Actinomycetota; class Actinomycetes; order Pseudonocardiales; family Pseudonocardiaceae; genus Pseudonocardia; species Pseudonocardia cypriaca. The sequence continues at coordinate 1,916,070 of NZ_VFPH01000001.1, forward strand.
CAGGCCACCTGCAGCGGCTGTGGCGGTTCGTCGTGCCGCTCTCCGGGCCCACGATCGCCGCCGTCGGGCTCGTCTCGATCGTCACCGAGTGGAACGACTACCTCTGGCCGCTCCTGGTGATCGACCGGCCGGAGATGATGACGCTCCCGGTCGGGCTGACCCTGCTGATGAACTTCGACGGCGTCCCCGACTGGGGCGTGATCATGGCCGGCACCGTCCTGGTGACCGTGCCGGTCCTCGCCGTCTTCTTCCTCCTCCAGCGCCGGATCGTCGCCGGGCTGGTCACCGGCGCCGTCACCGGCTGAACCCCCTCGCAGAGAGGCTGTACATGACCACACCCGAACTCTCCCGGCGCGGGCTGCTGCGCCTCGGCGCCCTGCTGGGCGGCACCGCAGCCCTGGCGGCGTGCGGGGGACCGAGCCTCTCCGAAGGGGGCGGCGCGGCCCAGGCCGACATCGACTGGTCGGGGGTGCGGCCTGCGGACCGGATCACCTGGTGGAGCAACCACCCGGGCACCTCGATCGAGCTCGAGCAGGAGTACATCCGCCGGTTCCAGGCCCAGAACCCGGGGATCACCGTCAACCTGGTCACGGCGGGCAAGAACTACGACGAGGTCGCGCAGCGGTTCCAGGCGGCCGCCGGCACCGACAACGCGCCGGACCTCGTGGGCGCCAGCGACGTCTGGTGGTTCCGCTACATGATCAACGGCCAGATCATCCCGCTCGAGGGGCTGGCGCAGCACCTGCAGATCGACACGGCCGACTTCAACCGCACCCTGTACGACGACTACGCGTTCGACGGCAAGCACTGGGCGCTGCCGTACGCCCGGTCCACGCCGCTCTTCTACTACAACCGCGACGTCTGGCAGCGCGCCGGCCTGCCCGACCGGGCCCCGGAGACCTGGGACGAGTTCGAGCAGTGGGCGCCCGCGCTCGCGCAGGTCGTCGGCCGGCCGCCGCTCGGCCTCGGAACCGCCACCTCGTGGGGCGCCTGGTGGTTCTACAACTTCATGTGGGGCCGGGGCGGGGCGTACTCGCAGGAGTGGACGCTCACGCTCGACAAGCCGGAGACCCTGGACGCGGGGGAGTACGTCCGCGCCCTGGTCCACGACAAGAAGATCGCGGCCCCGACCCAGGGCGGCGACGACGGGTACGTCGCCGACTTCTCGGCGGGTGTCACCGCATGCACGATGGCCTCCACCGGCTCGCTGCGCGGCATCCTGCAGCAGGCGAAGTTCCAGGTCGGGACCGGCTTCCTGCCCAAGGGCCCGGCCGGGCCCGCCTGCCCGACCGGCGGCACCGGGGTGGCCATCGCGTCGTCCAGGACGCCGGAGCAGCAGCTCGCGGCCGGCATGTTCCTGAAGTTCCTCACCGAGCCCGCGCAGACGGCGCACTTCTCGGCGGGCACCGGCTACATGCCGGTGCGCACGTCGGCCGTGGAGAGCCCGGAGATGGCGGCCGTGTTCGCCAGCACACCGCAGGCCCGCACCGCCGTCGACCAGCTCGCCACCACGCGGGTGCAGGACTGGGCGCGCACGTTCGTCCCGTCCGGCGACCAGTACCTCACCACCGCCATCCAGAAGATCGTCCTGCAGAACGAGAACCCGGCCACCGCGTTCTCCGCCGCCGCTGCGGAGATCAAGACCTCGTACGAGCAGAACGTTGCGCGCTACATCTAGGGCGGTCCCGAGCGACCGGCTCCCCGAGGCCCTACGCCCACATCCGGATCACATCCGCACCATCGCGCACCGCGGCGACTCGTCGTCCGCACCGGAGAACACGATCGCGGCGTTCGACGCCGCGGTCGCCGCCGGGAGCGATCTCATCGAGATCGACGTGCGGATCACGGCCGACGGCGTGCCCGTGATCATCCACGACGGGTCGGCGCTGCGCACCACCGGCATCGACGCCGACGTGGCACTGACCAGCTCGGAAGCGCTCGCGGCCGCCGACGCAGGCAGCTGGTTCTCGCCCGCGTTCGCCGGTGCCCGGGTGCCGACGCTCGCCGAGGTCGCCGAGTGGGGAGCGGCGCACCCGGACATCGGGTGGCTCGTCGAGCTCAAGGGGCCGTGGACCGCTGCCCAGCTGGCCGGGCCGGTCGACGCGATCCGGCGCCACGGGCTGTCCGGCCGCACGATCCTGCAGGGCTTCGAGACGCAGACGGTCGCCGCGGCCCGGGACGTCGCCCCCGACCTGCCGCGAGCGCTGCTCGTGTACGGCTCGGTGCACTTCGACGAGCTGACCGGCCGCCTGGAGGAGCTCGGGGCGGCCGGCTGCAACCCGACCGGCCAGCTGCCCATCGAGATGCCCGGCCTCGCGGTCCGGCTGCGTGAGGCGGGCTACAGCGTGTACCCGTGGACGCTCGACGAGCCGGACGAGTGGGGCGCCGCGGGTGTCGCCGGGGTGGACGGGGTCATCACCAACCGGCCCGGGCGCTTCCGCAACTGGCTCGCACTGCGGTGGTCCCCAGGGGCGCCGGCGTTGGCGTCCTGACCGGGGGCGAGTAGGCGTAGCGGCGACCCGCGGCGCGGGCGGCACCGGGCACCGGTGAGGATCGGCGCGTGAGCTCCACCGATCGCCACGCGCGGCGCTCCGCCCGGCACCGCCGACTCGACGACGACGACGTCCGGACGGGGCACGGCCACGGTCACGGGCACCCGCCCGCGCCGCCCACCGACCGCCGGGTGCGGATGCTGATCGCGGCGCTGCTGGTGCCGTGCGCGCTGGCGACGGCGGTGGGTCTCGTGCTGCTGTACCCGTTCGGCGAATCGGCGCCCGCCGACGACGTCACCGCGGTGCGCGTCGACGGCCACGTCACCACCGCCACGGAGACGGCCTGCAGCGACGATCCGAACGCGCAGAGTTGCCTCGCGCTCACCGTCGCGATCGCCGAAGGACCGCTGGCCGGGCAGAGCGTCGTGACCGAGGTGTCGATCGTCCGGGGCGAGGCGCCGTTCGGGGCCGGGGACGACGTCGTCCTCTCCGTACCGGAGGACGAGCTGACCGAACCGGCGGCCTACGCGGTGGTCGACTTCCAGCGCAACACCCCGCTGCTGGTACTGGCCCTGCTCTTCGCGGCTGCCGTCTTCGGGCTCGGCGGCAGACGTGGCCTCGCGGCGCTCGCGGCGCTCGCGCTCACCGCGACGACGCTGATCGCCTTCGTGCTGCCCGCGATCCTGGCCGGTCGCGACCCGCTCGCGGTCGCCGTCGTCGGCTGTTGCGCGATCATGTTCGGAGCGCTCTACCTCACCCACGGCATCTCGGCACGGACCTCGACCGCCGTGCTGGGCACGCTGGCGAGCCTGGTGCTGATCGGGCTGCTCGGCACCGCGTTCGCCGAGCTCGCCCAGCTCACCGGCGCCGACGAGGACACCGCCAACCTCGCCGCCGCGCTCGGGACGGGCGTCGACGGCCGGGGGCTCGTACTGGCCGGCCTGATGATCGGCGCACTCGGGGCGCTCGACGACGTCACCGTGACCCAGACCTCGGCGGTCTGGGAGCTGCGGCAGGCCGACCCCGGCCTGCGCAGCACCGCGCTGTTCCGCGCCGCCATGCGGATCGGGCGCGACCACGTGGCGTCGGCGGTGAACACGCTCGTGCTCGCCTACGCCGGAACCACGCTCCCGCTGCTACTGGTGTTCTCGGCCAACCAGCGTGGGCTCGGCGACGTCCTGACCACGCAGGTCATCGCGACCGAGGTGGTGCGCACCCTGGTGGGGAGCATCGGCCTGGTCGCATCCGTCCCGGTCACCACGGCCGTCGCGGTGGCGGTTGCCACCCGCGGCAGGAGGCCGGTGGGGAAAGGCTGATCCGGGCCGTCCCCCGGTCGACGCTCCTATGGTTCGTCAAGCCGTTGCGGCGCCTGATTCGAGCTGCCGGTAGAGCTGGCGGGCGATGTAGCGCTTGAGGCACCGCTTGATGTCGCGGTCGGTCTTGCCCTGGGCTCGGCGACGGTCGGCGTAGGCGCGGGTGTCGGGGTCGTAGCGCAGCCGGGACAGCGCGATGTTGTGCAGGGCCCGGTTGAGTTGGCGGTTGCCGGAGCGGTTGAGCCGATAGCGCACCGTTTTACCCGAGGAGGCTGGGATCGGGGCGGCGCCGGCGAGCATCGCGAACGCGGCATCGTTGCGGCACCGCCGGGAATGCGACCAGGCGGTCAGCACGGTCGCGGCGTTGATCGGGCCGACCCCGGACAGCGTGAGTAGATCCGGTCGCCACGCGCGCACGATTGCTCGGATCGCCCGTTCGTGCTCGTTGGCCTCGGTTTCCAGGGCGCGGACCCGGCGGGCGAGTGCCCGCAGTGTGGACAGGGCGGTGAAGGTGTGCACGTCGGCGCTGGCCGTGGCCGGTCGCAGCCGCGCGGCGGTGGTGAGCATGTCGCGGGTGGTCTGGCCGCGGAACCGGGCCCGGACCGGTTCCGGGGCGGTGATCACCAGTGCGCGCAGCTGGCGTTGGGCGGTGCTGGCCGCGGCGACCGCGGCCCGGCGTGCGGTGAGCAGGATCTGCAGGCCGGCCCGTTCGGGTCCGGTCTTGGGCTGTGCCAGTCGTGTGCGGGCGAGCGCGTCGCGGGCGGCGCGTTCGGCGTCGATCGGGTCAGACTTTGCCCCGGCTCGGCGGGCGGGGCGGACCGGCCGGTCAAGTTCGACGACCAGCTCACCGAGCTGGTCGAGGTGTCGGGCCAGGCCGGCGCCGTAGCCGCCGGTGCCCTCGATCGCCCAGCCGCGCAGCCCGCCGTGGGCCTCGGCCAGCGCGACGAGTTCGGCGTATCCGTCTTCGTCGGCGCTCACCGTGGCGGTGGCCAGCACGGCGCGGGTATCGGTCGCGACCACGGCCGCGGTGTGGGTGTCGGTGTGGGTGTCGACCCCGATGACGAGCTCGACCAGTTCTGCGAGCATGGACAACGCGTTCTCCTGACCTGGAGGGACGTGAGGTCCGGTCCGGATCGGAGTCGGCAGGACTGTGACGGGACACGCCAGCGGCTACTGGCGGTCATGCTCCTGATCAAGCCAGCTACTCCGGCCGGGCCGGTGCCGACAGCAACAGGCGGACAAGTCGGATCAAGGGCATCACGCCAGTCAGGCGAAGAGCCACACCTGCTGCTGTCATCACCAGCCCACTGTCACTGAGCCAGCTTCACCATCCTCACAGTCAGCCGAGGTCGCGCCCCGGCACCGGCTGGCCCGCGTTCTCCCGGCTGCCGGCGCGGGTGCGCCGGGGGTCGGGCGCGCCGTCCTCGGGGAACCGCCTCAGGAACTCCTCCTCAAGGGCCAGCATCCGCTCGGTGTGCGCGTGCAGGGCCGACTCGCTCCCACCGAGCACGGTGTCGTGGCGGGTCTCGTGCAGGTGGGCCAGCTCGCGGCGCAGGTCGTCGTCGGGCAGCTCGGCCGGGGCGATGCCGTGCGATCGGTCCGTCATGGGCCTGGAGTGCCCACCGGACGCGCTCGACATGCGGGGGGCGGCTTGAGGCAGTATCGATCGGATGATCGTGCGAATGTCGACCGCGGGCGCCGTCGTGCAGGACCCCGACGACCTCGCCGACCTGCGCCTGGACACCGAGCTCGACACCGAGCGGCTCAGGAAGGCCCTCACCACGACGGGAACGGGAGAGCTCACCGACGACGGCACCGCGCTGCTGGACGTGGCCGTTCTCCGGTCGCTCGCCGTGATGAGCCCCACCGCCCCCGGCTGGTCGAAGCGGTGGGTGGCGATGATCGAGGACGCGGAGCGGAGGGGACTGCTGTCCGCGGACCGGCGGTCGGTGCGGGTGCCCGTCAGCCCGGCGCGCCGATGATCCCGTCGGAGGCGGGGGGCAGGTCGCGCACCGGCGAGCCGAAGACCTGCCCCGGCGTGGTGCCCAGCACGTTCCGGAACGCCGCGACGAACGCGCTGGGCGTGCGGTAGCCGACCCTCGCGGCCACGACGCTCACGGGGACGCCAGTGGCCAGCAGTTCCAGTGCGCCCCGGACGCGGGCCCGCGTGCGCCACTCGCCGAGGCCGCAGCCGGTGGCGTCGCGGAAGAGGCGGTGCAGCGTCCGCGGGCTGGTACCGGCGTACCGGGCCATGGCCTCGACGCCGCGGTCGTCGGCCGGGTCGGCGAGCAGGGCGTCGGCCACGCGACGGGCGCGCTCGTCGGCCGGCATGGCCAGCTCGACCGACGCGACGGGCGCCGGCACGAGCTGGTCGAACAGCACGGCCTCGGCCCGGGCGCGCTCGGCGTCACCCAGCTCGGCCCGGCCGAGATGACCGATCAGGGCGGCGAGCAGGGGGGCCACCGCGAGCACGGTCGGCCGGTCGAAGCCTTCCGGGGCCCGGGCGGGGCGCAGGTAGAGGCTGTGCATCGCGGTGGCGGTGGCCGCGGCGGTGGTGTGCCGCACCCCGGCCGGGATCCACAGCGCGCGGGTGGGTGGGAGCGCCCACGTCGTGTCGCCGGCCGAGATCGACAGCACCCCCCGCTCGGCCCATGCGAGCTGGTGGGTCGGGTGGACGTGCTCGGCGAACCGGTGGCCGCGGGCGAGCGCGAACCTCCCCACGAGCGCGGCGCCCAGCGGTGGGGCGAGGAGGCCGGTGGGATGGCCGGAACGCGACACGGAACGGCAGGCTAGCCGGTGCCGGACAGCGCGCCCCGGTCCTAGCCTCGGGAGGGTGCCGATGAACCTGCTGCACCGCCGGATCTGCCGCTCCGACGCCTGGGCCACCCGGATGCACGGAGAGGTACTGCCCTGGGTGTGCCGCACGGTGCCGCTGGACGGCGACGTGCTCGAGATCGGGCCGGGCTACGGCGTCACCACCCGCTGGCTCGCCGAGAAGGGCGGGCGCCTCACCGCGGTGGAGGTCGACCCGGACCTCGCCGCCGGCGTGCGCGCCGGCCTGGGGGACCGCGTCGACGTGCACACCGGTGACGGCGCGGCCCTACCGTTCCCCGACGAGTCCTTCGACACCGTCGTCTGCTTCACGATGCTGCACCACGTCCCCTCGCCGGAGCAGCAGGACCAGCTGTTCGCCGAGGCGGCCCGCGTGCTGCGGCCCGGTGGCGTGTTCGCGGGCCTCGACAGCCGCCTCAACCTGCGGTTCCGGCTGATCCACATCGGCGACACCATGACGGTCGTCGACCCGGACGGCCTTCCCGACCGCCTCAGCGCCGCGGGCCTCGCCGGCATCGAGGTCGACACCGTGCCCCGGGCCTTCCGCTTCCGCGCGACCCGGTAGCGCGACCCGTCAGAGCCAGCCCTGTTCCCGGGCCATGCGGTAGGCCTCGGCGCGGGTGGGGACGGCGAGCTTCGCGGTGATCGCCGCGAGGTGGTTGCGGACCGTGCCCTGCGACAAGTGCACGCGCCTGGCGACGACCGCGACGGCGGTGTCGGCGCCCGCCTCGCGCAGGACCTCCAGCTCGCGCGGGGTGAGCGGGCACGGCTGGGCCGTGAGGGCGTCGGCGGCGAGGGCGGGGTCGACGTAGCGGGCGCCGCCGTGCACCCTCCGGATCACGTCGGCGAGGGCGCCACCGGGGGAGCCCTTGGGCAGGAACCCCTTGGCCCCGGCGGCGAGCGCGCGCTGCAGGTGCGGCGGGCGGCCGTGCCCGGTGAGGATCACGACGTTGCAGGACGGCAGTGCGGTCGCCAGCTCCGCGGCGACCTCGATGCCGTCGAGCCCCGGCATCTCGAGGTCGACGACCGCGACGTCCGGGCGGTGGGCCACGGCCGCTTCGACGGCCGCGCGTCCGTCGCCCGCCTGGGCGACGACCTCGAGGTCGGGCTCCAGGCCGAGCAGAGCGGCGACCGCGGTGCGGATCAGCTCCTCGTCGTCGGCGAGCAGGACGCGGATCACGACGTCGGCACCGGCACCACGGCGTCGAGGGTGAACACCCCGTCCGCGACGGAGGTGTGCAGCCGCCCGCCCGAGCCGCCGAGCCGGTCGGACAGCCCCTGCAGCCCCGAGCTGTACGCGTCCGGGCGTGCCTCGCCCGCGCCGTCGTTCGCGACGGTGAGCCGCACCTCGTCCGCACCCCGCACGAGATCGATCCTGCACCACGTCGCGCGGCTGTGGCGCAGCACGTTGGTGCCGGCCTCGCGGACGGTCGCGGCGAGCCCGGTGGCGACCGCGTCCGGGAGTGGCCCCGGGTCGCCGGTGACCGTGCACCGCACCCCTGACGAACCGAGCACCCGCGCGACCGCGTCCAGCTGAGCGGCGAGGTCGACCGCCCGGTACCCGTGCACGACCTCGCGCATCTCGGCGAGCGCTGCGGCCGCGAGCTCGCGCACCTCGCCCGCCTCCCGGCCGGCGCGCTCGGGGTCGACGGTGGCGAGCCGCTGGGCGAGCTCGGCCTTCACGGCGATCACCGAGAGGTGGTGGCCGAGCAGGTCGTGCACGTCGCGGGCGAACCTCAACCGTTCCTCGGTGATGGCGAGCCGGGCCCGCGCCTCGCGCCCGTCCCGGGCCTCGAGGACCAGGTGCCACAGCACGACCGGCAGCCCGTGGATGGCGAGCAGGCTCACCCCCATCCCCGCGGTGATCAGCGCGAAGGTGGTGGGGGAGCCGCCGGTGACGACCCCGACCAGCGCGGAGAGCGCGGTGGCCAGCACGGCCACGACCGCCGCGAGATTGGTGCGCATCAGCAACGGGACGGACCCCACCACAGCGGCGCCGAGCCACGCCCAGGTGTCCCAGCCCTCGGCGCCCTCGGTGGCGACCGGCGCGGCGAGGGGTACCGACCCGAGCGCGGCCACCAGGAAGGCGACGACGTAGCGCCTGCGCGTCCGCTCCGCGAGACCCGGGGTCGCCGCGGCGTAGAGCGCGGCGGCCTGCGTGCCCGCGACCGCGAGGATCGCGATGCCGCCCAGCACCTGCCACAGCGGGCGGGCCTCGAAGCGCACCACCCCGATGCCGGGCCACGTCACCGTCGACGCGACCGCGACGACCAGCGAGCCGAGCACGGCCGCGCGCACCCGGCCGAGGCGGGGGTCGCGCGTGTCGGTCGGCACGACGGGATCATGCCCGGTGGTTGCCCGTACCGTCGCCGGGTACCGCCAGTCCATGACCAACTCCGCACCGCTCACGGCGCTCGCGCTGAACTGCACCCTGACCCCGTCCCCGGGCGAGTCGAGCACCGAGCTCATGTCGGACCAGGTCCTCAACGCCCTGCGCGAGCACGGTGTGGAGGGTCGGAGCATCCGGGTGGTCGACCTCGACGTGAAGCCGGGGGTCGAGGCCGACATGGGCGCCGGCGACGCGTGGCCCGGGATCCGGCAGCAGATGCTCGAGTCGGACATCCTCGTCATCGCCACGCCGACGTGGGTGGGGCAGCGCAGCAGCGTCGCGCAGCGGGTGATCGAACGGCTCGACGCGGAGCTGTCCGCCACCGACGACGAGGGCAGGCTGGAGACGTTCGGCAAGGTCGCGCTCGCGGTCGTCGTCGGCAACGAGGACGGCGCCCACGCGATCACCGCGGGTCTGTTCCAGGGCCTCAACGACGTGGGCTTCACGATCCCCGCTCAGGGCGGCGTGTACTGGAACGGCGAGGCGATGACCACCGGCGACTACAAGGACCTCGACGAGAAGCCCGAGGCGGTGGCGTCGACGATGAAGACCCTCGCCGCCAACGCCGCCCACCTCGCACGGCTGCTCAAGCAGGACCGCTACCCGCCGGCGTGAGCTCAGGCGCCGGGGTGGGCGAACCGAAGGGTGAACGCCTCGAACCGGCCCGCCTCCACGCCGCTGGGTGCCCGGACGAGACCGTCCGGACCGGGCTGCGGCGGCGAGGGTGGTGCCTGCAGCAGCGTCCGTAGCCGGGCCAGCGCCTGCCGGTAGAACCTCACCTGCGTGTGCCGCCCGAACAGCCGGAACCCCAGCCGGAGCATCGGGTTGCGGATGGGCGCGCGCCGCGAGTAGGCGAGGATCCGGAACTCGACCCGCCCGGTCTCCAGCTCCTTGGCCAGCTCGTAGGTCAACCGTCCCTGCTCGAGGTGGCCGCGCAGGGTCTGGTACGACCAGCCGATCACGCGTTCCGGACCGTGCGGTCCGGCGCGCACCTCGTCGTGCTGGGCGGTGATGCGCACTCCCAGCAGGAAGCGCAGCACGAGGAACCGGCCCTCCAGCAGCATGTCGCGACCGACCAGGTCGCCCGGGTAGTGGAAGGCCGCGCGCAGGATCGAGGGGTCGCTGAACTCGTAGTGGTTCACCAGCGCCCCCGCGGTCTCGAGGAGGCCGCCCGGCTCCGGCTCGCCCGGCTCCTCCCGGCCGAGCTCCAGCACGCAGCGGTCGACGTGCCAGCCGGTCGTGACCACGGGCGGGGCCTCCGCCTCGGCGTAGTTGACCGGGAGGTCGCGCAGAGCGGCGACGGCGTCGGCGAGCGGTGGCCTCACCGGTCGGTGACGCGGTGGGAGACGTCGTCGGCGGTGTCCCCGATCAGCCAGAACATCGGGGGCCACAGCCCGACGAAGAGGGCACGGCGCTCGGCGTTGCCCCGCTCGTCCTGGTCCACCGTCTTGGCGTGCAGCCAGAGCCCGATGCAGAGTCCGATGGAGGCGAGCGACGCGGCGCGACAGGCGAGCGCGGCGCGGCTCAGCAGGGCCGCGTTCGGGATCATGTGCGGCGGGTACCCGAGCGCCCGTGCCACTACGCCCCCGTTCGCGCCGCGCCCCCGGCGGTCTCCCTCACCGGACCGCGATCGTGCTGCGCTGGCCGCTCGGCCTCGCCAGGGTGAGCTGGCGCTACATGTGGCGCACCACCCCGATGCACCGCACCGAGACGGTCGCGGACGCGTCCGAGCGGCCGTGGACCGTCCCGGAGGACGTGGTCGACGACGACCTGCAACGCATCGAGGACGGCGTCGGCCCGCTGCTGCACCGTCGCTACTCGGTGCGGATCGCGGACGCATCGCTCCCGGCGGAGCAGGTGATCGGGCGGTTCTCCGGTGACCCGAACTGCGGCGCGCCCGCCGAGGTCGCGGTGTTCGAGAAGGTCCGCGGGGCCGAAGGCGGCGCTGCCGTCGGTGACGAGTTCCTGATCCGGATGCCGGGCCCGTGGGACGGGCCGGTCCGGGTGATCGCCACGGGTCCCACGTCGTTGCGGCTGGCGACCCTGCGGGGGCACCTCGAAGCCGGGCAGATCGAGTTCCGGTGCCGCACCGAGGACGGCGAGCTGCTGTTCGAGATCGAGTCGTGGGCCCGTTCCGGTGACCGGCTCTCCGACCTGCTCTACACCCGGTTGCGGCTGGCGAAGGAGATCCAGCTGAACCTCTGGGTGGAGACGTGCCTGCGACTCGCCCGTGACGTCGGGGGACGGCCACGCGGCGGGGTGCGGATCGAGACCCACCGGGTGCGTGACTGACCGGCCGGGTGTGGCCGCCGGGGGCGCCGGGTAAGCGAGATCGGTAAGCAGCCTGACGAGGAGGAGGTGCGCGTCGTCATGGCGCAGCGCGACTACGAGGAGCAGCCGGAGGCCCCGGATCTGGGTGCGTCCGTTCAGCTGGAGAGCGAGGAGCACCTCGCGGCCCCCGCGGGCGACCGGGACGGCCTCGACGCCGGCTACTCGCCACCCGACCGGCCCTACCTCGCCGATTCGGACGAGGTCACCGCGCGCGGCATGAGGGAGGGCGCCTCGCTCGACGAACGGCTGAGCCGCGAGCGCGGCGACGAGCCGGTGGACGCCGACCGGTCCGGCCGCATCGCGCTCGCCGACGAAGGTGCCGCGCTGGAGACGCCGGACGCCATGGACGGGGTGGACGTCGGCATCGACGGCGGCGCCGCCTCGGCCGAGGAGGCCGCCGTGCACGTCACCGACGAGCCGGGCGCGCCCGTCGAGGTGGAGCCGTCCGTGGCCGGTTCACCCGAGCTCGACGACCCGGAGCTCGACGCCGCGCTGGGCGCCGACCCCGAGTCCGACGAGGCCGCGACCCAGGCCGCGCGGGACGTGCGGGCCGACGGTGACGTGTTCGACCCCGGCCTCCCCGGCGGGGCGAGGGCCGCGGAGCCCGGCGCCGAACCGGTGGCCGAGGGGATCGACACCGATCCGGAGTCCGGGGGAGCGGCGGCCGGTGCGGACGGCCGCCAGGACGCCGGACCGGATGCGTGGAGGTGACGTCCCCTACGCACCGCAGCTGCGGGTGATGCGGGCGATCTCGCCGTCGAGGTCCATCCGCTCCGCCTCGGTGCCGACGGGCACCATCGCGAGCGTGGCTTCGACGAACGACCGCAGCAGGTCCTGGTCGACCTCGAGCACCGCGCGCCCGTCGTGCGAACGGATCTCGATCTCGACGATGTCGTAGCCCTGCACGTTGAGCGGGCGCATCCGGACGTCGCCCTCACCCGTCGGCTCGTCGAGCGCGGCGATCACGAGCTCCCGCCCGATCAGCCACTCGACCCACCGGTCCTGTCTCGTGCGGACCGCGAGGGACACCGCGAACGGGTCGTACGCGCTGTAGCTCCACCGCGTGACGACCGGTGCGGGCTGGCCGTGCAGCACGGTGAACATGTCTTGCTGGACGAGATCGTTGGTCATCGTCGCCCCCCTGGGCACTGGGGCCGCCCGCTCGTGCGGCGGCGTCACCCTCTGCATCGCAGCATGCCCCAGGAACGCTGCACTCGTGAGGAGACTTCACCCGAACAAGCGAGTGGGTGCCGGTAACGGTACGGAGCGTGAGTGATCGTTGCGGCAGCGGTGTCAGGGGTGTTCCGCCGTCACGACCCAGATGCCTTCGCTCCCCGTCCGGGCAGGTTGGGCGAGGGTGAGGGTGCGGCGTTCACCGTCGGCGTTGCGCACGTCGACGCTGGTGCCGTCCGGGCCCGGGTAGGCCTCGGCGTCCGGCCAGTCGTGCGCGGCCGCCGCGTAGGCGATCGCCACCTCGGACGGGTCCAGCAGCCACGGCTGGGCGCCGCGGTCCACCTCCGCCTGCAGGGCCGCCGCGTCCGCCGCTGTCGCCGCGGGCCACGGCAGCTCCGCCCGTGCCGACGCCGGAGCGTCCGGGGGTGCCGTGCTGGTCGGCGGCAGGGGGCGGGGCTCCGGGGGAGCGCTCGTGCCCGGCGCGGCGGACGGGGCGCAGCCGGCGAGCAGGAACCCGGCGAGCAGACCTGCTGTGACGATCTTCACTGCGACGATCTTCCCGACGGTCGGGCGAGAGGCGCGTCGGCCGGTCGGGATCACGGCGCCACCGTAGGGGCGCGGGCGTGGCCCCGGCCGTCGCCGCGCCGGACGCTTCCGGGGGACCGGCGCCCGACCCCTCCGTTCGGGGGTGAACCACGCGTCGCCGGAGTCATTAGGGTCAGGTCGGCAGCGCGGCTACTTCGAGGTGAGGTCATGAACGCGTCCGTACAGAACTTCTACGCCGCCCGCGAGTTCCTCGTGGCGCACCGCGAGGACTACGACACGGCCTACCGCGACTTCCGCTGGCCCGAGATCGACGAGTTCAACTGGGCGCTCGACCACTTCGACGCCGTCGCCGCCCACCCCGAACGCGGCGCCGCCCGCGCACTCTGGATCGTCGAGCAGGACGGCAGCGAGGCGTACTGGACCTTTTCCGAGCTCTCCGCACGCTCGAACCAGGTGGCCAACTGGCTGCGCGGGCACGGCGTCGCCCGCGGCGACCGGGTCATCCTCATGCTCGGCAACCAGGTGGAGCTGTGGGAGACCCTGCTCGCCGCGATGAAGCTCGGCGCGATCGTCATCCCGGCCACCACGCTGCTCACCGCGGCCGACCTGCGCGACCGGCTCGACCGGGGCGGCGCGAAGCACGTCGTGGTCGGGGGTAGCGACGCCGGCAAGTTCGGCGACGTCGAGGGCGACTACACGCGCATCGCCGTGCGTGGTGCACCCGAGGGCTGGCTCGACTACGCCGACACCGCGTCGGCGTCCGAGGACTTCACGCCCGACGGCGTCACCCGCGGCAGCGACACCCTCCTGCTGTACTTCACCTCCGGCACCACGGCCAAGCCGAAGCTCGTGGAGCACACCCACGCGTCCTACCCGGTCGGGCACCTGTCCACGATGTACTGGGTCGGCCTGCAGCCCGGGGACGTCCACCTCAACATCTCCTCGCCGGGCTGGGCGAAGCACGCGTGGAGCAACGTCTTCGCGCCGTGGATCGCCGAGGCGTGCGTGCTCGTCATGAACTACTCGAGGTTCGACGCCGAGTCCGTCATGGGCGTGCTGGACCGCTGCAACGTCACCAGCTTCTGCGCGCCGCCCACCGTGTGGCGGATGCTCATCCAGGCCGACCTGTCGAGCCTGGCGAACCCGCCCACCAAGGTCGTCGGGGCGGGTGAGCCCCTCAACCCGGAGGTGATCGAGCAGGTCGAGAAGGCGTGGGGCATCCGGATCCGCGACGGCTTCGGGCAGACCGAGACCACGCTCCAGATCGGCAACCCGCCGGGACAGGCGGTCAAGCCCGGCTCGATGGGCCGGCCGATCCCCGGCTACCGGATCGTGCTCATCGACCCGGCCACCGACCAGCCGGCCGACGAGGGCGAGATCTGCATCGACCTGTCCGACCGCCCGCTCGGGCTGATGGTCGGCTACCAGGGCGACCCCGAGCGCAACGCCGACGCGATGGCGGGCGGCTACTACCACACCGGGGACGTCGGCTCGCGCGACTCGGACGGCTACATCACCTACGTCGGGCGCTCCGACGACGTGTTCAAGGCCTCCGACTACCGGATCAGCCCGTTCGAGCTGGAGAGCGTGCTCATCGAGCACCCGGCCGTGGCGGAGGCGGCCGTCGTGCCGTCGCCGGACCCGGTGCGCCTCGCCGTGCCGAAGGCGTACGTCGTGCTGGCCGCCGGCCACGAGCCGACCGAGGAGACCGCCCGGTCGATCCTCGAGTTCGCGCGCGACAACCTGGCGCCGTACAAGCGGATCCGGCGGCTGGAGTTCGGCGCGCTGCCCAAGACCATCTCGGGCAAGATCCGCCGCGTGGAGCTGCGGGGGCGCGAGAGCGAGCTGCACACCGACGGGGCCGCCGCGCCTGCCGGGGAGTACACCCTCTAGTGGAGCGCCCTCGCCCAGCGGGCCTCGCGGTCCGACGATCGGTCGTGAGCATTGCTATGACACAGGTCACGCGCGGCCGATCGTGCGAGATCCGCCGTTCGCCGACCGGCGGCCCGAGCCGGGATTGCTCGGCTCTGCTGCGGGTGTTGGAGGGGTTGTGACGCATTCTGAGCCGGCAGGCGGCATCGCCGACGTCATGGCCGGCATGCCCGAGGTCTGGCGCCGGCTGCTCGCCGCGCACCAGCCCGACCGGTTGGGGCGCTGCGCGTCCTGCCGGACCTCCAGCGGCTCGGGTGAACGCTGGCCCTGCTCGCTGCACCAGATCGCCAGTGAGGCGAAGCGGCTGCACGGGCTGCAGCTCGGGCAGGCCGTCGCAGGGGACTGACGCGGTGCGTTCCCGCCCTGCGGCGTCGCCCAGGTGGGTACGCCCGGCTGGGCTGCTCGTGGGCGCGTTGGCCGACGCGCTGTTCGGCGATCCGCGCCGCGGGCATCCGGTCGCCGGGTTCGGGCGGGTCGCGGCCGCGCTCGAGGTGCGCTGCTACGCCGACGGCCGCTCCGCGGGCGCGCGGTACGCCGCCGCGCTCGTCGGTGGGGCGGCCGGCCTGGGGGTCCTCGCCGAGCGGGTGGCGGCCCGTCGTCCACTCGCGGGCGTGGCGCTCACCGGCCTCGCGACCTGGGCGGTGCTCGGCGGTTCGTCACTCGCCGGGCACGGGGCCGGGCTGGCCCGTGAGCTCGTCGCCGGGGACCTCGCCGCCGCGCGCCTCCGCCTGCCGTCGCTGTGCGGCCGCGACCCGGCGTCGCTCGATGCGGCGGGGATGGCGCGGGCCGGCACCGAGTCGATGGCCGAGAACACCTCGGACGCCGTCGTCGCGCCCCTGCTGTGGGGCGCCGTCGCCGGGGTGCCCGGCCTGCTCGCGTACCGGGCCGTCAACACGCTCGACGCCATGGTCGGCTACCGGTCGCCGCGGTACCGGCGCTTCGGCTGGGCGTCCGCGCGGTTGGACGACGTGGCAAACCTGGTGCCGGCCCGGGTGTCGGCGCTGCTCTTCGCCGGGCTCGCGTCCGCGGTGGGCGGATCACCTCGCCGCGCCGTCGCCGCGTGGCACCGTGACGGTTCGGCGCACCCGAGCCCGAACGCCGGCCCGGTCGAGGCGGCCACCGCCGGCGCACTCGGCGTCACGCTCGGCGGGCGCACGGTCTACCCGCACGGTGTGGAGGAGCGGCCCCGCCTGGGCGAAGGCCCGCCCCCCACGCCTGCCGATCTCGCACGTGCGGCTCGCCTGTCCCGCCTGGTAGGCATCGCCGCGGTGGCCTTGTCGGTCGCAGTCGCCGCCTCGTTCCGACCAACGGCGCGTTCGTCGGAACCTATCCGACGAACGCGCCGCTCGTCGGAATAGCAGCTCCGCCCACCGCCGGGACTCAGCGCGGGCCGGGCTCGTCGTCCCCCGCGAGGGCGCGGCGCAGTGCTGCCCGTTCCGAACGCCGGTCCGGGCCGCGCCGCTGCAGCAGCTCCAGCCGCACGAAGAGGCCGAGGGCGACCAGCGCGATCACCCCGAACGTGATCCACTGCAGGGCGTAGGAGAAGTTCGTGAACGGAGCGTCGCCGCCCGCGGTCGGGGCCACCTCCAGCGGGCGCAGCACGCCCGGCTGGTCCGCCGTGAGCTGCAGGAAGCCGGGTTCGAGTGGCAGCCCGGTCGCGGCGGCGAGCGCGCGGGAGTCGGACGCGTAGATCTGGCGGTGCCCGTCGGTCTCGATCGCGGCGCGGCCCTGCGGGTCGGTCTCGTCGAGCCGCAGCCGGCCGGTGAGCGTGACGGGGCCGGCCGGCGGTGCCGCGTAGTCGGGCACGGTGGCGCCGGACGCGGCGGCCGCCGACCCCCGATTCACCGTGATCAGGCGCCCGTCGTCGGTGCGGAACGGGGTGAGCACCTCGACGGCCGGCTGGCCGTCCACCACCCGCAGCCGCACGAGGCCCTCGCCGTCGGGAACGTAGGTGCCGGTGACCGTGACCTGCCGCCACTCGACGGCGGACGTCACCGACCCCCCTGGCGGCACCAGCTCCGCGAGCGGGACGGGCGCGGTGGTGGACGCGGCGTCGATCGCCTGCTGCTGGGCGTCGCGCTGCGCCTCGCGGCCGAACTGCCACGGCGCGAGCAGCGTGAACGCGGCGACCGCGAACCCGATGACCGCAACGACGAGCGCGATCCACCCGGGCCGCAGGAGGAACCTCACGCTCCGACAATACTGACGTGATGCATGGCGCTCTGCTGGTGGCGGGAACGACCTCGGACGCCGGCAAGAGCGCCCTGGTCACCGGGATCTGCCGGCTGCTCGCGCGCCGGGGTGTCGCGGTGGCGCCGTTCAAGGCGCAGAACATGTCGAACAACTCCGTCGTCACGCTCGACGGCGGCGAGATCGGTCGTGCTCAGGCGGTGCAGGCGCTCGCGTGCGGGCTCGCGCCGAGCGTCGCCTTCAACCCGGTGCTGCTCAAGCCGGGTAGCGACCGCAGCTCGCAGGTGGTCGTGCGGGGCCGGGTGGACGGCACGGTGAGCGCGCGGTCCTACCAGCACCGCAAGGCCGCGCTGCTCGACGTCGTCACCGCGAGCCTCGCCGACCTGCGCGCCCGCTACGACGTGGTGGTCTGCGAGGGCGCCGGGTCGCCCGCGGAGATCAACCTGCGGGCGAACGACATCGCGAACATGGGCCTCGCGCAGGCCGCCGACCTGCCGGTCGTGATCGTCGGCGACATCGACCGCGGGGGAGTGCTCGCCCACCTCTTCGGCACGCTCGCCGTGCTGGACCCCGCCGACCAGGCGCGCATCGCCGGGTTCGTCGTGAACAAGTTCCGCGGCGACCCGACCCTGCTCGCCCCCGGCCTCGACCAGCTCGCCGCGCTCACCGGCCGGCCCACGCTCGGTGTGCTGCCATGGGAGGAGCGGCTGTGGCTGGACGCGGAGGACTCCCTGTCGGCCGTGGCCGACGGTGTGCTCGGCAGGCCCGCGCCGCCGCTCGGGTCGCAGTGGCTGCGGGTGGCCGTGGTGCGGCTGCCGCGCATCTCCAACGCCACCGACGCCGAGGCGCTCGCCGCCGAGCCGGGGGTCGCCGTCCGGTACGTGACGGAGCCGTCCCGGCTGGCCGACGCCGACCTCGTGGTGCTGCCCGGGTCCAAGTCCACGGTCTCCGACCTGGCGTGGCTGTTCCGGACCGGGCTCGCCGACGCCGTGCTCGCCCACGCGGCCGCCGGGCGGCCGGTGCTCGGCATCTGCGGCGGCTACCAGATGCTCGGCAGGCGGATCCTCGATCCGCACCACGTCGAGGGCGGGGACGCCGATGGGCTGGGGCTGCTGGATCTCGAGGTGGAGTTCGACGCCGACAAGCACCTGGGCAACCCCGAGTCGACGGCGTGGGGCGAGCCGGTCCGCGGCTACGAGATCCACCACGGCCGGGTGCTCCGCAGCGGCGACCCGCACCTGCTGGACGGCGAGGGCTCGGACGCGGGCCCCGTGCTCGGCACGCACTGGCACGGCCTGCTGGAGAACGACGCGTTCCGCCGCGCCCTGCTGCGCCGCATCGCCGACCACGCCGGACGGACCGGTTTCGTCCCCGCCCCGGACACCTCGTTCGCCGAGCACCGGACGGCCCAGCTCGACGTGCTCGCGGACCTCGTCGAGAAGCACCTCGACGTCCGCGCACTTGAACATGTCATCAATCACGGTGTGCCCGCGGACCTCCCGGTGGTGACCACCGGTCTGGCAGGCTCCCGGGCGTGAGCGGTCCGCAGTTCCCCTTCTCCGCCGTCGTCGGCCACGACGACCTCCGGCTCGCGCTGCTGCTCAACGCCGTGCACCCGGGCGTCGGCGGCGTGCTCGTGCGGGGGGAGAAGGGCACCGCCAAGTCGACGGCCGTACGCGCGCTCGCGGCGCTGCTGCCGGCGCTCGACGTGGTGCCCGGCTGCCGGTTCGGCTGCGCGCCCGGCGCTCCCGACCCGGCCTGCCCGGACGGGCCGCACCCGGCCGGTGTCGCCGCCGAGATCCGCCCCGCCCGGCTCGTCGAGCTGCCGGTGGGTGCCACCGAGGACCGCCTCGTCGGTTCGCTCGACCTGGAGCGCGCCCTCTCCGAGGGCGTGCGGGCCTACCAGCCCGGCCTGCTCGCCGACGCGCACCGCGGCGTGCTGTACGTCGACGAGGTCAACCTGCTGCACGACCACCTGGTGGACCTGCTGCTCGACGCCGCCGCCATGGGGCGCGCCCACGTCGAGCGCGACGGGGTCTCGGTCTCGCACGCGGCGCGGTTCCTGCTGGTCGGCACCATGAACCCGGAGGAGGGTGAGCTGCGCCCGCAGCTGCTCGACCGGTTCGGGCTCACCGTCGAGGTGCGGGCGGCGCGGGACGTCGAGACGCGCGTGGAGGTCGTGCGGCGCAGGCTCGCGTTCGAGGCCGACCCCGCCGCGTTCGTCGCGACCTGGCAGGACGAGGAGCGCGGCACCGCCGGCCGGATCGCCGAGGCCAGGGACCGGGTCGGAGCCGTGGTGCTCCCGGACGCCGAGCTGCGCCGCATCGCGGCAGTCTGCGCGGCGTTCGACGTCGACGGGATGCGCGCCGACCTCGTGATCGCACGCGCCGCCGTCGCCCACGCGGCCTGGCGGGGGGCAGACGCCGTCGCTGAGGAGGACGTGCGGGTCGCCGCGCGGCTCGCGCTGCCGCACCGGCGCCGCCGGGACCCGTTCGACGAGCCGGGGATGGACGAGCAGGCCCTGGACGACGCGCTGCGCGAGGCCGCCGAGCAGGAACCCCCGGACGGCCCGGACGACAGCGGACCCGACAGCGGACCCGGCGGCGGCGCCCCGGAACCCGGGGAGGAGACGCCTGCCGCCGGCTCCGAGACCGACGCGACCCCCCGGCCGGCGGGAGACGGCCGGGCCCAGGCCGCGCCGCCTGCCTCCGCCCCGTTCCGGGCGCGGCTGCTGCAGGTGCCCGGCATCGGGGAGGGGGCGCCCGGGCGCCGGTCGCGGGCGCGCACCGACACCGGGCGGGTGGTCCGCTCGTCCGGGGCCGCGCCGCGGCGCGCCGCCGACCTGCACCTGCCCGCCACGATCGCCGCGGCCGCCCCGCACCAGCAGGGCCGCGGCCGCACGGGCCCCGGCCTGCGGCTGCACGCGGGCGACCTGCGCAGCGCCGAGCGGGAGGGCCGGGAGGGCAACCTCGTGCTCTTCGCCGTCGACGCGTCCGGCTCGATGGCCGCCAGGCAGCGGATGGCCGCCGTGAGCGGGGCGGTGCTCTCTCTGCTGCGTGACGCCTACCAGCGCCGGGACAAGGTCGGGCTGGTCTCGTTCCGCGCCGGGAGCGCTGAGCTGGTGCTGCCGCCGACTACCAGCGTGCCGGCCGCGCAGGCCCGGCTCGCGCAGCTGCGAACCGGTGGCCGCACGCCGCTGGCCGACGGGCTGCTGCGGGCGCGGGCGGTCCTGCGCGTCGAGCGCCTGCGGGACCCGCGGCGCCGGGCCATGCTCGTGCTGCTCACCGACGGCCGCGCCACCGTGGCCGCCCGCCCCGGCGGCGACCCGGTGCAGGACGCCTGCCGCGCCGCGGGACTGCTCGCCGCCGACGGGGTGGCCACCATCGTGGTCGACTGCGAGAACGGCCCCGTCCGGCTCGGCCTGGCCGCCCGCGTGGCGGCCGCCGCGGGCGGACCCGCCCTCGGTCTCGCGGAGCTGTCGGCCGACCAGGTCGCGGGCGTCGTCCGCGCCGCGCGCGCCGCGTAGGAGGGGAACATGCCGCAGGGGCAGGTCAGCACGGTTCCGGACGACGGGCTCACCACCCGCCAGCGCCGCAACCGGCCGCTGGTCGTCGTGCACACCGGGGAGATGAAGGGCAAGTCGACCGCCGCGTTCGGGCTGGCGCTGCGCGGCTGGAACCAGGGCTGGTCGATCGGGGTGTTCCAGTTCGTGAAGTCGGCGAAGTGGAAGGTCGGCGAGGAGGCCGCGTTCCGCGCGCTCGGGCGCGTGCACGAGGAGACCGGGGAGGGTGGCCCGGTCGAGTGGCACAAGATGGGCGAGGGCTGGTCCTGGACGCGCAAGAAGGGCTCCGACGATGACCACGCCGCCGCGGCGGCCGAGGGGTGGGCGGAGATCCGCCGCCGCCTGGAGGCGCAGGCGCACGGTCTGTACGTGCTCGACGAGTTCACCTACCCGATCAAGTGGGGATGGGTGGACGTGCACGAGGTCGTCGAGGTGCTCGCCGCCCGCCAGGGCCGCCAGCACGTCGTGATCACCGGCCGGGACGCCGCCCCCGAGCTCATCGAGGCCGCCGACCTCGTGATGGAGACCACCAAGGTCAAGCACCCGATGGACGCGGGCCAGAAGGGGCAGCGCGGCATCGAGTGGTGATCAGGCGGGTGGTGATCAGGCCACGAGGTCGCCGTACTCGTCGGAGTGCTTCTCCACGTACCCCTTCACGAACGGGCACACCGCGCGCACCTTCTTGCCCTGGGCGCGCACGTCGTCCAGCGCCCCGCGCACCAGCGCGCTGCCGACGCCCTTGCCCTCGAAGGCGGACATGACCTCGGTGTGGACGAACGTCACGATGCGGTCGGAGGCCCGGTACTCGGCGACGCCGGCGAGCTCACCGTCGATCCGGGCCTCGTAGCGTCGGTGCTCTGGCGCGTTCGTGACGTCCATGCCGATCGACGCTAGTCGCTGGACGGCGGTGCTCACAGCCGGTGGAGGGCGTGGGGCCGGCAGGAGTAGACAGATCGCATGGAGTACACGCGACTCGGCTCGACCGGCCTGCAGGTCTCACGGATCTGCCTCGGCATGATGAGCTACGGCACGCCCGACTGGCGGGAGTGGGTGCTGGACGTCGACGCATCGCGGCCGCTCGTGCGCAGCGCGGTCGAGGCGGGCATCACGTTCTTCGACACCGCCGACAGCTACTCGCTCGGGGTGGGCGAGGAGGTCACCGGCACGCTGCTGCGCGAGTTCTTCCCGCGCCGCGAGGACTACGTCCTCGCCACCAAGGTCTTCTTCCCGATGAGCGACCGGCCCGGCGACCGCGGCCTGTCGCGCAAGCACATCATGGCCGGCATCGACAACTCGCTGCGCCGGCTGGGCACCGACCACGTCGACCTCTACCAGATCCACCGGTTCGACCCCGAGACCCCGATCGAGGAGACGATGGAGGCGCTGCACGACGTCGTGCGCGCCGGGAAGGCCCGCTACATCGGCGCCTCCAGCATGTACGCGTGGCAGTTCGCCAAGGCGCAGGCCACCGCCGACCTGGGCGGCTGGACCCGGTTCGTCTCGATGCAGGACCACTACAACCTGATCTACCGCGAGGAGGAGCGGGAGATGCACCCGCTCTGCCTCGACCAGGGCGTCGGCGTGATCCCGTGGAGCCCGCTCGCCCGCGGCCGGCTCGCCCGGCTGCCCGAGGAGCGCACCACCACCCGCTCCGGCAGCGACCCGATCGCCGACAACATGTACACCGAGGCCGACGACGCCGTCGTGCGGGCGGTCGCCGACGTCGCGAAGGCCCGTGAGCTGCCGCTCGCGCGGGTGGCGCTCGCCTGGATGCTGCACAAGGAGGCGGTCACCGCGCCGATCGTCGGGGCCACCAAGCCGGGGCACATCGACGACGCGGTCGCCGCGGTCGACGTGCAGCTCTCCGACGAGGAGATCGCCGCGCTGGAGGCGCCGTACGTGCCGCACCCGGTGCTCGGGCACGCATGACCCGAGCGCTGGTGGTCGCCGCGCCCGCCTCGGGCAGCGGCAAGACCACCGTCGCCACCGGGCTGATGGCCGCGCTGCGGCGGCGGGGCACCACGGTGGCGCCGTTCAAGGTGGGGCCGGACTACATCGACCCCGGCTACCACACGCTTGCCGCCGGCCGGCCCGGGCGCAACCTCGACCCGGTGCTCGTCGGCGCCGACCGGATCGCCCCGCTGGCGCGGCACGGCTCGGCGGGTGCCGAGATCGCCGTGGTCGAGGGCGTGATGGGCCTGTTCGACGGGCGCATCCCCGACGGGGCGGGCTCCACGGCTGAGGTTGCCGGCCTCCTCAGGGCCCCGGTTCTGCTGGTGGTCGACTGCCGGGGCCAGTCGCGCAGCCTGGCCGCGCTGCTGCACGGCTTCCGCTCCTTCGACCCGGCCCCGCGCGGCGGAGGCGGAGCGCCCATCGACAGGGCGCGGATCGCAGGCGTCGTGCTCAACCGGGTGGGCAGCGCCCGGCACGAGGAGGTGCTGCGCGCTGCCGCCGACGAGGCCGGGCTGCCGGTGCTCGGGGCCCTGCCGCGCCAGGACGCGCTGGCCGTCCCGTCCCGCCATCTCGGACTCGTGACGGCGGCCGAGCACGGGGGAGCGGCCACCGCAGCCGTCGACGCGATGGCCGAGCTGGTGGCCGCCCACGTCGACCTGGACGCCGTGACCGCGATGGCCGCGCCGCTGCCGGCCGGCCCGGCGTGGTCACCCGCGGATGCCGTGCACGGACGTGGCACTCGCGGTGCCGGGACGTCCCGGAGCGTCGTGGCTGTGCTCGGCGGGCCCGCCTTCACCTTCGGCTACGCCGAGCACGTCGAGCTGCTCGCCGCCGCGGGGGCGGAGCCGGTCACCGTCGACCCGCTGCGCGACGCCGCCCTCCCGCCCGGCGCGGGCGCGATCGTGCTGCCCGGCGGCTTCCCCGAGGAGCACGTCGCCGGGCTCGCGGGCAACGAGCCACTGCTCGCCGCGGTGCGGGAGCTGGCGGTCTCCGGCGCGCCGGTGCACGCGGAGTGCGGAGGACTGCTGTACCTGTGCGAGACGCTCGACGGGACCCCCATGGCCGGCGTGCTCCCGGCCGCCGCGACCCGCTCCGAGCGGCTCACCCTCGGTTACCGGGACGCGGTAGCGCTCGCCGACTCGGCGCTGCATCCCGCGGGCGCGCGGGTGACGGGGCACGAGTTCCACCACTGGGCGGTGACCCCACGTGCGGGCAGGCCCGCCGCATGGGGCTGGCGGGGGGCCGAGCCGGAGGGGTTCGTCACCGGCGGCGTCCACGCGTCGTTCCTGCACACGCATCCCGCGGGGGATCCGGCGGCGGTGGCGCGGTTCGTGCGAGGTATCTCCGGCTGACCCGCGCGCCTCATCACAGCGCGTGGCGAGTGGTCGTCCACTGATCCCTGATCAGTGGATGCGACCGCCGGGCCCGCTTGCTACCGTTCAGTAACCGACGCTCGATGGGGAGGTCGCCGTGGCGCTCATCACGCCCCACCCCCGCTCCCGCAGGCGCCACGCCCCCCGGATCGGGCTCGTGCTCGGCGCAGGTGGCCTTCTCGGTTCGGCCTGGACGGCGGGCGTGCTCCCGCTCCTCGCCGAGCGCCTCGACCGGCCACTGGGCGACCTCGATCTCGTGCTCGGCACCAGCGCGGGCGCGGTGCTCGGCGCGGCGGTGCGGTGCGGGATGGACGTGCCGGAGCTGCTCGCCCACCAGCGGGGCGCCGACCCGGCCGCCGTCCCCGACCGCAGGCCCGACGAGCTGCCCGACCTGCGCGCGATCGAGCGCGAGTCCGGCGACGGGCGGCCGCCGGTGCCGCTGCCGTTCCTCGGCTCGCCCCGGCTGCTCGCCGTGGCAGCCGTCTCCCCGTGCCGGATGAATCCCGTCGTCGCCGCGTCCGGCCTGCTGCCGCTGGGCCGGCGGCGGATGACCTCGCTGGTGCGGATGGTCGACGTCCTGCAGTCCCGTGGCGGCTCGCGGGCCGACGGCTGGGTGCCCGGCAACCCGTTGTGGGTGGTGGCGGTCGACTACGACTCCGGGCGTCGCGCGGTGTTCGGGCGCGAGGGGGCTCCGGCCGCGTCCGTCGCCGACGCCGTACTCGCGTCGTGCGCGATCCCGGGCTGGTTCGCGCCCCAGGTGATCGGCGGCCGCCGCTACGTCGACGGCGGCGTCGCCTCGGCCACGTCCCTCGCGCTGCTCGCCCGGCCGGGTGCGCCGGTGCTGGACGAGGTGTACGTGCTCGCCCCGATGGCCAGCTACCACTACGACCGCCCCACCGACCCAGTCGCGGTGGTCGAGCGCCGGGTGCGCCGCCTGCTCACCCGCTGGCTCGACGCCGAGGTGCGGGCGGTGCGCGAGCTGGGCACCCGGGTCACCGTGCTGACCCCGGGCCCGGCCGACCTGCGGGCGATGGGCGGCAACCTGATGAACCCGCGCCGCCGCCTCCAGGTGCTGGACACGGCGCTGGAGACCTCGGCCGGGGCGCTGGACGCCGGCCGCAGCACGGCCGCCTGACCCGTCGGGGGATTGCAGCAAAGCCACTTTCATCCAACGTCATCGCGTGGAAGTGGCTTTGCTGCAATGGAGCGCTCGTAGTCGGGCAGCGGGAACGAGCGGGCCGCCTCGTCGACCCCGCCCGTCAGCAGCCGTTTCACCGGCCCGAGGTACGGGAGCGCGGCGAGCACGGCGTTGCGCATCCAGAGGGCTGTGCGCGTCTGCGGGATCAGGCCGGCGCCGCCCGACTTCGCGAGCTCCTGGTTGCGCTCGACGAACGGGCGCAGCGCCCGCTCGTACGCGGTGAAGGCGACGGTCGCGTCGCCGCCCGCCGCGGCGAGCTCCCCTGCGAGCACGTACGCACCGATGAGCGCGAGGCTGGTGCCCTGTCCGGACAGCAGGGCGGGCGCGTAGGCCGCGTCGCCCACCAGCGCCACCCGGCCGCGGCTCCACCCCGGTATCCGGATCTGGCTGACGGTGTCGAAGAAGAAGTCCTCGGCGGACCGCATGGCCTCGACCAGCCGCGGGACCTCCCACCCGCCTCCGTCGAACGCCGTCGCCACGACGTCCCGCTGTGCCGGGACGTCCCCCGGATCGACGGCGAACCCGGGCGGGGTGGCGAAGGCGAGCATCCCGATGAGCCGGTGCCGCCCGCGCACGGCGTTGACGCCCGCCATCCGCCCCGGGGTGTTGTGCGCGACGAACTCCCGGTCGAGGTTCCGGCCCACGTTCGTGGCCTCGTCGAGGGAGAACCCCGCGAAGGCGAAGCCGAGGTCGTGGCGGAAGCGGTCTTCTGGCCCGAAGGTGAGCCCTCGGACGGTGGAGTGCAGCCCGTCCGCCCCGACCACGAGGTCGAAGGTGCGCGGCGGCGCGTTGCGGAACGTCACGTGCACACCGCCGGCGTCCTGCTCGAGGGCGGTGATCGTGTCTCCGAACAGGTACTCGACGTCGTCACGGGTGTGCTCGTGGAGCAGGCGCGCGAGGTCGCCGCGGGGGAGCTCGACGTCACGGCCCGCCGGGCTGCCGGTGACCTCGTCGGGGGTGACCCGCGCGATCACCCGCCCGCGGGCGCCGACGAACGTTCCGCCCCGGCTGTCGACGTGCGCGTCGCGGACCGCGGGCAGCAGGCCCATGCGGTCGACGACGTCGAGCGCCCCTGCGCGGACGTCGACCGGGTAGCCGCCGTCCCGGGCCGCCGGGGCGCGCTCCACGATGACGGGGCGGAAGCCGTGGTGGTGCAGCCAGAACGCGAGCGCCGGCCCGGCGATGCTCGCGCCGGAGATCAGGATCGTGCGGGTCATGAGTTCCTTCCCAGATTGCCTACTTGCCGCACGGTAAGCAGCGAACTGACCGGGCGGCAAGTAGATAACCGGTAGGCTTCGCGACGTGCCACGCCGCAACGCCGACACGCGGGAGGACATCCGCGCCGTCGCCCTCGAGCTGTTCGTCGAGAACGGGTTCGAGCAGACGAGCCTGCGCCAGATCGCGGAACGGCTCGGCATCACGAAGGCGGCGCTCTACTACCACTTCCCGTCGAAGGACGAGCTGCTCGCCGAGCTGGCCCAGCCGCTGGTCGACGATCTGGACGGCTTCTTCGCCCACGTCCGGGAGGTGGGGCCGGGCGATCCCGAGGCCATCCTCCGCCGCTACCTGGAGCTGTGCCACCGCCACCGGAAGCTGTTCCAGAGCGTGCTGCACGATCCGACGGTCCTCGCCCGGCTGGGCACGCTCGCCCAGGTGCTCTACCGCCGACTCGAGGTGGACCGGCTGCTGGTCGGCAGCGACCTGCCCGCCGACCGGGTCCGGGCGATCATCGCGTTCGGGGGCGTGCAGGACTCCGTGGTGCTGATGGGCGACGAGCCGCTGGACGGCTACGCCGATGCCGCCGTGGCATCGGCGGTGCGGGCGCTGCGGCCGGGATGAGTGCGCAACGTCGCAGTCCGCTCGTCCGCATGGACTCCGCGGCGCACCGCGGCACAGACTGACCGGCGTGGAGCGCGGGAAGGTGTCGTTCGTGGGGGCCGGGCCGGGTGCGGCCGACCTCATCACGCTGCGGGGAGCCCGGCGGATCGCCGAGGCGGACGTCGTGATCTGGGCGGCCAGCCTGGTGATGCCCGAGTGCGTCACCGAGCACGCGCGGCCCGACGCCGAGCTGGTCGACTCCTCGCAGATCGCGCACGAGGACGTCCTCGCGCTCTACCGCCGCGCCGCCGCCGAGGGGTTGAAGGTCGCGCGCGTCCACTCCGGGGACCCGTCGCTGTGGGGCGCGGTGCAGGAGCAGTACGACGCGGCCGAGGAGCTCGGGCTCGAGGTGGAGATCGTGCCCGGCGTCTCGGCGTTCGGGGCGGCCGCCGCCGTCGCCGGCCGGGAGCTGACCATCCCCGAGGTCGCGCAGTCGGTGGTGCTCACCCGGCTGGAGGGCGGCAAGACCCCGATGCCGCCGAAGGAGAAGCTGCGGGAGTTCGCCCGCCACGGCACCACGATGGCGATCTTCCTGTCCGCCGCGCGTTCGGGGCAGATGGTCACCGAGCTGCGCGCGGGCGGCTACCCCGACGACACCCCGGTGGTCGTCGCGCACCGCACCAGCTGGCCCGACGAGCTGACGCTGCGCTGCCGGCTCGACGAGGTCGAGCACGTCTGCAAGCAGAACAAGCTGTGGCGCCACACCCTGTTCCTGGTGGGCCCCGCGCTCGCGGCCGCGGGAACGAGGAGTCACCTCTACCACCCGGGCCACTTCCACACGTTCCGCAAGCCCGACCGGGCGGCGCGCCGCGAGCTCCGGGCCCGCCGATCCTCGTGAGCCCGGCTCTCGACCGACCAACGGCGCGTTCGTCGGAACCTATCCGACGAACGCGCCGTTCGTCGGAAACGGTTGCTGTGATCGGGGTCGACGGGGAGCCTCTGTCCGCGGTCGCGCTCGATGCGCTCGCCCGGGCCGAGGTCGTGGTGGGGGCTGCGCGGCACCTCGAGGCCGTCCCCGTGCCGGCCACCGCCGAGCGGGTCGTGCTGGGCTCGGTGGAGGCCGGCCTGGAGCGGCTGGCCGGGCGGCGTGGTGTCGTGCTCGCCAGCGGGGACCCGGGGTTCTTCGGCATCGTGCGGCTCCTGCGCTCGCACGGGCACGAGCCCGTCGTGCACCCCGCGCGCTCCAGCGTGCAGCTGCTGTTCGCGCGGATCGGGCGGTCCTGGGACGACGTCACCGTCGTCAGCGCGCACGGGCGGGACCTGCGGCCGGCGGTCAACGTCTGCCGGGCGCGGCCTGCCGTCGCCGTGTTCACCGCGCCGGGCGCCGGGCCCGCGGAGATCGGCGCCGCCCTGGACGGGTGGCCGCGCACACTGGTGGTCGCCGAGGACCTCGGTGGGCCGGGGGAGCGGCTCGTCACGCTCCCCGCCCGCGAGGCCGCTGCCCGCGACTGGCACCCGCTCACTGTCGTCCTGTGCCTGCGGGACCCGGACGCTGTTCCGGCCAGGGGTTGGTACGCGGGCGGCGAGCCCGTCCCGCCCGCGGGCGGGTGGGCCCTTCCCGACGAGGCGTTCGACCACCGCGCCGGGATGGTCACGAAGGCCGAGGTGCGGGCGTTCGTGCTGGCCCGGCTCGGCCCGCGTCCCGGCGCCCTCGTGTGGGACGTCGGCGCCGGTTCCGGTTCGGTCGCCGTCGAGTGCGCCCGGCTCGGCGCGGCGGCGCTGGCCGTCGAACGGCGGGCCGACGACGCGGCGCGCATCGCCGCGAACGCGGCCACCCACGGCGTCGACGTGCGCGTCGTGGCCGGCGAGGCCCCGGCCGCGTTCGCCGGGCTGCCGCGGCCGGACGCGGTGTTCGTCGGCGGCGGAGGCCCGGACGTGGTCGCCGCCGCGGCGGCCGCCGGGCCCGAGCGCGTGGTCGTAGCGCTCGCCGCGCTCGACCGGATCGCGCCGACCCGCGCGGCGCTGCAGGCCGCCGGCCTGGCGGTGGACGGGGTGCAGCTCGCCGCGTCCCGCTTCGCAGACCTGCCGGACGGCTCCGTCCGGCTCGCCGCCACCAACCCGATCACGATCCTCTGGGGGACGAGCCGATGATCGCCCTGTTCGCTGTGACGGACGCCGGGCGGCGGGCCGCGGCCGAGCTCGCGCCCGCCCTCGACGCCCGGGTGCACGCGCTCGACGAGCTGCCCGAGCTGTGGCCCCGGCTGGACGCGGCCGTGTTCTTCCTCGCCACCGGCGCCACGGTGCGGTTGGTCGCGCCGTTGCTGGCGGACAAGCGCACCGACCCCGGTGTGGTCTGCGTCGACGAGGCCCGTCGCTTCGCCGTCGCACTGGCCGGCGGGCACGAGGGCGGTGCGAACGCGCTCGCCGAACGGGTCGGCGCGTTACTGGGCGCCCAGCCCGTGATCACGACGGCCTCCGACGCTACCGCCACCACCGGCGTTCACGACCTGGCCACCGCGCTCGACGCGGTGGTCGACGGCGACGCGGCGGCGGCCGGCCGCGCTCTGCTGGACGGCACGGCGGTGGTCGAGAACCCGCTCGGTTTCCCGCTGCCCCCGCTCCCGGGACGTCAGCAAAGCCACTTCGCTGACGTCCGGGTCGTCGTGAGCGACCGTGTGCATGAGACCGACGACCGAGTCGTCCGGGTCGTGCCGCCCACGCTCGTCGTCGGGATCGGCTCCGCGCGGGGAGTGCCTGCGGCCGCCGTCGTCGCAGCAATTCGGCGCATCGAGACCGAGCACGGGTTCGACCTGCGCGCCGTGCGCGCGTACGCGAGCGTCGACCTCAAGGCGGACGAGGCCGGGATCCTCGCCGCGATCGCGCCCGCCGAGCTGCGGACGTACCCCGCGGAGGTGCTCGCCCGGGTCGCCGTGCCGAACCCGAGTGAGGTGGTGCGCGCCGAGGTCGGTACGGCGAGCGTCGCCGAGGCCGCCGCCCTGCACGCGGCCGCCGAGCTGGGCGGCGGGGCGCCGGTCGAGCTGGTCGTCGAGAAGCTGAAGGGCGAGAACGTGACGGTTGCGGCGGCGCGGATCCGGCCCCGCGGGCGGCTCGCGATCGTCGGGCTGGGGCCGGGCGCGGCCGACCTGCGGGTGCCGCGCGCCGAGACCGAGCTGCGCCGCGCCTCCGTGGTGGTCGGCCTCGACCAGTACGTCGACCAGGTCCGCCGCCTGCTCCGCCCGGGCACCGAGATCCGGGCGAGCGGCCTCGGCGACGAGGAGCAGCGGGCAGCCGACGCCGTCGCGCTCGCCGCGAAGGGCCGGGCGGTCGCGCTGATCGGGTCCGGCGATGCGGGCGTCTACGCGATGGCGAGCCCCGCGCTGCAGCAGGCCGGGGCCGACATCGAGGTCGTCGGTGTCCCCGGCGTCACGGCCGCGCTCGCCGCCGCCGCGTTGCTCGGTGCCCCGCTCGGGCACGACCACGTGCTGATCTCGCTCTCGGACCTGCACACCCCGTGGCCGGTGATCGAACGGCGGATCGCCGCCGCTGCCGAGGCCGACCTCGTCACCTGCTTCTACAACCCCCGCAGCCGCGACCGGCACTGGCAGCTCGGCGCCGCCCTCGACGCCTTCCGCGCCCACCGCCCGCCCACCACGCCCGTCGGCGCCGTCCGGCAGGCGGGGCGGCCGGGGCAACGGGTGTGGACGGCCCCACTCGCGGAGTTCGACCCGGCCGAGGTCGACATGCTCACGACCGTGGTCGTCGGGTCGTCGGCCACGCGGATGGTGGCGGGGCGGATGGTCACGCCGCGGGGTTATCGCTGGAGCTGATCACCGCGGTACCGTCGTTGCATGGCGATGTCCCTGCGGCTCACCGACGAGGAGACCGAGGCCCTGCGGGCGCAGGCGGAGCGCGAGGGCCGGTCGATGCAGGTCGTCGCCCGGGCCGCGATCAGGCAGTACATCGAGCAGGACGGGCACCGCGCACGCGTGGCCGCCTCCGCGAGCGCCGGCGCACGCCGGTACGCGGAGGCGCTGCGTCGGCTCGGTGAGGCGTGACCGAGTACCTCGACGCCGACGACCTCCTGGCCATCGCGCAGTACGCGATCGGCGGCGAGGTCGCGATCCGGGACCACGGGCTCCTCGCCTCAGCGGCGGCGCGACCCCAGGCGAGTGCCTTCGGCGCCGACGTCTACCCGTCGCTGCACGTGAAGGCGCGGCGCTGCTGCACTCGCTCGCCGGCAACCGCCCGTTGGTGGACGGCAACAAGCGCCTCGCGTGGCTCGCGACCTACGTGTTCCTCGACACCAACGGCCACGCCCCGATCGCGAGCCAGGACGCCGTCTTCGACCTGGTGATGGCGGTAGCGTCCGGTGCGCTCGACGACCTGGAGAAGATCGCCGGGCAGCTCGCCGCCTGGTCCCGGGACCGGTAGCGACTCGCGTACACCCAGACCGCGACTCGCGGGAAGGGTGCGACCTCGGGCACGCGGTGGGGGAGTGGCGGCGCGCGGCGGGTTAGGCTCGGCCGGCTGCGCGGGAACCCGGTGCGACCCCGGGGCGGTCCCGCCACTGTGATCCGCGAACTCGCGGCAGCCAGACCTCGCGCGGCGCACCCACCACCGACCCCGTCCGGGCGTGGACACCCGGGGAGGAGCACCGTGAACGCGCGCACTGCCGTGCATCCGATCGAGCAGGAGTCGTACGCGATCCTGCGCAGCAGGCTCGACACCTCCGATCTGCCGCCGCTCACGCGCGCGGTCGTCGAGCGGGTGGTGCACACGAGCGCCGACACCACGTGGGTCGGTGACCTGGTCGCTGACGAGGAGGCGCTGCGCGCGGGCCGGGAGGCCCTGCTCGCGGGGGCGCCGCTGGTCACGGACGTGCGGATGCTGGCCGCCGGGATCACCGCGCGTCCTGCGGTGGTGGCGCTGGACCTCGCCGGGGAGCCGGAGCCCGGGCTGACCCGCTCCGCGGCCGGGATCAGGGCCGCCGCCGCGCAGCACCCGGAGGGCGCGGTGTGGGCGATCGGGAACGCGCCGACCGCGCTGCACGAGCTGGTGCGCTGCGCCACCGACGGCATGGTGCGCACACCGCTCGTGGTCGGCCTGCCGGTCGGGTTCGTCGGTGCCGTGGCGGCGAAGGCGGCGCTGCGCGCTTCAGGGTTGCCGGCCGTCAGCAACCGCAGCGAGCGGGGTGGGGCCGCCGTCGCGGCCGCTGCCGTGAACGCGCTGCTCTACGCGGAGGTGGAGTGATGGCACCGCCGCTGCTGCTCGTCGGCCACGGCACGGTCGATGCGACCGGTGTGGAGGAGTTCGTCGCCTTCACCGGCCGCATGCGCGGGATGCTGGACGTGGACGTGGCGGGCGGTTTCATCGAGCTGTCGGCGCCCACCGTCCACCAGGCGTGGACCGAGCTGTCGGAGCGCGGGCACCAAAGGATGGCGGCCGTGCCGATGGTGCTGGTCGCGGCCGGGCACGCGAAGGGGGACATCCCGGCGGCGCTGCAGCGCGAGGTCGTGCGCGACCCGGCCACCGGTTACGTCTTCGGCCGCCCGCTCGGGCCGCACCCGCTGCTGCAGCAGGTCCTCGAAGCCCGGATCGGCGAGGTGGCCCCGGCAGGCGACACGGCCGTGCTGCTCGTCGGCCGGGGGTCCACCGACCCCGACGCCAACGCGGAGATCTGCAAGGTCGCGCGGCTGTTGCAGGAGGGGCGCGGGTACGACTTCGTCGAGCCGGCGTTCGTCTCGTTGGCCGCCCCCGACGTGCCGGCCGGGCTGGCCCGCTGCCGGGCACTGGGCGCGCGGCGCGTGGTGGTGGCGCCCTACTTCCTGTTCGACGGGGTGCTGCCGCGCCGGGTGGGCGACCAGGCCCGCGCGTTCGCCGCGAGCCACCCGGACGTCGACGTGCGGGTGGCGCGGCACATCGGCGACTGCCCCGAGCTCGCGCAGCTGGTGACGGAGCGCTACCGCGAGGCGCTGCACGGCGACATCCGGATGAACTGCGACACCTGCGCCTACCGCGTCCTGCTGCCCGGGTTCGAGGACAAGCTCGGCGCCGCGCAGACCCCGCACCACCACCCGGACGATCCCTCACACGGTCATGGGCACGGCCACGGGCACGGCCACGGACACGTCGTCGCGCGATGATGTCGCACGTGGATCCGTATCTCGTCGGGCTCGACCTGGCCGGCCGCCGCGTCGTCGTGGTCGGTGGCGGCGGCGTCGCCCAGCGCCGCCTGGGCGGGCTGCTCACCGCGGGGGCCGACGTCGAGGTCGTGGCGCCGCAGGTCACCCCGGCGGTCGAGGCCATGGCCACCGCGGGGGAGCTGCGCTGGACGGCGCGCGGCTTCCGGGCCGGTGACCTGGACGGCGCCTGGTACGCCATCGCGTGCACCGACGATCCGAACGTGAACGCGCAGGTGGGTGCGGAGGCGCTGGAGCGGCGGGTGTTCTGCGTCCGCGCCGACGACGCGCCGCGGGGCAGCGCGGTCACGCCGGCCGTCGGGCGGCACGACGGGCTGACGGTCGGCGTCCTCGCCGGGGGCAACCCCCGCCGGTCGGCTGCGGTGCGCACGGCGCTGGTCGAGGCTCTGCACGCCGGGGTCGTGGACGATGCCGCGGAGCCGGTGCGGCCGGGCGTCGCGCTCGTCGGGGGCGGGCCGGGCGATCCGGAACTCATCACGGTGCGCGGCAGGCGGCTGCTCTCGCGCGCCGACGTCGTGGTCACCGACCGGCTCGGCCCGCGCGACC
Organism: Pseudonocardia cypriaca; assembly: GCF_006717045.1. Taxonomy (NCBI): domain Bacteria; kingdom Bacillati; phylum Actinomycetota; class Actinomycetes; order Pseudonocardiales; family Pseudonocardiaceae; genus Pseudonocardia; species Pseudonocardia cypriaca. Next base: position 1,949,918 of record NZ_VFPH01000001.1, read on the forward strand.
TGCTCGACACGCTCGGCCCGCACGTCGAGGTGATCGACGCCTCCAAGATCCCCTACGGCCGTGCGATGAACCAGGCCCGGATCAACGAGCTGCTCGTCGAGCACGCCCGTGCCGGCAAGTTCGTGGTGCGGCTCAAGGGCGGGGACCCGTACGTGTTCGGCCGCGGCTTCGAGGAGGCCCTCGCCTGCGCCGAGGCCGGGGTGCCGGTCACGGTCGTACCCGGTGTGACGAGCGCGTTCGCCGCGCCCGCCGTCGCGGACGTGCCGGTGAGCCACCGCGGGGTGGCGCACGAGATCGTCGTGGTGTCCGGGCACGTCGCGCCGGACGACCCGCGCAGCCTCGTCGACTGGCCCGCGCTCGCGCGGCTGCGGGGCACGGTGGTGCTGCTGATGGCCGTGGAGCGGATCGGGGCGTTCGCCGAGGCGCTGATGGCGGGCGGCCGCCCCGCGGACACGCCCGTGGCAGTGGTGCAGGACGGCACCATGCGGATCCAGCGGACGCTGCGCGCGACGCTCGCCACCGTCGCCGACGAGGTTCGCGAGCAGGGGATCAACCCGCCCGCCGTGGTCGTCGTCGGGCCGGTCGCCGGCCTCGCCGAGGGCGTCACCGCGAGTAGTAGCTGATCTTGTCGTCGAGCACGGCGATCGCGGCCTGCAGCCGCCGGGCGCGGTCGACGAGCTCCTCCCGGCGCCTGCGCAGGAAGCCCACCCGGTCGCCGGTGCCCTCGCTGCGCAGCAGCTCGGTGAACCGGCGCAGGTCGGCGATGCCGAGCTCGGCGTCGCGCAGGCAGGTGACGATGCCGATCCAGGTGAGGTCGTCCGCGGTGTAGCGGCGGTGCCCGCTCGTGGCGCGCTCGATCGGTCCGATCAGCCCCTCCCGCTCGTAGTAGCGCAGCGTGTCGAGGGACAGCCCGGTGCGCCGGGCGGCCTCGGCCGGGTCGACCGTGGGGACGTCGGGGGAGAGGGCCATGGCATCAGGTTGCCGCATCGAGCCGCTCCCGATGCGCGCCGGTCAGGACGATCTCCTCGGCGGCCATCGCCTCCGCCAGCTGGTCGGCGCCGCTCACCCCGACGATGGGGGAGATCGCCGGCAGGCCGCCCAGGAGCCAGGCCAGCACCACTGGTTGCGCGTGGCGCCGAGCTCGTCCGCGACGGCGTCCAGCGCCGCCAGTCGCCGCGCGGTGCCGGGGTGTCGTACGCCTGCGGGAACGGCCGGTCGGCACGCACGTACCCTCCGTTCAGCAGCGGCGTGTAGGCCCACACCTCGAGGTCCTCGGCCGCGGCGTAGTCGAGGTCGTCGGGGCTCATCAGGCGGTGCCCCGCATCCGGGAGCGGGGCCCCGGGCCGTGGCTCCACGTAGGAGCGGCGCAGCTGTAGGGCGCTCCACCCCTCGACGCCCTGGTCGCGGGCGATCCCGCGGGCCCGCTCGACGCGCCAGGCCGCGTGGTTGGACGCCCCGAGCCGGCGCGCGACACCCTGCGCGACGACCTCGCCGAACGCGGCGACGGTCTCCTCCAGCGGCACCGTCCGGTCCTCGGCGTGCGCCCACAGCAGGTCGACGTGGTCGACGCCGAGCCGGCGCAGGCTCGCCGGGACCGCGTCCGCGATCGCGGCGGCGGAGAGCCCCTCCGCCGACTCCGGCCAGCGGTGCGGCACCAGCGGCTGCTGCCGCACCTTGGTGGCGATCCGCACCCGGTCCCGCACGCCGGGGCGGGCGGCGAGCCAGCGGCCGATCAGCTCCTCGCTCTGCCCGCCGACACCGCTCGGGTCGTTCCAGAACGCGTAGCAGTTCGCGGTGTCGATCCAGGCGCCGCCGGCGTCGACGTAGGCGTCGAGCAGGGCGAACGCCGTGTCGTCCGCGACCGTGGTGCCGAAGTTCATCGCACCGAGGACGATCCGTCCACGGCGGGGGAGCGCAGCCGTCATGCGGGCACCCTCGATGCTGGAGCGCGCTCCAGGTCAAGCTGCGGCACGTGCGAGAGTGGTGGCGTGCCGGAACCGGAGCGCTCCCTCCTCGACCTCACCGTCCGCGAGCTGCTCGACTCCGTCGCCGCGCGCACGCCGGCGCCCGGTGGAGGCGGCGTCGCCGCGCTCGTCACGGCGATGGCGGCCGGTCTCACCGCGATGGCCGCTCGGTTCGGCGACGGTGCGGTCGCCGCGCGCGCCGACGAGCTGCGCGCCACCGCCGCCCCGCTCGCCGACCAGGACGCGGCCGCGTACGGGGGCTTCCTGGAGGCCACCCGCCGCCCGCGCGACGACCCGGATCGCGCCGACGCCGTCGCGCGGGCGCGGCAGGACACCATCGCCGTGCCCGTCGTGATCGCCGACGTCGCGGGCGAGGTGGCCGGTCTCGCCGCCGACCTGGTGCTCAACGGCAACCCGAACCTGCGCAGCGACGCCGCCGCGGCCGTCCATCTCGCAGCCGGCGCGGCGGCCACGGCGGCCGAGCTGCTCGCCGCGAACGTCAAGGGCGAGCAGGGGGTCGCCGAGCGCGACCGCGCCCGCGAGATCGCGGCCGCGGCTCGCGTGCTCACCGAACAGGTGGACCGGGAGTGACCGCCTAGCGGTGGCTGCCGCCCGGCCATGACCTAAGAGGCGCCGGCGGCGGCGCGGGCCGGGTGGCGCGGCCACCAGCTGCGCTCGCCGAGCAGCGTCAGCACCGACGGCAGGATGAGGATCCGCAGCACCACGGCGTCGAACAGCACGGCCACCAGCTGCGCTCGCCGAGCAGCGTCAGCACCGACGGCAGGATGAGGATCCGCAGCACCACGGCGTCGAACAGCACGGCCACCGACAGCCCGACCGCCACCTGCTTCATCTCGATCCGGTCGATGAACAGGAAGCTCGCGAACACCGAGAGCATGATCACCGCCGCGCTGGTGACGACGGCGGCGGAGCCGGCGATCCCGTCGAGCACGGCCTGCCGGGTCGGCACCCCGCTGCGCACGGCCTCGCGGATGCGGCTGACCAGGAAGATCTGGTAGTCGGTGGACAGGCCCACCAGGATCGCGAAGACCATCAGCGGCATCCGCGACCCGACGAAGCCCATGGACTCGAACCCGAGCAGGTCCTCGGCCCACGTCCCCTGGAACACCAGGACGAGCACACCCCAGGCGACGGCCACGGAGGCGAGGTTGAAGGCGACGCCGAGCGCCGCCAGCGGCAGCGACCGGAACGCGACCAGCATCACGAGCAGCGTTGCCAGTGTCACGAACACGATCACGGCCGGGATCCGGGCGTCCTGGTGCGCGGCGTAGTCGACGCCGCGCGCGATCTCCCCGCTCACCGCGTGCTCGACGCCAGGGCCGGGCAGGGCGGCGGGCAGGACCTGCGCGCGCAGCTGCTGCAGCGAGGCGTGCGCCTCGGGGGAGTTCTCCGGGTGCGGCACCGGCACCCGGAACACGCTCGTCGTGCCGTCGGCGCTGGTGCGGAGCTCGTTCCCCGGGGTGCGCGCCGCGAGCCCGTCGAGGGCGACGGCCACGTCTGCGGCCCGCTCCGGCGCGGCGCGGACGGCCACGAGGTGCGCCGCGCCGGCGTCGGGGAAGGCCGCGGTGAGCCGGTCGTATGCGGCGACGGCGGGCACGCTCACCGGGAACGTCTCCTTGCCCTCGGTGGCCAGCCGCATCGCCGCGGCCGGCAGCGCGAGCGCGGCCGTGACCGCGAGGCCGGCCACCAGCGTCGCGACCGGGCGGCGGAGCGCGGGCTGCAGCACCCGCTGCCACCGCCCGCTCGCCCCGTTCCGCGCGTGCCGGCGGCCGCCCGTGAAGCGTCCCAGCACGACGAGCAGCGCGGGCAGCACGGTGAGCGAGCCGGCCACCGCGACGGCGACGACGAGCATCGCGCCGGTGGCGATCGAGGAGAAGATCACGTCGCCGACCAGGTGCAGGCCGGCAAGCGACAGGATGACGGCGACCCCGGACGTCAGGACGACCCGGCCGGACGTTTCCGCTGCGGCCTCCACGGCGGCGCGGTGTGCGAGCCCGCGGGCCCGTTCCTCGCGGACGCGCTTGACGAGGAACAGCGCGTAGTCGACGCCGACCGCCATCCCGAGCAGGAACACCACGCTGATCGCGGCACCGCCGGCGTCCGGGAACACCCACGACGCCACCCCGTACAGGCCGACCGCGCCGGCGAACGCCGACAGGGCCAGCAGGACCGGCAGCCCCGCGGCCACCGCGGACCCGAACGCCAGGAACAGGATCGCGAACGTCAGGGGCAGGCTGATCAGCTCGACCCGGCCCAGGTCGGCGCCCAGCTTGTCGTCGACCCCAGCCGAGATCGAGGAACCGCCCGTCTGGACGACGACGAGGCCGGGGTGCGCGGCTTGCACGGCCGCCGTCTCGGGCAGCAGCGCGCGCACGGCCCTGCGGGCGGTGTCGGGGTCGCCGGCGAGCGTGACCGGCACGCGCACCGCGCTCCCGTCGGCGGCGCTCACCGGCTCGCCGACGCCCGCGACCTGGGGCAACGCCCGCATCCGCGCCGTGACCTCCCGCGTGGCGGCCTCGGCGGCCACCGGGTCGAGCGGACCGGTCGGTGCGGTGATCAGCACCTGCTCCACCGGTGGCGGCGTCAGACCCGCGTCGGCCGCGATGGCCTCGGCGCGGCCCGCCTCCCCGACCCGGAAGTCGGCGAGCGTGCCGCGGTTGGTCCCGGTGGCCGCGCCCGCGCCGACGCACAGCACCACGAACGCGACCCAGCAGACGATCGCCCACCACGGGCGCCGCGCACTCCAGGTCGCCACCCGCACCGCCGCACCGCGCTCCTCGTCGATCACCAGGCGAGCGTGGCCCGCCGGTGCCGCTGCGTCACTGCGGTGCCCCGGTCAGCAGGAGGTGGGGACAACCCCACCCGGGGAGCCTCCCCCTCGGTGGGCGGGCGCTCCCGGCCGGGTCACCATCCTCACGACGCGTTGACCCGCGCACCCGCGGTGTGGTCCAGTTCCCGGTGACGTGCAGTGCAGGAAGCCGGTGCGAATCCGGCGCGGTCCCGCCACTGTCACCGGGGGACACCCCGCGAGCCAGACACTCGCTGCCGTCACGACTCCGCCGAGCAGAGGGCGCGGACCCTCGGGAGGAACGCCGATGACGCAGCCCGTGCTGCTGCTCTCCACCGCCGACACCGAACTGCTGGCCGCTCGCGGCTCCGGTGCGCTCTACCGCACCGCGAACCCGGCGCGCGTCGAACCCGAGGGGCTGCCCGCGCTGCTCGACGGCGTCGCCGTCGTCGTGCTGCGGCTGCTGGGCGGGCGCCGGGCCTGGCCGGAAGGGGTCGACGCGCTGGTCGCCTCCGGGCTGCCGGTCGTGCTGCTGGGTGGCGAGGCCGCGCCGGACGCAGAGCTGATGGCCGCCTCGACCGTGCCGGCAGGCGTCGCTTCCGAGGCGCTCGCCTACCTCGCGGCAGGCGGCACCGCCAACCTGCGCGAGCTGCACCGCTTCCTCTCCGACACCGTGCTGCTCACCGGCGAGGGCTTCGAGCCCCCGGCCGCGACGCCGGAGTTCGGCGTGCACGGCTCCCGGGAGCAGGACCCGGCGCGCCCGACCGTCGGCGTCGTCTTCTACCGGGCGCACGCCCTGTCCGGGAACACCGCGTTCGTCGACGTCCTGTGCGACGCGATCGAGGCCAGGGGCGCGAACGCGCTGCCGGTGTTCTGCGGGTCGCTGCGCGGGGCGCAGCCGGAGCTGATGGAGCTGCTCGGACGGGCGGACGCGCTGGTCGCCACGGTGCTCGCGGCGGGCGGCACCGTCGCGGCCGACGCGAGCGCAGGCGGCGAGGAGGACTCGTGGAACGCGGGCGCGCTCGCCACCCTCGACGTCCCGGTCCTGCAGGGCCTGTGCCTCACGACGTCGCGCGCGACGTGGGCGGAGTCGGACGCCGCGCTCTCGCCGATGGACGCCGCGATGCAGGTCGCGATCCCGGAGTTCGACGGTCGCCTGATCACGGTGCCGTTCTCGTTCAAGGAGACCGAGCCCGGCGACGACATCCCGGTCTACCGCGCCGACCCCGAGCGCGCCGCCCGGCTGGCCGGCCTCGCGGTGCGGCACGCCCGGCTGCACGCCACCCCGGTCGCCTCCCGGAAGCTCGCGGTGGTGCTCTCGTCGTACCCGACCAAGCACTCGCGCGTGGGCAACGCGGTCGGGCTGGACACGCCCGCGTCCGCCGTCGTGCTGCTGCGCGCCCTGCGGGAGGCCGGCTACGCGGTCGGTGACTTCCCGGAAGACTCCGACGAGCTGATCCATTCGCTGATCGCGGCAGGCGGGCACGACGTCGAGTGGCTCACCGAGGACCAGCTGGCCGCCGCACCGGCGCGCGTCCGGCTCTCCGACTACCGGCGCTGGTTCGACGCCCTCCCGGCCGCGCTCACCGACGGCATGCGGGAGCACTGGGGCGAGCCGCCCGGCTCGCTCTACGTCGACCGGGACGAGATCGTGCTGGCCTCGCTGCGGTTCGGCAACGTCGTGCTGATGATCCAGCCGCCGCGCGGGTTCGGCGAGAACCCGGTGGCGATCTACCACGACCCGGACCTGCCGCCGTCGCACCACTACCTGGCCGCGTACCGCTGGCTCGACCACGAGTTCGGCGCCGACGCCGTGATCCACCTCGGCAAGCACGGCACCCTGGAATGGCTGCCCGGCAAGGGCCTCGGCCTGGCCGCCGAGGATGCCCCGGACGCCGTGCTCGGCGAGCTGCCGCTGGTGTACCCGTTCATCGTCAACGACCCGGGCGAGGGCACCCAGGCCAAGCGCCGCGGCCACGCCGTGGTGGTGGACCACCTCGTCCCACCCATGGCCCGAGCCGACACCTACGGCGAGATGGCCAAGCTCGAACAGCTCCTCGACGAGTACGCCACCGTGCAGGCCATGGACCCGGCGAAGCTCCCCGCCCTGCGCACGCAGATCTGGGAGGTCGTGACGGCGGCCCAGCTGCACCACGACCTGCACGTCGACGCCGCGCCAGGAGAGGAGTCGTTCGACGACTTCATCCTCCACATCGACGGCTACCTCTGCGAGGTCAAGGACGTCCAGATCCGCGACGGCCTGCACGTCCTCGGCGGCCCGCCGCGCGACGAGGCGCAGGTCAACCTGGTGCTGTCGATCCTGCGGGCCAGCCAGGTGTGGGGCGGGAAGCAGGCCCTCCCCGGCCTCCGCGCGGCCCTGGCGACGTGGGCGGGCCTGGACGAGCAGTCCCTCCTCGCAGCCCCCGGCGAGCGCCCCGACGCACTCGACCATTCCGACGAACGGCGCGTTCGTCGGATAGGTTCCGACGAACGCGCCGCTCGTCGGATTGGGCAGCTGCTCGCCGTCGCCCCGGGGCCTGCCGTCACCAACGCCGATCTCGTCGACGTGCTCGAGGGTGTCGCCCGGGCCCTCGTCTTCCGCCTCCAGGAGCGCGGATGGGCCGAGCCGGCCGCCGTGTGCTCCGAGCTGCTGGGGGAGGAGATCCCCTCGGTCGTGGCGGTGCTGGAGTTCGGGTGCGCCGAGGTCGTCCCCCGGCTGGATCGCACCACCGACGAGGTCACGGCCGTCCTCCACGCCCTCGACGGCGGGTACGTCCCGGCCGGGCCGTCCGGCTCGCCGACCCGCGGGCTGGTCAACGTGCTGCCGACCGGGCGGAACTTCTACTCGGTCGACCCGAAGGCGATCCCCTCCCGGTCGGCGTGGGAGATCGGTTCGGCGCTGGCCGACTCGCTGGTCGCGCGCCACGTCGCCGACACCGGCACGTACCCGCAGTCGGTGGGCCTCACCGTCTGGGGCACGAGCGCCATGCGCACCCAGGGTGACGACCTCGCGGAGATCCTCGCGCTCATCGGCTGCCGCCCGGTCTGGGACGACGCCTCGCGCCGCGTCACCGGCTTCGAGGTCGTGCCGCTCGAGGAGCTGGGGCGCCCGCGCATCGACGTCACCGTCCGCATCTCGGGCTTCTTCCGCGACGCGTTCCCGCATGTCATCGGCCTGCTCGACGACGCGATCCGCGCCGTCGCCGAGCTGGACGAACCGGCCGACCAGAACTACCTGCGGGCCCACGTCGAGGAGGACACCGCCCAGCACGGTGACCGCCGCCGCGCCACGTCCCGGATCTTCGGTTCCAAGCCGGGCGCGTACGGGGCCGGGCTGCTGCCGCTGATCGACGCCCGCAACTGGCGCAGCGACGCAGACCTCGCCGAGGTCTACGCGGTCTGGGGCGGCTACGCCTACGGCCGCGGCCTCGACGGGCGGGAGGCGCGGGCCGACATGGAGCAGTCCTTCCGGCGGATCGCCGTTGCCGCGAAGAACCAGGACACCCGCGAGCACGACATCGTCGACTCCGACGACTACTTCCAGTACCACGGCGGCATGGTCGCGATGGTGCGCGCGCTGACCGGGCGCTCGCCCGCCGCGTACGTCGGCGACTCCGCGGTGCCGCAGGCGGTGAAGACGCGCACCCTCGCGGAGGAGACCAAGCGGGTGTTCCGCGCCCGCGTGGTCAATCCGAAGTGGATCGCGGCCATGCAGCGCCACGGCTACAAGGGCGCGTTCGAGCTGGCCGCCACCGTCGACTACCTGTTCGGCTACGACGCCACCGCAGGCGTGGTCGACGACTGGATGTACGGGCAGCTCGCCGAGAGCTACGTCTTCGACGAGACCAACCGGGCGTTCATGGAGAAGTCGAACCCGTGGGCGCTGCGCGGCATCACCGAGCGCCTCCTCGAAGCGGCCGACCGGGGCATGTGGGCCAAGCCGGACGACGCGGTGCTCGACCGGCTCCGCCAGACCTACCTCGACCTCGAAGGTGATCTGGAGGGCGAGCAGTGAGCGAGCTTGCGAGCGAACCAGTGTCACAGCGCCTGCGCGAAGCGCCGGCCGAGCGCAGCGAGGCCGAGCGATGAGCACGCTGGTCGGAGTGGGTGTTGGCCCGGGCGACCCCGAGCTCGTCACGGTCAAGGCGGCCAACCTCCTGGCCAAGGCCGACGTCGTGTTCGTCCCCGTCGCCGACACGGGGGAGACGGGCCGCGCCGAGCAGACCGTCCTCTACTACGCCGAGGCGTGGCGCGTGGAGCGCGTGGTCTTCGCGCTGCACGACCGCGAGCACGGCGAGCGCCGGGAGCGCGCATGGGACGCCGCCGCCGCGCAGGTCGCCGCCTGGTTCGCCGCGCACCCCGGCGGCACCGCGGTGTTCGCGACCATCGGCGACCCGTGCGTCTACTCGACGTTCAGCTACCTCGCCGCGTCCGTCCGCGGCGTGCTGGGCGACCTCGAGGTGCAGCTCGTCCCCGGGATCACGGCGATGCAGGACCTCGCAGCGCGGTCCGGTACCCCGCTGGTGGAGGGCCGCGAGCCCCTCGCCCTGTTCCCGATGACGGCCGGGCCGGAGCGGTTCCGGGAGGCGCTGGAGCGCGGCGACGCGGTGGCCGCGTACAAGTTCGGCCGGATGCTGCCCGAGACCCTCGCCGCCCTGCGCGAGACGGGCCGGATCGACGAGGCCGTGTACGGCGCCGGCCTCGGCCTCCCCGAGGAGGACATCCGCCCCGCGGCCGCCCTGGACCCGCAGGAGTGCGGCCCGTACCTGGCCACGCTGATCGTGCCCCCGAAGCGGACGGGCCGAGGCGGCTCCCTGTGACGGGTGCCGATTCCGACGAACGGCGCTGTGGTTCCACTGAGGACTCCGCGCTGGCTTCGCTGCACGCGCAGACCTCAGACATGCGTTGGCGTCGGACAGGTTCCGACCAACGCGCCGTTCGTCGGAACGCCTTCTACGAAACCGTGCACTCCCGCAGGGACGTGCGCTCCGGGTTCCGGCGCGATCCTGTCGACGACGCCGTGCTCGCCCGGGTGCTGGAGGCCGCGCACGCGGCCCCGTCGGTGGGGTTCTCCCAGCCGTGGGACTTCCTCGTGCTGCGCGACCGCGCCGTCCGCGAGCGGGTGCACGCCCACGTCGCCGCGGCCCGGGAGGCCTACGCCGCGTCGCTCCCGGCGGCTCGGGCGGCGGCGTTCCGCGACGTCAAGGTCGAGGCGATCCTCGACGCGCCGCTGAACATCGCCGTCACCTGCGACCCCACCCGCGGTGGCCGGCACGTCCTCGGCCGGCACACCCAGCCGCGCACCGCGCAGTACTCGGTGGTCGGGGCAGTGCAGAACCTCTGGCTCGCCGCCCGCGCCGAGGGCCTCGGCGTCGGCTGGGTCAGCTTCGGCGACGAGCGGGCCCTCGCCGCGCTGCTGGGCCTGCCGCCGCACCTGGACCTGGTGGCCTACCTGTGCGTCGGGCACGTCGACGCCTTCCCGGACGAGCCGGAGCTCGCCACGGCGGGCTGGGCGCGCCGCCGCCCGCTGCGCTGGGCCGTGCACCACGACACCTACGGACGCCGAGGCCTGCCCGGGGAGGAACCGATGGACCTGCTCGCCGAGACCGTCGCCGCGATCGGGCCGGCGGACGCCGCGGCGCGCACCGCTGCCGCCGAGCGCCTCGACCGGATGACGAAGCCGCGCGGGGCGCTCGGCAAGGTGGAGGACCTCGCCGTCACGCTCGCCGGGATCGCCGGAACCTGCCCGCCGCCGGTGCCCGAGCCGGCCGCGGTGGCCGTGTTCGCCGCCGACCACGGGGTGCACGCCCAGGGCGTGACGCCGTGGCCGCAGGAGGTCACGGCCCAGATGGTCGCGAACTTCCTGGCCGGGGGAGCGGTGGTGAACGCCTTCGCGCGGCGGCTCGGCGTCGAGGTCTGCGTGGTCGACGTCGGAGTGGCCGCGCCCCTGGACCCGGCGCCCGGTCTTCTCCCGCGGCGGATCGCCGACGGCACCGCCGACCTGGCCACCGGTCCCGCCCTGACCCGCGAGCAGGCCCGCGCCGCGGTCGAGGTGGGGATCGAGACGGCCCGCGACCTCGTCACGGCCGGCAACCGCTGCCTCGTCACCGGTGACATGGGCATCGCCAACACCACCGCGGCCGCGGCCCTGATCAGCGCCTTCACCGGCGCCGAACCGGGGGAGGTGACCGGCCGCGGCACCGGTGTCGACGACGCGACCCTCGCCCACAAGACGGCCGTGGTGGCCGCCGCCCTGGCCCGCCACCGCCCCGACCCGGCCGACCCGCTCGGCGTGCTGGCCGCCGTCGGCGGCCTGGAGCACGCTGCGCTGGCCGGGTTCGCGCTCGCCGGCGCCGCCCTGCGCGTGCCGGTGCTGCTCGACGGGGTGAACGCAGGCGCCGCCGCCCTCGCCGCGGCCGCGTTCGCCCCGGACGCGCGCGCCTACTGGGTGGCAGGTCACCGCTCCGCCGAGCCGGGTCACACCCGCGCCCTCGCCCACCTGCACCTCGACCCGCTGCTCGACCTCGGCATGCGGCTCGGGGAGGGCACCGGCGCCCTGCTCGCCCTCCCGGTGCTCCAGAGCGCGGCCCAGGCGTTGCAGGACGTCGCCACCTTCGACGCCGCCGGGGTGACCGACAAGACCAGCTGAAGGCGTGCCCTTCCCGCGAGTCGGGGTCTGGATGCACGCGAGTCGCGGTCTCGGTGCGAGTCAGGGGCGCGGGGCGACCGTGGGCGCCCCGGGCGGCGGGGTGGCGGTGGCGCGACGCCACACCGCGGGCCACGACACGCGGACGAGCTGCACCGCCAGCGCCGCCACCACGGCGACGTGGAACGCGAGCACCATCCGCTGGAGGACGCCGCCGACGTCGACCGGGCCGAAGATGCCGGGCACCACGTCGTCCAGCCGGCTGGCCAGGTACGCCGCGGCGAGCACCGCGGCTGCGATCGAGAGCGTGCGGACCGTGGAGACGACGGGCGCCCACTCCTGCTTCTCGGCGAGCCGGGCCGCGGCCGCGAGCCCGGCGAACGACAGCACGGCGAGGATGCCGGCACCCGCGAACTGGTGCACCCAGCCGCCGAACGTCATGACCCCCGGCGTGCCGTCGGCGGGGAAGACCGCGGCGAGCACCAGGCAGACCGCCCACACCGCGAGCAGGACGGTGGGCCGGCCGGCCATCCGCACGCCCGAGCGGGCCATCCCGACCAGCACGGCGAGCGTCCCGACGGCGAGCGCCACCGCCGCCGAGAAGAACAGCTGCTCACCGCCCTCGACGAAGGCGTAGTAGCTCAGCGGCACCGAGATCGGGTCGACCTCGCGGAAGTAGGTGACACCGAGGTAGACCATGATCACGGTCGAGCGGGCCAGTGCGAGCAACGCGAGCACCGCGAGGAGCAGCGGGGCCACACCCAGCCGGCCCGATCGCTTCACGCCCCGCATTGTGGACCCCCGTTCTCCCGCCGGCGATCATGCGAACGCGGCGCGCCGGGTGGTCTGTTCCCGGCGGGTCAGAGCGCGAGGCCCACCGACGCCGGTGCTGTGGTCTCCAGTGCCTCCACGAGGTGCTCGACCGTGACCGAGCCGCGGTAGATCTCGCCGTTGACGAACAGGGTGGGGGTACCCCGTACGCCGCTGCGGACACCCGAGTTGAAGTCGGCCTCGACGCGGTCCTCGACGAACCGGGTGGCCGGCCACGTGACCTTCTCCGGCGGGATGCCGATCTCCTCCGCGTAGCGGCGCAGGTCCTCCTGCCGCAGCGCGGGCTCGTCGCCCGAGTAGAGCTTGGCGTGCATCGGCCAGAACTGGCCCTTGAGCGCCGCACCCTCCGCGGCGACGGCCGCCGACAGCGCGTACGGGTGCAGCTCGGCGAGCGGGAAGTGCCGGAAGACGAAGACGAGCCGGTCGCCGAGCCGCTGGCGGACCTCTTCGATGATCGGGTATGCGCGCCGGCAGTACGGGCACTCGAAGTCGCCGTACTCGACGAGCGAGAGCTCCGCGCCGAGTACGCCCTGGAGGTGGTCGTAGCTGCCGATCCGGGGTTGGAGAGGAATCGTGGCCTCCCTGACGTACTGATCGGGCTGGGTGTCGCCGATGGCAGGATCACGCCGGTGACGGTGACAACCTTAGCCGAGCGCGGTGACCTGAGCCGGGCCGCGCGCGACTTCCTGCGCACCGAGTCCGGGTCGGCCGTGCTGCTCCTCACGGCTGCGGTGCTGGCGCTGGCCTGGGCGAACCTCGGGTCGGGTTACGAGGAGTTCTGGCACACCCACGTCGCGCTGACCTTCGGCGACATGGAGCTGGCGCTCGACCTGCGGCACTGGGTCAACGACGGGCTCATGGTGCTGTTCTTCTTCAGCGTCGGGCTGGAGATCTCCCGGGAGATGGTGCTCGGGGAGCTGCGCGGCATCCGGGCACTGGCCGCCCCGACGATCGCCGCCATCGGCGGGCTCACCGTGCCCGCGCTGCTGTTCCTGCTGTTCAACGGGGGTGGCCCGGCGGCGGGGGCGTGGGGCATCGCGATCTCCACCGACACGGCCGTGGTGATCGGCGTGCTGGCGCTCGTCGGTCCGCGGTGCCCCGACCAGCTGCGCGTGTTCCTGCTCGCGCTCGCGATCGTCGACGACATCGGGGCCGTCGCCGCGATCGCCATCTTCTACACCGACGACGTGCAGGTCACGGCGCTCGTGCTGTCGGTCGTGCTGTTCCTGGCGCTGCTCGGGCTGCGCTTCGCGCCGTTCTGGCGCACCCCGATCTACGTGCTCATCGGCGTGGTGATGTGGCTCGCCGTGCTGAACTCCGGGGTCCACCCGAGCGTGGTCGGGGTCGCGATGGGCCTGCTCGTCAACGCCTACGCCCCGCGACTGCGCGACGTGATGCGGGCGCAGGTGCTGGGCAGCAGCTTCATGCTCGACCCCAGTCCCGAGCGGGCGCTGGCGGCGCAGGCGGCCGTCACCGAGGTGGTCTCACCCAACGAGCGGCTGCAGCTGCGCATCCAGCCGTGGAGCAGCTACGTGATCGTGCCGCTCTTCGTGCTGGCCAACGCCGGTGTAGTGATCACCGGCGAGACGCTCGCCGCGGCGTTCACCTCGCCCCTGACCTGGGGCATCATCGTCGGGCTCACGGTCGGGAAGCTCGTCGGCGTCACGGCGGGCACGTGGGTGGCGCTGCGCACCGGCCTCGGCCGCGTGCCCGACACCCTGCGCTGGGGGCAGCTGATCGGTGGCGCCGGGCTGGCCGGGATCGGGTTCACCGTGGCGCTCTTCGTGACGGAGCTGGCGCTCGACGACGAGGAGCTCGTGACCGACGCGAAGATCGGGATCCTCACGGGCTCCCTGCTCGCGGCCCTGATCGGCTGGTTGATCTTCCGGCTCGCGGGCGAGCGGGGTGGCCAGTGCGCGCCGAGCGGCCTCCCGGTGCTCCCGCCCCGTCCCTGGCGCCCGCCGGCCTGAGCCACGCCCGTGGCCGCTGCCGGACGACGCGGACGGTGCCGGAGCCGAGCGACCGACCCCTCCATTCTGCTCTGAACTCGTATAGTATGAATCTCGTATCATATGGAGCGAGCTCGGAACGACACCCGGAGGTCATCGTGCTCGACATCGCGCTGTGGGCGGCGCAGGGGCTCCTCGCACTGTTCTTCCTCGCCGCCGGAGTGCCCAAGGTGGCCGGCCGCGGCATCGACCGCTGGGTCGGCTTCGAGGACTTCCCCCGTGGCCTCACGATCCTCATCGGCGTGGCCGAGGTGGTGGGGGCCGTCGCACTGGTGCTCCCCTCGATCGTGGGCGCCTTCGAGTGGACGATCCCGCTCGCCGCGATCGGGATCGCCGTCATCTCCCTCATGGCCAGCGGCTTCCACGTCCGGGCCGCCGAGGGGATCTCCACGGTCGAGACCGCGCTCCTGGCTGCACTCGCGAGCTCGATCGCGATCGGCCGGTGGGGGGAGACCGCGTCCGCGCCGGCCGTGCCGGCCGGTGCACTCGTGATCGTGATCGCGCTCCTCGTCCCCTCGATCGTCTTCGTGCTCGTCGTGCTCGTGATGCGCCCGGTCGGACCGGGGGATGGAACCGGATCGCGGCGCGTGGCCGGCGCGGGCTGACCGCCCGCGGAGCCTGCTCCCGCGGGGTGGCGAGGTCCCGGCCGTTCCGGGCGCCGACTAACCTCCGCTGCAGGTCCCGCAGAGAGTCGAACCGTATGAGAACAGGATCTTCCGAGGTGGATGGTGCCCCGCTGCGGCGCGGACCGCTGCAGGCATCGGTGCGCCAGTCGCTCAACGAGACGGCGCTGCAGCTGGCGTTGCTCAACCGCAGGGTGGGCGGGCGTCTGGAGCTGAAGGACGCCGACCTCGAGTGTCTGAACCTCGTCCACAACGAGGGACCGTTGACCCCGAGCGTCCTGGCGCGCCGCGCCGCGCTCCACCCCGCCACCGTCACCGGTGTGCTCGACCGCCTCGAACGCGGGGGATGGGTGGTCCGGGAGCGGGATCCCGCCAACCGGCGCGCGGTGCTCGTGCGGGCGTTGCGCGACCGCAACGCCGAGCTGTTCGGGCTCCTGTCCGGGATGACGACGGCGATGGGCGAGATCCTCGAGGAGTACAGCACCGACGAGCTGAGGGTCATCGCCGACTTCCTGGAGCGCACCGCCGCCGCGGGCCGGCGCGCCACCGACGAGCTCGCGACGGAGGGCTGAGGTCGCGCGGCTGCCTCGGCGCCGCCGCGTCGTGCTTCGGAACGCGGCGGCGCGGCTCGGGTCCGTCAGGCCGGCTCGACGCGGAACACCGCGATGCGGTCGGCGGCCGCGACCACCGCGTCGGCGGTGGGGGCGGCAGCCAGTCCGTTGGTGACGTAGCGCTCGGCCACGTGGTCCGGCTGGGTCTCCACGACCTCGCGGAGCAGTGGGCGACGCTCCTCCACAGGCACCTCCACCAGCCGCACCACCGAGCTTCGGCGGCCGCGGGTCAACGTGACCGTGTCCGCGGCCCGCACATTGGCCACCCACGCGGCGTTCGGGAACGCCTGGACGATGTAGCGGCCGCCCGTCAGCGGGAGCACCGCGATCGGGAAGGTGCGGGCGCGTCCGCTGCGGCGCCCGGTGACGGTGAGGAGCTCCATCGGCCCGAACGCCACACCGATGCGCTGGAGTCCGGTGATGACCTTGTTGATCCGGTTGACCGTGCGGCGGTAGCTCTGTGCCTTCTGCGCGTCATGAGGCATGCCGACAGCGTACCCAAATCGTACGAATCTCGTATCAGACGGATCTCGAATAATCTGAAGCTCGTTCCTGGCTTGTACCCGGTCAGGCCAGGCTGGCCAGCGGGTCGGCCCGGGTGAGGTCCGGGTCGTCGGCCTTCAACGTGCGTGCCTTGCCGGGGCCGGTGGTGCGCGTCTCGAACCTGACCGTGACGCGGCCGTGGCCGGCACCCTGCACCCATCCGTGGCCGTGCTCGGGGTGTGCGACGTCGTCGCCCGGGCGCCAGGGGCGCTCGACGGCGGGCTCCTCGTCCGGCTGCATGGGCTCGCCCGCCTCGACGGGTGCCGGCACGGGCGCATCGGACACCGGGGCGAGCGGCTCGAACAGGGCGGGCGGCGGGTCGTCGGTGAGACCGGCGAGCGACACGCCGATCAGCCGCACCCCGCCCTCGGGCACCGCCGAGCGGGCGAGCCGCTGCGCGACGGCGGTGAGGGCGCCGAGATCGGTGCTCGCGATGCCGGTCGTCTCCGACCGGCTGGCCGTGGTGAAGTCGGCGCTGCGCACCTTCACCGTGACGGTGCGCGCCGCCCGGCCGGACTCGACGAGCCTGCGGTGGGCGGCCTCGGCCATCCGGGCCACGGCCTCGTGTACGGCGGCCATCGCGGTGAGATCGGTGTCGAAGGTGGTCTCGGCGCTGACCTGCTTGGCAGCACCACGCGGCGCCACCGGCCGCTCGTCGACGCCGCGGGCGAGCCGGTGCAGCTCGGTGCCGATCGCCGTGCCGAGCAGGCCGTGGATCTCGCGCAGGTCCATCGCGGCGAGCTCGCCGATGGTGCGTACGCCGAGCTTGTGCAGCCCGGCCTCGGCCACCGGTCCCACCCCCCACAGCGAGCGCACCGGCAGCGGCGCGAGCACCTCCCGCTCCTCATCGGGCGCGACGACCCGCAGCCCGTCGGGCTTCGCCAGCTCCGAGGCGATCTTCGCGAGCTGCTTGCCCGACCCCGCGCCGACCGAGGCCGGAAGGCCGGTGGCGGCACGGACGTCGGCCCGCAACCGGGCGCAGAACCTCTCCATCTCCGCCGCGGAGGCGCCGGCCAGTGCAGGCGGCTCGAGGAACGCCTCGTCGATCGAGACCGGCTCCAGGACGGGGGAGGCGTCGGCGAGGACGCCCATCACCCGCGAGCTCAGCTCCTTGTACAGCGTGAACCGCGCGGGCAGCACCACGGCGTGCGGGCAGAGCCGGCGCGCCTGTCCCATGGGCATGGCCGACCGCGCCCCGAACACCCGCGCCTGGTAGCTGGCGCCCGCCACGACGGCCCGCGGCCCCAGCCCACCCACCAGGACCGGCCGGTCGCGCAGCGTGGGACGGGTGAGCTGCTCGGAGGCGGCGAAGAACGCGTCCATGTCCAGGTGGAGGACCCAACGCGCGGCCACGTCGCCATTGTCCCTGGACGGACCGACAGTCCTGGCCGTAGCGTGCGGTAGACGTGGCCACCGCAGAGATCAGCCCAGAGATCGTCAGCACCGAGATCAGCACCGTCGCCGAGCTGGAAGCCCTCGTCGGCCCCCCGATGAAGGCCGCGGCGGAGAAGGTCCGCCCTTCGCTCGACGCGATCGACCGGCTGTGGCTGGAGCACTCCCCGCTCTGCCTGATCGGCACGAGCGACGCCGAGGGCAATCTCGACGTCTCGCCGAAGGGCGACCCGGCGGGCCGGCTCGCCCACGTGATCGACGACCAGACCCTCGCCATCGCGGAGCGACCCGGCAACCGGCGGGTCGACGGCTACCGCAACGTCCTGGCGAACCCGCACGTCGGGCTGATCTTCCTCGTGCCGGGCCGCGGTGACACCCTCCGGGTCAACGGCCGGGCCCGGCTCCTGCGCGACGCCCCGTACTTCGAGGAGATGGTGGTGAAGGGGCACCGGCCGATCCTCGCCCTCGAGGTGGCGATCGACGAGATCTTCTACCACTGCGCGAAGGCGTTCATGCGGTCGAAGCTGTGGCAGCCCGAGACGTGGGACCACGAGGCGATCCCCTCGACGGCGCGCATCGCGAAGGCCCTGACCCGCAAGGACGCCCCGCTCGAGGAGCTCGAGGCGTACTACGGGCCGTCGTACGCGGAGAAGCTCTACCGCGCCTGAGCGGCGAGGAGGTCGTCGCCGCGCTGCTCGGCGACCGCCGGCCGCGCGCCCGTGCCCGCGACGGCGGCGTGGTACCCGGGCCCGGGGCGCAGGTCGGCGAGCCAAAGCGGTTCCCGCGGGGCGTCCTCCCCGGTCCAGTCGAGCACGCCCGCCGGGCCGAGCGTGATCGCCGACATCGGCGTGGCGAGCCCGGTGCCGACCGCCTTGAGCAACGCCTCCTTGCGCGTCCATAGCGTGAAGAAGGCGCCGGCGTCGGCGGCGGACTCCCGCGGCGAGCAGACGTGGGCGGCCATCCCCGGGAGGTCGGACAGCTCGCGGACCTGCTCGACGTCGAGCCCGACGTCCCCGCCGGGGTGCACGGCGACGCCGACGAGATCGCCGGCGTGAGTGAGGGAGAACCCGGGCCCGCCCGGCAGCACCGGCTTCCCGTGCTGCGCGCCGCAGCGGCAGGTGCGGTCGAACACCAGCGCGTCCGCCGGCCGGCCGGCGTCGTCGGCGAGCACCAGCCGCACGAGGGCGTGCGCCGCGAGGTAGCGGGCCTGGTCGGCGGGGCGGCGGAAGCGGTGCAGCCGGTCGCGCTCGTGGCCGTCGAGCAGGGCGACCAGCCCCGGGGCGTCCGCGGGCGCCACCGGGGCCGCCCACCACACGACGGTCACGCGGGCGGTTCTCCTCAGGGCTTGCGGCCGACGCCGCAGTACGCGTCGATGTGCTCGGCCTGGCCGACCTCGACGTCGGCCGGGCGCCACAGGGTGACGGGCACGACGCCGGGTTCGACCAGCTCCGTGCCGGCGAACCAGCCGCGGATCTCGTCGACGGTGCGCAGCGCGTACGGCGACCCCAGCTCGCCCTGCGCCTGCGCGCCCCTGACGACGGCCTCGCTGGTGCTGGTGCCGTCCCACAGCGCCAGGTAGCTCCCGGACGGGACCGCGTCGACCACCCGGGAGATGATCGAGCGCGCCTCGTCGTAGTCGGGGACGTAGCCGAACACCCCCATGAACAGCACGGCGATGGGCTGGGAGAAGTCGAGGATCTCCCGCGCCTGCTCGACGATGCGCTCCGGCTGGTGGTAGTCGGCGTTGATGTACTCGGTGACGCCCTCCGGAGTGGTGTTGACCAGCAGGGCGCGCGCGTGTGCGAGCACGAGCGGGTCGTTGTCCACGTAGACGATCTTGGCTTCGGGCGTGACCGACTGGGCCACCTCGTGCGTGTTCTGCATGGTGGGCAGGCCCGTGCCGATGTCGAGGAACTGGCGGATGCCCGCCTCACCTGCGAGGAAGCGCACCGCGCGCGTCAGGAACTGCCGGGACTTGAACGCCATGTCCACGATCTCCGGGAACACGGCGCTCACGGCGTCTGCGATCTCCCGGTCGGCGGCGTAGTTGTCCTTGCCGCCCAGCCAGTAGTTCCAGATCCGGGCCCCGTGCGGAACGTCGGGGCGGATGTCTGGCACGGGTTGGTCGGTCACGGGAGGTTCCTCCGGAAGAGGTACGCGAGCAGTAGCGGCCTCGTGACGGTATCGCAACGGGTGACCGTGGAGATCACCCGAGCGGGGTGCTGGCGGCGCACCGGACACGTGGAGGGCGGTCGACTCCACCGTCGGGCGCGAGTGTCGGCTCCTGCCTCTTTCAACGTATAGCGCACCGGGGGTCTTGCGGCAAGACCCGGGTGGTGCCGCAGGATGGCCCGGCGAAACCAAATGCAGCGAGAACAACCAATTTCGTGCTGGCCGAAATGCGACGCCAATGAATGGACGGTTCATGTTTGACGTGATCATCGCCGGAGCCGGACCCACCGGCTTGGTGCTGGCCGCCGAGTTGCGGCTGCACGGCGTGCACGTGCTCGTGCTGGAGAAGGAGACGGAGCCGACCACGGTGGTCCGTGCGCTCGGAATGCACGCGCGCAGCATCGAGGTGATGGACCAGCGCGGCCTGCTGGAGCGATTCCTCGCACTCGGCATGCCGTACCCGCTCGGCGGTTTCTTCGCCGGCATCGCCAAAATCTCGCCCGAGAGGTTGGACACCACACACGGGTACGTCCTCGGCATTCCGCAGCCCGTCGTCGAGCGCCTGTTGGCCGAGCACGCCGTCGGCGTCGGGGCGGAGGTCCGGCGCGGCTGCGCACTCGTCGCGCTGAGCCAGGACGACCACGGGGTGACCGCCGAGCTCGCCGACGGCACGCAGCTGCGGTCGCGTTACCTCGTCGGCTGCGACGGAGGCCGCAGCACTGTGCGCAAGCTGCTCGGCGTCGGCTTCCCCGGCGAACCCGCCGGCCTCGAGATGCTGCTGGGCGAGATGGAGGTGGGCGTGCCACCGGAGGAAGTGGCCTCCGTGGTGGCCGAGGTCCGCAAGACCGACATGCGGTTCGGCATCGGGCCCTTCGGGGAAGGGGTGTACCGCGCGGTCGTACCGGCTGACGGGGTTGCTGAGGACCGGTCCGTCCCACCGACCCTCGATGATTTCAAGCGACAGCTGCGGATGTTCGCCGGAACCGACTTCGGCGTGCACTCACCGCGCTGGCTGTCACGGTTCAGCGACGCCACGAGGCTGGCCGAGCGCTACCGGGTCGGCCGGGTGCTGCTGGCCGGCGACGCGGCACACGTCCATCCGCCGTGGGGCGGCCAGGGCCTCAACCTCGGCATCCACGAAGCGTTCAACCTCGGCTGGAAACTGGCGGCCGAGGTGCGCGGTTGGGCGCCCGAGGGCCTGCTGGACAGCTATCACACCGAACGGCACCCGGTGGCCCGCGACGTGCTGGACAACACCCGTGCGCAGATGGTGCTGCTGTCCCCCGAGCCGGGGCCCCGGTCCGTCCGCCGGTTGGTGGCGGAGCTCATGGACTTCGAGGAGGTGAACCGGTACCTGATCGAGAAGATCATCGCGATCGGGGTCCGGTACGACCTCGGCGATGGGCACGACCTGCTCGGCAGGCGGATGCGGGACCTGAACCTCGAGCAGGGCCGCCTCTACGAGCTGATGCACGGCGGGCGCGGGCTGCTGCTCGACCGGACCGGGCTGCTGTCGGTCGAGGGGTGGGCGGACCGGGTCGACCACGTCGTCGACGTCAGCGAGGAACTGGACGTGCCGGCCGTGCTGCTGCGCCCGGACGGCCACGTGGCGTGGGCCGGTGACGATCAGCAGGACCTGCTCGACCACATTCCCCGGTGGTTCGGCGCTGCCATCGGCTGAGCCAGGGTGTTCCGCGGGCCCGTCCCGGCTTCCACGGGCTCATGAGATGGAGCGGAGCCGGCCGTGCGCCGGGCGGTTGAGCTCGTCGACGGCTCGGGCCGTCCGTTCGTCCGCGGGGTGGAGGACGACGAGTTGTTGGGCGTCCGCGGGCAGCTCGAACGTCTCGCGGAGCAGCCGGAGCTCGTGGCCGGCCGGGTGGTTGAGCCGGAGCGGCCCGCGCCGCGGCACCACGTGGCGGTTGAGGCGGCGGGTGAATTCGGGGCCGGCGACGGGGCCGAGCTCGGCGGTGAGCCACTCGGAGTTCTCGACGGACGGGGCGAGCCACAGGTCGAAGACGTGCTCGTCGGCGATGTCGTCCCAGTCGGCGAAGAACGTCCGGGCGCGGGGGTCGGTGAAGACGAAGCGGGTGAGGTTCGGGGGGTCGGCATCGAGCAGTCCGGACCCGCTGGTGATCGACTCGTAGGCGCTGGTGCGGGCGAGGACGTCGCCGAGGCGGTTGGTCACGATGGCGATGCCCGGTTCGAGGAGGCGGAGCGTCCCCAGGACGGCCGGCCGGACCTGGCGGGGAGGGGGTGCCGGCCGGATCTGGGCCGAGCACTGGTCACCGGTGATCTTCGCGAGGTAGCGCAGGTGACTGCGCTCCGAGGGGGCCAGGCTGAGCGCGTCGGCGAGCGCGTTGACGACCGCTCTGGACGGGTTGCGGTCCCGGCCCTGCTCGATCCGGGTCAGGTACTCGACGCTGATGCCGGCCCGGGCGGCGAGATCCAGGCGGCGGAGACCCGGTGACCGGCGGCGGCCGCGGTCGGGCAGTCCCAGCGACTCCGGCTGGATGCTGTCGCGCTTGGCGCGGATGAAGTCCCCCAGCGGCTTGCCCACGCCGCGAGCGTATGGCGCTGCCCGCCCACCGCGTAGTGCCGAGCGTGGCCGGGCGGGGGCCAGCCTGAGCACGGCCTGGTTGCCATCACGGGGCAGCTCGATGGTGGCGAGCGTGGAGAACACGAGCTCGTCGCCGGCTGCCGAGCGGTCGACGCGGCGTTCCCGCCGGGTACTGCTGGTCTGGGGACTGCTGGTGGTGGCAGCGAACCTGCGGGCGAGCCTGACCGGCGTCGGGCCGTTGCTGGATCGCGTGCAGGCCGATCTTGCGCTGGCTCCGGCCGTGGCCGGCCTGCTGAACGCCTTGCCGTTGCTCGCGTTCGCGGTCCTGTCCCCGATGGTTCCGGGACTTGCCGCGCGGTGCGGACCCGAGCGGCTCCTCGGGGTGGCGCTCGTGGTGTTGGCGCTCGGGATCGCGGTCCGGTGGGTACCGGCCGGGAGCGGCCTGTTCGCGGGAACCGTGCTGATCGGCGCCGGGATCGCTGTGGGCAACGTGTTGCTGCCGAGCCTCATCAAACGGGACTTCCCGGCCAGGGTGGGGATGCTGACCAGCGCGTACGCCACCGTGATGGGAGGCGTCGCCGCCGTGGCATCCGGGGTGGCGGTGCCGATCAGCCGGCTCGCCCCCGGTGGTTGGCGCACCGCGTTGGGTTGCTGGATCGTGCTCGCGCTGGTGGCCGTCGTGCTGTGGTTCCCACAGGTGCGGGGCCCGCGGCGCGCCCCGGCGGCCGTCCGCAATCACCGGTTGCCGTGGGGATCGGGGTTGGCGTGGGCGGTCACGGCGTTCATGGGACTGCAGTCGCTCGGCTTCTACGTCGTCGTCACGTGGCTGCCGCAGGTGCTGCAGGACAGCGGGACGAGTGCGGTCGCGGCGGGCTGGCTGCTGTTCCTGTTCCAGGCCGTCGCGGTGCTGACCAGCCTCGTGGTGCCCGCCGCGCTGCGGTGGGCACGGGACCAGCGCGCGCTGGCGGCGACGAGCTCCGCGGTCCTGCTCGCCGGCTACCTCGGACTGCTGGTCGCGCCGGGATGGGCGCTGCTGTGGAGCGTCGTCCTCGGCCTCGGCGGCGGAGCCTGCCTGGTGCTCGCGTTGGCCTTCCTCGGCCTGCGCGCCCACGACGCGACCGCGGCCGGCGCGTTGTCGGCGATGGCGCAGTCGATCGGCTACCTGCTGGCCGCAGTGGGACCGGTGGTCTTCGGGCAGCTGCACACCGTCGGTTCGGGCTGGCAGGCACCGATCGTCCTGGTGTGCGTCACCGCTGCCTGCCAGGTCGTCGTCGCGGTGGTGGCCGGCCGCGGCACCGTGCGGCCGGCCCACCGGGCGTGCGATCGGGGCGGGCGTTGAGCCGATCAGCCGCGGCGCGCGGCCCACACGGAGCGTTCGGTGCGCACCGCGAGATCGTCCCGGCGCAGGATGCTGTGGGGGCCGTCGGCGTCGAGCAGCCGGTCCAGCGCCGTGAGGTCGTCGACCGGGAGCGCATCTGCGGTGGCGGCGCGCATGCGCCGCAGGCCGGCGAGCGCGTAGCGCCCGACCGCATCGGAGCGGGAGTGCTCGACGTGGACGGTGATCGTCCGTTCGCCCTCGATGGTGAAACCGGCGGCGGTCAGCCTCGGGCCCCAGTCGGCACCGCGGTGGGGTAGGTGCTCGGCGAGCTGCCGGTGGGTGGCGGCGCGGAAGCGTTCCTCCAGGCCGGGCCGGTCCTCCGGGGCGTCGTCGGGCAGGAAGCGCGGGAAGTCGGCGAGCTCGACGACCGCGAACAGCCCGCCGGGGGCGAGCGCGTCGTGGACCCGGCGCAGCGTCCGGTCGGGGTCGGCCATGTGGTGCACGGAGGCCGACGCCCACACCAGGTCGGGTTCGCCGAGGTCCGGCCACGCCTCGTCGAGATCCGCCTGGACGGTGTGCACGCGGTCGGCCACCCCGTCCTCACGGGCCTTCTCGCGCAGCCGCTGCAGGTGGTCGACCGAGGAGTCGATGGCGGTCACGTGCGCCTCGGGGAAGTGCCTGAGCAGGGCGAGGGTGCCGGCGCCGGTCCCGCAGCCGAGATCCACGATCTGCCGAGGACTCGCCTCGACGGGCAGCCACGCGACGATGGATGCGATGTGCTCGGCGAGCACCTCCGCGTCGAGGTCCAGGATCTCGGCTTGACTGTCGTGTGCTGCGTGGGTCATGGGACCACCGTAGGTTTCCCATGCGCTGAAAGCACGATGCTTTGCCGATTCGGCAAGGTTGTGCGCTCACCCGTGGCCGGACGCGCAAGCCGGCAGGGGCTTCAGCGTTCGATCGGCGACAGGTGGGCCCGCTCTCCCTGGGGACCGAACAGCGTGAGCAGCTCCGCAGGCCGGCTGTCGGCGCTGCCGATCCAGTGCGGCACGCGGGTGTCGAACTCCGCGGCCTCGCCGGGGCCGAGCCGGAGATCCTGCTCGCCGAGCACGAACCGGACGTGGCCGTCGAGGACGTAGAACCACTCGTACCCCTCGTGGGTCTGCAGGTCCGTCGTGGACGCCCGGCCGGCGGGCGGATGGATCACCTTGTAGGCCTGGACGCCGCCGGCTCGCCTCGTCAGCGGCACGATCGTCAAGCCGAACCGTCGTACGGGACGCAGGTGGATCCGCGGGTCGCCGGTGGGCGGCGCCGCGACCAGCTCGTCGAGCGGGACTCCGTGCGCCCGGGCCAGCGGCAGCAGCTGTTCCAGCGTGGGGCGGAGCCTCCCGTTCTCGAGGCGCGACAGCGTGCTCGCGGTGAGCCCGGTCTCGGCCGCCAGGTCGGCCAACGTGGTGCCCCGCGCCCGGCGCAGGGCGCGCAGGCGCGGTCCGACGCCCGCGAGGACGTCTCCTTCGGTGTCGCTCATGGGCTCATCATGCGGATCCGCAACATTCCTTGCAAGAACGGAACGATGGTCGTGATCCTGGCCGCGGAGGTGGCACCCGATGGTCACGACAGTTCGATCCCGTTGGTCGCGCGGCGCGGTGACGGCCTTCGCCGCTCTCGCGCTGACGACGGCGTGCACGACGGGGGAGGGGCGAGCGCCGAGCCCCCCGGTCGCCGACAGCGGTGCCCCGGCGCCGGACTCGGAAACCCGCGACGACGGCGAGTTCAACCGCCTGTTCCGGCACGAGACCGCCGACGTCGACGGCGTCACGATGCACTACGTCACCGGAGGCACCGGCGAGCCGCTCGTCCTGCTGCACGGATGGCCGCAGTCCTGGTACGCGTGGCGCGGGATCATGCCGGCGCTCGCCGAGCGGTACACCGTGTACGCGCTGGACCTGCCGGGGCTCGGGGACAGCGAGGGAGCGCCGCCCGGCTACGACAAGGCCACCCTCGCCCGGTTCGTGCACGGGCTGCTCGCCGACGAGCTCGGCCTGCGGGCCGTGAACCTCGTCGGGCACGACCTCGGCGCAGGTGTCGGGTTCCAGTACGCCGCGCAGTACCCGCACGAGGTCATGAGGTACGCCCACCTGGACTACCCCCTGCCGGGCCCCGCCCTCAGCGCCGCCACGTACCGGACGCTGAGCTGGCACCTCGCCTTCCACGACCAGGACGCGTTCCCCGAGACGATCGTGGCCGACGACGTGCGCGAGTACCTCGCGTTGTTCTTCGCCCACGTCGCCCGGGGCGGGAGGAGCTTCGGCGGAACCGGCACGACGTCCCCGTTCACCGCGCAGCAGATCGACGAGTACGCCCGCACCTACCGCCGTCCGCAGGTCCTGACCGGCGGGTTCGAGCTGTACCGGACGCTGGAGCAGGACGAGCGCGACAACGTGGCCGCCGCGCCGATCACCGTGCCGACGTTGCTCATGACGGCCGAGGGCCTGCTCCCGTTCACCCGGTCCACCGTCGAACCGCGCATGGCCAGCATCACCCGGGCCGTCGAGGTGCCCGGAGCAGGCCACTGGCTACCCGAGGAGAACCCCGCGTTCGTCACCGCCGAGCTGCTGGCGTTCCTGGCGGAAGGAGAAGCCCGATGACCACCGACGACGAGGCCGCTCTGTTCTGGGAGAGCCACTACGGCACCCGGCGCGCCTGGGACGGGCGCGCCAACCCGCTGCTCGTCGAGACCGCCGAGCCGCTGTCCCCAGGAGCAGCGCTCGATCTGGGCTGCGGTGCCGGCGGCGACACCATGTGGCTCGCCCGGCACGGCTGGCAGGTCACCGCCGTGGACATCTCCGGCACCGCCGTGGAACGGGTGCGCGAGCTCGCCCGGGAGCTCGGCGTCGGGAGCCGCGTCACGGCCGAGCAGCACGACCTCGCCCGCAGCTTCCCGGCCGGAGAGTTCGACCTCGTCTCCGCGCAGTACCTCCACACCCCGTTCCCGTTCCCCCGCAGCCGGGTACTGCGCACAGCGGCGCGGGCCCTGCGCCCCGGCGGTCTGCTCCTGGTGGTGGACCACGGCTCCGCCGCGCCGTGGTCGTGGAACCAGGATCCCGACAGGCACTTCCCGACACCGGGGGAGATCGCCGCCGGCCTCGATCTCGACGCCGAGCAGTGGGTCGTCCGGCGCGCCGACATGCCGCGACGCCGAGCCAGTGGACCCGCAGGCGAGACCGCGACCGTCACCGACAACGTCCTGGTCGTCCAGCGGACCGCCGCGACCCGGAGCGACTGATGCCGCGCAAGGACACCGGGCCCCCGCGCACCGCGGCGGACGAGAAGGCCACCCTGCTGGGATTCCTCGACCACCTGCGGACCGCGATCGCGAACAAGGCAGCAGGAGTGCCGGAACCGCAGGTTCGGACGGCCGGGGTGCCCTCGGGCACCAACCTCCTGGGGCTGGTCAAGCACCTGACGCACGTCGAGCGCTTCTACTTCCTCGGCGAGCCGACCGACGACTGGGCCCGCACCATGCGGCCGTCCCCTGAGGAGACGGTCGACGGCGTGCTCGCCGGTTATCGGGCCGCCATCGAACGCGCGAACCAGGTCGTCGAGGCCTGTCCCGACCTGGCGCTCGCCGCGCCGCGAGCCCCGGGCCGGGGACGGGCACCGTCGATGCGGTGGGTGCTGGTGCACATGATCGAGGAGACCGGCCGGCACGCCGGGCACGCGGACATCCTCCGCGAGCAGATCGACGGTTCCACCGGGCGCTGAGCTTGGTGGCGCGGCCAAGGTAATCGGCAACTCCGATCGAGTCAATCGAGAACTATCGCTTTTCACGATGCACCGGGCTCCCTAGCGTCCCTTGCATGGCGACCAGTGCACCTCCCCGCTCGATCCCCTCCCGGTCGAACCTGCCGAGCCTGGTGTGGGCGCTGGCGAGCTGCCAGTTCGCGAGCCGGGCGGGCGGGTTCGTGCAGCCGTTCCTCCTGCTCTACCTGACGCAGGAGCGGCAGATGACGCCGGCGGCTGCCGGTGCCGTTGCCGCAGGCCTCGGCGCGGGCGCATTCGCATCGCACCTGCTCGGCGGCTGGCTGAGCGACCGGATCGGCAGGCGCGACACGATGCTCGTCGGGTTCGTGGGCACCGCGCTCGGGCTGGTGGCCCTCGGCGCGGCGGAGACACTGGCCGCGATCTCGGTGGCGGCGCTCGGGGTGGGGCTGGTCTCGGAGCTGTTCCGCCCGGCGAGCTCGGCTAGCATCGCCGACCTGCCCGACCCGCACGAGCGCATCCGCGCGTTCGGACTGCTCTTCTGGGCGGCCAACCTCGGCTACTCCGTCTCCACGGCGACCGGGGGTGTCCTGGCGCAGAACGGGTACCAGGCGCTGTTCTGGCTGAACGCCCTCGCCTCGCTCGTCGCGGCGCTGATCGTCTGGCGACGCGTGCCCGAGATCCGTCGACCCACACCGGCGGCGGCCAGGCGAGCGCTGCTACCGGTGCTCGTGCGCGACCACCTGATGATCGCCATGGCGGTGATCATGGTCGGCCACTCCGCGCTGTTCCTCCAGGCGTTCTCGACGCTGCCGCTGGTGATGGCCGCCGAAGGCCTGGGCCCGGCGACCTACGGTGCCTTGATCGCCGGGAACGGGCTGGTCGTCGTCGCCGCCCAACCGTTCGCGGTCCGGCTGCTCGTCGGGCGCGACCGGAGCACTGTGCTCGGTGTCTCGATGCTGCTCGTCGGGCTCGGCTTCGGACTTCTCGCCGTGCTCCCCGGCGCCGTGCTGCAGGGCGCCGGGTACGCCGTGGCGATGCTCGTCTGGACGGCGGGGGAGATCGGCGTGGCCGTCGTGTTCGGAGCCACCTTCGCCGACCTCGCGCCCGCCGACCTGCGCGGTGGCTACATGGGTGCCGCCGCCGCGACGTGGGGTCTCGGCAGTGTTCTCGCACCGTTGCTCGGCACCGCGCTGCTCGACCACAGCGGACCCACCGTGCTCTGGGCGACGTGCGCGGCGGCGGGAACCGCCCTGTTCTGCATCCAGATGGCTGTCGCTCCGGCGCTCCGCCGCCGCAGCACCGATGGGGAGGAGGCACCGCGATGACGGTGATGACGAAGGACGAGTGGTGCGAGTTCGTGACGGAGGGAGCCCGGCTCGGGCACGTGGCGATCTGCCGCCCGCCCGGGCGCCCGCACGTCACCCCGGTCTGTTTCGTCCTCGAGGGCGACGAGCTGCTCTTCACCGTCTCGCCCGACAGCGCGAAGGGCCGGTGCATCGCGCGGGACGGTCAGGTGGCCGTCGGCGTCAGCGATGACGAGCACCCGTACCGGTTCACGATGCTGGAAGGGCGGGCGACGCTCTCGGACGACTCGGGCGAGCTGCTGCGCGTGGGCGGGGCGATCGGGCGGCGGTACTCGCCTGCCGAGGACCCGCAGGAGTTCGCGCACGTGCTCGCGGCAGCCGGCTTCGTGGTCGCGCGGGTGCGGATCACGAACGTGATCGCCCACCGCGACCTCGGATGAACCCGGGGCACCGCGACACCGGTCACCCCGGCGCCGGCTCGGGCGTGGACGTCGGCTCCGGCGCGGGCGTCGGCGCGGGCGTCGGCCCGGCGGGCGGCGGCTCCGCCGAGCCCGTGCCCGCACGGCCGGTGTCCGCCTCGGTTCCACCGCCGGTCGACGGTGCGTCCTCCAGCGGCGTCGGCGGTGCGGAGGAGGCCCCGCCCGGCGACGCCGGGCCGGGCGACGGGGCGGGCGTGCCGGACGTCGCGGCGCCGCCGCCGGAGGTGTCCTCGGCGGGCTCGGCCGCGCCGCTGGTGATCGCCGGAGCGGGCTGCCCCGGCTGCGGCGCTGGCGGCGTGAGCGGGCCCTGGTCCTTCTCGATGACCTGCAGGATCTGCCTCTCGAACCCGTCGAGCCGGGACTGGATCTCCGACAGCGGGACGTCGGGTATCTGCGCGCCGAACGCCTCGATCTGCTCCCACAGCGCGGTCAGCTCGGCCATCGCGGCGTCGCTGAGCGGCCCGTCCAGGGTGACGAACAGCTGGACGGCGAGCGCGTAGGTGAGGCAGTTGACGCAGTCGTAGTTGACGGCCGCCGCGATGTTCTGCGGGGCGGCGACGTGGTTCTCCCCGACGACCAGCACGACCTGGAACCCGACGGCGACCGCGGCGCAGCCCGTGCAGCTGGCGAACGCGTACGCCTCGTTCCGGTTCAGGGCCGGCACGTCGCCCTCCACCCACACCAGCGCGAACGCGACGTCGTAGGCGACCGTGCCATCGGTCGTGTTCGCGGCCAGCGCCTGGTTGTCCCCCTCGTCGGGCTGCAGCGGCCGGTCGAACGGGAACACCCACGGGTGAGCGGGCGGGGTCGCCCCGTCGCCGGGGGCGGTACCCGTGCCGGGCGTTGCCGGGTCGGCGACGGCGTCGCCTGCCACCGCGTCGCCTGCCACCGCGTCGCCTGCCACCGCGTCGCCTGCTACCGGGCCGCCTGCTACTGGGCCGCCTGCCGCCGCTCCGGAGCCGCCAGCGGTCGTGTCGTACCCGCGCGGCACGAGGACCAGCGCGAGCGCGGGTTCCTCGCGGGTCGGCCGTGCGCCGCCGTCGGGCCACGCGCTGACCATCCGCCCGTGCTGGCCCTCGACGAGACCGGCGGGCGGGGCGCCGGCGCGGGGCAGACCGGAGGTCGCCGCAGACACGGCCTGGACCAGCGTGCCGCCCTCGTAGGGCTGCACGGGCCGGTATGCGTCGGCGCGCGGCCACCAGGCGTACGCCAAACCGGCGACGACGGCGACGGCGACGAGTCCCGCAAGCCCACGCCGGAGCGGCTTCCCCCTGGTCCGGCGCCAGGTCGCCGTGAGAACGCGGTGCACCAGGCGGGCCAGCACCACGCCGAGCGCGAGGACCGGGAACGCGAGTGCGACCACGGCCAGCACCCTCGCCGCGACCTCGAGCACGTCGCCGTCCAACCGGGCGCGGTCGATCAGGGCCGTCTGCTTCCCGAGGCTCGCCCATGCGGTGCCGAGGAGCCGGGGGAGGGTGATGACGATGATGAAGAGGGAGAACGCGAGTACGGGCACGACCAGCAGCACCCAGGCCGCCACGACGGTGCGCGCCCACGGCTTCAGCACCCTGCTCTCGGGGTGGCGCCACCGCCAGGGGAGCAGGCCGCGCAGCGTCGGTCCGATCCGCTGGAACAGGTCCGGCACGCCGGTGAGGTCGGCCAGGACGTGGTAGCCGTCGAACCGCACCAGCGGGAGGAGCTGCCGGACCATCTGCAGGATCTGCGTGGCCACGACCAGCAGCAGCGCGTGGTAGCCGGTCGTCCACCAGACGCCGGTGACGGCGACGGCGACGATCGCGTTGAAGTACAGACCGCCCAGGTCGGTCCGGATGCGGCCGCCCTTGCCGAGCCGGTAGGAGTCGGTCACGTCGGTGTAGAACGCAGGCCAGACGAGGTAGACGCCCGCGCCCATCGCCCCGGGCGTCGCGCCGCCGCGGCGCGCCGCTGCCGCGTGGCCGAACTCGTGGAAACCGGCGGAGAGCACGGTGACCGCGAAGACGAGGAGCAGCAGGCCCGGCTTCTCGAAGGCCTGGTACGTGGCGTGGGCGAGGCCCTCCTCCACCAGCACCCACCAGCAGATGCCGAGGAACGCTGCGAGCACCACCGCGACCACGAGCGGGTGGAACAAGCGGGCGAACGGGTCGGTCAGGCGCCGGGTGCGCTCCGGATCGGTGACGGCGTACCGGAACCGCAGGCCCAGCAGGGGATCGGACTTGCGCACCTCCGGCTGGGACCCGTCCGGCCGGACCAGCAGGCCGGCCGGACGCAGCCGCCCGTCGAGCAGGGTGCGGACGTTGTCCGCGGTGACGGTCCGTCCGTAGCCCTCGCTGACCCGGGCCGCCACCTCGTCGACGGTCCGCGTCCCGTCGATGTGGGACAGGACGAGGTGGAGCAGCGGCGTGAGCTGGATGACCTGGCCGTCGCCGCGGCGGACCAGCGCGGGTGGCTCGCGGTAGCCGGATCCCACCGCTTCGCCGAGGAGCTGCACGCCCTCGGCGAGGCGGAGGATCTCGGGACCGGGCGACCGGACGTCGCCGGGCCCGGGCGGGGTGGAGGGCAGCACGGTCATGCGTGCCACCGCACCTACTGCTCGATGCCGGACTGCTGGTCCGAGGTCGCCTCGGCCGAACCCTCGATGGACTGGTTGATGATCGCGTCCTGCTGCGAGACCGCGACCGCCTCGCTGCTGTCCGACCCGATGTTCGCCGCCACCGCGGCGTCGATCGGGGCGGCAACGTTGGCGTTGGCGGCCACGGCACCGTTGATCGGTGCCGCCACGTCGGCGTCGGCGTCGACGTTGACATCGACGTTCAGCAGGTCACCGTCGAGTGCCCCGCTCGCCGCATCCGTGGTGCTGCCGACGGTGCTGCCGACCGCACCGGCTGTGCCGTCCGTGCCGTCCGTGCCGTCCGTTGTCGGCGAGGTGCTGCCGTCCGTCCCGGTGTCCGTTCCCGCCGGGGCGGTGCCGGCCGACGCGGCACCGTCGTCGACCACGTCGTTGCCCTGGTCGATCGCGCTGTCCTGGGCGGCGTGCGCCGTGGCGTCGGCGTCGATGCCCTGCGTGATCAGGGCGCCCTGGTCGCTGAGGGCCTGGGCGGTCGACCCGGTGGACAGCACGTTGGCGCCCACGGCGGCGTCGATCGGGGCGGCGACGTTCGCGTTCGCGGCGACCGCGAGGTCGATCGGCGCGGCGGCGTCGATCGCCAGGTCGATGTCCGCGTTGAGGTCGAGGATCGAGACGACCTCCTTGTCGGGAACCGCCGTTGCGGCCTGAGCCTCCAGTTCCTCCCCCGACAGGCCCGCCTGCTGCTGCGGGTCGCTCATCTCGAACCTCCGTTTCGACTGCGTCGTACGTGCGGATCTTGATGGTCGCGCTCCGTAGTCGGCTACCCATCGGCTCGAGGGCCAAAACCGCGCCTCCTGGCAGCGGGGTCCGCTCAGACGGGCGGTGTGAGCCGTTGGGCCTCGGTGACCGGGTCCTCGGCCAGCACCGTCGCGCCGACGGCGTCGGCCACGGCCGTGGTGGCGCCTGCCCCGGCCAGCCGGAGCGAGGCGTGTCGCGTGAGGGCAGCGAGGTCCGGAACCGAGTGCTGGAACCGGTCGGCGTCGACGGCGGCGAGGACCACGATCTCGGGTCGCTTCTCCTCGACCGTCCGGCCGAGATCCGCGAGGGGGGTGTCGGCGCCGAGGTAGACGATCCGCCACCCGTTCCGGTGCAGGACGATGCCGAAGGCCATGAGCGGTAGGTCGTGCTGCTCGCCGGGCGGGCAGGCGAGCACGGCACACGGCCCCCGTCCCTGGCCCCAGCCGCGGGCGAGGCCCGCCAGTCGCGCCCTGAGCACGTTGCTCGCGAAGTGCTCCGTGGCCACGCCGATCTCGTTCATCGCCCACCGCGCACCGAGCTCGTGCAGGTACGGCAGGAGCAGTTCCCGCAGAGCTGTCTCCACGCTGAAGTCGGCGAACAGGCGGTCCAACACGGCCTCGGCGGCCGGTTCGTCGAAGGCGTCGAGTGCGCGACGCAGATCCGCGGCCAGAGGCGCGAGCCCCCGGTCGGTCGCCGGAGCCGATGCCTGGGCCCGGTCCGGCGCGGTTCCCCCCGGGCGCTCGACCCACAGCGGCTCCGGCGCCCCGACCGTTCCATCGTCCTCGGCCAGGGCGGCGCGGGCGGCCTCGGCGGCGGCCAGCCCGCGAGCGAGGTGGGACTGCATCCGGCGAACCCGCTGCTCGTCGGCTGCGGTGTACAAGCGGAACCCGCCTGACGAGCGGACCGGCTCGAGCAGGCCGTACCGACGCTCCCACGCGCGCAGGACGTCCTGGCTCACCCCGAGCCGACGCGCGAGCTCGCCGATGCGCAGGAGCGCTCGATCATCCCCGGCCACCATGGGGAGACTATACAAACCTTGTACGAACATTTGACGTAACCGCCAGTTGTGTCGCATCGGCTGGACAGACCTCGGACAGAGGTGGGGCAGGTGAAGGTGACGGACGTTCGGCGTGGTCGACGTGGCGCGCTGGTGGGTCTGTTCGCGCTCCACCGGGCGGTCCGGCTGCCGACCGCTCAGCGGTAGGACGCCACACCGTCGAGCTCCCACCGTCGCCGCAGCCGCTCCAGCCCTCGCCGGAGATGACTCTTCACCGTGCCGAGGGGCAGCCCCGTCGCCTCGGAGATCTGCTGGTGGGTCAGATCGGCGAAGAACGCCAACCGCACCACGGCCCGCTGCTGGCTGGGCAGCCGTTCGATCTCGTGCGCGACCACCACCGAATCGACGACGTCGGCGGGCGGGTCACCCACGACCCGCGGCTCGGCGACGCGTCCGGCGCGATCGGCCAGATCGCGGTCGCGGGCACGGGCGGCGAACCGGTCGGCGATCTGGCGGCGCGTGATCCCCACCAGCCAACCCCCGAGGGAACCGCGGCGGGGGTCGAGCCCCGCGCGCCCCCGCCACGCCCGGACGAACACCTGCTGCGTGACGTCCTCGGCGTCGTGGTGAGCACCGAGCGACCGCAGTGCCATTGCGTACACCAGCCGCGCGTGGCGGTCGTAGGCCTCCTCGAGCGCGCCGCCCTCGCCGAGGCGGAACCGGCGGGCCAGCTCGTCGCCCGACGAGCTGTCGGGTTCACCGACGCGCGGCAGCGGCACGACCGCACGCGGCTCGGCTACCAGCCGAAGGTCGGTCGTCATCTCTTCGCACTGCACTGCAGTGCCCCCATCCTGTCGCCCGCGGACGGGCTCGGCGGTCACGACGGCGTCGTTCCTGGCGCGGGTGGCGCCGCCACGGCGGCCGGAGCGCTGTTACGCGCTCCGGCCGGCCGCGGCACCGCCACGGCGAGCGACAGCCCGAGTCGGGTGATCGGCGCGATCGGCACCGCACGGGCACTCACGACTCAGCCGGTGGGGTTGTGCAGGCCGTCGACCGTGACCGCCACCAGGCTCAGGTTCTTGGCGTCGAGGGAACCGATGGCGTGGACGAAGGTCGCGGTGCCTTCCTTCAGTTCGAGGTCGGCCGGGCCGATGACCGGCTCGGTGGTGCCGGCCGCCGCGACCGCCGCGGAGACCGTGCCGGCCGGGACCTGGAGGGCCTTCTCGCCGGGGTTGGCCAGGCCGCTGATGACCGGGCTACCGCCGGCCAGCACGTCGACGGCGGGCGCGGCCGCGGTGTGGCGGACGACGAGCCGTGCCTGTCCCGCGGGAACCTGCGAGACGTCGTTGACGAACGGCGTGACCGTGGGCTGTCCGGCCTCGGTCAGGTGGGCGACCAGCGTGACGTTGCCGCCCCCTGGCACTTCCTGGGTTGCCGACAGCAGGGGCTGGCCCGAGCCGTCGGCGGCGTCGGCCGGGAAGAGGGCGACGTCGTGGGGGCCGCTCGGCACGTCCACCGGGCCCGCGGGGGAGCCCGGCTGGAAGTCGTCGAGGAGCCGCGCCCCGTCGACGTAGACGTCGACGGGCGTGTCCGGGATGCCGTGCACGACGTACACGGCGGCGGTCTCCTGTGCGGTGGCGGGGGCGGAGACCCCCAAGGTCGTGGCAGCGGCGGCGAGTACTCCGCCGAGGGCCAGGGTCAGACGGCGCATCATGCGTCCTTCCGTATCTGTGTCGGTCCTTCGAACTGCACTACCGCGAGACCGACGGCTGCGGATGCACAATCCTTGCACAGATCTTGGACGAACACTGGACAGGGGCAGTTGGAGTCGGGTGCAGCGGGGTGCGCGCGCGTCGCGACGGACGATCATCGAGAGGCGGCCGGCTGTAGCGTGATCGGCAATGACAGTTCTCGTCGTCGGCGGCAGCGGTCTCCTCGGCCAGGAGGTCGCCCGGCAGGCGACGGCGGCGGGGTGCCAGGTCGCCGCGACGTACCTGACGCGACCGGTCGGCGTGGGCGGCGCTGCGGAGTACGCGGTGGACATCCGGGACCGCGTGCAGGTTGCCGACCTGGTGGCTGCGATCAGGCCGAGCTGGGTGATCAACGCCGCGTACCGGCAGGCCGATTGGGCGAGCACCGCTGACGGTGCGGTGCACGTGGCGGTCGCTGCGGCCTCGGTGGCCGCGCGACTCGTTCACGTCTCCAGTGATGCCGTGTTCTCCGGTGCTGCGATCCGCTACGGCGAGTCGTCGAGGCCTGACCCGACCACGCCCTACGGCGCTGCCAAGGCCGCCGCCGAGACCGCGATCGCGGCCATCAGCCCGAACGCGGTGATCGCCCGCACCTCCTTGATCATCGGCGGCGGTGGCTCCGTCCACGAGCGGCGCGTACACGCCCTGGCCGCCGGGCAGACCACGGGTTTCCTGTTCACCGACGACATACGCTGCCCCGTCCACGTCGCCGACCTGGCCGCAGCACTTCTGGAACTCGCTTCATCCGACCACGCCGGCATCCACCACCTCGCCGGAACCGACGCGGTGAGCCGCTACGAACTGGGGGTGCTGATCGCTCGCCGGGACGGTCTCGACGCCGCCGCGTTGCCCTCCGGCCGGCGAGCGGATGCCAACTTGCCCGGTCCGATGGACGTACGGCTCGAGTGCAGGATCACCCAGCAGCGCTTACGCACCGAGCTGCGCGGCGCCCGTGAGTTCCTCGACCCCCACATCGAGTGACGTCCTTCGCGCAGCCACACGCAGCTGGGAGTCGGAGGAGGACTTCAGGGCGCGGTGGGCTTCGCCGCGGCGAGCGCCTCGTGCACGACCCGGGCGTTCGCCGGCGTACCAGGGAGTGGCCCGGATGCCTGGTACGCACCGTAGGGAGCCACGTAGTTGGGGGTGTCCCGCTGGGTGCGCCAGTTCTCCGCGAGGGGGCCGGCGTCCACGGCGTCGAAGCCGAGGCTGTCGAGGAGCTCGGTGACCGCCTCTTTCGCGGCCGCGTCGTCACCGGCGATCGGCAGCGCTGACCGATTCGCGCGGCCGGCCGGCCGCGCCATGGACCGCAGGTGCTCGACCCAGATGTTGTTCAGGCCCACGGCCGTGACCACCGATTGTCGTCACGTCGGTCGAAACCTCGTTGCGCTCGGGGTTGCCGTCGAACTCGTGGAGTTCGTCGATCGGGTCGAAGTGGCGATCTCGGTCATCCACGAGTTCGCATCGATCGGCCGGCTCTCGAGCAGTAGGACCTCAGGTGCCGGGTCGGGGCGAGACGTCGCCCACGCGTTCTAGGAAGAGGCCGCGGTACGGCCTGCGTGCGAGGCTGCCTCGTGCGCGGACTTTTTCATCAGCTCGGCGGTCTCCAGGAACGGGTCCATGGCGGGGTTGACGCCGGCCAGGGTGAGCTCGCGCTCGATCAGTGTGAGCTCGGCGCCCCACACGTCGGCGACGATGCGGCGCAGGAATGCGGTGTTGTGGTCCCAGCCCTCGCGGGGGGTGCCGGGCCCGTAGCCGCCGCCGCGGGTGGTGAGCACGATCGCGGGCTTGCCGTCGAGCAGCCGCTCGCCGTGCTCCCCGCCGGCGATGGTCAGGTCGATCCAGGTCTTGACGTGCTGGGAGACGCCCCAGTTGTAGAGCGGCAGGGCGAAGATCGCGGCCTCGGCGTCGCGCAGCTCGTCGGCCAGCGTGCGGGTCAGGGCGATGGCGTCCCGCTGGGACGGTGTGCGCTGCTCCTCGGAGGTGAACCCGCCGTGGATGGCGGCGGCCCAGGCGTCGGCGGGCAGCGGGTCGGCGCCCAGGTGGCGGCGGACGAAGGTGGTGCCGGGGCGGGTGGTGGACCATTCGGCCTCGGCGAGGTCGGCGAGCTCGCTGCTGGCCGAGTGCGGACCCTGGATGCTGGCGTCGATACGCAGGACGGACATCGGTGGTGATCTCCTGACGGCTGGACATTGAACGTTCAAGCCAGGTTCTCAGCCTCAGCTTGAATGTTCAAGTCGCCGGGTAGGATAATCGGTTGTGACCAGTCCCACCCCGTGGCTCGACCATGAGGAGCGGCTCGCCTGGATGTCGCTGGTGGCCATGCTGATGAGCGTTCCGCCGGCGGTCGACGCGCAGCTCAAGCGCGATTCGGGGCTGAACTTCTTCGAGTACTCGATGCTGTCGCAGCTGTCCTCGCCACCGAACCGGGCTCTGCAGATGTCCCAGTTGGCCCAACTGGCCGGCGGCACGCTGTCGCGGCTGTCGCACGCCGCGAGCCGGCTGGAGAAGCAGGGCCTGGTGCGCCGGCGGGTGATCACCGGCGAGTCGCGCTGCACCGAGCTGGTGCTCACCGAGGAGGGCATGGCGGCGCTGGTGGCTGCGGCGCCCGGCCACGTCCGGGAGGCGCGGCGGCTGGTCTTCGACGTGCTCACCCGCGAGCAGGTGGCGCAGCTGCGGGAGATCGCGCAGGCGCTGACGAACGCGGCGTCGCCGGAGATCGGCGTGGCGCTGCAACGGGCGATCATGGAGGGTGACGCGGCGGAGAAGTGCTAGACGCCGTCGGCGATGCGCAAGCGGCGTCGGCTCGAATGGATCCTGCGGACGACCGAGCAGCAGGACGTCGAGCGTGCCTCACCAGTGCAGCGCTCGTGCTGCTCGGTCGTCCGCTCGGCACCGCCGGTCCGCGGGCGATGGTTGACGCGGGACCGGCGGTACCGGTGTGGATCAACCAGTGCGCCGCACCGGGTTGATCCGGCGGCCCTGCGCGGCGCGGGCGCGTCCCGAGGAGTCGGCGTGGACCGCTCCACTCGGGCCGTTCTTGCCCGCGCGGCCGCGGCGGGCCGCCCGGTTGGCCGCCGCCGTAGGGGCGTCGGCGGGGTTCGGCTCGCCGTTCTGCGGGTCGTCGACGGCGGCGAGCAGGGACGGGAGCAACGGATCACGCAAGGGGTGCCTCCTGCAGGATGACGGGGCCGGCGCAGCAGAGCCGAGACGGCGCCGGATCTGGTCCAGGGCCGGCCGGGTGGCTGGGACGGGAGCGGCCGGGGCAGAGGCCCGGGCCGGGAGTGCCGCGCTTGGGGCGGCCATCACTACAGGCGCATGAGAAGGACGGTAGGCGTGCGCGACGGGGCGCGCCACGGGTTTTCCGGCGGTAGCGTCGGGTGGATGACCAGCATCGACACCGTCGTCGTCGGAGGCGGCATCGCCGGTGCCTCGATCGCCTACGAGCTCGCTGCGAGCCGCTCGGTGCTCCTGGTGGAGACCGAGACGGCGCTCGCCCGGCACTCGACGGCCCGCTCCGCCGCCACCTACGTCCCCGGCCACGGCGCCGCGCCGCTGCGAGCGCTGATCGCGGCCAGCGGTGCCAGGTTCGCGCAGCTCGAGGCCGAGCTGGACGCGCCGCCGCTGCTCTCGCCCCGCGCGGTGCTGCACGTCGCGTCCGACGCCGAGGGCGAGGCGGAGCTGGCCGCGGACCTCGCCGAGCAGGCCGGTGAGCCGGGGGCGCCGGTCGCGGTCGACCCGGCCGAGGCGTACCGCTTGTG
Organism: Pseudonocardia cypriaca; assembly: GCF_006717045.1. NCBI lineage: Bacteria > Bacillati > Actinomycetota > Actinomycetes > Pseudonocardiales > Pseudonocardiaceae > Pseudonocardia > Pseudonocardia cypriaca. The sequence goes on from NZ_VFPH01000001.1 coordinate 1,988,808, forward strand.
CCCGGTGCTGCGGCCGGGCGTGGTGCGGGCGGCCATGGTGGTGGAGGGTGCGGCCGACATCGACGCCGAGGCGCTGCACCAGGCCTACATCCGAGGGTTGTTGCGCCGCGGTGGGAAGGTGCGGACCGGTGCTCCGGTCACCGGCGTGCGGAGGAGCGGCTCCGGCTGGCAGGTGCAGGCCGGTCCGGACGGGAACGTGATCGACACGGCCGAGGTGGTGGACGCCGCCGGCGCGTGGGCGGACGAGGTCGCGGTGCGGGCGGGCGTCCCGCGGATCGGGCTCACCCCGTACCGGCGCACGATCGCGCTGGCCCGCGTGCCCGATCCGTCGCGGCTGCGTAGGCCGGACGGAACGAGGCTGCCGATGGTCATCGGCCCGCGCGAGAGCTTCTACTTCAAGCAGGAGGGCGACGGGCTGCTGGTCAGCCCCGCGGACGAGACCCCGGTGAAGCCGCACGACGTGCGCCCCGACGAGCTGGACGTCGCCGCCGCCCTGGAGCGGGTCGAGGAGGCCACCGGACTCGGACTGCGTTCGGTGCGCACGGCGTGGGCCGGGCTGCGGTCGTTCGTGCCCGACCGGCTGCCGGTGGTCGGGGCGTGGCCCGACCACCCGGGGTTCTGGTTCTGCGCTGGCCAGGGCGGGTCGGGGATCGAGACGGCCCCTGCGCTCGCGGCGTTCGCGGCGGCGGTCGTGACGGGCGGCCCGCTGCCCGCCGACGTCCCGCTCGACCGCACGCTGTTCGCCCCGACGCGGCTGTAGCGCGGGGTCTGCCGTCAGCTCGCACACCGACTACTGGGCTCACACACCGACTGCAGTCGGTGTGTGAGCCCAGGAATCGGTGTGTGAGCGCTGCTATAGCGTGCCTCGAACCGCGTGACCGGAGGGGTCGGTGCTGGGATGACGGCAGGGCGACCGATGCCCACGCAGGACGACGTGCTCGGGTACTTCGACACGCTGTCGAACTGGGGTCGGTGGGGCGACGACGACGAGCTCGGCACGCTGAACCACATCAGCGACGACGTCCGGCTGGCTGCGGCGCGAGCCGTGCGCCACGGCTGGAGCGTGTCGTGCGCGTGGGAGATCGCCGTGCCGGGGGAGATGGAGCGGTCGACGACGGCGTGCCCGTGCGCCGCCGAGATGCCGGGCGCGGAGAACATGCCGGTGCGGTTCCACAACGATCGGCGCTGGGGTTACTCGTCCGAGCGGCTCGGCATCATGTTCCACGGCAACACCATCACCCACGTCGACTCGCCGTGCCACATCTTCTGGGACGGCACGATGTACAACGGGCGCTCGCACTCGCTGGTCGACCCCGCAACGGGTTCGGGGTGGGCGGCCGTCACGGCGGCGGCGAACGGCATCGTCACGCGCGGTGTCCTGCTGGACGTTGCGCGGGTCCGCGATGTGCCGTGGTTGGAACCGGGGCAGGGTGTGTTCCCCGACGACCTCGAGGAGGCCGAGCGTCGCCAGGGCGTGCGGGTGCGGCCCGGCGATGCGGTGCTGCTGCGGACCGGCTACGGCCGCGTCCGGCACGAGGCCGGTGTGGCGCACGGCTTCACACAGGCCGGCTGGCACGCGTCCTGCCTGCCGTGGCTGCACGAACGGGAGGCCGCGCTGATCGGCGCCGACACCCCCCAGGACGTCCAGCCGTCGGGGTACGACGACGTGTTGATGCCCGTTCACGCCGTGAGCCTCGTCGCGATGGGTCTGTGGATGCTCGACAACTGCGACCTGGAGGCGTGCGCGGCGACGGCCGTCGAGCTCGGCCAGTGGGACTTCCACCTCGCCGTTGCGCCGGTCCGCTTCGCCGGCACGTCCGGCAGTCCGGTCAACCCGATCGCCACGTTCTGACCGACGGGTCCCGGGGCGGGCGCTCGCCGGGACCAGGGCGCACGTGCGGGAGCGCCGGGTCGTACGGTTCCGCGTCATGACGAGCGCGCTGTTCGACCCGCTGTTCGGGGCCGACCGGGTGGCCGCCCGGCTCGACGACGCGTCGTGGGTGGCTGCGCTGGTCGCGGTCGAGGTGGCACTGTCGCGGGCCGCGGCGGAGCACGGGGTCGTCCCCGTCGCGGACGCGGACCGGATCGAGGCGGCCGCGGCCTCCTTGCGGATCGACCCGGCCACGCTGGGCCGGGCCGCGGTCGAGGGTGGCAACCCGGTGATCCCGCTGGTGCGGATGCTGCGCTCGGCGGCGGGGGAGGCCGGGCGCTCGGTGCACCCGGGAGCCACGAGCCAGGACGTGATGGACACGGCCGCCGTGCTGCTCGTCGGCTGGGCGGGGGAGGTCGTGCTCGACGACCTGCGGGGTGCAGCAGACGCGGCGGCCGACCTCGCGCGGCGCCACCGGGACACGCCGATGATCGCGCGCACGCTAGGGCAGCAGGCGTTGCCGACGACGTTCGGCCTGGTCGCGGCCGGGTGGTGCGCGGGGCTGGACCGGGCCCGGGCGCGGCTGGGGGAGTTGTTCGGCGCGCTGCCGGTGCAGTTCGGAGGGGCGGCAGGCACCCTCGCCGCGCTGCACCCGCACGGGCCGGCGGTGGCCGCGTCGCTCGCCCGCGCCCTGCGGCTCGCCGACGCGGCGCCGTGGCACACGGAGCGGACCCGGATCGGGGAGCTCGCCGGAGCACTGGCCGTGGCCGCCGGCGCCTGCGCCAAGCCGGCAACCGACGTGGTGCTGCTCTCCGGCACGGAGCTCGGCGAGGTGTCGGAGGCGGCGCCGGGCGACTCGTCGTCCATGCCGCACAAGCGCAACCCCATCGCGGCGATCACGGCCCGCGCGGCCGCGCGTCGTGCGCCCGGTCTGGCCGCAGTGCTGCTCGCCGCGGCCGACCATGAGCACCAGCGGGCAGCCGGGGCCTGGCACGCGGAGTGGCAGACGCTCGCCGAGCTGCTGCGCGCCACGGGTGGCGCGGCCGCGCGGCTGCGGGCGTCCCTGGAAGGGCTCGGCGTGCACCCGGACCGGATGGCCGCGAACCTCGCCCTCACCGCTGAGGCGGACGGCCCGCCCGGCCACGTGGGCGAGCTGGTCGACCGGTTGCTCGAGCAGCGCCGATGATCGGATCGTCGGAGCCGACCGGCAGACTGCCGGCATGGTCGAACGCGTGCTCTCCACCCGGGAGCTCAACCGGGCCGTCCTGGCCCGCCAGCTGCTCCTGGAGCGCGCCGCACTGACGCCCGAGCGGGCCGTCGAGCAGGTGGCGGGCCTGCAGACGCAGTACGCGCCGTCGGGCTACATCGGGCTGTGGTCGCGGCTCGCGGGGTTCCGCCGCCAGGGGCTCACCGACGCGCTGCTCGCCGGCCGCATCGTGCAGGCCTGGGCGATGCGCTGCACCATCCACATGGTCGCCGCCACCGACTACTGGCCGATCACCGAGGCGGTGCGGCAGGCGCGTCGGGAGTGGTGGCGCCGGGCGCACAAGAGCGACGCCGACATGGCGGCCGTCGCCGCCGCCGTTCGCGGGTACCTCGCCGACGGGCCGCTGAAGCAGGCCGAGATCCAGAAGCGCCTGGCGGCGGCCGGGTATCCGCGGCTGGTCTGGCCGGGTGTCCAGCTGTGGGTCGACCTGGTGCGCGTTCCCCCGGCCGGCACGTGGGGCACCCCCCGGGCCCACGTGTACGGCCTGGCCGAGCACACGGTGGCGGTGCCCGAGCCCGCGCCCACCGAGGCGGCCGGGGCGGAGCTGCTCGTCGCTCGCTACCTGCGCGGTTTCGGGCCCGCTTCGCCCGCCGACATCGCCTCGTTCTGCGGGTGGACCATCACCGCGACGCGAGCGGTGCTGGCCCGGATGGAGCCCCGGATCCAGCTGTGCCGGTACCGCAGCGAGACGGGCGGCGAGCTGGTGGACGTGCCGGATGCGCCGCTGCCGGCTGCCGACACGCCTGCCCCCGTGCGGTTCCTCGGGCAGTGGGACGCGAACCTGCTCGTGCACGCCCGGCGCGCGCAGATCCTGCCGGAGGAGTACCGGCCACGGGTGTTCGCGCGGAACATCCCGCAGTCGGTGCCCACTTTCCTGGTCGACGGGCAGGTCGCCGGCACCTGGCGCTACAGCGACGGCGAGGTGCGGTGCGAGCCGTTCCAGCCTCTGACGCCCGAGGTGGCGCGGGAGGTGGAGGCCGAGGCGGCCGGGCTCACCGGGTTCCACGCCGAGTGATCGGCGATGGCGGATAACTCGGCACGCAGGCGTTCCTGGTCGCGGTCCTGGGAGGCGCCGGGGAACTCAGCGGGCCGGCCCGGACGCACGATCGACAGCGCGATGACGGTGGCCACGAGGAGGAGGACGACGATCGTTGTTGTCATGGCAGTAATTTTCCGCGCAGCCACTTCCTGCCACTAGTGGCAGAACTGACTACCGCAGCAAAGATGCTGCCACTACGCTTGGGGTCATGCTCTCCACCGTCGCTGTGCTCGTGATCCCGCCGCTGCCGGTCTTCGAGTTCGGCACGGTCTGCGAGGTGTTCGGCATCGATCGCAGCGACGACGGCGTGCCGCCCTTCGAGTTCCGGGTGTGCGGTGAGGAGGCCGGCCGGGCGGTACCCACCGTCGTCGGTGCCCAAGTCGTGCCGTCGCGGGGCCTCGACGGGCTGCGGGATGCCGATCTCGTGGTGGTCTCGGCCACCCGGTCCCGGGAGTTCTCCGACGAGGTGCTCGACGCGGTGCGCGAGGCCGCGGCGGCGGGCAGCACGATGATGAGCGTGTGCTCGGGGTCGTTCGTGCTCGGCGCGGCCGGGTTGCTCGACGACCGGCCGTGCACCACCCACTGGGACCACGCCGACGAGCTGCGCGAGCGCTACCCGCGCGCCAAGGTCGACCCGGACGTGCTGTACGTCGACGACGGCAACCTGATCACGAGCGCGGGCACGGCCGCGGGCATCGACGCGTGCCTGCACCTGGTGCGGCGCGAGGTGGGCAGCGCCGCGGTCAACGTGATCGCCCGGCGGATGGTCGTGCCGCCGCAGCGGGAAGGCGGGCAGCGCCAGTACATCGAGCAGCCGATCCCCGTCTGCCGGTCCGACGGCCTGGCCCCGGTGCTGGACTGGGTGGTGGAGCACCTCGACGTCGAGCACACGGTGTCCGACCTCGCGATCCGCGCGCGGATGTCGGACCGCAGCTTCGCCCGCCGGTTCGTGGCGGAGACCGGCACCACCCCGCACAAGTGGATCACCCTCCAGCGGGTGCTGCGGGCCCAGCGGCTCCTGGAGGACACCGACATGAGCATCGACGAGGTGGCCCAGCGCAGCGGTTTCGGCAGTGGGGCGCTGTTGCGCCACCACTTCCGCAAGGTGGTGGGGGTGTCGCCGGCCGACTTCCGTCGCACGTTCGCCGCGCGCACCGCGCTCGCCGGCAACTGATCCGCGACGTCCGACGGTCCCCGCGGCCTGCTCCGGTGACTAGTCTCGGGGTGTGACCGAGGAAGCGGGCACCGACGGCGCCGGGAACGCCGTGCTCGCCGCCCGCGACAGCGACGGCGTCCTCACCCTCACCTTCAACCGCCCCGAGCGGCGCAACGGCTGGGCCGACGACATGTACGAGGCCTACTACGCCCGGCTCACCGAGGCGGCGGCGGACGAGGCGGTGCGCGCGGTGGTCGTCACCGGCGCGGGCAGCACGTTCTGCCCCGGCGCCGACATCTCGCGCCTCGGCGGGCTCGGGCAGGAGGACGCCCGGTTGCCGCACCACCCGGTCGACGTCCCGCGCCGCTTCCCGAAGCCGCTGATCGCGGCCATCAACGGTGCCTGCGCGGGCGTCGGGCTCGTGCAGGCGCTGTTCTGCCACGTCCGCTTCGCCGCCGACACGGCGCGGTTCTCCACGTCGTTCGCGCGCCGCGGGCTCGTCGCCGAGTACGGCATCGCCTGGACGCTGACCCGCCTCGTCGGGCAGGAGCGCGCGCTCGACCTGCTGCTCTCGGGCCGCACGTTCGACGCGGCCGAAGCGCGGGAGCTGGGCGTCGTCAGCCACGTCGTCCCGCGCGACGAGGTGCTCGAAGCAGCACAGGCCTACGCGCGCGACCTCGCGCTGCATTGCAGCCCGCGCGCGATGGCGGTGATCGCGAGCCAGGTCCTCGATGCGCAGGACTCCACGTTCGACGAGGCCCTGCAGGCCTCCTACGGGCACGTCGACCGCTTCGTCGGATCGGCCGAGCTGCGAGAGGGGGTGGCCTCCTTCGTCGAGCGGCGCCCGCCGCGGTTCGCGCCGCTCGGTTCTCCTCCACCCGACTGACACCTCCACCACCACAGGAGATGACCACATGCAGCAGCGACAGGCCCGGGTCGCGGTGATCGGAGCGGGCCCGTCCGGGCTGTACGCCGCCGCCGCGCTGCTGGCCTCCGGCGAGCCGGTCGGCGTCGACGTGCTCGACCGGCTGCCGGCGCCGTACGGCCTCGTCCGGTACGGCGTGGCGCCCGACCACGTGAAGATGAAGTCGGTCATCCGCGTGTTGCAGAAGCCGTTCGACCCGGCCGACGTCGAGTTCCTGGGTGGTGTACGCGTCGGCGACGGCGGCGTGCCTCTCGACGTCGTGCGGCAGCACTTCCACGCCGTCGTCCACGCCACCGGCAGCTCCGTCGACCGCGCCCTCGGCGTCCCCGGTGAGGACCTGGCCGGGTCGATGGGCTCGGGTGCGTTCGTCAGCTGGTACTGCGGCCACCCCGACCACACGACGGTGAAGCCCCTGCTCGACCACCCGGGGGCCGCCGTCGTCGGCGCCGGCAACGTGGCCCTCGACGTCGCCCGCGTGCTGGCCAAGACGGCCGACGAGATGGCCGAGACCGACGTCCCGGACGCGGTGCTCGACGTCCTGCGTGCCAGCGCGGTCCGAGACATCCACGTGCTGATCCGGCGCGGGCCGCAGCACATCCGGTTCACGCCCGCCGAACTGCGCCAGATCGGCGAGCTCGCGAACGCCGACGTGCTCGTGCACGACGACGGCCTGCTGGCCGCCGGGGTCGAGGAGCCGGAGGACCGGCGGCACCGGCAGATGCTCGAGATGATGGGGGAGTGGGCCGCCGGCGAGCCCACCGGCAAACCGAGGCGGATCCACCTGCGGTTCCTGCGCTCCCCGGTGCGGATCGTCGGGGCGGACGGTCGCGTCACGGGCGTGGTCGTCGAGCGCAACGCGATCGTCGACGGCCGCGTCGTCGGCACCGGTGAGCAGGAGACGCTCGACGTCGGGCTGGTGGTGCGGGCGATCGGGTACGACGCCGAGCCGATCCCCGGACTGCCGTTCGACGCGGCCACCGGCACCGTCCCCAACGTGGGTGGCCGCGTGGTGCGCGACGGCGAGCCGGTGCCCGGCGCGTACGTCACCGGCTGGATCAAGCGCGGCCCGACCGGCGTGATCGGCACCAACAAGTCCGACGCCGTGGAGACCGTGGCCGCGCTGCTGGAAGATCTGCCCGGCCTCCCCGACCCCGCGCACCCCGATTCGGCCGACTTCCGAGCGACGCTCAGGGCGTACGGGCTGCGCCCCGTCGACTGGACGGCCTGGCTGCGGCTCGACGCGGAGGAGGTCCGCCGCGGCGGCCTGCGCGGCGCCGAGCGGGTGAAGGTCGCGGAGCTGGCCGAGATGCTGGACGCGGCGCACGGGGCGACCACGGGCTGATCGGGAGCGGAGTGGTTCAGGAAAGCCACATTCAGGGCCTACAAGGCCTTGAACGTGGCTTTCCTGAACTCAGGCGGCGAGCAGCCTTGCGCCCTCCACCAGCAAGGACGGGTCAGCAGGGCTCGACGGAGACGACCGTGGGCACGGCGCCGAGGCGGTCGGCGAATGTGGCGCACTCGTCGGCGGTGAGCGAGACGGTGCAGGTGACCGAGCTGTACGGGACGCCGTCGAGCACCTCGACGGCGAACTCGCGCACCGGGAATCCGCATGCGCACAGGGCTGTGCCGATGTCGAGGACGCCCTGCATGCCGCCGGTGGTCACGATCTCGTGACGGCGCTGGAGGCGGGGTGCCCAGGGGTTGCGGCGGGAGTGGTCGAGAACAGTCATTGTTCGGCTCCGGGTTCCACGGATGGTGGGTGCCGAGCCAGGCCTCGGGGAGGGGTGGGGGAGCGGGGCGCGCCGGTGGCCTGGCTCAGCCGACGCGCGGCGGTACTGCCGCTGCGAAGGAGAGGGCGATACGCATGTGGCGAGCATAACGCGTGTCGCACCGCGGATTCCGCCGACCCGCCGGGTCGGGTCGCGCGGGATCCTCCGGAAGCGGCCCGGGGCGGCGGGGGCGCCGGTACTCTCCGGGGCATGGCCGCTCCCGACGATCTCGAGTCCCGCGTCGCCGCGCTGGAGGCCCGGATGGGCCAGGTCGCGGCCGAGGCGCAGGTCGCCCGCCAGGACGCCGCCGCTGCCCGCCACCTCGCCGCCGCCCGCGACCGGGACATCGCCGACCTGGGGGTGAAGGTCGACGCGAACCGCTCGGCGATCAACGCGCTCGGCGAGCAGACGCGGGAACGGTTCGACGCGGTGGACCGCCGCTTCGAGGCGTTGGAGCGCAAGGTCGACGACGGGTTCCGCCGCATGGACGAGGAGTTCCGCAAGGTCGACAACGGGTTCATCGAGATGCGCGGCAAGTTCGACGTGACCGCGGCAGGCCTCGAGCGGATCGCCGACCTGATCGAGCAGCGGGGCGAAGCCGGCTAGCGCACCAGCTTGCCCAGCAGTGCCGCCGCCCCCACGATCCCGATCACCGCGGCGCCGACTAGCACGGCGAAGTCGGCCCACAGGTTGGCAGGGGCGTCGACGAGCAGCCCGCGCAGGGCGTTCACCAGGTAGGTCAGCGGGTTGACCTGGCTGATCACCTGCAGCCACGTGGGCATGATGTCGATCGGGTACAGCGCGTTGGACGCGAAGAAGAGCGGCATCGTCATGAGCTGCCCGATGCCCATCAGGCGGTCGCGGGTCTGGGCGACACCGGCGATCGCCATGGACAGGCACGAGAAGAAGCCGGCGCTGAGCATGAGGGCGATGGCGGCGGCGACCAGCTTCAGCGGGTTGAGGGTGATGCCGACGCCGAGCAGTGCCGCCACGGGCACGAGCACGACCACCGGGGCGAGCCCCCGCAGCCCCGCCGCGAACGCTTTGGCCATCACGATCGCGGCCCGCGGAGTGGGGGTGACCATGACCTTGGTGAGGATGCCGGCGTCGCGCTCCCAGATGATCTGGATCCCGAAGAAGATCGCGACGAACAGCGCCGACTGCGCGAGGATCCCCGGTGTCAGGAACTCCAGGTAGGACAGGCCGCCGGTGGGGATCGCCCGGATCCCGCTGAAGATCTGTCCGAAGATCAGCAGCCACAGCACGGGCTGCACCATGCGCGTGACCAGCTCGGTGTTGTCGCTGCGCAGCTTCTGCAGCTCCACGATGCCGAGCGCCCCGGTGCGCACGGCGAGCAGGCGGACGGGCTCAGCCCAGCTTGCGGGCGGTCGTGCGGCTACGACGGACATCCCTCACCCTCGCGGCTCCGTGATCGTCGGCGAGGCCGGCGCCTGCGTAGCGACGGAAGACGTCCTCGAGCGTGGCGTCCGGTCCGATCCCCGCGCGGAGCTCGGCCGGCGAGCCGACGGTCTGCACCCGCCCGTGGTGCATGAGCGCGACGGTGTCGCACAGCTCGTCGGCCTCCTCCATGTAGTGCGTGGTGAGGAGCACGGTCATGCCGTGGTCGACGCGCATCTGGCGCACCCGCTCCCACACGCTCGCCCGTGCGATCGGGTCGAGGCCGACCGTCGGCTCGTCGAGCACGAGCAGCGCAGGCCGGTTGACGAGTGCCTGGGCCAGTTCGAGGCGGCGGATCATGCCGCCCGAGTACGTACCGGCGCGGCGGTCGGCCACGGAGAGGAGGTCCATGGCGTCCAGGGCCTCGTCCACCCGGGCCGCCCGCTCGGCGCGCGGGACGTCGAAGAGCCGCGCGAACCACGTGACGTTCTGCCGCCCGGTGAGGGCGGCCTCGATCGAGAGCTGCTGCGGCACGTAGCCCAGGTGCCGGCGGACGTCGAACGCCTGACGCCGGACGTCGAACCCGAACACCCGAACGCTGCCCTCCTGCACCGGCAGCAGCGTGTTCAGCACGCGGATCGTGGTGGTCTTGCCGGCGCCGTTCGGCCCGAGGAGGCCGAACACCTCGCCTGCCGGGATGGTCAGGTCGAGGCGGTCGACGGCCACGGTGTCGCCGAACCGGTGCACCAGCCCGGTGCACTCGACCGCCAGTGCGCTCATCTCGCACGCTCCAGGGCCCGCAGCTCCTCGGCCAGCGCTTCCAGGGCGTCGATGCCGGCGGCGAGGTCGGCGAGCTGGCGCGGGCCGAGCCGGTGGAGCGCCTCGTGCAGCACGTCGCGCCGTCGGGCCCGGGCGGAGTCGAGCGCCTCCTGCGCGGCCGGGGTGAGGGCGAGGCGCCCCACCCTGCGGTCCTGCGGGTCGGTCTCGCGCACCAGCAGCCCGGCGCCGACGAGCTGCGTGACGATCGTCGAGACGGTGTTGGGGGCGAGCCCCAGCTCGTCGGCGATCTCGGCGACGGATCTCCCCGTGCGCTTGCCGACCATGACGAGCACTTCGCGCTGCGACGTGGACACCTCGACCGGCGCGCTCGTGACGAACGGCCCGGCCACCCTGCGCAGCAGCCGGCGAAGGGTGCCGACGGCGGGCATCAGCGTCTCGGAGACGGCCTCGGCGGTGGGCGCCGTGGATGACGGGACCATGACGTCCACCATATACCTCTGTATCAGAGTAAATCTGCTCCAGATGCACTGAGGATGTGTGATAGAGAGGCGCCATGACCACCGTCGCCGTCACCGGCAGCAGCGGAAAGCTCGGGCGCCACGTGGTGCGCCACCTCCAGGAGCACGACTACCGGGTCGTGGCGCTCGACCGGGTGCCGGACCCGAACTCCGCGGCGGCGGTGTCGGTGCGCGTCGACCTGACCGACCACGGCCAGGTCCTCGAGGCCCTCACCGCCGTCGACGACCGCCACGACGGCGTCGACGCGGTCGTGCACCTCGCCGCGATCCCCGCGCCGGGCCTCACCACGAACGCCGCGACGTTCTCGAACAACATCACCGCGACGTACAACGTGTTCGCCGCCGCCCGCACCGCCGGCATCCGCAACGTCGTGTGGGCGTCCAGCGAGACGGTGCTCGGGCTGCCGTTCGACGTGCCGCCGCCCTACATCCCGGTGGACGAGCAGTACCCGGTGCGGCCCGAGAGCACGTACTCGCTGGTGAAGAGCCTCGAGGAGGAGATGGCGGGGCACTTCTGCCGGTGGGTGCCCGACATGAAGATGATCGGCTTGCGGTTCTCGAACGTGATGGAACCCGAGGACTACGCGCGGTTCCCCGGCTTCGACGCCGACCCGCAGGCGCGCCGGTGGAACCTCTGGGCCTACATCGACGGCCGGGACGGCGCCCAGGCCGTCCGTCGCGCGCTGGAGCACGACGCCACCGGGGTGGACGTGTTCGTGATCGCCAACGCCGACACCGTGATGTCGCGCCGCAGCGCCGACCTCGCCGCCGAGGTCTACCCGGGCGTGCAGGTCACGAAGGAGCTCGGCGAGCACGAGACGATGCTGTCGATCGACAAGGCGCGTCGGGTGCTCGGCTACGAGCCGCAGTTCACCTGGCGGGGGTGACGTCGAGCAGCGCAGGGGTGAAGCGTCGCCACGCCACCGCGGTGAGCACTACCATGCCGCCGAACGCGATCCAGAACGGTGCGGTGATGCCCAGCCCGCGGGCCACGAACCCGCCGCCGAGGGCGCCGAGGGCGGCGCCGCCCACGGAGAACAGGAAGTAGCCGCTGTTGACGCGCCCGCGCAGCTCGTCGGGAACCACGCGCTGGCGCCAGGACAGGGAGAGGATGCCCCACAGGCTCGCGTGCGCACCGAAGACGACCATGGTGGCCAGCGCGACCCACGGCGCCCGGGCGAGCGCGAGGGACAGATGCGTGCAGGTCTCGACCACGAGACCCACGCGCAGCAGCAACGCGGTGCCGAACCGGGCCTGCAACCGCGCCGCCACCGCCGTGCCGGCGATCCCGCCGACGGCACTCGCCGCGAGCAGCAGCCCGAACCCGACCTCGGTGAGGCCCAACCGCTCCCGCGCGTAGAGCACGAGGATCGCGAACGCCCCGACGAGCGTGACGTTCATCAGGCACAGGCACACGGCGAGCATCCGCAGCACCGGGTGTCCCAGCAGGGTGCGCATCCCGGTGGCGATGTCACGGCGCACCGGGCCGTGCGGCTCAGCCGGCTCCGGCCGGAACCGGCCCCGCAGCGTGGCCACGAGCACCGCTGCCACCAGGAACGTGGCGGCGTTCACCCCGAACGGCAGCGCGGCCGCGGCCACGAACAGCGCGGCGCCGAGTGGCGGCGCGAGGAGCTGGTTGCCGACCAGCTGCACCCCCATGAGCCGCGCGTTCGCCCGCGGCAGGTCGTCGGCGGGCACGACGGCCGGCAGCAGCGCGGTGCCCGCGTTGTCGGCGAGCGTCTCCATCGCGCCGACCACGAAGAGCGCGGCGTACACGACGGCGACCGACGCAACTCCGGTCGCGACCGCGGTCGCGAGCCCGCCGATGACCGCGGCCCGGACCAGGTTCACCACGACGACGAGCCGGCGCCGGTCGAGCCGGTCGACGTAGACGCCCGCCGGGAGCGCGAACAGCAGCCACGGCAGCTGCTGCACGAACATCGCGCCCGCGACGAGCGCGGGATCCGACGTCAGGGACGCCAGCAGCAGCGGGCCCGCCGCGAGCGCCACGCCGTCGCCGACGTTCGATACGGCGGACGCCGCCCACAACCGCCTGAACCCCGCCCCCACCCGGTCAGGGTGGCGGCAGGGTCAAGCGGTTTGACGGTCAGCGGTGGCTGCGGCGGCGGTAGGTCACCTCGCGGGCGCCGATGCCCGCGAAGTAGAGCGCCAGGCACAGGAGGCCTGCGGTGGTGAGCAGGGTGGCGGTGATCACCGAGAGGCTGATGCCGGCCAGCTCGAAGATCAGGGCGAGTGCGAACAGGACGGAGGCGACGACAGCGAGCACGGGTGGTCCTTCCAGTGCGATCGGGTGGGGTCAGCGGCGGGTGCGGCGGGTGCTCAGCGACCGCGAGCCGACGCCGGCGAAGTACAGCGCGACGCACAGCAGGCCTGCGGTCGTGAGCACCGAGGGCCCGATCACCTCGAGGGAGACCCCGAGGAGCTGGAAGAGGAGGGCGAGTCCGAAGAGGACAGCGGCGACGACAGCGAGCATGACGGTTCCTTCCGCAGGTCAGTTGGCAACCTGTTCCCGTTCTGGAACACGTTCAACCCGTCACCCCCGTTGCAGCGCCTCCGCAGCGGGAGCGAACAGGGCGGCGTCGTGCTCGAAGGGGGCGTAGAAGGTGAACCGGTCGACGAGGCCGCCGAAGCGGGCGAGGATCGTGGCGCCCAGCCGGTCCGGTTCCGCCACCACCGCGAACGCCCCAGCACCTCGTCGTCGATCAGCTCGCCCATGCGCTGCCAGCGGTCGGCGTCGGTGCTGCGGGAGAGTCGGTTGAGCTCGACGCCCAGCTCGCCCCACCCGTGCATGTCGAGGACCGGCACGAAGTAGCCGGCGTTCGGTGAGGCGATCATGTCGAGGTTGAGGTAGAGCAGGATGTGGGCGCGGTCGGCGCGGGTGAGTGTGTTGACGTAGTGGGTGGAGCCTTCCAGGTCGTCTTCCTCGGAGCCCCAGAGAGCGAACCGGACGGCGTTGCGGATCGGGGGTGCGCCGCTCAGCCGGGTGGCGATTTCGTGGAGGGCGCCGACGCCGGAGGCGTTGTCGTTGATTCCTGGTCCCTTGCGGACCGAGTCCAGGTGGGCACCGATCATGATGACCCGTTTCGGGTCGCCGGTGTGGGTCTGGGTGATCACGTTGCGGCAGGAGCGTTGGCGGCGTCGTCGTTCGGGCAGCGGGTAGGTGGGGGTGCTCACTCGGAAGCCCGCGGCTCGGAGGGCCGCGACCGCGTAGTCCACGCTCGCGTCGTATCCGGTCCGGGGGAGGCGCGGTCGCCGCCGTTGTCGTCGGCGATCCGCTGTAGTGCGAGGAGGTGCTGCCACACCCCGGCCCCGCCGACGCCCGCGACCGACTGTCGCAGCAGGCCCGCGGCGGGCTCTGACGCGGTGCGGCAGAGGCGCCCTGCACCAACTCGAGGCCGGCGCGCCGGCGGGTTTGCTCGATGTGGCGGTCGCTGTCCCTCGGCATCCGGCCCTCCCTTTCGAAGCGGGTTCAACGAGCGATCGTCTCCGTGGACTCCGCGAACCGCGCCACCGTGCCGGCGATCGCATCGGAGAAATTGTCGAGCGCGCCGGGGTGAATGCCTGCCGCACGGTCACAGGCCGTGTGGTAGCAGGGGTCGAAAACGGCGCCGGCCCGCCCACCCCAGCGCTCGGCCTGCTGAGACGTCTTCACGCCCGAGTCACCGGAGTAGACGCCACCGGTCGGGATCCCCTCCTCGATGAACGCCTCGTAGTCCGATCCGTCGTTCTCGAACCGCGCGAGCTCGGCGGTGACGCCGGTGGCGGCCAGTTCCTCGACCAGCATCCGGCCGACCACCTCCGAGCCCTCCGGGCCGGTTTCGGACTCGTCGTCACCGTGTCCTCCCTGCACGAAGTAGCCGGCGTTCGGCGAGGCCAACATGTCCAGGTTGAGGTACAGGGCGATCGCTCCGTGATCGCTGCGGGGGAGCGAGTCGACGTAGGCGACGGAGCCGTCGAGGTTCCGCTCCTCCGCCGCCCAGAACGCGAGGCGCACCGTGTTGGGGACCGGGGGCGAGCCGCCCATCCGGATCGCGGCCTCCAGCAGCGCGGCCACCCCGGAGGCGTTGTCGTTGATCCCTGGACCCTCGGGGACGGAGTCCAGGTGCGCTCCGGCCATCACCACCTGCTGCGGGTCTCCGGTGCGGGTCTGGGCGACCACGTTGCGGACGGTCGCCCGCTCACCGTCGTCCGAGTGGAGCACGAACGACGGGGTGCTGACGTCGAACCCGGCGTCGCGGAGCACGCCCGCCACGTAGTCGACGCTCGCGTCGTAGCCCGGACCGGGGGTGGCCCGGTTGCCGTCGTGTGCGTCAGCGATGCGCTGCAGCGCCTCGAGGTGGACGAGCGCACCGGTCCCGGTCACCTCCTCGACGAGCTGCGAGCGGAACGCCCCAGCGACGGCTGGCACCTGGGCCGACGCGTCCGGCCCCGCAGGCCTGGGCGAGGTGCAGCCCGCGAACAGGACGGCAGCGGCGAGGAGGTGCACCACGCCACATCGGTGGGCGCTCCCGCGTACCACGTCGAGGCGCATCGGTGGCCGCCCATCGCCGCTACGGCTGTTCATGCCGGGCCGCTGCTCATGCCGCGTCACCGTCAGCGGCGGACGCGCGCGATGGGGTCAGGCGTCGGGTTTCCGCAGCTGGATTGCCCCGCCACCGGGTTCCGGGAGCCACCTCCTCGCCTTTCATCAGGAACGCGTCGGCGCCGAGCACAGCGCCATCGCCCATGGTCACCCCGTAGTGGACGAACGCCGCGACGCCGAGCGTGCACCCGCGTCCGACGCGGATGCGGTCGGACTTGAACGTCCCGTCCTCGAGCGAATGGCCCCACAGGGCGCTGCCGGCGTTGAGCGTGCAGTCGTCGCCCACCGTCACCAGGGACTTCTCCGGGATGCTGCAACCCTCGTCGAACACCCGGCGGCCGATCCGAACACCCAGCAGGCGCCAGATCGTCCCCTTGAAGGGCGTGCCGTTGTACATGTCGAAGAAGCTGGTCGTCGTCAGCTTCCAGAATCGCTCATGGCTCCAGAAATACGGCTGGTAGATCGAGCAGAACTGGGGTTGGAGGCTCCGGAACGCGGTCGACGCCCGCTCGGCCACTACGAGCACGACGGTGTCGAGCACCAGCACGACGAGGACCGCACATGTGAGCCCAGATGCCCCGAGCAGGTAGAACAGGTCCGCGGCGGCCAGAGCGGCGGCGATCCACGGGACGGTGAGGAGCCAGAGCACGAACAGGTGCAAGGCGATCGTCACCGTGTTGTGCCGGGTCTTCGCCGCGAGACGGCGCTGCAGCACGTCGGGCCGGGTGAGATGGTCGAACCGGCCGTCACGCTGGACCGACCGCGGGATCTGGAAGCTCGGCGAGCCGAGGAGACCGACGCCGGTCCGCGTCGGTCCGTCGACGGGCACCATGGCCTTGGTGGCGATCAGGCAGTTGTCCCCCGCCCGGCTACCGGCCGGGTAGCTGATGTGGTTGCCGAGGAAGCTCCGCTTCCCGATGACGACGCGCGTCGCGCGGAACGACGTGCTGGTGTAGTCGATGTTCGAGATCGACAGCCCGTCCGAGATCATCGAGCCGGTTCCGACGGTGCTCAGGTACGGCGACTCGTGCTTCATGATGAGGCCGAAGTTCGACCCGGTCTGTTCGACCGGCGCGAGGTGGTAGCCCAGGGCGCTGAGGTAGTGGGTGACGTATGCGCTGTCACCCAGCAGCCTGGTGAACCCGGTGTTCGTGAGCAGAGTGATCATCTGGCAGAGCCAGAACTGGACACCGTAGAGCGGGTGCACCGCGTCGGGCCGGACGAACAGGTTGAGCAGCCGGGGGACGGTGAGCACGGCGACGAGGCCGACCACGAGACCCCCGAGCAGGATCGCGATCGTCACGACTCCGATGACCGCGTAGAGCGTCGGGTCGCCGATCGACTGGTGGCCGTGCCCGAGCACGTCGGCCAGTTGCGGCACCAGCGTGGGGAGGAGCACCAGGACGGCGACCGGCACCGAAACGGCGAGCGTCAGGAGAACCAGCTGCCACATCGTGTAGAGGAATCGGCGGAGCGTGCCGCACTGCCGTGCCTCGATGGCCCGGAAGTCCGTACCTGTCGGCTCTGCCGGGGATCCGTGCCAGCGTTCGCCGGCGGGCACCACCTGCCGCGCGTACAGCGCGGACGCGTGCCCGAGCTGAGCACCATCGCCCAGTGCCGTCTCGATGTCGAGCACGCTCGCCTCGCCGACGACCACGTCACGGCCAAGGCTCACCGTCCCCGTCCGGATCCGCCCGGCCTCGCCACGATGGCACGTGAACGACGTGTCCTTGCGGATCACCGTGCCGTCGCCGATGGTGAGGAGATCGGTGCACGTGGGCACCCGCCGCGAGAACACCGCGACCCCCCGTCCGATGTGGGCGCCGAGCGCCCGCAGGTACAGCACGTAGAGCGGGGAGCCTGCGAACAGCACCAGCGGGTCGATCCGCACCAGGCTCGTGACGTACCAGAAGCGCAGGTGGGCCAGGCCCCAGAGGCGGAACTCGTGGCGCTTCCACCGCCCGACGAGCAACCACTTGACCAGGATCGGCCCGACGCAGGCGAGCACGAGGAGACCGAGCCCCAGCACTGCGGAGCGGATCAGCCGGCCTCCGAGCGCCGCCGGCTCAGCGACCCAGGTGATCCCGGCCACGAGGACGAGCATCCCGAGGTGGACCGATCCCAGGAAGATCAGCAGTTGGACCACACCGAACAGGACGTAGCGGACGGTTCCGGTCCTCGGCACGTCATCGTCCACCGGCCCGGCATCTCCCTGACCCGGCTGCACGGGCTGGGCGGGCAGTGCCGCCGCGAGCTTCGCGACCGTCGGGTTCAGGTAGAGGTCCTTCATCGCCGGCGGTTGTAGCTCGGTCTCCTTGCGGACGCGGGCCGAGAACCGCGCCATCAGCAGGGAGTTCGCGCCCAGGTCGTCGAAGAAGTGGCTGTCGACCGACACCCGATCCGTCCCCAAGGTCCGGGCGAGCACCCCGGCCAGGACCTCCTCGGTGCCGCTCGTCGGGGGGCGGTACGCCCGCCCCACGGCGACACTGCGACTCGTCGGCGGCGGCAGCCGCTTGCGATCGGCCTTGTCGCTCGTCGTCATCGGGATGACGGGGAGGCGCTCCAGGTAGGCCGGCACCATGTAGGGCGGAAGCCGGTCCCGCAGCAGCGCGGAGATGTCCTCGGGGGCCGGCTCGCTCACGTTGTGGCGCAGGCTGTAGTAGCCCACCAGCTCGACCGTGCCCGGCACAGGCTCGTAGGTGTCCACCACCGCCTGCGCGATGCCGGGCACCTGCAGCATCACGGACTCGATCTCGGTCAGCTCTATCCGGTAGCCCCGGATCTTCACCTGCAGGTCGATCCGGCCCAGGTACTCGATCTCGCCGTCTGCGTTCACCCGTCCCAGATCGCCCGTGCGGTAGATCCGGCCGGACGGGTTGCCTGTGATGTCGAGGAAGTCCGGGACGAACGCCTTCGCGGTCAGGTCGTCGCGGCGCACGTAGCCCCTGGCCAACCCGATCCCGGCGATACCGATCTCCCCCACGTCACCGGGCGGCAGTGCCCGCCGCGGGTCGTCCGGGTCCAGCACCACGATCGAGTAGGTGGGCAACGGCCCCCCGATCGTCACGGCCCGGTCCGGGTGGGCGACCGTCCACGTCGCTGTCACCGTCGCCTCGGTCGGGCCGTAGACGTTGAGGAACCGCCTGCCCTCGCGGTGCCAGCGCACGATCAGGTCGTGCGGGCACGCCTCCCCGGAGACGAGCAGGAACCGCAGGTCGGGGAGGTCCTCGTCGAGCGTGGCGAGCAGCGTCGGCACGCAGCACATGGCGGTGACCCGCCGCGCGGTGAGGAAGTCCCGCAGCTCGGATCCCAGCAGGCTCGGGCCCGGTGGCCTGGGCACGAGCGTCGCTCCCACGATCCAGGGCACCCAGATCTCCTCGACGGAGAAGTCGAACGCGATCGTCAGGCCCTGGTACATCCGGTCGTCCGGCCGGATGCCGTAGACATCCGCGGCGACCCGGACGAAGTTGCAGATGCTCGCGTGCTCGATCGCGACGCCCTTGGGTCGGCCCGTGGATCCCGAGGTGTAGATGATGTACGCCAGGTCGTCCCCGTCGGCATCCTCGGCCTCGCCGCGCTCGTCGGTACGCAGACGGCCGTCGTCGTGCGCCTCGATCTCGGACGCGACCGCGTCGAGGCACACGACTTCCACGCCGACCGCACCGAGGTGGGGCCGCAGGTGCTCGACCGACAACACCACACCCACCCCGGCGTCCGCCACGATGTAGGACAACCGGTCCGGCGGGAACCCGGCGTCGAGCGGGACGTATGCCGCACCGGCCTTCAACACCGCCAGCATTCCCACATAGGCCTGGACGGCGCGGTCGACGAGCAGCGCGACGCGGCCGCCCGGGCCGACACCGAGGTCCAGCAGGTACCTGGCCAGCCGGTTGGCCCGCCCGTCCAGCTGCTGGTACGTCAGCACCTCGTCCTCGGCGTCCACCGCGAGGTGGTGGGCGAGACCGGCCTCGCGCATCCGGTCGCACTGCTCCTCGAACAGCTGCTCGAGACGTTCCCCGGGGCGCCACCGGATGTCCTGGCCGAACTCCGTGTTCTCGAGGACGAGGTCCGCCGCCGGGGCCTGGTGCCCTGTCCTCATGACACCGATCGCGCGACTCGATCCGGGCCGGGCTCGACCCCGGCGGCCCGGTGGAGGCCGAACGCCGTGTGCAGACGCCGGGCGGCGCGGTGGACCGCGTCCCCCGCCACGTGGAACGTCACGCGGCTCGGCGTGCTCGTGACGAGCTGCGTTTCGATGCCCACGGCCTCGAGTTCCAGCAGGGCACGAGCCGTGGCGTCGGGCCGCCTGCCGATCCCCGAGCCGACCACGCTCACCGAGCCCAGCTCGTCCTGCAGAACGATGCGCGCTCCGACGGTCGACACGGCCTCGAGGACTGCGGGCTCCTCCACTCCGGGCACCGTCAGGTGGATGGCGGAACCGTCCCGGACGATCGCGCCGACGGCGGCACCGCGCTGGGCAAGCGCCAGCGTGATCATCGCCAGGGACGCACCGGTCACCGTGTACAGCGCCTCCCGATCACGGTGGGCAACGCCGGTGATCTCGAATGTCTCGAACACGGCCTCCTCCTGGATCCACGTCCCGGTCTCGGTCGTGAAGCTCGACCGCACGTGGATGTCGATGTCATGGGCGGCTGCCAGCTCGACGGCGCGCGGTTGCAGCACCGCGGCACCGGCGGCGGCCAGCTGGAGCATTTCGTCGCGGCTGATCGCTGCCAGGCGACGCGCGTCCGGGACGACGCGCGGATCCGCCGAGAACACCGCCGGGACGTCGGTGAAGATCTCGCATTCGTGCAGCCCGAGGGCGGCCGCCATCGCGACGGCGCTCGCGTCGGATCCACCCCGGCCGAGCGTCGTCAGGTCCCCCTCCGGGGAGAGTCCCTGGTATCCGGTGACCAGCACGATCGCACCAGCGTCCAGCTCTTCCAGGACCCGCTTCGGACGGACGTCCCACAGCTGGGCATTGCCGTGAGAGCCGTCGGTGAGGATCCCGGCCTGGGGTCCGGTCAGCGAGATCGCCCGCTCGCCCGCGTCCTGCACGGCGATCGCGGCGAGCGCGCACGAGATGTTCTCGCCCACCGACAGCAGTGCGTCGAGCTCACGGAGCTGCGGGCGCGCCGACAGGGAATACGCCATCGCGTTGAGCTCGTCCGTGGAACTTCCCATCGCGGACAGAACGGTCACGAGCTGGTGTCCCGCCCGGCGTGCGGCGACCATGCGCTGGGCGGCCGCCCGCAGTCGGGTGAGATCGGAAAGGGACATGCCGCCGAACTTCCACACCAGGAGCGGTTGCGCGCCCATCACCAGTCCCCGACGGCCGCTGCACTCTGCTCGAGCGACCAGACACGCGAATCCGCGCAGCATCGCTCGACCGCGGCGATGAGAATCGAGCACGCCATGTCGACGACCTCGGCCGTCACGTTGAGCGGCGGCAACATGCGCACGACGCAGTCGTCGCGCCCGCCGAGCTCCACGATGAGGCCCTCGGCGAGCGCCTCCGCCTGCACGCGGGCGGCCAGGTCACCGGCCGGCTGCCCGGTCAGCGGACCCGCTAGCTCGATCCCCCACATCAGGCCGAGGCCGCGGACGTCACGTATCCACGGATGATCGCGCAACACGTCGAGGCGAGCGCGGATCTGCGCGGCCCGCCGCCGGACGTTGCCCAGCACGTCGTCGCATCGCACGATGCGCACGGTCTCCGCCCCGGCGGCGAACGCCAGCTGGTTGCCCCGGAACGTGCCGGTGTGGGCGCCCGGCGCCCACGTGTCCAGCCGCTCGTCGTACATGATGATCGCGATCGGTTGGCCGATCCCGCTCAGCGCCTTGGACGCGATGATCACGTCTGGCTCGATGCCGTACTGCTCGAAGGCGAACCAGGTGCCGGTGCGGCCACACCCGGTCTGCACCTCGTCGACCACGAGTGGGATGTCGAGCTTGCGGGTCAACGTCCTCAGCCGGTGGACGAAATCATGGTCGGCCGGGACGACCCCGCCCTCGCCCTGCACCAGCTCGAGGAGCACGGCCGCCGGGAGCGGGATCCCTGCGTTGGGGTCGCGGAGGGACCGCTCGAGGAAGCCGATGCAGTTCGTGGCGCAGATGTCGCGGGTGAGCCCCATCGGGCAGTCCGTGCAGTTGGAGTACGGGAAGAAGTGCACGCCCGGAACACCATTGCCGATCGGCTGCTTGTTCGCGACGACGCCGGTGACCGCCATCCCGAGGTGGGTGGTGCCGTGGAACCCACCCTGGAAGGACACGACATCGGACCGCCCGGTGGCGGTCTTGCACAGCTTGATCGCAGCGTCGACGGCGTTGACCCCGGTCGGCCCGCAGAAGTGCATGCGGGTCCGACCGCGCATCGTCGGCGGCAGCATCGACAGCTGCGCCTCGGTGAACGCGTCCTTCGCCGGCGTCGGCAGGTCGAGCCCGTGCGCGAACCGGCCGAGCTGCTCGGTCACGACGCGCACGAGCTCCGGATGGTTGTGACCGAGCGAGAGCACGCCCGCTCCGGTCAGGAAGTCGATGAAGACGTTCCCGTCGAGATCGCGGACGAAGCTGCCCCATGCCTCGTCGATCGCGATCGGGATGTGTCGTGGGTAGACGCGAGCGTTGGACTCGCGCCGATCCTGCCTGATCAGCAGCTCCGCCGAGCGCGGCCCGGGAAGCGGCCCGGTGACGCGCGGGAGCGCGGGTAGATCGACGGGTTCCAGCATGACCATGATCGTTCCCCTCCCTCGATTTCAGGCTAGCACCAGTTGACACAATATTGGTGCCGATTTTCTGATGCCTGGAGCGGGGTCGATCAACGCCAACTCTGGCCCTAGGCTCTGCGCGTGACCGACGCGGAACGTGCGGGCGACGAGGACTGGAACTCGGTCGCAGAGGCGATCCGGAACCGCATGGCCGAGACCCGCATGACGCAGATGGACGTCGCGTCCCGCGCGCGGTTGTCGCTGACGACGATCCGGGAGCTGCAGCACAACCTCAACCCGCGCCGCCGCCGACCCCAGACGCTCGCCGCGGTGTCGGAGGCGCTGGGGTGGCCCGCCGGCTACCTCCACCAGGTGCTGCGTGGTGACCGGCCGGAGCCGCACGACGACGAGGTCAGGGATCCGGTGTTGCAGGCCCTGGACGGTCTGAGCCGGGAGATCCGGGAGCTGCGGGATCGCGTCGAGCAGATCGAGCGTCAGCTAGCTGCCGAAGGCGCGAAGCCCTGACGTCCCCCACGGTTCGGAGCAACCCGTCCAGCTCTGCGGCGAGCCTGCGCAGATCCGGACGCGGATCGTCGTCGGCCCGGTACTCCGACCCCTCTCGCGGGCCCCCTGCCATCCCCAACGCCTCCAAACCCCGGGCCTGCGGCTCTCCCCGCGCGCTGGCCGGAAGCCCTCCGCGATACGGCCCTGGTAGCGGACCGGTGTCCTGTGGGCAGGCAGGTGCGTCGACGTGTTCGACCAAGGCCATTTTCGCCGTCCCCCGGATCCTGGATCGCCCCTCCGATCCGCTATTCGATCCTTCCGCTTCGCCCCGAGGAGCGGTCCGGGGCTTCCGTCCCATCACCCGCCTGGTCCCCACGACCGCGGACGTCCGCGGTCTCCTACTCGAAGAGGGGGACAAGGGCCGCCGAGATGCAACGCGTCAGGCCTAGTCGCCCGAGGCGATCTGCGACGTTCGACCCATGACGTACGGAAGTGTCGGTGATCCGCGTTTCCGCCAGGTGCCGCGTCCCGCCGGCTGCTGCGCAGTCGCTCGGGAGCAGATCCACCCGATGGGAGCACATCCACGGGCATCCGTCCCCAGATGACCCAGCGCAGAGGACAAGGACAGGTAGGCGCCATCGCCGGCCGATCACCGCCCGCTGGTCACGCCCGCTGCATCGCCTCCGTGGCGGGCGCGAAGAGGGCGGCGTCGTGCTCGAACGGGGCGTAGAAGGTGAACCGGTCGACGAGGCCGCCGAAGCGGGCGAGGATCGCGGCGCCCAGCCGGTCCGGTTCCGCCACCACCGCGAACGCGCCCAGCACCTCGTCGTCGATCAGCTCGCCCATGCGCTGCCAGCGGTCGGCGTCGGTGCTGCGGGATAGCCGGTTGAGCTCGACGCCCAGCTCGCCCCACCCGTGCATGTCGAGGACCGGGCGGTACGCGGGTGTGCTGCCGTAGAAGGCGATCTGCTCGCGCACCCCGCGGGCGGCCGCCGCCATCTGCTCCTCCGTGGCCCCGGAGACGACGAACCCGGAATGGGAGATCGCGAACCCGGCCCGGCTGCGCCCGCTCGCCGCGAGCCCCTCCGCCAGCACCGGGAGGGTGTGCTCCCGCAGGTAGCGCTCGGTGGTGAAGGGGTGGGGGAGCAGGCCGTCGCACACCTCGCCCGCCACGCGCGTCATCTGGTCGCCGACGGCGGCCAGGTACACCGGGGGCGGTCCATACGGGTTGGGTGCGGGGGAGAAGAACGGTGTCATCAACGTGTGGGAGTAGAACTCGCCGCGGAACGCGAGCCGCTCGCCGGTGTTCCACGCCGCCCAGATCGCCTGCAGCGCCTGCACGTACTCGCGCATCCGGCGGGCCGGGTGGCTCCACGGCATCGCGAAGCGGCGTTCGATGTGCGGCTTGACCTGGCTGCCCAGGCCGAGCAGGAACCGGCCCTCCGAGTGGACCTGCAGGTCGTTCGCGACGTAGGCCGTGCTCATCGGGTTGCGCGCGAACGCCACGGCGATGGCCGTGCCCACCGCCACCCGGGAGGTGTGCTCGGCCACCGGCATCAGCGGCAGGAACGGGTCGTGGGGGCCCTCGTAGCTCCACAGGCCGTCGATCCCGGCGGCCTCCCGCTCCCGCGCCTCCGCGGCCAGCTCGGCGATCCCAGCGCCCCGCAGCATCGCATCGACCTTCATCGGGTCAGTCGATCACGACGGCGGCGGGATCGCCACCGGTCACTGACCTGCCATGCACCCCGCGACGGCGGTCTCGAGGTCCTGGTGCACCAGCCACTGCCGTTGCAGCCCGAGCAGCGACACCACCCGCCACGCGGCCCCGGGACGCGGGCAGACGACGTGGGCCGCACCACCGCGGGCTTCGAGCGCACCCACCGCGCGCTCGACGCAGTGCACGCCGGCCGCGGCGAAGAACGCCACGCCGGTGAGATCGACGAGGACGGACGGCGCGCCGACCGCGAGGGCGCGCTCCAGCGCGTCCGTCAGCTCGGCGCGGGTGCCCGTGTCGACGTCACCGGTCACCCGCACGGCGACGTACCCGTCGCCCGGGCGACCGTTGACCTCAGCCACGAACACTCGATCGGCCCCTTCTCCTCGGCATCGCCTCACCCTTCGAGCACCCAGCGTGTCCCCATGAGCACGAGAGGTCAATACCGAGCTCGGCAGGATGATCACCACGACCCGGTGACTTCGGTGACCGGCCGGACACCGAGCGCAAGGTCGGTGCCCCGCGGCCCGGCGAGTCGCGCATCCTGACGCGGCGAGTCGGGCGTCCGCGGGTGATTCCGGTGTGCGCGCGGCGTGAGTCGGGCGGTCGCACAGGGCGCGTCTTTGAACGATCATGGGGGGTGGAAATCCCACCTCTGCCGTTCCCGATGCCACGATCGGTCATCGGCCGGACGCGGAGGGCGCATGGGGGCGAAGCGGAACGGGGCGTCGATCAGGCGGCGCATCCTGGCACGCAGGTTGCGGGAGCTGCGGGAACAGGCCGGGTTCACGCTGGAGGCGGCCGCGCCGCTGCTGGACACCTCGATGAGCAGGCTCAGCCGCATCGAGAACGGGCAGCAGAAGGCCGACGTGCACCTGGTCAAGAGCATGCTCGACCTGTTCGACGTCGGTGGGGTGCAGTGGACCGAGCTGCTCGAGCTGGCGCGGGAGGCGGCGAAACCGGCGTGGTACCGGGCGTACGGGCTGGGCGACAACTCCTACGTCGGCTTCGAGACCGAGGCCACCCAGGTGCAGGAATATGCATCGGGCTTCGTGCCAGGGCTGTTGCAGGTGGCCGAATACAGCCGTGTGCTGTACGAGGCTTCGCCGCTGCCGCGGTCCGCCGAGGACCGGGAGCGTGATCTGGCGGTCCGCATGATCCGGCAGGAGCGGCTGCAGTCGGACGACGATCCTCTCCAACTCGTGGCGATCATCGACGCGGCCGTACTGCGAAACCCGGTCGGAGGCCGCGCGGTGCACCGAGCGCAGCTCGCGCATCTGAAGACGGCAAGTGAGTGGCCACTGGTGAGCCTGCAGGTGTTGCCCTCCGGGCAGGGAGTTCACCCGGCACTCGCGTCCGGCTTTCTCGTGCTGAGCTTCAGCCATCTCGGCGAGCCGGACATGGCGTACGTCGAACACGCGCTCGGTGCCACGAACCTGTGGAAAGAACCCGATGTCACGCTGGCTAGACTGAAGTTTGACCGGCTGCGCACCCTTGCGCTGGCCCCTGGCGAGTCCCGGGACATGATCTGCCGGCTCGCCGGTGAGTTGTAATGAGGAAGGGGCTTCCGTGGATCTGGATCGCCTCGACTGGCGCACGAGCAGCTTCAGCGGTGAGAACGGCGCGAGCTGCGTCGAGGTCGCCCCGACCTCCACCGGCGTGGCCGTCCGCGACACCAAGGATCGTGCGCGCCCCCCGCACCTGCACTCCGCCGGTGCTTGGCGGACCTTCATCACAGCCGTCCGGAACGGGGAGTTCGACCGCCCATGACTTCGCGCGTGCCCGAGGACGTCGTCTGGATGCGCAGCAGCACCAGCACCAGCGACGATGCCGTCGAGATCGCCCGGCTGCCCGACGGGGGTGCCGCGCTGCGCCGGGCCGACGACCCGGACTGCGAGCCGCACGTGTACACGGCCGCCGAGTGGGATGCGTTCGTGAAGGGTGTGGACGCGGGCGAGTTCGACCTGCCCGAGTAGCGGGTGCGTGCACTCGCGGGGGTCGCCGCGCTGGTGGTGGCCGCGCAGGCCCTGGTGTTCGCGCTGTGGCCCGACGCGCACGCGCTGCTGATCGACCTGCAGGTCTACCGCGCAGGCGGCGAGCACGTGCTCGCAGGCGCCCCGCTCTACCGGGGTGGCGTGCTGCTGGACCTGCCGTTCGTCTACCCGCCGTTCGCCGCCGTCCTGTTCGCGCCGCTCGCGCTGCTGCCGCTCGGCCTGCTCAAGGTGCTGTGGACCGGCGCGGGGATCGCGCTGCTCGGGTACGTGGTGCACCGGTCCGTGCCCCGCGCGGGCTGGCCGGTGGTCGCGCTGCTCGCGGTGCTCGCGACGGCGCTCGACCCGGTCCGCACCACGCTCTACCTCGGCCAGATCAACATCGTGCTGCTCGCCCTCGTGGCCGGCGACCTGCTCGGCAGACCGGGGAGCCGGCTGCGGGGCGTGGGCGTCGGCCTGGCCGCGGCCGTGAAGCTGACGCCGCTGCTGTTCGTCGTGTACCTGGTGGCCACCGGGCGGTGGCGGGCGGCGGGCACGGCCATCGGGACGTTCGTGGCGGCGGCCGGGCTGGGGTTCCTGTTCGCGCCCGCCGACTCGGTCGCGTTCTGGTTCGACGGCACGTTCCTGGCGGCCGACCGGATCTCCGCCGTCGACGGCCCCAGCAACCACTCCCTGAACGGCCTGCTCGCCCGCCTCGGCGCGGCGGGCCTGCCCTGGCTGGCACTCGCCGCCGCGCTCGGGGTCCTGACGATCGTGCTCGCGGTGCGGGCCCACCGCGCGGGGGAGGAGGTGCTCGCGCTGACGCTGTGCGGGCTCGCCTCGGCCGCGCTGGCGCCGTTCGCGTGGTCGCACCACTACGTGTGGGTCGTGCCCCTCGCGGTGCTGCTCGGCGCCCGCGCCGTGGCGGGGGATCGGCGGGCGGCCGCGGGGCTGGTGGGGGTGCTCGCGGCGACGGTCGCGGTGGTGACGGCGCTGCCCGGCCCGGTGGTCGGCCCCATCCCGGCCACCGGCCTGATCTCCTTCTGGCCGGACGCCTACCTGCTGCTCTTCCTCGCGCTGCTGGCCGCCACGGCGGCCCGGGCCGTTCGACCCCGCTCGCGCGAGCACGCGGTCATACTCGCCGGCGGCTGACCGACACACCGAATGCGGTGCTCGCACACCGACTGCAACCGGTGTGCCGGCGCAGAAGTCGGTGTGCGAGCGGCCCCGGGAACGACGAAGGCCCCGCCGGGCGGACCGGCGGGGCCTTCGTGTCGTCACTGCCTACTGCTGGCCGAGCGCCTCGCGCTCGACGGAGCGGGACTCCCGCTCGTCGTCGCCGGGCCGGTGCCCGTTGCGGGCGGCGGCCTCGGCCTCGGCCTCCTCGTGCCGGGCCCGCTCGAGGGCCAAGGTCTCCTCGGCCGGGTCCGGCGTGAGCAGCGAGCCGGCGACCGGCGAGCCACCCATGCCGAGCTGGTTCATCCGCTTGGGCACCGGGGCGCCCTGGTACTCCAGCGGGATCGCGTGGCCGTGTGCGTCGACACCGCCCAGCGGCTGGTGCACCTCGATGAACTCACCGTGCGGCAGCCGCTTGATGATGCCGGTCTCGATGCCGTGCTCGAGCACCGCCCGGTCGGAGCGCTGCAGCCCGAGGCAGATCCGGTAGGTCACCCAGTACGCGATCGGCGGGACCACCAGCACCCCGATGCGGCCCGCCCAGGTGGTGGCGTTGAGCGAGACGTCGAAGAAGTAGGCGATCAAGTCGTTGCTGCCCGACAGGACCAGCACCGTGTAGAAGGAGATGCCCATGACGCCCAGCGACGTGCGCACCGGCACGTCCCGCGGGCGCTGCAGCAGGTTGTGCAGGGCGTTGTCCTTCGTGAACCGCTTCTCGATCCAGGGGTAGGCGCCCGCGATGACGTAGAGCATCGGGAGGAACGCCGGGCTCGCCCAGAACGCCGGAGGGACGTTGTAGTCGCCGAGGTAGATGTCCCACGGCGGGAAGATCCGCAGCATGCCCTCGGTGAACAGCACGTACCAGTCGGGCTGGGAACCGGCCGAGATGTGGGCCGGGTTGTAGGGCCCGAAGTTCCAGATCGGGTTGATCTGGAAGAGGCCGCCCATGAGCCCGAGCACGCCCACCGTGACCGCGAAGAACGCGCCGCCCTTGGCCGCGAACGCCGGGAGGATGCGGACGCCGACGACGTTGCCCTCCGTGCGGCCCGGACCGGGGAACTGGGTGTGCTTCTGGTACCAGACCAGCCCGACGTGCACCGCGATCAGCGCGAGCAGGATGCCCGGGATGAGCAGCACGTGCGCGATGTAGATGCGCGGGATGATCTCGGTGCCGGGGAACTCGCCGCCGAACAGCGCCCAGTGGGTCCAGGTGCCGACCACCGGCACGGCGAGGGTGAAGCCGGAGGCGATCCGCAGCCCGGTGCCGGACAGCAGGTCGTCGGGCAGCGAGTAGCCGGTGAACCCGGCGAAGAAGCCGAGGAACAGCAGCAGCACGCCGATCACCCAGTTGGCCTCGCGCGGCTTGCGGAAGGCGCCGGTGAAGAAGGTGCGGAACATGTGCACGACCATCGCGGCCATGAACAGCAGCGCCGCCCAGTGGTGCACCTGCCGGATGAACAGGCCGCCGCGGACGTCGAAGGAGATCTGCAGCGAGCTCTCGAACGCCCGCGACATGTGGATGCCGCGCAGGTTCTCGAACACGCCGTCGTACGTGACCTCCTCCATGGAGGGGTCGAAGAAGATCGCGAGGTAGGTGCCCGACAGCAGCAGCACGATGAAGCTGTAGAGCGCGACCTCACCGAGCATGAACGACCAGTGGGTCGGGAAGACCTTGTTGAACTGCTTCCGCATGCCCGCTGCCGGGTGGTAGCGCTGGTCGAGCTCGTCGAGGGCGCTGACCACCTTGGCGTTGGCACCCGAGCCTGTCGGCGTGGTGAGGGCGCTCACGGGTTGTACCTCCGCTCCCAGAAGGCCGGGCCGACGGGCTCGGCGAAGTCGCCGGTGGCGACGAGGTATCCCTCGTCGTTGACTGTAATCGGAAGCTGGGGGAGCGGCCTGGTTCCCGGACCGAAGACCGGCCTCGCGTATTCCGTGGCCAGGAACTGCGTCTGGTGGCACGGGCAGAGGATCCGGTTGGTCTGCGACTCGTACAGCGAGGTCGGGCAGCCCAGGTGGGTGCAGATCTTGGAGTAGGCGTAGTAGTCGCCGTAGTGGAAGTTCTCGTGGCCGGCCCGCTGCACGACCTGCTGGTCGGGCCGCAGGCGGATCAGCATGACCGGGGTGTCCGAGCCGCGGAGCCCGGCGATCAGCGCCTCCTCGTCCTCGCGGTCGGCCTCGCGGAACGGGAACACCGTCTCCATGGAGCCGGGCGCCTGGTCCTCGGGGCGGACCAGCGAGACCTCGTGCGGGTCGCCGGTGTCACGGCGCAGGTAGACGGTCTCGCCGTTGACCGGCTTCCACCCGGTGACCCACAGCGCGGCGTTGTCGCCGCCCTTCCACGGGTTGCGCACCAGCGGCGCGACGGCCGCGATGCCCAGCCCGAGGCCGAGCACGCCCGCGGCGCCACCGGCGGCCCGGATGATCAGCTTGCGCCGAGCGATGCTGGTGTCCTGACCCGCCTTGACCAGCTGCGCGGTGACGGTGAGCCGGGCGACGTCGTCGGATGCGCCGTCGTGACGCTGCTGGACCGACACCTCGTCGGGGAAGAACTTCTTGATGTAGGCGATGACGCCGATCCCGAGGGCGAGCACCGCGAGCCCGAACGTGAAACCGACGATCGGGGTGTAGAGCGTGTAGAGCGTGTAGCCGGGTTCGCCCGGCGCCACGTACTCGTACGGCCAGAACAGGAACGCGGCGAGGAACGCGAGGCCGGACACCGCGGAGATCACGAACCACAGGGCGACGGCCCGCTCGGCGCGCTTCTCGGCACGCGTGCCGGGGATCGGCCACTTCCGCTGGTTGTGGACGACGTCGACGTCGTCCAGGATCCCGGCGAGCCGCGCGCGCTCCTCGACGGACATGTCCTCGACCTCGGACGCCGTCGGCACCGGCGGCTGCGGGTTCTCGGTGCCGAGCGCAGGTGGGTGCTGGTGCGAGGTGGTCATGACTTGGCCCCCAGCCACATTGCGACGCCGACCATTGCGGCGATGCCGACGATGAAGGCGATCAGGCCCTCGGAGACCGGCCCGATCCCGCCCAGCGGGTTGCCGCCCGGGTTGTTGTTCCCGTTCGTCACCGACGTGACGTAGGCGATGATGTCCTCCTTCTCCTCCGGCGCGAGCTGCCGGTCGGAGAACTTGGGCATGTTCTGCGGGCCCGTGAGCATCGCCGTGTAGATGTCCATCTCGGTGGCCGGGTCGAGCGTCGGCGCGTACTTCCCCGAGGACAGGGCCCCACCGCGTCCGGTGAAGTTGTGGCAGGAGGCGCAGTTGAGGCGGAACAGCTCCCCGCCCCGCGCCGGGTCGTCGCCGCGCAGGGCGAGGCCCTCGACGTTCGGCCGCGTGGGCCCGCCGCCGTTGGCCTGCACGAACGCGCCGAGCGCGTCGAGGTTGTGCTGGCCCTCGGGGCTGTTCGGGTCGAACTGGGCGACCGGCGGCTTGCGCTGCGCCTGGGCCTCCTGGCGGGCCAGCGGCATGCGCCCGGTCGAGACCTGGAAGTAGACGGCCGCGTCACCGACGCCGATGAGGCTCGGCCCGCGGTCCTCCACGCCCTGCAGGTTGGAGCCGTGGCAGGTGACGCAGGAGTTGTTGTACAGCTGCTCGCCCTGCGCGATCAGCGCGGCGTCGCCTTCCTGCGCCGTGGCCACCTGCGGCTGAGGCGCGAAGGCGGCGTACAGGCCACCCGCGGTGAGCAGGCCGATCCCCAGCGCAAGCGCGCCCGCCACGCGGCGGCGGAACCGGCTGCGCGGCCCACGGGGCTTCCTCGAAGGGGGTGTGGTGGTCATCGTCGGCGTCGTCCAGCCCTAACGGTCGGGTATCAGCGGATGAAGTAGATGACGGTGAACAGGCCGATCCACACGACGTCCACGAAGTGCCAGTAGTAGGACACGACGATCGCGGCGGTGGCCTGCTGCGGCGTGAACTTGCTGAGCTTGGTGCGGATCAGCAGGTAGACGAACGCGACGAGCCCACCGGTGACGTGCAGGCCGTGGAAGCCGGTGGCCAGGTAGAAGACGGTGCCGTACGCGTCGGAGGACAGCGTCGTGCCCTCCTCGACCAGCGTCCGGTACTCGTTGGCCTGCCCGAGCACGAAGAACGTGCCCATGAGCAAGGTCAGCAGGTACCAGCGGCGCAGCCCGTACACGTCACCGCGCTCCGCCGCGAACACCCCGAACTGGCAGGTGAACGACGACGCGACGAGAACGATCGTCACCACGAGCGCGTAGGGGACGTCGAGGTGCGTGTGGGGCGGCCACGGCAGGTCCGGCGGGTTCTGCGCGCGGGCGGTGAAGTAGATCGCGAACAGCCCGGCGAAGAACATCAGCTCGCTGGACAGCCAGACGATGGTGCCGACGCTGACCAGGTTCGGGCGGTTCAGCGAGTGGATGCGCGCGCTGATGGTGGGAGCCGCAGTCGTCACCGGGGCAGTATGAACCATCTTCTACAGCCTGTCGTCTTTACCCCCGGGGCAGGCGGGACGGGGCGGACGAGCACGTCGCACTACAGTTCCACGGTGTGAGCAGCCCCGTCGCGCACGAGACCC
Organism: Pseudonocardia cypriaca; assembly: GCF_006717045.1. Taxonomy (NCBI): domain Bacteria; kingdom Bacillati; phylum Actinomycetota; class Actinomycetes; order Pseudonocardiales; family Pseudonocardiaceae; genus Pseudonocardia; species Pseudonocardia cypriaca. Next base: position 2,020,746 of record NZ_VFPH01000001.1, read on the forward strand.
TGACCGTGCTGGTATTCAGCCACCGCCCGGAGGTCCGGGAGGCCATCACCACGGCGATCGGCCGGCGCCCGGCGCCCGACCTCCCCCGCGTCCGCTTCCACGAGGCGAGCGGCATCGCGGAGGTGCTCCAGGGGGCCGACGCAGGCGAGTTCGACCTCCTGATCCTCGACGGAGAGGCCCAGCCCACCGGCGGCATGGGCATCTCCCGCCAGCTGAAGGACGAGATCGACGACTGCCCGCCGGTCATCATCACGGTGCGCAGGCGCGACGACCGCTGGCTCGCCACCTGGTCCCAGGCCGACGCGGTGCTCGTGCACCCGCTCGACCCGCTCACCGCCGCCGAGACGGTGGCCGACGTGCTGCGGCGGTCGGCGTCCGTCGCGCTCCGTGGCTGAGAGCAGCCTCAGCTGGCCGGGGCTGCTCGGCCGGCTGCTCAGGGGTGAGCACCTGGGGTCCGCCGACACGGCGTGGGTGATGGACCGGGTGCTCTCGGCCGAGGCCACCCCGGCCCAGCTCGCCGGGTTCCTCGTCGCGCTGCGGGCCAAGGGCGAGACGGCCGCCGAGATCGCCGGGCTCGCGGAGGCGATGCTGCGCCACGCCCGGCGCATCAGCGTGCCCGGCCCGGCCGTCGACGTCGTCGGCACCGGCGGCGACCAGGCCCACACCGTCAACATCTCCACGATGACCGCTGTGGTCGTCGCGGCCGCCGGGGCGCCGGTCGTGAAGCACGGCAACCGGGCCGCGTCGTCGTCCAGCGGGGCGGCGGACGTGCTCGAGGCGCTCGGCGTCGCGATCGACCTGGCGCCAGAAGCGGTGGTGGCCTGCGTGGCCGAGGCCGGGATCGGCTTCTGCTTCGCCCCGGTGTTCCACCCCAGCTTCCGGCACACGGCCGGCCCGCGGCGCGAGCTGGGCGTTCCGACGGCGATGAACGTGCTCGGGCCGCTCACCAACCCGGCCCAGCCGGCCGCAGCGCTCGTCGGGTGCGCCGATCCCCGGCTCGCCCCCGTGATCGCCGAGGTGCTCGCTGGGCGCGGGGCGTCCGCGCTCGTGGTGCGCGGCGACGACGGCCTCGACGAGCTCACCACCACGACCACGAGCACCGTCTGGGTGGTCTCCGGCGGGCAGGTGCGGCGGGAGAGCCTCGACCCGGCCGCGTTCGGCCTCGCCCCCGCCACCCGGGAGTCGCTGCGCGGCGGTAGCCCCGCCGACAACGCCGACGTCTTCCGCGCGCTCGTCGGCGGCCGCACCGGGGCGGTGCGCGACGCGGTGCTGCTCAACGCCGCCGGCGCGCTGGTGGCGTTCGACGGGCCGCCCGCGCAGCTGGCGGACGCCTTCCCCGTGGCGCTCGAACGGGCCGCTGCTGCGATCGACTCCGGCGCGGCCGAACGCCTGCTGACCCGGTGGGTCGAGGTCTCGACCGCGCGCAAGGCGTAGAGCGCGACTCGCGTGCACCCCGACCGCGACTCGCGTACATCCAGACCGCGACTCGCGTGCACTGAGACCGCGACTCGCGGAGGTGGGGTGCCCCACGACCCGCGAGTCGCGGTCTGGGTGCGTGCGAGTCGGGTTCAGTCGAGGCCGACGGAGAAGCCGGCCTCGGTGTCGGCGCGGGAGTAGGAGCGGAAGGCGATGTGGGTGTCGGTGCGCCGCACCCCCTCGATCTTGCTGAGGCGCCCCGCGATCACGTCGGCGAGCTGGTCGTGCTCGGCGACCTTCACGACGGCGATCAGGTCGACGTCGCCGGCGCAGGAGTAGACCTCGGCCACCCCGTCGAGGTCGGCGATGGCCTGCGCCGTCTCGGGGATGCGGTCGGCGGCGGTGTGCACCAGGACGATCGCGGTGATCACGACGGCTCCCTCGGGTCTCGGACTGAACGCGAGACTAGTGGTTCCGGCCGCGCCCGTAGCCTGACACCCCGAGGGGTGATCCATCGTGGCCATCGGCGCGAGCCTGCGGGCATGGCGCGAGCGTGCGCTGTTGACCCAGGAGCAGCTGGCCGAGCGATCCGGCATCAGCGTCCGGTCGATCCGGCGGCTGGAGTCGGGTGCCGCGGCCCGGCCGCGGAGCTCCTCGCTCGAGCGGCTCGCGGCCGCGCTCGGCCTGACCGAGGCGGAACGGGCCTCCCTGATCGGTGCGGCGCGGAACACGGGTGTGCTCGAGGCGGGAACCCCGCCCGCGCGGTTCGCCGCGTTCCCGTCGCGGCCCCCGGGCGCGGTGCCGCGGCAGCTCCCCGCGCCCCCTCCGGCGTTCACCGGACGGACGGCGGAGTCGGCGGACCTGGAGCGGATCCCCGACGTGTCGACGGTGGTGATCACGTCGATCGACGGGATGGCCGGTATCGGGAAGACGGCGCTCGCGTTGCACGCCGCGCACCGGATGGCGGGCCACTTCCCGGACGGGCAGCTGTTCCTGGACCTGCACGGCTACACGGATGGCGTGGCGCCGGTCGTGCCGGGTGACGCGCTGGACCGGATGCTGCGGGCGCTCGGGGTGCCGGGTGATCAGATCCCGGACGAGCTGGACGACCGCGCCGCCATGTACCGGAGCCGGATGGCCGGCCGGAAGGTCCTGGTCCTGCTGGACAACGCGGCGAGCGAGGCACAGGTGGTGCCGTTGCTGCCCGGGACGGCCGGTTGCCTGGTGGTGGTGACCAGCCGCCGCAGGCTGGTCGGCCTGGACCAGACCCGGGTCGTGTCGCTGGACGTGCTCCCGCAACCCGACGCCGTCGCCCTGTTCGTCGACGCCGCCGGGGACGGCCGGACGGCCGGGGTGTCCGCCGAGGCGCTGGCGGAGGTCGTCGAGCTGTGCGGGCGGCTCCCGCTCGCGGTGCGGATCGCCGCCGCCCGTCTGCGCGCGCGTCCCGCGTGGTCCGCCGAGTACCTCGTGGAGCGGCTGCGCGACCAGCGGCATCGCCTGGGCGAGATCGAGGCTGGCCCGCGCAGTGTGGCCGCCGCGCTGGAGTCGTCCTGCCGGGACCTCGACCCGCAGCTGCGGCGCGCGTACCGATTGCTGGCGCTGCACCCCGGCGGGGAGCTCGACCGGTACGCCGCCGCAGCCCTCCTCGACACCGACCTGGACGACACCGGCCGGCTGATCGAGCAGCTCGTCGACGCACACCTGCTGCAGGAGCCGTCGCCGGGCCGGTTCGGGTTCCACGACCTCGTGCGCGACCACGCGCGGGCGGCGGCGCTCCGCGACGACACCGAGCCCGACCGCCGGGCCGCGGTCACGCGGCTGCTCGACCACTACCTGCGAACGGCGGCGGTGGCGATGGACGTCGCCTACCCGCTCGAACGGAACCGGCGGCCGCGCCTGCCGCCGGTACGCACACCGACCCCCTCCTTCGCCGACGCGGTCCGCGCTGCCGCATGGCTCAGCGGCGAGCTGCCGAACCTGGTCGCCGTCGCGAAGCACGCCGCCGAGCACGGCCGGCCCGACGACGCCCTGCGCCTGGGCGCCACCCTCCAGCGCCACCTGAACGACCAGGGGCACAGCGGCGACGCCGTGACCCTGCACGAGCACGCGCTCGCCGCGGCCCGGGCCGCCGGTGACGGCCGCGGCGAAGCCGACGCGCTGGTCCTGCTCGGCCAGGTCCACTGGTGGTCCCGCGGCCGGCCGGAGCGAGCCGTCGAGCTCTTGGAGCTCGCGGTGGCCACTGCGCGCGCCGCCGGCCATCACGCCGGGGAGGTGAGGGCGTTGACGACCCTCGGCCACATCCGGAACCTGCAGGGAGCGCACGACCGCGTCGCCGAGCACTTCGCGGCCGCGCGCGAGATCGCTCGGCACGCCTCGGACCACGGAGCCGAGATGGACGCGCTGTACGACGCCGGCTGGTACCACCTGCGGCGCGGTGGGCCGGCCATGGACGAGTTCGAGCGATGCCTCGCCCTCGCTCGCGCCACCGGCGACAGCGACCGCGAATGGCTCGGGCTGCACGGCCTCGCTCACGTGCACGGGATGCAGGGTCGGCTCGACCTGGCCATCGCCTGCTTCGACGAGGCGCTGCACATCGCTCGGGCCGCCGGCGACCAGCGCAGCAGGCTCGGCTGCCTGATCGGCATGGCGCGTGCCTACCACCAGCAAGGTCACGACCGCCAGGCCGGCGAGTACTACCAGCAGGTCCTCGACCTCGCCCGGGAGGTCGGCTACCCGTACTGGGAGTACGAAGCCGTGCACGGTCTCGGCCGGGTCGCCTGCGCGGCCGGGCGTGCAGAGCAGGCGCTGGCCCGTTTCGGCCGGGCGCTCGACCTCGCGACGGCGTACGGCAACGCCCTCGGGGAGGTCTGCGCCCACGACGGTCTCGCCCACGCCTGCCGTGCACTGGGCCGACGAGAGCATGCCCGCAGCCACTGGGAGCACGCCCTGGACATCCTCACGGAGCTCGGCCTCGCGGATCTCGACGCCGACCTCACCTACCAGGACGGAGTGACCGCCTCGGCGATCGGCGCCCACCTCAGCGAGCTCGACCAGCCCTCGGACGGCCCTGCCTAGTCCACCTCCAGCGGCCGGGCCCGCTCCGCCCACGCCCGCCACACGCCTGCGCCGCGGGCGGGTTCGGTCCACGCCGGTTCGCTGGCGACCAGGCGCGTGCCCCCGGTGGTGAACCACCGGTGCAGCAGGCGGACCTCCTCGACCGGCGCGCCGCGCAGCGGGCCGGGGCCGGGCAGGACGATCTGGGCGCCGAGCCGCAGCGCGTCGATCACCGGCATCGGCGCGACACCCCGCCGGGCGACCCCGGCGGCGGCGAGCCGCCCGTACCGCACCACGGCGATCTCCCACCCCCGGCTGCCGTCGGGCCGCGCGCCGACCACCTCCGGCAGCGAGGCGAGCGCGGCGAGCCGCTGCGACCGCCCGAGGCCGAGGATCAGCGCCGCCAGCTGGTCGCGCCTGCGTGCCGCGGTTTCGAACCGTTCCTTCGCGGCGAGCGCGTCGATCTCGGCTGCCACGGTGTGCAGGGGTGCGTCGTCGCGGCCCTCGACCAGGTCGGCCAGCGCGTGGACGGCGGGCGCGTACTCCTCGGGTGTCTGCAGGCCCGCGCACGGCGCGGCACAGCGGCCCATCTCGTGCAGCGCGCACGGGGCGGCCGATGCGCCCTTCGCCGGGATGCGCTGGGTGCAGGGGCGCAGCGGCACGACGTCGAGCACGGTGTCGACGGCCGCGGCGGCCGCCCGCCGGGACGCGAACGGCCCGAGCGCGCCGTCGCGGGGCCCGGTGACGACCGACAGCCGCGGGAACGCCTCGGCCGTGGGCACGACCCACCAGGTGTGGTGCGGGCGCTTGGACCGGCGGTTGTAGCGCGGGTGGTGCGCCGCGATGAGCCGCAGCTCGCGCACCGCGGCCTCCAGGGCGTGGGCGCAGACGACGGTGTCGACGCGTTCGGCGATGGCCACCATGTCGCGCACGCGCCTGCGCCGCTCGCCGGAGGTGAAGTAGCTGCGGACGCGCCGCTGCAGGTCGCCGCTGGTGCCGACGTACAGCACCTCGTCGCGCGGGCCCCGGAACAGGTACACCCCCGGCGCCGACGGCACCCCCTCGGCCAGCACCCGCTTCTTCCGCTGCTGCTGGGTGGGCCGGTGGGGCGCCGACTCCTTCGCGAGCGCGAGCAGCTCCTCCAGGCTCTGCACGCCGAGGTTGCCGACGCGCTCCAGCAGGCGGTGCAGGACCTCGACGGTGGCGCGGGCGTCGGCGAGCGCGCGGTGGGTGGGGCGCGTGGCCGTGCCGAAGAGCTCGGCGAGTGCACCCAGCCGGACGCTCGGGGCCTCGTCGTGGGACAGCACGGCCCTGGCGAGCCGCGCCGTGCACAGCACGGGCGGCCGGGGCCAGAGCTGGCCGTGCCGCTCGCACGCAGCGCGCAGGAACCCGGAGTCGAACGGGGCGTTGTGGGCGACCAGCACCGCGCCGCGCAGGAACTCCAGCACGGACGGCAGCACCTCCGGCAGCCGCGGCGCGCCGGTGATCATCGCGGTGGTGATGCCGGTGAGCGCGACGATGCCGGGCGGCACGCCGGTGCCCGGGTCGACGAGCGTGGCGAGCTCACCGATGCGCTCGCCACCACGCACCTTCACCGCGCCGATCTCGGTGATCGAGTCGTTCCCCGCGGACCCGCCCGTGGTCTCCAGGTCGAGCACGACGAACGTGACTTCGCGCAGCGGGGTGCCGAGCTCGTCGAACGTCAACTGGGAGGAGCGGGGAGGCACGGGCGCGGACGCTAACGCCACGCTCCGACAGTTCTTCGCGGCCCGGCGGTACGGATTGGGACCGCCGCGTCACGGGTGAACCGGCGCCAACGCAGATAACCTGGAGCGATGTCCAGGTCCGACGGCGCCTCCGGCCCGCCCGAGCAGGGTGGGGCGGTGCCGTCGACCGCGCCGTCGACCGGGCAGTCGGGCGGGCAGGTCGACTGGGCGAAGTTGCCCGAGGCGTTGCGCTCCCGGCTGGCCGAGCTGGCGGCCACCGCCGTCGGCTCGATGCCGGCCCCGGACGTTCCGGTGCCGCTGCGCAGGCTGGCCCGCTTCACCCCCGCCAAGCGGGCCAAGCTCGGCGGCGCCGCGCTCACGGCCGAGCTCGAGGCGTCGGCGGCGTTCCGCACGGCCGTCGTGGCCTGGTGGGAGGACCAGCGGCCCGGCGAGCTGACCACCGCGGCCGACGACCCGCTCATGGCCGCCGCCGCGGCGCTCCTGAACGACGACCCGGACGCGGGTGAGGCCGTCGCGGTGGCCGCGCGCCGAGGGGAGGCGGGGGAGCTGCGTGCGGAGCGTGACGCCGCGCTCTCCCGCGTGGACAAGCTCACCACGGAGCTGGAACGGCTGCGCGGCGAGCTCACCGAGGCCCGCGCCCACGCCCGCACGGCCGGGCAACAGCGCGACCACGAGTACCAGCAGCTGCGCCGCCGCGTCTCCGAACAGGGTGCCCAGCTGCGGGCGGCCCGCGACGCGCAGGCCGCCGCCGAGCGGGAGGCGGAGGAGCTGCGCCGTACCGCCGACCGCGAGCTCGCCGCCGCCGTCGCCGAGCGCGACCGCGAGCGGGAACGCGCCGAGGCCGAACGCAGGCGCGCCGACCGCGCCGCGGCCGAGGTGGCCGCTGCCCGGCAGGCGGCCCGGGAGGCGCGCAAGGCCGACGAGGTGCGCCTCGCGCTCCTCATCGACACCCTCGGCGGCGCGCTCACCGGGCTGCGACGCGAGCTGGCCCTCGGCGGCGGCGGGCCGCGCCCCGGCGATCTCGTAGCGGGCGCGCGCGCCGCGCGGGGCGGCAGCGCCGTCGGCACGGTCGCGGAGCTGGACGCCCTGCTCACCGTGCCGTCGCTGCACCTCGTCGTCGACGGGTACAACGTCAGCAAGACCGGCTACCCCGATCTCCCGCTCGCCGACCAGCGCTCCCGGCTCGTCGGGCAGCTCGGAGCCCTCGCCGCCCGCACCGGGGTGGAGATCACCGTCGTGTTCGACGGTGCAGGCGTGATCACGGCGCCGCCGCGCGGCTCCCGGGGCGTGCGCGTGCTTTTCAGCGACCCCGGCGTACTCGCCGACGACGTCATCCGCGACCTCGTGGCCGCCGAGCCGCAGGGCAGGCCGGTCGTGGTTGCCACGTCCGACCGCGCCGTCGTGCAGTCGGTCCGCAGCAGCGGGGCGCACGCGGTGCCGTCGGCGGTGCTGCTCAACCGGCTCGTGCGGGGTTAGCGGCTCGGCGGAATTGTCGGAGGTCGCTCCTAACGTCACGCGCATCGGACGGCGACAGGCCCGTCCGGCCCGTCGAGGGAGCAGAAATGATCATCGACTGTGACGGCTGCGCGGTGCGCGGCACCGCCTGTGGCGACTGCGTGATCGGAGTGCTGCTGGGTGCTCCGGCGCCTGCGGCCACCGCCGATCACGACCCCGGGGCGACGCCGGAAGCGCCGTCGGACGCGCCGTCCGGCGCGCAGATCGTGCAGCTCGACGCAGCGGAGCGGAGGGCGCTCGCCGTGCTGGCAGATCAAGGGCTGGTGCCGAAGTTGCGGTTGGTGGCCGCCGAACCGCGCCGAACGCCACGGGATGCGAGCAACGGGGGAGCCGTCCGTGACGCAGGGTGAGCAGATCTCCATTTAGACCGCACTTTCGCTCCGCTCCGTGCATGTGGGTGAGGCCACGCGGAGCGCCGCGCCGGGCGACCCCCGGGTTGAACCGGCTTCTCGCTGCTCCGTAATCTCCGCGAGACCTTGCGGTGCGTCAGCCATTCGACAGGGAGTGGCAACGCGAGGTCACCGCGCGATACCCCGATCGGCGCTCCCCCTACCCCGATCGGGTGTCAGCGCGGGATGGCGAGAGGAGAACCGTCCGCGTGCAGCCGCGTCGACGCACCTCTTCAGGTTCTGGGAAGTCCGTGCTCCCGGTCGTGCGTCGGATACACCGCCGCGGCCGGTCGGCCTCGTCCGTCGGATCGATCGTTCTGATCGTGATCCTGTCGCTGTTGGTCGGCGCTTCCCCCGCCGCCGCGCAGCAGGACCCACCCGACGCGGAGGAAGCGGCCCAGCAGCTGGAGAAGGTCAACCGCGAGGCGGAGGCCCTCACCGAGGAGTGGCACGCCGCCAAGGACACCCTCGCGGCCCGGCAGCAGGAGGTCACCACGCTGCAGGCCGCGGTCCAGCCGGCCAAGGATGCCGTCCGGGCCGCCGTCGAGGACGAGGAGCGGTTCCGCATCGAGGTCGACAGCGTGGCGCTGTCCACGTTCGAGAGCGGCAACCTCGACCAGCTCAACGCGCTGCTCGGGAGCCGCTCCCCGCAGGAGTTCCTCGACCAGATGTCGGCCCTCGAGACCCTCGCCGTCGAGTACCGCGAGAAGCTCGACCAGCTGATGACGAAGGTCGGCGACACCGCGCAGAAGCAGGCCGACGCCGACGCGGCGGTCGCGCGTGCCCAGGCGGCCGTCGACGAGGCGGCCAAGGCCGCCGACGACGTCCAGAACCGCAAGCGCGACGCCGAGAAGCGCATCGACGAGGCCCAGCGCCTCCTCGACCGGCTCAGCCCGCAGCAGCGGCGCGCCCGCAACGGCCCCACCCTGACCGGGCCGACCTCCATCAGCGGAAGCGGCGTCGGGGTCCAGGCCATCAAGGAGGCCATGAAGATGCTGGGCAAGCCCTACCGGTTCGGTGCGGAGGGCCCCAGCTCGTTCGACTGCTCGGGTCTCACGTCGTGGGCGTTCCAGCGGGTGGGCATCACGATTCCGCGCGGGAGCAGCCAGCAGGCGCGGGTGGGCACGCCGGTGCCACGCGACCAGCTGCAGCCCGGCGACCTCGTGTTCTTCTACAAGCCGGTGAGCCACGTGGGCATCTACGTCGGCAACAACATGATGATCAACGCACCGCAGACCGGTGACGTCGTGAAGTACTCGGACATCTCCAGCCGGCCGATCACCGGCGCGCGCAGGCTGTAGCCGAAGGACTCGTCCGCTCCCCGGAACGGGCGGCGGTCGGCCGGGGTGACCGGCCGCCGCCCGATCACCTGCCGAGCGGCTAGCGTCGCACCGTGGCGCGCACGCTCCTCGTGACCAACGACTTCCCACCCCGGACCGGCGGCATCCAGACGTACCTGCAGGCCTTCGCCGACCGGCTGCCGCCGGGGGAGCTCGCCGTCTACGCGCCCGCGTGGCCGGGCGCGGCACGGTTCGACGCGGCCTCGCCCGTGCCGGTGCACCGGCACGGGAGGTCGCTCATGCTCCCCGAACCGGCGGTGGCCGCCCGTGCGGCGGCCCTGGCCCGCGAGCACGGCGCCACCACCGTCTGGTTCGGGGCGGCCGCGCCGCTCGCGCTGCTCGGACCGCACCTGCGCAGGCGCGCGGGCGTCCAGCGCGTGGTCGCGAGCACGCACGGCCACGAGGTGGGCTGGTCGATGCTGCCGGGCGCGCGCCAGGCGCTGCGCCGCATCGGTGCCGACGCCGACGTGCTCACCACGATCTCCCGCTACACCCGGTCCCGGGTGGCGGCGGCGTTCGGCCCGCGGGCGGCGCTCGAGGTGCTGCCCGCGGGGATCGACACCGACCGGTTCCGGCCCGATCCGGCAGCGCGGGCGGAGCTGCGCAGGCGCTACCGCATCGGCGACGCGCCGCTCGTGGTGTGCGTGTCCCGGCTGGTGGCCCGCAAGGGGCAGGACGTGCTGATCCGGGCCCTGCCGCTGGTGCGCGAGCGCGTGCCCGGCGCGCGGCTGCTCCTCGTCGGCGACGGTCCCGCCGCCGCCCGGCTGCGGCAGCTGGCCCGGGCGAGCGGCGTGGCCGACGACGTCGTGTTCGCGGGAGCCGTGGACGCGGCCGAGCTGCCGGCCCACCACGCGGTCGGCGACGTGTTCGCCCTGCCGTGCCGCACCCGCGGCGGTGGTCTCGACGTCGAGGGGCTCGGCATCGCGCTGCTGGAGGCGGCCGCCATCGGGCTGCCCGTTGTCGCGGGGGAGTCGGGCGGGGCGCCGGAGACGGTCCAGGAGGGGCGCACCGGCCACGTCGTCGACGGGCGGGACGTGGCGGCCGTCGCGTCCGCGGTGGCCGGCCTCCTCGCCGATCCGGACCGCGCGCGGGCGATGGGCGCCGCCGGGCGCGCCTGGATGGAGCACGAGTGGACCTGGCCCGCCCGGGTGGCCCGGCTGCGCGCCCTGCTGGCCGGGAGCCCGGCGTTGCAGCCGAGTGCGCGGCCACCGGGCGACGCTCCTCGGCACGACGAGCTCATCTAGGCTGCTCCGCCAGGGAGGCGTCTGGGTGCCTGGTGGCCCCCGCGGTCTTCAAAACCGACGTGGCCGAGCATCTCGGTCAGGCGGGTTCGATTCCCGTCCGCCTCCGCCAGCTCCCCGTCAGGGATCGAGCCGGATCCGGCCCCGGCCGGCGACCGCCCGCCCGATGACAGCCGCGTCGAGGCCCTGCTCCCGCAGCTCGGCCACCGCCGCCGCGGCCCGCTCGGGCTCGGCGCCGAACAGCAGCCCGCCGGACGTCTGGGCGTCGGCGAGCAGCACGACGTCGGTCTCGCCGACGCCGGGCGCGAGGTCGAGCACGTCGGCGACCCAGTCGCGGTTGCGCCGGGTGCCGCCGGGCACGATCCCGGCCTCCGCCTGCTCCCGCGCCCCGGGGAGGAGCGGCACGGCGCCCACCTCGACGACCGCGTCCACCCCGGACGCCGCCGCCATCTTGCGCAGGTGGCCGAGCAGCCCGAAGCCGGTGACGTCGGTGCAGCCGCTCGAGCCCGCGGCGAGCGCGGCGGCGGCCGCGGTGGCGTTCGGCGTGCACATCGTGGCGACGGCGGCGTCGAGCAGCTCGTCGCTCGCGGTGCCGGCCTTCACCGCCGTGGTCGCGATCCCGACCCCGAGCGGCTTGGTGAGCACGAGCGCGTCGCACGGGCGCAGGCCCGCGTTGGTGAGGATCCGGTCCGGGTGCACCTCGCCGACGACCGCCAGCCCGTACTTGGGCTCCGGATCGTCGATCGAGTGGCCGCCGACCACGGCGAACCCGCACTCGCGCCCCACGTCCGCCCCGCCCGCGAGTACCTCGCCGAGCATCTCCGCTGGCAGCACCTCGGACGGCCAGGCCACGATGTTCAGCGCGAACAGCGGGCGCCCGCCCATCGCGTAGACGTCGGAGACGGCGTTGGTGGCGGCGATGCGGCCCCACGTGCGCGGGTCGTCGACGACCGGGGTGAAGAAGTCGGTGGTGGCGACGAGCGCGCGGTCGGTGTCGAGCCGCCAGACTGCGGCGTCGTCGCCGGTCTCCGTGCCGACGATGAGGTCGGGATGGGTGGCGGGGGTGACGGTCGCGAGGATCTCGGCCAGTCGGCCGGGGCCGATCTTGCAGCCGCAGCCCGCGCCGTGGCTGAACCGGGTGAGCCGTTCGCTGTCCGCCTGCCGCGCCACTGCGTCCGCCATGGCTGGATCGTAGGCTCGGCCCGTGGTCATCGACCCGCGCCGCCGCGTGCCCCGCACCGACGCGGTGCTCGCCGAGCCCCGCGTCGCCGCGGCGGCCGTCCGGCTGGGCCGGCAGCTGGTGAAGCAGGCCGTGACGGCCGCGCAGCAGCGGGTCCGCGACAGCGCCCTGCCGCCGGACGAGATCGTCGACGCCGTGCTGGGCGCGTTGCCGCCCGCCGCCACGACGCTGCGACCGGTGCTCAACGCCACCGGCGTGCTGCTGCACACCAACCTCGGCCGGGCCCCGCTCGGCGCCGCCGCGCGCGAAGCCGTCGCCGTCGCCGCGGGGACCTGCGACGTCGAGCTGGACCTGGCCACCGGCACCCGCGGGCGGCGCGGCGCCGGGGTGGTCGACGCGCTGCTCGCCGCCGTCCCGGGTGCGAGCGGCGCGCACGTCGTCAACAACGGAGCTGCTGCGCTCGCGCTCGTCGCCGCGACGCTCGCCGCCGGCCGGGAGATCGTCGTGTCCCGCGGCGAGCTCGTCGAGATCGGGGACGGGTTCCGGATCCCGGACCTGGTCGAGTCCACCGGCGCGCGGCTGCGGGAGGTCGGCACCACCAACCGCACCCACCTCGCCGACTACGAGCGGGCGATCGGGCCGGACACCGCGTTCGTGCTGAAGGTGCACCCGTCGAACTTCACCGTCACCGGGTTCACCAGCGCGGTCGGGCCCGCGGAGCTGGCCGGTCTCGGGGTTCCGGTGGTCGTCGACATCGGGTCGGGCCTGCTCGCCCCCCACCCGTTGCTGCCCGACGAGCCGGACGCCGCCGGCATGCTCGCCGCGGGCGCCGCGCTGGTCACGGCGTCCGGGGACAAGCTGCTCGGCGGCCCGCAGGCCGGGCTGATCCTCGGTGATGCCGGCCTGGTCGAGCGCGTCCGCCGGTTCCCGCTCGCCCGCGCGATGCGCGTCGACAAGCTGACGCTCGCCGCGCTGGAGGCGACGCTGCGCGGCCCGGTGCCGCCGGTGCGCGCCGCCCTCGACGCGCCGGTCGCCGAGCTGCGCGCCAGGGCGGATGCGCTCGCCGCCCGGCTCGCGGGGCTGGACGTGCAGGTCGTCGACTCGCACGCGACGGTCGGGGGTGGTGGCGCACCCGGCGTCGTCCTGCCCAGCGTCGCGCTCTCGCTGCCCGAGCCCTACGCGGCGGCCCTGCGCGCCGGCAGCCCGGCCGTGCTCGGGCGGCTCGAAGGTGGTCGCTGCCTGCTGGACCTGCGCGCGCTGGGCCGGGCCGACGACGAGACGCTCGCGGGATGCGTCCGCGCGGTCCGGTCCGGACCGTGACCAGCAGGATGGCGACGAGCCGGGTGGTGGCGACCGCCGGGCACGTCGACCACGGCAAGTCGACGCTGGTGCGGGCCCTGACCGGCATGGAGCCCGACCGGCTGGCCGAGGAGCGGCGCCGCGGCCTCACGATCGACCTCGGGTTCGCCTGGACCCGTCTGCCCTCGGGCACCGACCTCGCCTTCGTGGACGTCCCCGGGCACGAGCGGTTCGTGACGACGATGCTCGCCGGGGCCGGCCCGGTTCCGGCGGCCCTGATCGTGGTCGCCGCCGACGAGGGGTGGATGCCGCAGTCGGCCGAGCACCTCGACGCGCTGGACGCGCTCGGCGTGGAGCACGGCCTGCTCGTGATCACCCGGTGCGACCTGCTGGATCCCGAGCCTGCCCGCGAGGAAGCGCTGGGCGAGATCGCCCGCTCCGCGCTCGGCGTCCCCGAGGTGGTGGAGGTCTGCGCACCGCGCGGCGAGGGCATCGACGCGCTGCGCAGCGCCCTGGACGCCCTGGTCGCGACGGTCCCGGAGCCCGACCCGCACGCCGACGTGCGGCTGTGGATCGATCGGGCGTTCAGCATCCGGGGTGCCGGCACCGTCGTCACGGGGACGCTGGGCGCCGGCACGATCCGGGTGGACGACGAGCTGGAGCTCGGCGGCCGCCGGGTGCACGTACGGGGGCTGCAGAGCCTCGGCGAGCCGGTGGGGGAGGCGCGCGGGGTGGCGCGCGTCGCGGTGAACCTGCGCGGGGTCCCGCGGGAGGCGGTCGCCCGTGGCGAGGCGCTGCTCACCCCGGGCGCCTGGCTCGCGCCCGCCGAGCTCGACGTTGCGCTGCGCGGCGTGCGCGGGGCGGAACCCGGCCCGCTGCCGCGTGAGGTGATGCTGCACGCCGGCTCGGCTGCCGTCGTGGTGCACGTCCGCCCGCTCGGTCAGGGCCACGCCCGGCTGCGCCCCGAACACCCGCTGCCGCTGCGGATAGGGGATCGGGCGGTGCTGCGCGACCCGGGCCGCCGCGCCGTCGTCGCGGGCGTCGAGGTGCTCGACGTCCTCCCACCCGCCCTGCGCCGCCGCGGTGCGGCCGCCCGCCGGGCCGCGGAGCTCGCCGAGCCCGGGTTCGGCACCGCGGCGGGCGAGCTGCGCCGCCGGGGTCTGGTCCGGGTCGCGGACCTGGTGGCGATGGGCGTGCCCCGCGCCGAGGTCGACACCCTCTCCGCGCTGCGGGCGGACGGCTGGCTCGTCGCACCCGCCCGGGCGGCGGAGGCCGTCTCCGCGCTCGCCGCAGCGGTCCGCGCCCACGACGCCGCCGAGCCGCTCGACCCCGGCCTCACGATCGAGGCGGCCCGGCGGGCCGCGGACCTGCCCACAGCCGGGCTGGTCACCGCCGTCCTCACCAACGCGGGCCCCGAGGACCCGCAGCTGCGCGCCGGCCGCGTCCACCTCGGCCGGGCCCACGGGCTGCCGCAGCAGGTGCGCGCGGCGATGGAGAAGCTGCGCGCCGACCTCGTCGTGGAACCCTTCCGCGCCCCCGACGCCGGCCGCCTCGCCGAGCTCGGCCTCGGCCCGCGCGAGCTGGCCGCGCTGGTGCGGGCGGGCGAGCTGGTGGCGATCGCCGACGGCGTGGTGCTGCTGCCCGATGCGCCCGACCGCGCGGTGACCCTGCTCCGCAACGTCGGCCCCGCGTTCACCCTCAGCGAGGCCCGTCAGGCGCTCGGCACCACCCGTCGGGTGGCCGTACCGCTACTGGAACACCTCGCACGCACCGGCCGCACCGTGCGTGTCGATGATCTCACCCACCAGCTCCACTAGATCGCCCGACCGCGCATATTCATGGTCAGCAACCGGGTACTCCGCGGCACCTCGGTCGTGTGGGCCGGCCAGATCGTCGGCCGGGCGACCGGAACAAGGAGGAACCGGTGATCGTTCTAGGCGTGATCCTTTTGGTCCTGGGCTGGCTGCTCGGGATCTCCCTGCTGACCTACCTCGGCGGCATCCTGCTCGTCGTCGGAGTGGTCCTGCTCCTGCTGGGCAGCGCCGGCCGGGCCGTCGGTGGCCGCAGGCACTATTACTGACCCCTGGACGAACGGTCCACAGAGGACCGTCGCACTGACACAGGACCCCGCGGCTGCTACCGGCTTCCCGGAGCAGCCGCGGGGTCCGCGTCGTTCGTCAGGCCGGGGCCTTCGCCCCGCTGTAGATGCTCGCGATGTCGGCGGCGAACGTCTTCGCCACGACCGCGCGCTTGACCTTCATCGTCGGGGTCATCTCGCCCCCCGCCTCGGTGAAGTCCACCGGCAGGATGCGGAACTCGCGGATCTGCTCCGCCCGCGAGACCGACTGGTTGGCGTCCTCGACCGCCTGGGCGATCTCGGCCCGCAGGTCCGGGTCGTCGACGAGATCGGCGATGGCGGTGTCCGCCGGCTTGCCCGCGCGGTCGAGCCAGCCGGGGAGGGCCTCGGCGTCGATCGTGACGAGCACGCCGATGAACGGCTGTCCGTCGCCGACCACCATGCACTGGCTGATCAGCGGGTGGGCGCGCAGCCGGTCCTCCAGCACGGCGGGGGCGACGTTCTTGCCCCCCGCCGTCACGATGAGCTCCTTCTTCCGGCCGGTGATCCGCAGGAAGCCCGCGTCGTCGAGCTCGCCGATGTCGCCGGTGTGGAACCAGCCGTCCTCGAGCGCCTCGGCGGTGGCGGCCTCGTTCTTCCAGTACCGGCGGAAGACGATCGGGCCCTTGACCAGCACCTCGCCGTCGTCGGCGATCCGGACGGAATGGCCGGGCACCGGCCGCCCGACCGTGCCGACGCGCTGGGCGCCGAGCGCGTTGAGCGTGACGCCCGCCGTGGTCTCCGTGAGGCCGTACCCCTCGAGAACCGGGAGGCCGACGCCGCGGAAGAAGTGGCCGAGGCGCTCGCCGAGCGGCGCCGCACCGGACACCGCGGCCACCACGTTCCCACCGACGACGTCCCGCAGCTTGCTGTAGACCAGCCGGTCGAAGAGCGCGTGCCGCAGGCGCAGCGCGAGGCCCGGTCCGCCGGTGTCCTGGGCGCGGCTCCAGGCGACGGCGGTGTCGGCGGCCATGTCGAAGATGCGGCCCTTGCCGCTGTCGTGGGCGCGTTGGCGGGCGCTGTTGAAGACCTTCTCGAACACGCGCGGCGCGGAGAGGATGAACGTCGGCCGGAACGAGGCGAGGTCGGGCAGCAGCCGCTTCACGTCGGGCGTGTGCCCCACCACCGTGCGCGTGTAGAGGGCGCCGCACTGGATGACCTTGCCGAACACGTGCGCGAGCGGGAGGAACAGCAGCACCGACCCGCGGTCGGACAGTAGCTCCGGGAGCAGGCTCACGGCGCTCTTGACCTCGCTGACGAGGTTGCGGTGGGTCAGCTCGCAACCCTTGGGGCGGCCCGTGGTGCCGGAGGTGTAGATCAGCGTGGCGAGGTCGTCGGCGCGCACGGCGGCGCTGCGGGCGCGCACCTCCTCGGCCGGGGTGTCGGCGCCCAGCGCCACGAGCGCCTCGACGGCGCCCGGCGTGCCCTCCGACGGCTCGATCTGCCAGACGTGCCGCACACCGGGGCAGGCGGCCCGCACGCTCTCGACGAGCCCGGCGTGCCTGCTCGACTCGACGATCGCGGCGACCGCCTCGGAGTCGGACAGGATCCAGCCGATCTGCTCGGCCGACGACGTCTCGTAGATCGGCACGGTGGCCGCGCCCGTGGCGAGGATCGCGTAGTCGATCAGGCCCCACTCGTAGCGGGTGCGCGAGAGCAGCGCGACGCGGTCGCCGGGCCGCACCCCCGCGGCGATCAGCCCACGGGCCACGGCCACGACCTCGTCGGCGAACTGCGCGCAGGTGACGTCCGACCACTCGCCGGACGCGTCCGGGCGCCGGTACACCACCACGGAACCGTGCTCGTCGGCGTTCGCGTACACCGCATCGAGGAGGTTCTCCTCGTCACCCACGCGGAACGTGGCTGGAACGCTGTACTCGCGCACGCTGTGACCTCCTGGCCGGCACTGGCTCCCGTTTCCCGAAACCTACCTCGCGGTAGGGGCGATCGGCACGACCTGTTCACTACGCTGGCGCGGTGCCGTCGGTGGATGTGGTGGACGAGACGTTCCTCGCCGTGCCGCCCGCCGTCGTGGCGGCCGAGTTCGCCACGCCCTCCCGGTGGCCGCAGCTGTGGCCGGACCTCCAGCTGCAGGTCATGACCGACCGCGGCGTCCAGGGCATCCGGTGGACGGTGCGCGGCGCGCTCGTCGGCAGCATGGAGGTCTGGCTCGAGCCGGTGCTGGACGGCACCCTCCTGCACTACTACCTGCGGGCCGACCCGCAGGGCCCGGACGGGCGGCCGCGGCCGGCGCCGCCGCGCCGTGCCGCCGTCGAGGTCGGCAGGCGCCAGCGCGCGGCCAAGGCCATCGCGTTCGCGTGCAAGGAGCGGCTCGAGGCGGGCCGGGAGCCGGGCGAGCCGCCGAGGGCGGGGCACTAGGCGGAACGACGTCAGCGGCGCTGACGGTGCTCTCGGAACCCCGCCGGGTGGCCGTGCACATCACGCGGTGTCGGTGCACATGTCCGGCGGTGTGTGTCGTGGCGGGAAGGTGTGCACGGTGGCCGGCGGCGTTCCGCGGAACGCGGCGCGGTGCCGTTGTGGTGCCGTCCACGTGGGAACCGTTCCGGTGGGCGCGCCGTTCCCGGCTCGGGCCACCCAGCCTCACCTATCCGCCCCCGGCTGCTGGTGTGGTCGATCCAGTTCGCCTTGCCCCTCACCTCCGGGGGGCGGCCGGGTTGGGACAACTACCGAGTTCTGTGGTTGCGCTGGCGGCCGTCCCCGACGCGGGGGCACGGCGGTCCCGACGAACACCTGGCGTGGGTGCCACGCAACCGGCTGTGGTCCCGTTCCCACCCAGCAACCCCTGCCATCCGGGCGTGATCAGTGCAGACGCCCCGTCCCTGGACTGGTCCGGCCTGACCGTGCGCGGATGGGCTGGGGTGTGAGGGTCGGGACCACAGCAGGTTGCGTGGCACCCAGCCGCGGCGGTCTCGTCCCGACCGCCGTGCCCCCAAGCCGGGGACGGCTGTCCACGCAACCACAGGATTCGGTAGTTGACCCAAGCCAGCCACCCCCACCAGCCGAAGAGATCGACGGGAACCGGGGGAACACCCGAGAGGCTGACAGCGAAGGCGGGCGCCGGGAGACCCGAGCCGGGAACGGCGCGCCCACCGGCGGGTTCTGTGACCAGGCCGACCCGACGGCGACCAACCAGAACCGCAGGGACCGCGCCGCCCGAGCGACCATGATCCGAACTGGCGGTTGCCCATGGCTGCGCCGACAACCATGGACGCCCGATACAGCGGATCTTGCCCACGAAGATCGCATGCATCGGTTGCCCATGGCCACAGCGGTAGCCGACCGATACTCCGGATCATGCCCGCGACCACCGCTGGCGGCCCGGCAGCCGTGATCACACGGCCGGCTGTGCGTCGTGCCCATAGCCGGGTAGCGAGGTAGCGTTGATCGCATGCGCGTGCACGTGGTTTCCGACGTGCACGGCGCCTCCGACGCGCTCTCGCGGGCCGGCGACGGGGCCGATGCGCTCGTGGTGCTGGGCGACCTCGTGGACTACGTCGACTACCGCGACCCGGCGGGCGGCATCCTCGGGCGCGTGCTCGGCCCCGAGGTGAGCGCCGAGTTCGGGCGCCTGCGCACCTCGGGAGGACGGGACGAGCTGATCCGTTTCGTCCGGGAGGCGTGGGCGCGGGTCCCCGATGCGCCCGCCGTGGTGGAGGACGCCGTGCAGGAGCAGTACGACCGGATGTTCGGTGCGCTCACCGCTCCGACCTACGCGATCCCCGGCAACGTCGACATGCCCCGGCTGTGGCCGCGCTACGCCCGCCCGGGGCTCACGCTCGCGGACGGCCGGGTCGTGGAGATCGGCGACCTGCGGTTCGGGTTCGTCGGCGGCGCCCCGCTGCCACCGGGCGTCGAGCCGCGCGAGGGGGGTCCGTGGACGCCGCACCTGCTGCGGGCGGCGGACTTCACCGCGGCCGTGAAGGCCCTGGATCGGGTCGACGTGCTGTGCAGCCACGTGCCGCCCGCCGTGCCCGAGCTCGCGTTCGACGTGGTCACGCGGAGGGCCGAGGCGTCGTCCGCCGCGCTGCTGGACGTCGTGCACCGCGACCGGCCGCGCGCGGCGTTCTTCGGACACGTCCACCAGCCGCTCGCGCCGCGGGTGCGCGTGGGACGCACCGAGTGCGTCAACGTCGGGCATTTCCGCGCCACCCGCACTCCGTACGTGCTCCGCTGGTGACGGGGGCCCACCCCGGTAACGTGCGCCCCATGGCCGACGCTACGACCTCCTCGATCACCATCGCCGCGCCGCCCGAGCACGTGATGGCCGTGATCGCCGACTTCCCCGCGTACCCGGAGTGGGCCGAGCAGGTGAAGAGCGTCGAGGTGCTGAGCAGCGGCGACGACGGGCGCGCCGAGCGGGTCCGGTTCACGATGGACGCCGGACCGATCAAGGACTCCTACACCCTCGACTACAACTGGGCGCCCGACGGCCGCTCGGTGAGCTGGACGTTGGTGAAGGGGCAGATCCAGAAGGCGCAGAACGGCTCCTACACCCTGGCCGGTACGGCCGGGGAGACCACGGTGACCTACTCGCTCGCCGTGGACCTGAACATCCCGATGATCGGCATGCTGCGCCGCAAGGCGGAGAAGGTGATCATCGACACCGCGCTCAAGGGGCTGAAGCGACGGGTCGAGAGCACTTCCTGACGGCCCCGCCGACAGGTCCGACCTGTTCGCGCGATTACCCTTCCGCGTCGTGCGCGTCGTCCTGTTCACCGGCAAGGGAGGCGTCGGCAAGACCACCCTCGCCGCGGCCACCGCCGCCCTACTCGCGCGCTCCGGCCGCAAGGTGCTGGCGGTCTCCACCGACCCCGCGCACTCGCTCGGCGACGCGTTCGACGTCGAGCTCGGCGGAGAGCCCGTCGAGCTCGATCCCGGCCTGTCGGCCGCGCACGTCGACACGCGGTCGCTGCTGGACGGCGCGTGGGCCCGGCTCCAGGGGCACCTCGGCACGCTGCTGGCAGGCGCGGGCGTCGACGAGCTGATGGCCGACGAGCTCACCGTGCTGCCGGGCGTCGACGACCTGCTCGCCCTCGGTGAGGTGCGCAGGCTCGCGGAGAGCGGGCTGTGGGAGGTCGTGGTGGTTGACTGCGGCCCCACCGCGGAGACCCTGCGGCTGCTCGGCCTGCCCGAGGCGCTCTCGACCTACCTGGAGCGGCTGTTCCCGGCGCACCGCCGTGCCGTCCGCGGCCTGATCAGCGGGCTCGCCGCCGGCCGCGAGGCGCAGCCGGCATGGGACCGGGCGATCGGCGCACTGGACGCGCTCGCTGAGCAGCTGCAGGGGTTGCGCAGTCTGCTCGCCGACCACGACACGACGTCGATCCGGCTCGTGCTCACCCCGGAGCGGGTGGTGGCCGCGGAGACCCGCCGCACGCTCACCGCGCTGGCGCTCCACGGGCTGCGCGTGGACGCGCTCGTCGCCAACCGGATGATGCCCGAGGCGCCGTCGTCGCTGCGCGGGCCGGCGGGCCGCTGGCTCCGTGAGCGGTACACCGAGCAGAGCGCGGTGGTCGCCGAGCTCGCCGCGCTGCCGGTACCGCTGCGCGTCGCGGAGCACACGGCCGCCGAACCGACCGGGATGTCCGCGCTGCTCGAGCTCGCCCGCGGCCTCTACGGCACCGACGACCCCGCCGCCGTTCCCGACACCCCGGCCGCCCCGCTGCTGCAGGTCAACCGCACGGCGGGCAGCGGAACGTCGCTGGACTCGGCGTTCGAGCTCGTCCTGCGCCTGCCCGGGGTGGCAGCCGGCCCCGTCGACCTCGTCCGGCTCGACGACGACCTCGCCGTCACCACCGGTGGCACGCGGCGGATGATCGCGCTGCCGCCGGTGCTGCGGCGCTGCACCGTCACCGGCGCCCACGTCGCGGGCGACGACCTGTGCGTCGCGTTCGTCCCCGACCCCGCGGTCTGGCTCCGGTGAACGCGCCGGATGATTGCGGCGGGCACGAGGGGATCGGGGAGGACCTCAGGACGCTCGCGCTGGCCGCGCTCGACCGGATCGACCCGGTGCTCGAGCGGCTCCGCGCCGAACCGGCCAGCGAGGCGCCCGAGACCTGCGCCTCGTGCCCGGTCTGCGCCGTCATCGCCGCGCTGCGCGGCGAACGCCCCGAGCTCGCCGTCCGACTGGCCGAGCACGGCGCCGGGCTCGTGGCCGTGTTGCGGACGGCGCTGCAGGAGGGCGCCGCCGCTCCGGCGACCACGGACCTGACCGACCCGCCGCCCGCGCGTCGAGTGCAGCGGATCCGGGTCGATCGGCGATGCTCATGACGGTGCTGACCATCGGCGTCGACGTCGGCGGGACGAGCGTGCGGGCCGGGGTCGTCGACGCGGAGGGCAACGTCCACGACACCGCACGCACCCCCACCCCGCGCAGCGAGGCCGCCCTGGAGGCCGCGCTCGCCGGCGTGATCGGAGAGCTCGCGGCGCGGCACCCGGTCGCGGCGGTCGGGCTCGCGCTCGCCGGGTTCGTCACGCCCGACCGGCGGGGCGTCCGGTTCGCGCCGCACCTGTCCTGGCGCGACGCGCCGGTCGCCGACCGGATCGCCGAGCGGATCGGCCTGCCGGTCGTCGTCGAGCACGACGCGAACGCGGCCGCGCTGGCCGAGCGGCACTTCGGGGCCGCTTCGGGGGCAGGCACGGTTGTGTTCGTCGCGCTCGGCACCGGCATCGGCTCGGCCCTCCTGATCGGCGGCGAGCTGTACCGGGGTGCGTTCGGGGTGGCGCCCGAGCTGGGGCACCTGCGCGTCGTGCCCGACGGGCGGCCGTGCCCCTGCGGGAAGAACGGCTGCTGGGAGCGCTATTGCAGCGGCACGGCACTGGCCACGACCGCCGTCGAGCTGCTCGCCCGCAACCCCGGCGGCTCGCCGCTGCTGCGCAGGCTCGTGGCGGGCGACCCGGGCCGCGTCACCGGGCAGCGGGTGGCCGCCGCCGCGCGCGATGGCGATCCGGTGGCCGTCGCCGCGATGGACGAGCTCGCCCGCTGGCTCGGAGAGGGCCTCGCGCTGGTGGCCGACGTCTTCGACCCGGAGCTGGTGGTGATCGGCGGGGGTGTGTCGGGGTCGGCGCCGCTCTTCCTCGACGAGGCGCGCGAGCACTACGCGACCACGGTCACCGGCGCGGGCCGCCGCCCGCTGGCCCGCATCCGCACGGCGCAGCTGGGCGAGGCGGCCGCGGTGGTGGGCGCGGCACAGCTGGCCCGGGAAGTCGCGCACCGCCGCTGATGGTTCCGACGAACGGCGCGTTCGTCGGATAGGTACCGACGAACGCGCCGCTCGTCGGAACGGGAGTCAGATCACTGCGCCGTCGTCGTCGCCGTCGTCGGTGCGGTCCGGCGGGTCGGGCCACAGGCGGAGCACCAGCCAGCCCAGGCCGGCCGCGAGCCCCACCAGGCCCAGCGGGAGGCCGTAGATCTCGGAGACACCCAGCCAGCCGGGGGACACGACCAGCACCAGTCCGATGGCGATCAGGGTGAGCCCGACCAACGCCGGCGGGCCGAGGCGGGGCAGCGGGGGCGGCTCCGGGGGGATGAAGTGCTCGTCCTCGGGCAGCGTCGGGGGGATGTAGGAGCGCGGCGGCAGGGGCGGCGCGGCCGGCGGAGCGGGCGCGGTCTCCCGGGGGGCGGCGTCGGGCTTCGGTGTCGCGTCGGGCGCCTCGTCGTCGGGCAGGAGGCCGTCGGGCGCCAGGTCGGCGGGTCCCAGGTCGGCGGGCCACTGGGGCACGTCGCCCTCGTTCCGCCAGAGCGCCACGATCGCGTCGAACTCGTCGGGCGCCGCGCCGTCGGGCTGGGGGCGCTCGTCGGGATCGCGGTTCACGCGGCCTCCTCCCTCGGTGCGGGCCGGCGCAGCGGGAACACCATCCTGACACGAGTGCACCGGGGGAGGGGAAGAGTTCGCCCCCAGTTGCGGAGCCGATACCCCGGTGCCCGTTGTCGCCGGCTCCGGCCGCTCCGTAGGCTGGCGCAGTCGAGCTGGAGGGGGCACGCCCAGGTGTTGTACTGGTGGTCCAAGTACGTCCTCCTCGGCCCCCTGCTGCGGCTGTTCTTCCGGCCCTCCATCGAAGGCGTCGAGCACGTCCCCACGCAGGGCGGGGCGATCCTGGCGAGCAACCACCTCGCCGTCGCCGACTCGTTCTTCCTGCCGCTGCTCGTGCCCCGGCGCATCACGTTCCTTGCCAAGCGCGAGTACTTCACCCAGCCGGGCCTCGTCGGTTGGTTCAAGAAGATCTTCTTCACCGGCGTGGGCCAGGTGCCGATCGACCGCTCCGGCGGGTCGGCGGCGCAGGCGGCGATGGACACCGCCGTCCGGCTGCTGCGCGAGGGCAACCTGCTGGGCATCTACCCCGAGGGCACCCGATCGCCCGACGGTCGCCTCTACAAGGGCAAGACCGGCGTGGCGCGGATGGCGCTCGAGGCGAACGTCAAGGTGATCCCGGTGGCGATGATCGGCACCGACAAGGTCAACCCCATCGGGTCACGGATGTGGCGACCGCGCAAGGTCCGCATCAAGATCGGCCCCCCGCTGGACTTCTCCCGGTACGCGGGTATGGCGGGCGACCGGTTCATCGAGCGCTCGATGACCGACGAGATCATGTACGCCCTGATGGAGCTGACCGGTCAGACCTACGTCGACCTGTACGCGGCGTCGGTGAAGGAGAAGGCGGCGGCCGCGGAGTCCGGCGCCGCCGCCACCCCCACGCCGCCGATCCCCACCGACGGCGAGGGCGACGACGGTCGCGGAGCGAGCCGGGTGCCGGGCACCCGGGCGAGCTAGCACCACCCCAGGTCAGCCCGCCCTACGAGCGGGTAATACCGTGCGGGTGTGGCGCGATGGTCGGGTGTGGCGGAGCCGGACGACCCCCTGCGCGCCGACGACGCACTCGTCGGCGCGCAGCACGAGGACGTCCTGCTCGGTTCCGACCCCGTGGACGACGACGAGCCGGCCGATCCGGTCCTCGACGAGGTCGAGGAGAACCCGGTTGCCGTCGCGGTGCTGGACGACCGTCCCACCACCGAGCTCCCACGCCTCGTGGTCGGGCCCGCCCCCGAGCCGCCCGGCAGGTGGGCGGGCGCGGCACCGTGGGCGGTGTTCGCCGTCGTCGCCGTCGTCGTGATCACGGCGACCAGCACGTGGGCGTCGTGGTTGCAGGGCCCCACGGCCCAACGCCAGAGCTTCACCGGGCTGATGCAGCCGGTGCCGACGTCCGCCGCGGCTGCTCCGCAGGCCGCGCCGGTCGCGCCTGCGCCGTCCCCGGACCCCGAGCCCGAGGTCGAGCCGCAGCCCGAGCCGGTACGGGAGCCGGTGGCGCGGCCCACCCAGCGACCGCGGACGACCCGGACACCGGCGCCGGCGGCTCCTCGTCCGACAGGCGCGGCCGTGAACGGGACCGTCACCACGAGCGGGAAGCCTGCGGCCGAGTCCGCGCCGAAGACGTCCGCTCCGGGCGCCGCGGCCGGCGCCGCCAACGCGGAAGCCGCCGAGACGGACGACGAGAGGGACGCGGACAAGGATCCGGCCGACGCGGACAAGGCGCAGCCGGAAGACGAGAAGGACGACTAGACCGCCGGACGGGCCGGCGCCGCACATGTGATGAGCATCGTCAACTAACCTCTCGACGTGCGGTTCTTCTACGACTGCGAGTTCATCGAGGACGGGACGACCATCGACCTGGTGTCGATCGGCGTGGTCGGGGAGGACGGGCGTGAGTTCTACGCGGTGTCCACCGAGTTCGACCCGAGCCGGGCGGGGGCGTGGGTTCGTGCCAACGTGTTGCCGAAGCTGCCCTCACCAGCGGATCCGGCGTGGTGCTCACGCGCTCAGCTGCGCGCCGACCTGCTGAAGTTCCTCACCGCGGCGCCGGGGGACGTGGAGCTGTGGGCCTGGATCGCGGCGTACGACCACGTGGCGCTCTGCCAGCTGTGGGGCGCCATGCCGGCGCTGCCGCGAGCGCTGCCGCGCTTCACGCGGGAGCTGCGGCAGCGCTGGGAGGAGGCGGGGCGGCCACCGCTCCCACCGCCCACGGCCGACGCGCACGACGCACTTGCCGATGCGCGGCTCAACCGCAGGCGCTGGGAGGCGATCGAGGCGGCGGTGGCCGCCCGCTGACGCTGGATCAGGTCCGGATCGTCTACGTGAAGATGCTCACGCCGCCCGGGCCGACGAGCAGCCCGACGATGATGAGCACGATTCCCCAGAGCATCTGCCCGCGCAGGAGCGAGAGCACGCCTGCGACGACGAGGATCACTGCGACAATCCACAATAGAGTCGACATGCACGAGAGTTCCCAGGGAGCCGGAATGGAATCCGGCCGAACGGGTGGTCACGGCAGGTCCTACTCTTGGTCCTCGTGAACTGGACGGTCGACGCACCGGTCGAGGTGCTGCCCGAGTTGCCTCCGCTGCCCCCTGACCTGCGGGCCCGTCTCGACGACGCGCTGTCCCGCCCGGCCGCGCAGCAGCCCGAGTGGCCAGACGCCGAGCACGTCGCCCACGTCCGCACCGTGCTCGAGAGTGTGCCCCCGGTCACACTGCCGCCGGAGGTCGACCGGCTGCGGGAGCGGCTCGCAGCCGTTGCGAGGGGCGAGGCGTTCCTCCTGCAGGGCGGCGACTGCGCCGAGACGTTCGTCGACAACACCGAACCGCACATCCGGGCCACCATCCGCACGCTGCTGCAGATGGCGATCGTGCTGACCTACGGCGCCTCGCTGCCCGTGGTCAAGGTGGGCCGGATCGCGGGTCAGTACGCCAAGCCGCGCAGCGCCCCCGTCGACGCGCTGGGCCTGCCGTCCTACCGCGGTGACATCGTCAACTCGCTCGTGGCCACCCCGGAGGCCCGGGTGCCCGACCCGTCCCGCATGGTGCGCGCCTACGCCAACGCGGGCGCGGCGATGAACCTGGTGCGGGCGCTCACCGCCACCGGCATGGCCGACCTCACGATGGTGCACGACTGGAACAAGGACTTCGTGCGCACCTCTCCCGCCGGGGAGCGGTTCGAGGACATCGCCACCGAGATCGAGCGCGCCCTCAACTTCATGCAGGCGTGCGGCGTGGATGACCACAACCTGCACAGCGTCGAGTTCTACGCCAGCCACGAGGCGCTGCTCATCGACTACGAGCGCTCGTTGCTGCGCCTGGACGTCACCCGCCCGGAACCGCGGCTGTACGACCTCTCGGCGCACTTCCTGTGGATCGGGGAGCGCACCCGCCAGCTCGACGGCGCCCACATCGCGTTCGCAGAGCTGCTCTCCAACCCGATCGGGCTGAAGATCGGCCCGACCACCACGCCGGAGCTGGCCGTCGAGTACGTCGAACGGCTCGACCCGCACGCCACGCCGGGCCGCCTCACGCTCGTCAGCCGCATGGGCAACGGGCGGGTCCGGGACGTGCTGCCGGCGATCGTGGAGAAGGTCGAGGCGTCCGGGCACAAGGTCATCTGGCAGTGCGACCCGATGCACGGCAACACCCACGAGTCCACCACCGGCTACAAGACCCGCCACTTCGACCGGATCGTCGACGAGGTGCAGGGCTTCTTCGAGGTCCACCGCGCGCTCGGCACCCACCCGGGCGGCATCCACGTCGAGGTCACCGGCGAGGACGTCACCGAGTGCCTCGGCGGTGCCCAGGAGATCTCCGACGCCGACCTCTCCGGCCGCTACGAGACCGCCTGCGACCCGCGCCTGAACACCCAGCAGTCGCTGGAGCTCGCGTTCCTCGTGGCGGAGATGCTGCGCGGCTGATCGCCGCGCCGGCTGCGCGATCGGGCGGGCCGGCGTCCGATGGTCTCGAGCCGACATCACTCACCAGGCCTTTTTCGCAGCGCCGCGCATCATCCAGGCCAACCTCCACCAGGCCTTCGGTGGCGCCGCGCATGGTGCGGGGCCGCCCCTCACGCCTCAAGGGCGCCTGCGGCGTCGCTTCGCGATCGCTGCGCGACCCTTGACCCGTGAGCCTCTGCGGCCCCTCTGGGCCCGCTTCGCGGGCAGGCTGCAGGCCTGCCCCCTTCGGCGCGCGGCGCCACCGAAGGCCGGTCTCACCACCAAGATCACGGCTTCGGCGCGAAAACCGACGCCCTGCGTCGGGAAACGCACCCAACTGGTGATCTTCGCAGCTCACGCCCCCTTCTTGGCTGATGCATCCCGGCGACCGGTCGCATGGACCGAATCGGGGTGCGTGAGCCGAAACGGGGTGCGCGACGAACAAGGACAAGGAGATGCCGACGCCAGGAGGCCCTGGGAAGGCACACCTCGAGCCCGGAGACCTCGAGCCGCGGCGACCAGGACACCGTCTAGACCGTCGTGAGCGTGACCGTCGTTTCCCGCTCCACCGTCGCGCCTGCCCGCGGGCTCTGCTCCACCACCTGGCCGTCCCTGCGGCCGAGGAACGGGATCACGCTACGGCCCTTGGCGCGCAGGTCGAGCTCCTCGAGGATCTCGGCGGCGTCGTCGAAGTCCTTGCCGACCACGTCGGGCACCTTCACGGTGTCCGACTCGCCGCTGCTCACCACGATCGTCACCGGCTGGCCGACCCGCAGCGCGGTGCCGGCCTTCGGGTCGGTTCGCAGCACGGCGCCGGCGGGCACCGACTCGCTGTCGTCGGTGTCCCCGGAGCTGCGCACGGGCGTGAGACCGGCGGCGCGCAGCGCCTGCTCGGCGTCCGCCACCGAGGTGCCCGCCGCGATCTGGGGCACCGTGGGACGTCCGGTCGACACGGTGATCTGCACGATGGTGCCGCGCAGCAGTTCCGCGAGCGGCGCCGGGTCGGTGGCGCTGACGAGGCCCTCGGCGACCTCGTCGTCGTAGGCCTCGGTCACCCGCCCCACGAGATCGGACTCGCTGAGGAGCCGCTGCGCCGCCACGGCCTCCAACCCCACCAGGCTCGGCATCTCCGTCCAGCGCCCGCTGCCCAGCCACCACGCCGTGACCCCGACGAGCAGTGCCAGCACGAGGACGATCGCCGTCCACACCGCGAAGGCCCGGCGGCTGCGCCTGCGGGCGCGCACGTGCGGCGGCGGGCCGCCGTCGTCGGGGCGGGGGAGGGCGCGGGTGCCCCGCGGTCCCGGGACGGGAAGGGCGGCGCTCACCGCCGTACCCACCCCGGTTCCGGTGGTTCCGGCGGCGAGGCGCTGTGGCGCGGCGGGCACGGTGTCCTGCTCCTCGACCGGACGCGGCGGCGGCACGGGCGGCGGCACGCGCGGGACGTCCAGGTGCACGGCCACCCGGTGCAGCTCGGCGAGCATCGCCGCCGCGTCGGCCGGGCGGACGGCGGGGTCGCGCCGGGTGCTGCGCAGTACGAGCTCGTCCAGTTCGGGGGGCACCTCGCCTGCGATCTGCGACGGCGGCGGCACCTCGGAGTTCACGTGCTGGTACGCCACCGAGATCGCCGTGTCGCCGCCGTACGGCGGTGCCCCGGTGAGCAGCTCGTACAGCATGATGCCGGCCGCGTAGACGTCGCTGCGCGCGTCGGCCTTGCCGGTGGCGACCTGTTCGGGGGAGAGGTACGCGACCGTCCCCATGATCATCCCGGCCGTGCTGGCGCCCGCCTGTGCGCTCGCGGTGACCAGGCCGAAGTCGGCGACCTTGACCTCGCCCGTGCGGCTGATCAGCACGTTCTCCGGCTTCACGTCGCGGTGCACCAGACCGAGCCGGTGGGCCGCCGACAGGCCGGAGAGCACCTGCTCCATCACCGCGAACGCGGCCGGGACCCCGAGTGGGCCCCGCGCGCGCAGGACGTCGCGCAGCGTGCCGCCCTCCACCAGCTCCATGACGAGGAACAGCAACGGCCCGTCGCCACCGAGGCCGGTGCCGGCACCGGTGGGGGCCTGCCCCTGGTCGTAGACGTCGACGACGGCGGGGTGGTCGATGCGCGCCGCGGAGCGGGCCTCGCGCTCCAGCCTGCCGCGGAACGCGGGATCGGCGGCCAGCCGGGGATCCAGCACCTTGATCGCGACCGGCCGGTCGAGCCGCGTGTCGGTGCCGCGGTACACGGTGGACATTCCGCCGCGGGCGAGCAACGAGCCCACCCGGTAGCGCGCGTCGAGCAGCGCGGCAGCCGGGGCGTTCACGCGATGACGGTACCGTCCGAGCTTTCCGCTTCTCCCACGCGGCGCGCCTGTGGCATCGTATCGCCCCGTGAACGACGTTGTCGGGCTGTCGGCGGACATCGCGACCCTGCCCATCGCGGAGATGGCGCAGCGGCTGGGTCAGCCGGTCTCCCGGGTGCATCAGCTCGTGCGCGACGGCCATCTGCTGTCGTTCCGGCGCGACGGGGGAGTCGTCGTCCCGACCGACTTCCTCGGCGACGACGGCGCGGTGATCAAGGGGTTGTCGGGCACCATCACCGTCCTGAGGGACGGCGGCTACGCAGACGATGACATCCTGCGCTGGCTCTTCGCGGAGGACGACTCGCTGCCGGGCACCCCGGTCGCGTCACTGCGCGCCGGCCGGCACCGCGAGGTCAAGCGCAGAGCCCAAGCGATGGCCTTCTGACGCCTGCACGCACCGCGACTCGCGCACACCCACAGCGCGACTCGCGGAACATGCGATCCCTCACGCGCGGGCGCGCGCTAGCAGGGCGCGGAGCAGCCCGGGGACGGCCACGGCCGCCCGGGTGCGCGGGGGGACCGAGACCCGGCGGTTCAGGACGTCGTAGTCGACGGCCTCGATCCGGTCCAGGATGCCGCGGTAGAGCCTGAACGCGCAGGCCACGCATTCGCGGGACACCGGTTCGAGCATCCCGACACCCGGCTCGGCGCGTCGGTACACCGCGCGGGTGTGCGCGCCCAGGTGGGCCAGCGCTCTGCGCACCCTCGGGTCGCGGGTGCGGGTGCGGCGGCACCAGGTCAGGAGATCGCGGTCGACGCCGAACGCCGCCAGCTCCGCGGCGGGCAGGTAGACGCGGCCCCGGTCGAGGTCCTCACCGACGTCGCGCAGGAAGTTGGTGAGCTGGAACGCCACGCCGAGCGCCGCGGCCGGGTCCTCGGCCTCCTCCCGCGGCACCACGGTGCCGAGCACGGGCAGCATCTGGAGGCCGATCACCGCGGCCGAGCCGTGCACGTACCGGCCGAGCTCGTCGAACGTGGCGTACTCGGTGACCTCGGTGTCCATCCGCATCGACGCGAGGAAGTCGACGAAGTGGGCGGGATCGAGCGCGTACCGGCGGGCGGTGTCGGCGACGGCGGCGAGCACCGGGTGCTCCGCCCGCTCCCCGGCCAGCGCCTGCTGCAGCTGCGTGCCCAACAGGTCGAGCTGGGCCGCCTTCTCGGCGACGGGGCGGGCGTCGCCGAGGTCGTCGACGATCTCGTCGGCGTAGCGCGCGAAGCCGTACAGCGCGTGCACCGCGGGCCGGCGCGCGGCGGGGAGCAGCCGGGTGGCGAGGAAGTAGGTACGCCCGTGGTGCGCGTTCAGCGCCCGGCAGACGGCGTAGCCGGCCCGCAGCGCCGGGTCGGTGATCCCGGCGGCGTCGAGCTCAGCTCGTGCGCTGCTCTGCACCGTCGACGATGTTCGCGGGGAACTCCTGCCGGGGCCGCTGCCACGCGCCGGCGGACAGGCGCAGCGGGTCGGGACGCACCAGCGACACCGCGGCGAGCACCGCGACCAGCCCCCACGCGATGAGGTACGGCGGGTTGTAGAGGGCGTCCTCGCCGTTGGAGTAGTAGCAGATCGTGAGCATCACCGACACGAAGACGGTCATCTGCAGCGCGCGCACCGACCAGGCGGTGGCCGCGACCAGCGCCATGCCCCAGCTGACGTACCAGGGCAGCATGGCGGGGGAGAGCACGGCGGTGGCCAGGAGCACGACACCGGCGCGGCGCACGGCGTCCGGACCGCCGTCGCGCGCTGCCAGCCACTGCCGCACGGCGATGTAGACCAGCAGGATCCCGCCGAGCACGCGCGAGACGTTGATGAACGGCTGCTTCGGCACGTTGACGAGGGCGCTGAGCAGGGTGTGGGTGAACTCGCCCACCGCGGTGGGGAGCGACATCCAGTTCACGATCATCGACGGGGCGCTCAGCGCGGGCAGCCAGCCCAGCCCGACCCCGGCCGCGAACGTGCAGGCTGCGAACACCGCGACGAAGACGGCGAGACCGGCCGCGATCGCCTTCGCGATGCGCGCCCGCTGCGAGCCGGACATGTGTGCCGCCCACACCAGCACGAGGAACGGCAGCGCGATCACGGCGCTCGCCTTCACGGCCATGGCCAGTGTGACGAGTGCGATGCCGAGCGCGTGCCTGCCGCGCAGCGCGATGAGCGCGCCGGTGGCGAGCAGGCCGACGACGAGCAGGTCGTTGTGGCCTCCGCCGACCATGTGGATGACCGTCAAGGGGTTGGCGACCGCCACCCACAGCGCGACGGACACGCGGCCGCCGAGCCGGCGGGTGAGCTCGGGCAGCGCCCACACGAACAGCAGCAGGCCGGGCAGCAGCGCCAGGCGCATCAGCACGACGCCGAGGATGATCGTGTCGCCGGTGACCCACGCGACGGCCTTCGCGATCAGGATGAACAGCGGCCCGTACGGCGCCGGGGTGTCCTGCCAGAAGTAGTGGACGTTGTCGGCGAAGATCCCCGGCAACGCCTCGGGGCCCACCGCGTACGGGTCGAATCCGGCCAGCGGCAGGCCGCCCTGGGCGAGGTAGCTGAAGATGTCGCGGGTGAACAGCGGCGGTGCGAACAGCATCGGCGCCGTCCAGACGGCGGCCGTGGTGAGCACCGCGCGGCCACGCGCCCGGTGGGCGAGCACCTCGCGGCCCAGCAGGATCCACGCCCACACCATCAGGCCGACGCCGCCGTACATGAGCACGCTGGCCAGCTCGCGGCCGTGCCCGTACCGCCAGAAGCCGAGCGGCGAGTTGGTGAGCACCGGGTCGTGGACCAGCACCCCGCCCGCGCCGAAGCCGCCGATCAGCAGCATCAGCGCGGCGGCGAGCCCCAGGAGCAGCGGGCGGCGGGCCGGGTGGCCGAACCGGTCGCGCCACGATCGCCGGGGGGCAGGACCGGGTTCGACGGGGGGCGGCGCGTCGAGGATGTCGGGCGCGCCGCTGGGCGCGGCTGCGCGTTCCGCTGCCGTGTCGGGGAGCGTCGACCCGTCGACCGGTGATGGTGGCTTCATGACGCGATCCATGCTCGCACGACCCCTGTCAGCGCCCGGTGGGTACCCTGCGCGCCCGCGAGGGCGGCAGGTCAGCGGCACCCGTGATGCGCTGTGCGGCGAGCCGCCCGGAGATCAGCACCGGCGGGATCCCGACGCCGGGGGTCGTGCCGCAGCCTGCGAGCACGGCGTTCTCCACGCCCCGCACCAGGTTGCGGGGGCGGAACGGCCCGGTCTGGGCGAACGTGTGGGCGGCGGAGAACGGGGTGCCCGCGGCGTGTCCCGCCGCGGCCCAGTCGACCGGCGTGACCAGGTCGGAGACGTCGAGATCCGCCCTGAGCTCGATCCCGCGGTCCGCGAGGACGGAGAGCAGCTCGTCGCGGTAGGCGGGGCCGACGTGGGCCCAGTCGATGCGGCCCCGCACGAGGTTCGGGCACGGCGCCAGCACGTAGACCAGCTCCGACCCGGCGGGCGCGAGTCCGGGATCGGTTGCGGTGGGCCGGGTGACCAGGATCGACGGGTCGCTCATCAGCCGACCCTCGTCGATGATCTCCTCGAACGTCCGGCGCCAGGCCGCGCCGAACGAGATCGTGTGGTGGGCGAGCTCCGGCCGCGGCGTGCGCAGCCCGGCGTGCAGCACGACCGCGCTCGGCGACCAGCGCAGCGGCACCGCGCGTCGCGGCGCTCGCCCGATCAGGTCGTGGACGACCGGGAGGTCGGGGGTGAGGACGACCGCGTCGCACGGCAGGCGCTCGCCGTCGGCGCCGTCGCGGCCGGCGTGCCGGACCGCGGTGACGCGTCCGCCGCGCCGCTCGAGACCGGTGGCCGTGCGTCCGTAGTGGATCCGCGCACCCGCGTTCACCGCGGCGTCGGCCAGCGCCTGCCCGACCCGCCGCATGCCGCCGCGCGGGAAGTACACGCCCGCGATGGTGTCCATGAAGGCGATCACGCCGTACGCGCCGAGCGCGCGGTGCGGCGGCACGCCCGCGTACAGCGACTGGAACGTGAAGATCCGCTGCAGCCGCTCGTCGGGCAGCATCCGGGCCACCCGCGGGCCGAGACGGCCGAAGCCGCCGAGCGCGGCGAGCCGGGCCAGGTCGGGACCGACGAGACCCAGCGGCGAGTCGTGGTTGGCGCCGATGAACCGGTGGATCTCCACCTCGTACAGCCGGGTGAGCCACGCCCGCGTCCGCTCGTACCCGGCGGCGGCCGCGGCTCCGCAGGTGGCCCGGACCTCGGAGGCCATCGCCTCGGCGTCGGTGTGCACGTCGATCGTGGAGCCGTCGGCGAAGCGGGCCCGGTAGGCGGGGTCGAGCGGTACGAGCTCGAGCCGCTCGTCGATCTTCTCCCCGACGGCGGAGAAGGCCTCGTCGAGCAGCTCGGGCATCGTGAGCACGGTGGGGCCGGGGTCGGCGTGGTAGGTCCCGCGCGGCGAGCGCAGGTCGAGCCGGCCGGCCCGGCCGCCCGGGTGCTCGGCGCGTTCCAGCACGGTGACGCGCCGGCCGGCACCGAGCAGGTGGAGCGCGGTCGAGAGCCCCGCGAGCCCGGCGCCGACGACCACCACGTGGTCGGTGCGCCCGGGCACGCCCCGGCTCAACGGCAGCTCCGCGTCAACTGCGTCTCCGCGTGGCCGTGACCGCCAGCTCGGCGAGCTGCGACGCGGCCGGCTCCTCGACGTCGGCGGCCGACAGGGCGTCCAGCGCCGAGCCGGTGAGCGCGGCGATCCGCTGCTCGACCGCCTGCACGGCGCCGAGGTCGGTGAGCAGCCCGCGTACCCGCTCGACGCCCGCCTCGTCCAGCCTGGGGTCGCCGACGGCGTCCATGATCGCCTGGCGTGCGTCGTGCTGCCCCCGCTGCTCCGCCCGCTCCACCGCGACGGCCACCAGCAGCGTGCGCTTGCCCTCACGCAGGTCGTCGCCTGCG
This sequence comes from Pseudonocardia cypriaca, assembly GCF_006717045.1. NCBI lineage: Bacteria > Bacillati > Actinomycetota > Actinomycetes > Pseudonocardiales > Pseudonocardiaceae > Pseudonocardia > Pseudonocardia cypriaca. The sequence goes on from NZ_VFPH01000001.1 coordinate 2,055,044, forward strand.
GGCTTGCCGGTGACCTCCGGGTCGCCGAACACCCCGAGCAGGTCGTCCCGCAGCTGGAACGCCACGCCGATGTCGGCGCCGAACCGGCGGTAGGCGGCCACCAGGTCCGGCGGGGCGTCGGCGATCGCCGCCCCGAGGTGCAACGGCCGCTCGACGGTGTAGGCCGCGGTCTTGTACCGGTCGATCTGCAGAGCGGCCCGCACGGACATGTCGCCGGTGGACTGGTGCAGCACGTCGAGGTACTGCCCGCCGAGCACCTCGGTGCGCATCGCCCGCCACGCGGGCGCCGCGCGGCGCAGGGCGGCGGGCGACAGGCCCGCGGCGTGCAGCATGTCGTCGGCCCACGCGAGGGCGAGGTCGCCCAGGAGGATCGCGGCGGCCGCCCCGAACCGGGCGGGCTGGCCGCGCCAGCGCTCCGCGGCGTGCTTGCGGGCGAACTCGACGTGCACGGTGGGACGGCCGCGCCGGGTGGCGGAGGCGTCCATCAGGTCGTCGTGGATGAGCGCGCTGGCCTGGATCAGCTCCAGGGCGCTGATGGCGCGCAGCACCGCCAGCGCCTCGGGTGCCTCTACCGGCCCTCCCGCGCCACGCCACCCCCACCAGGCGAACGTGGGGCGGATCCGCTTGCCGCCGCGCAGGACGAAGTCGGCGAGCGCCTCGGTGGCTTCCCCGAACACCGGGTCGATCGTGCCGGCATCGGCCGTGCGGCTGCGCAGGTAGGTGGTGAGCGCCGCCTCGACGGCGGCGGTGACCTCGGAGCCGCCGGGGCGCCCCCCGTCACCGGAGCCGGGTTCCGGCGGTGGGTGGTGCACGGTGCCCGCGCGGCTCACGGGGACCACCCCGATGGTCGGGGGCGGGGGAGCGGGGGTCGCGTCGAGCGGGCCACAGGGCGAGCGTAACCATGCCCCACCAGGCCCGCGAGTCGCCGGATCCAGGGAAGTCGGTACCCGCGGGAGCGAAACGGACGCGTCGGGCAGAGCGACTACGCTCCAGTGTGTGAAGGTCACCCAGCGGATCAGCGGCGAGCGGCCCGTGTTCTCGGTGGAGTTCTTCCCGCCGAAGGACGAGGCCGGGGAGGCCGAGCTGTGGCGTGCGATCCGGCGTCTCGAGCCGCTTGACCCGGCGTTCGTATCGGTCACGTACGGGGCGGGCGGCTCCAACCGTGACCGCACGATCCGCACCACGGCGCGGATCGCCACCGACACCACCCTCGTGCCGATGGCGCACCTCACCGCCGTCTCGCACTCGGTGGCCGAGCTGCGGCAGGTGATCGGGGCCTACGCCGCGGCCGGGATCTCGAACGTCCTCGCGGTGCGCGGCGACCCTCCCGGCGACCCCCTCGGTGAGTGGGTGCCGCACCCGCAGGGCCTCACGTACGCCGACGACCTCGTGCGCCTCGTGCGCAGGCTCGGCGACTTCTGCGTCGGTGTCGCAGCCTTCCCCTACGGGCACCCGCGCTCGCTCGACCTCGACACCGACCTCGCCCGGCTCGTAGCCAAGATCCGCGCCGGCGCCGACTTCGCGATCAGCCAGCTGTTCCTGGAGCCCGAGGGTTTCCTGCGGCTGCGCGACCGGCTGGCCGCCGCCGGGTGCGACGTGCCGCTCCTGCCCGGCATCATGCCGCTCACCACGATCCGCACGCTGCGGCGCGGTCCGGAGCTGTCCGGCGCGCCACTGCCGCCCGCGCTCGTCCAGCGGATGGAGCGCTACGCCGACGACCCGGCCGCGTTCCGCGCCGAGGGCATGGACGTCACCGCCGAGATGTGCGCTCGCCTGCTCGCCGAGGGCGTGCGCGGGCTGCACTTCTACACGCTGAACCGCTCGCTCGCCACGGTGGAGCTGGTGCAGCGGCTCGGCCTGGGCGCCCGCCGAGCCGCCCCGGCCCTCACGGGTTGCTGACCGGCGGGTTGCGCGTGCGGCGGGCCAGGAGCACCACCGCGGCGGACGCGAGCCCCACCATGGCGGCGAGCCCGAGCGTCCAGTTGACGGGCGAGGGGGCCTGCGGGTCGGGGTAGGTCACCACGGCCGAGAAGTCGCCCACCTCACCGGGCGTGAACGTCCAGGCCACCTCGCTGGAGTCGGCGTCGCCGTTGGACTCCACGATCTGGCCCGGGAAGTTCATCTTGAGCTGGAAGTCGGCGCGGTCGACCGACACCGTGGTGAGGTCGACGGCCCCGCCGATCAGCACCCGGCTGCCCGCGCGGCGAATCTCGAACCGCACCTTGTTCCCGATGGGTCCGGCCGCCTGCGCGAGCTGAGCGGTCTGCTCGAACGTCAGCCCGTCGAACCGCAGCACGGATCCGGTGAAGCCGTCCTGGCGGTACGCCGACACGTCGACGTCGGACGCCAGGTCCGGCGGCAGCGTGATCGGCGGGCCCTTGTCGTCCGGCCCGGTCTCGGGGGTGGCCACCACGATCTGCCCGGTGACCGTGTCGTCTGGCTGCACCGCGAGCGCCGCCTGCACCCGAGCGCACCCGCTCAGCGCGAGCGCGGCGAGCAGCAGTCCGAGCAGCGGCAGGATCCGGAGGCGGGAGGAGGACACGGGTGCATGGTGCCAAACCCGTGGCGCCGGGCCGTGGACCGTGCGCCCGCACGGCCGGGTCGTCCATGCGGTAGGTGGGCCGCCACACGCCGACTTCGGTGGACGCCGCTGCCGCGGTGGTGCCCGGTTCAGCTCGTCCCGTCAGGGTGCCGGGTCGCCGAACCAGTGGGTCGCGGCGTGCCGGAACGCCTCGCGATCCGGGTCGGAGTCGTCGGTCCAGGCGACGACGCCGTCGGGTCGGATCAGCAGGGCGCTGAAACCGAGGTCGTTGCTCACCGGCCCGGCCGCGTAGATGACCCGGCCTTTCCAGCTCGTCGCCGCGTCGTGCAGGCGCTGGTCGGTGGTGAGGTCGAGCGCCACGCCGTGTCCTCCGTGCAGCAGGTCGCCGAGGCGGGTGCCGTCGGCGAGCCGGAAGTCCGGGGCGGTCCGGCCGACGAGCGGCTCGTCGCCGCCGCGGTCGTAGCGGTGGGACAGTCCCGAGGTGCTGCGGTACACGTGGGTGGTCCCGTCGCGGGTGTCGAGCAGGTCGTGGACCAGCCGTCGCAGGGCCGGGGCGTTGGGGCCGGGGTTCATGGTCGCGACCTGGGCGCGTGACCAGTCGAGGATCGCCGCGCCGACCGGGTGGCGTTCGGCGGTGTAGGTGTCGAGCAGGCCGTCCGGTGCGGTGCCGTGAACGGTGGCGGCGAGCTTCCAGCCGAGGTTCACGGCGTCGCCGATGCCGAGGTTGAGCCCCTGGCCGCCGAGCGGGGAGTGGATGTGGGCGGCGTCGCCTGCGAGCAGGATGCGGCCGTTGCGGTAGGTCGTGGTCTGCATCGCGCGGTCGGTGAAGCTGGAGGCGAGGTGGACCTCGGTGAGCGTCGCGTCGGTGCCGGAGACCCGGCGCAGGACCGTCTGGAGGTGCTCGCGCGTCAGCGGCTGCGAGCGGTCGAAGGCGCCGCCGTCGAAGTCCATCATGCCCAGGTGTCCCTCGAAGGGCGTCCGCAGGTACATGCCGGTCGGCGTCAGGTTGAAGCCCAGGTCCAGCTCCTGCGGATCGGCGAAGGTGACGCGAGCGGCGTAGCCGGTGAACAGCGGTTCGGTGCCGACGAAGTCGAAGCCCGCCAGTTCGCGCACCGTGCTGCGTCCGCCGTCGCACCCCACGAGCCAGCGCGCCCGGTGGCCGCGCCCGCCTGCTCGTGCCACGACGGTGTCGCCGTCCTGGGTCGCGGCCTCGACCGGAACGCCCCGCATGATCTGCACGCCGAGCCCGACGGCCCGCTCGGTCAGCACCGCCTCGACCGCGTCGAGGCTGGTGATGATGCCCTCCATCGCCGGGCCGGGCAGCCGGAACGGGAGGGCGGCGGCGTCGATGCGGGCCGGGTCGAGCCGCATGCCCGCGAAGTGGCTCACTCCACGGGGAGCCGGCGGCTCGTGCGCGTCCGGGTCCGCGCCGATCTGCTCCCCGTCGGCTCCTGAGGCTCTCAGCAGCTCTGCCAGCATCCCGCGGCGGTAGAACGTCTCGACCGATCCGGCGTTCAGGCCCCGCATCCCCAGCGGGAGCGCCTTCCACGGCGATGTCTGCTCCCGCTCCCGCTCCCGCTCCCGCTCCAGCACCAGGACCGAGCAGCCCGCCAGCGCGAGCTCACCGGCGAGGAACAGGCCCACCGGACCGGCACCCACGATCACGACGTCATGCACGTCGAGCCTCCTTCTATGGAGCGTCGCTCCAGTAATGGAACGGTACTCCATGTTGGATCGACGCTCCAAGCCTGTGAGAATGTCGGCATGGCCATGCGGACCCGGCAGTCACAGCGACGCAGGCAGGTGCTCACGCGGGAGCGCATCGTCGAGACAGCGGTCGAGCTGCTGGACGCGGTGGGGGAGGGTGCCCTGACGGTCCGGGCGCTGACCGGCCGCCTGGCCACCGGTCCCGGCGCGATCTACTGGCACATCGGCAACATGGACGAGCTGCTGGAGGCCGCGACCGACACCGTCGTCGCCACCGCGCTGGCCCCGCGTACCCAGCCCGCCGAGGCCGCGGGCACGCCCCAGGACGAGATCCGCGCCGTCGCACTCGGCCTGTTCGACGCGGTCACCGAACACGCGTGGCTCGCCGCCCAGCTCGCGGTGCAGCTCACCCGCAAGCCATGGGGGCCGGTGACGTTGCGGATCTTCGAAGGCATCGGCCGGCCGGTCCGCACGCTGGGCGTGCCGCAGGGCGACTGGTTCACCACGACCTCGACGCTCGTCCATTACATCCTCGGCGCCACCACCCAGAACTCGCAGGCCACCGGCGACGGCAGCGTCCCCGGGTCCGAAGCTGACCGCGCCGAGTTCCTCGACACCGCATCCAGGGCATGGCGAGATCTCGACCCCGACGACTACCCGTTCATCCGGGCCGTCGCGAACCAGATGCGCGAGCACGACGACCGCGAACAGTTCCTCGCCGGCATCGACCTCGTCCTCGCGGGCGTCACCGCCCTCCACCCACCCGCCACATCGAGTCCTGCCGACTCGTGATCACGACTTGCGATCCGACGCCGGCGTCCCCGCGCGTTCAGCTGGACGGGGACAGGGGGAGCGTGCGGCCGAGCACCGCGAACGGGCGGGCGTCGCCGGTGAAGCGGTGCTGGCGCAGGACGTCCTGGAAGCCGGTGCGCCGGTAGAGGCGCCATGCACGGCCGGGGACGTCGGCGCCGTACTCGGGGGTGGACAGCAGCACGCGCGCGTTCGGGACGTCGGTGAGCAGCGCCCGTAGCAACGACTCGCCGAGCCCGAGGCCCTGCGCGTCGGGGCGGACGTGCAGCTCGGTGAGCTCGAAGTAGTCCTCCAGCCAGCGCTGGGCCTCCGGGCCCGCGGTGGCGAGCCCGCGGCGCACCTCCTCGTACCACCACTGACCGGGCCCGCCCGCGTACCCGTAGGCGATGCCGAGCAGGGAACCCGCTGCGTCGAGCCAGCCGACCGCGCGCCAGCCCGGCCTTCGCACGTGCTCGAGCCACAGCGTGCGCCGGTGGCGCGCGGTGCTGGGGGGATAGCCCATCGCGGAGACGTAGACGTGCAGCGCCTCGGTGAGCCGGTCGGCGAGATCGTCCGGCCCGAGCCGGACGAGCTGGCGCGCCGGAGCCCTGGTCACCCGTCCATCTCACCACGTCCGGGGGCCCGGGCACACCGCGGTGGCCCGGACTTGACGCAGAAGCCGCGGCACGCTTCACTGGACATCGGTCGAACATGCGTTCGATCTCGACGCCCCGGTCGGTGGGGCGGGGGAAGCGCCCCGCCACCGGGTGCGGCGAACCGTGCCGGGGGAGGAGCGTATGCCGGTGAGTGAGGGTGTGCGATGAGTCCGTTCAACCTCTTCGGATCGCGCCAGCCCACGCCGGTGCAGGTGCGGTGGCAGGACGGTGAGCCCGTCGAGTTCCAGCGCAGGCCGATGCGGCGCGGCCCGCGCTACCTGATCACGGACGTGCGGGAGCGTTGGATCGAGGAGTCGCCGTGGCCGTTCCCGTCGCCCATGCCGGTCGGGGGCGACCGGCTCCGGTGCTGGCGGGTGCTGGCCAGGTCCGCGGGCGAGCCGGAGGCGCCCGCCCGGGAGTTCGTGCTGCGCATGCGCGCCGGCCCCGGCGTGTGGGACCTCGTTCGGGTTGCCGACTGAGAGGCATGGAGGAGGCGACGATGACCATCACGACAACGGCACGTGTGCCCACGCAGCGCACGGGGCCGGCGCGGGCCCGACCCGGCCCCGGTCCGGCCGCTGCGCCCACGTCCCGTGCTGCCCTGGGGCTGCTGCGCCAGGCGGCCGACGGGCTCGCGGAGGCCCACCGGGCCGAGGACCCGCTGCACCGCTACCCGGCGGCCTACCTGGCCGCGCTACGCGCGGGGGCCGCGGTGCTCGCGGTGCGGGCGCGCCCGCAGCCCCGGCGCGGCGCCACCCGCAACGTATGGGAGCTGCTCGCCGAGGTCGCGCCGGAGCTCGCCGAGTGGGCGGCCTTCTTCTCGGCCTGCTCGGCCACCCGGGCGGCGGCCGAGGCGGGGATCGCCCGGCTCGTGGGAAAGCGCGACGCCGACGACATGCTGCGCCAGGCCGAACAGTTCGTCGGCCTCGTCACGGCGTCGGTTCCGGTGCGCTGAGTTCCGCTCGCTGATCGTGTCGTCAGCGGGTGGCGGGCGGTGCCGCGAGCGCTTCGGACGGGTCGCGGCGGCGGTCGCTGCGCAGCACCCGGCCCAGCAGGAGGGTGAACACGGCCGAGGCCTCCCGCGCGCCGGGCGTGTCCCAGCGCTGGATGGGCATGCACGCGCCCTGGGCCTGCTGGATGGCCGAGCGGTCGGGCAGCACCCCGGTGAGCACGAGCGGGCCGAACAGCTCCCGCAGCTCGCTGATCCGGAACTCGTGCTCGGTGTTGCGCGGTCGCACCCGGTTGATCAGCACGCCGAGCGGCTGCAGGTCGTGGTTGCCCCGCTGGCGCTCGGTCTGCACGGCGTCGAAGGCGCGCTGCACGCCCGACACCGCGAACATCGTCGGGTCCGTCACCAGCACCGCGCGGTGTGCCGCGGCGAGCGCACTCCGGGTGAGCTGCCCCAGCGACGGCGGGCAGTCGATGATCACCAGCCGGTACGGCTCGTCGGCACCGTCGCCGATGCGGTCGCCCAGCAGCCCTTCGGGGTGCGTGAGCCGCTGCAGCGCCCGCCGCAGCTGGTCCAGCTGCTTGGGGCTCGGGTCGGGATGGTTGTGCCGCTCGGTCTGCTCGGCGCCGACGAGCACGTCCACGGCGTCACCCCAGCCGCTCCGGGCGATCGCGCTGTGCAGCACCGAGCGGCGCGGCTCGTCGAGCACGTCGGCCACCGTGGCCGTGGTGGGCGCCGGGTCGAGGGCGATCGTCGAGTTGGCCTGGGGATCCAGGTCCACCACGAGCGTGCGCACGTCGTGCTGCAGCGCCGCACCGGCGAGCCCGAGCGCGACGGTGGTCTTCCCGACCCCGCCCTTCAAGCTCAATGTGGCCACCACCAGCACGGCGATCAACCTACCTCGTTCGGGTGGGGGCAACGCCCCCGACCGGGAGCTGTGGACGCGCAGCCCGAACTCGTTCTGTCACAGGGAGGTGGGCGCCCGCCACGATTCGCACCCGCGAGGACGACGTGAACGGGTTCGGCGGCAGGTGGAACCCCTGCTCAGGTCGACGCCGGCCGGGGTGATGCAGATCGTGATGTCCGGTCCGCTCCCGCATCGAGCGGCGCCCCGGTGGGCGCGCCGAACACCCGGCCGCGGCCGGAGACCCGGTCGGAACCACTAGGCTGCGCCCGTGATGCTCGCATGGTGAGTGGCCCGGCGGCCGAGGTGGCCGGCGTCGACGGCGGCGCGGTGCACCGCACCCTCGCGGCCGAGATCACCAGCGTGCGCGACCGGCGGCCGGGGGAGGTCCCCCGCGTGCTCGACGTCGGCGGCGGCAGTGGTGCGTGGGCGGTGCCGCTCGCGCGCCTCGGCTGTGCGGTCACCGTCGTGGACAACAGCCCGAACGCGCTCGCCGCTCTCCAGCGGAGGGCGCGGGACGCGGGGGTGCACGAGCTCGTCACGCCGGTGCAGGGCGATGTGGACGCGCTCGCCGACGTCGCCCCGGCCGGAGGCGCCGACCTGGTCCTCGGCCACGGCCTGCTCGAGGTCGTGGACGACGCCGCGGCCGCGGTGTCCGCTCTCGCCACCGCCACGGCCGAGGGAGGGGCGGTCTCGGTGCTCGTCGCCGGGCGCTATGCCGCGGTGCTGGCACGCGCCCTCGCCGGCAGGCTCGCCGAGGCTCGGGCGCTGCTGGTCGACCCCGACGGGCGGTTCGGACCCGACGACGCGCTGCGCAGGCGGCTCGACGCCGGCACCTTGCGCGCGCTCCTGGAGTCGGCCGGCCCGCTGCGGGTCGATGTGCTGCAGGGCGACGGTGTGCTGGACGGTTGGATCCCCGGCTCCGTCCGCGACGGCGGCCCGTCCGCCGCGCGGGAGGTGGCCGAGCTGGAGCACCTGGCCGCCGCCGCTGCGCCGCTGCTCGACGTCGCCGCCCGCCTGCACGCCATGGCCCGCCGCGTCTGACGCAGGGCCCGGGGCGCGCTTCGGCGCACCGGTTGCGCCGCTCGTCGACGGCGCACGGAGGAGATCACGGCACGATCACGGCCGTGACACGGCGGTGTCGCGCCGCGCCGGACCGCATGTGACGGAGTCGGCACGCGGCGTGTCCGCCGGCGTACCCACCCGTTTCCGGGTCTCGCACCTGGGATGATGCCGCCCGGGAGGCTCCAGGGAGCGCCCGGTCACCGTGCGCGTCCGATGATCGGGAAAGATCGACCCGTCCGCTCGACGAGTCCGGGTAGTCGGCGGGCGTTCTGGCTCGTATCCTCATCATCAGACGCCCAGCCTGGGCGCTCGTCGCGTCGTTCCGGCACCATGGAATATGACCCGACAGGATGAACAGTGCCGGAGGTGAAGCCGTGCCCCTCTCCGAGCACGAGCAGCGGCTGCTCGAACAGATCGAGCGCGCTCTCTACGCCGAGGACCCGAAGTTCGCGTCGACCGTGCGTGGTGGACGGTTGCGCAAGCCGACGCGTCGCCGCCGCCTCCAGGGCGTCGCGCTCTTCGTCGTCGGCCTCGTGCTGCTCGTCGTCGGCGTAGCCGTACCCCAGCTGTGGCTGGGCAGCTTCCCGGTGCTGAGCGTGGTCGGGTTCCTCATGATGCTCGGAGGAGCCGTACTCGCCGTCACATCGGTGGGCGCGAACGGCCAGGCCGCACCGGCGAAGAACGCCGAGCCGGACAAGAACCGCTTCACCGGTCGGATGGAAGAGCGCTTCCGCCGCCGCTTCGAGCAGGAATAACCGGCAGCACGCATCCCGCGGACTCCGCACATCCCAGTCCGGTATGTGCGGAGTCCGTGGTGTGTTTCAAGGGTGTGTTCGCCCGGGCGCGTTTCCGCGCCGTGAGTTTCAGCGGGTCGTGACGGCCTCGGAGCGGGTGCCCGCCCGGGCCTGCGACTCCGACCGGCGTGCCCGCACGCGCTGCACCACCGACCGGGGCAGGAGCCTGCCCCGCAGCGACAGCCCGCTGCCCGCCGCGATCCCGGCCGCCACCGCGCGCACCGGCACGTCGAGCTCACCCGGGCCGGGGTGGGTTCCGCCGAACCAGCTCGCCTCGACCGCCCCGATCACCTGACGCAGCGCCTGCTGGGCGTCCGGCTCGAGGTTGTGCTCGCGCACCAGGCGGCGGGCCGCTGCGCGGACGGTGTCGCTCGGCGGGCACTCGGCACCGCGGTCGGTCGACTCGGCGAGGAGCTCCTCCCAGCCCGCCCCGGCGGCTTCCTCGCCGCCGCGGGCCACGGCGGCGAGCCGGCGTCTGCGATCGCGGATCCGCATCATCGCCGGTACTAGCGCGGCCACCGCCGCCACGAGCGCGGCGATGAACGGCCACAGCGGGATGTCGACGCCAGGGGAGACGGCGGACGGCGCCGCCGCTTCCGGCTGGTCCGCCTCGGGCGTGACGGGTTCAGGGGCCTGCTCGTCGGCCGGCTGCGGCTCGAGGGTGGGCGCCGCCTCGGCCTGGTCGCTCTCCTGGTTCGCCTGCTCGGACTCGGCCTCCGCCACGTAGGGCGGGTCGATCCGGCGGCCGTCGGTGAGGGGAGTGGGGTCGAACGCCGTCCAGCCGATGCGCGGGAACCACGCCTCCACCCACGCGTGCGCGTCGGCCGTGGTGATCGTGCGGTGGTCACCCTGGTCGGTGCCCGCCGTGAACCCGATCGCGACCCGCGCCGGCACGCCGACGGTCCGCAGCATCACGGCCATGGCCGAGGCGAACTGCTCGCAGTAGCCGGTCTTGCCGACGGTCAGGAACTCGACGAGCGCGTCGTCGCCGGAGCCGGGTTTGGTCTGGAGGCTGTAGGTGAACTGGGAGCCGGGACCGGCGAACCACCTCTGGATGGCGAACACCCGGTCGAAGCCGGGGCCCGCGTTGCCGATGACCTCCTGCGCGATGTTGCCGACGCGCGGGTCGACGCCCGTGGTGTCGAGGTACTCGAGCCCCACGCCTTCGATGCCCTGGGCGGCGCGCAGCTCCTGCATCGAGGGGGTGGGGAGGATCGCGCGCTGCCGCCAGCCGTCCTCCTGGCGGGGCCTGCCGGTGTAGCCGGTGCCGCTGGAGGCGTCGTAGAGCCACTGGGTCTCGGGGAGGTCGGCGACGTCGATGGGCTCGCCGTAGAGCGGCAGCCAGTAGTCGCGGAAGGCCTCGTTGCTGATCTCGACGTCGACGAAGTCACCCGGCACGTCCGGCTGCTGCTGCACGGGGCCCGGTAGCGGGATCCCGGGCGCGGGCCGGGTGGCCTCCCACCCCCGGTCGGGGACGTACTGGCGCAGGGTGAGCGCGCGCAGGTAGGTGGGGCGCCGGAGGCCGCGCACCTCGAACAGCTCGGCTGGGGTGGCCTGCTCGAGCTGCCCGCGCAGCGCCGTGAACGGCGTGAGGCCGATCGAGCCGGCCGGCCCGCTCCCACCGTCGCCCGCGAACCGCCCGGCCGTGCCGATGAACGGGGTGACGGCGCCGACGCCGAGCGCTACGACGACGGCACAGGCCACGAGCGCGGTGCCCCCGGTGAGCTGGCTGTGCAACGCGCCTGCGGCGACCAGCAGCAGGCCGAAGCCGACGGCGGCGCCCGCCATGGCCCACCACGGCAGGATCTGGTCGGCCAGCGCCGCCGGCACCGCGAAGACCGCGAGCAGCGGTACCCCGGCCGCCGCGGGGGCGCCCGCGAGGACCGCGGCCCCGTGCACGCCGACCGTGAGCAGCCCGAACGCGGCCGTGAGGAGGAAGAGGATCTCCGGGGTGGCCGCGACGGGGGCCGTGCTCGTGTTGATCTGCTGGCCCGCACCGGTGACGAGCGCGCCGAAGTGGCCGAACGCCGCGGGGCCCGGCAGGAACCCGAGCAGGGCACCGTCGGCGAAGAAGACCGTGAGGACGACGAGCACGGCCGCGCACTGGCCGATCACGGTGACGACGGGACCGAGGCGGTGCAGCAGCAGACCTGCGGCGACCACGACCGCGACGGCCACGAGCGCGTACCCGAACCAGGAGGTGCCCTGGATGACGGCGGTGACCGGACCACCGGCCAGCAGCACCGCCACGCCGCTCGCGAGCGTGGCGACCCACGGCACGCGACGTGCCGGCGCAGCCGGTTCCGGGGCGGGCGGCGGCGCGGGCTCCTGGGCGGAGGGGCGTACCGGCTCCTCTGCGGCCGGGCGTTGGCGCGGGACCGTGGCGGTGGCGGCCCGGCTGCGCGGCGGGGCCTCCTGGTCCCGGCGCTGCCGGGGTGGGGGAGCGGGGCGCGTCATCGCCGACCCGAGAATGCGGGCGCGGCGCCTGCGACCAGCTGGTCCCACACGTGTGCCGGCGTCATGGCCGCGGTGGCCACCGCGACGTGCCAGCCCGCGCGGCGCAGCGCCGACGTGCTCTCGACGGCGCTGCTGCGACCGCCCGCGGGATCCCAGGTGGCGGTGTCGCAGAGCACCGCGTGGCCCCCGGCGGGGTGGCGCGAGCACAGGGCCTCGACCTGCCCGGGGGCGATGGCGCCCAGCACGGCCAGCACCTCGGTGCCACTGGTGAGCTCCGGACCGCCGAGATCGGTGCGCGCGGACGGGCGCAGGCCGGCGAGCGCGTCGAGCACCTGCTCGCGGCCGAAGGCGGAACCCGGCGGCGTGAGCTCGATGCCGTCCTCGGTGACGAGCGTGACCGGCTCGCCGCGCGCGAAGAGGTGCATGCACACGCTGGCCGCGAGGCTGACGGCGAACTCGAGGCTCGAGTCGGCACCCCGCCCGCGATGCGCTGCGTCGCGGCGGTCGAGCAGCAGGGTCATCCCGCCGCGCCAGGGCCGCTCCTCGAGCCGCACCATCAGCTCGCCGTGCCGGGCGCTGCTGCGCCAGTGCACCCGCCGCAGCTCGTCGCCCTGCCGGTACGCGCGGATCAGCACGTCGGTGGCGCCCTGGCCCTGGTGGCTGAGGGCGGCTCCGGCCGTGCCCTCGCCCGCGCCGAGTGCAGGCGGCACGCCGCGCAGCGGGACGACCCGGGGGAGGACGACGAGCCGCTGGGGCTCGGCGAGCTCCTGGTCGAACTCGGCGAGGCCGAGCGGGTCGGTGACGGTGCCGGTGAGCGGGCCCACCCGGTGCACGCCGCGCAGCACCGGCTGGAGGGGATAGGTCAGGGTGGCGGTGCCGCGGCTGGAGAGCCGGTGCACCGTGAAGCGCGGCGGGGCGTCGGCCTGCGGGCCTGCGGCGTCCGGTGCACCATCGGCCAACCGCAGCGCCCCGAGCAGCGGGCCGCCCGCGAGCTGCAGCTCGACGTCCACCTGGGCGCCGACCGGCACCCTCGGCGGATCGAGCACGCGCTCGACGCGGACGTTGCGACGGCTGCGAGAAGCGAGCAGCAGGGCGAGCAGCGGCAGCAGCGCCACGAACACGCCGACGCGCAGCAGGTCGCGCTCGTCCAGGATGACGGCGCACACGGCGGTGGCGCCGCCACCCGCCAGAAGGCAGCGCCCGCGCGTGGTGAGGCCGGACAAGCGGCTGCGGGAGGCCACGCCTCAGCCGCCCCGGTGTGCCGGTACCGGGTGGCGCCCGAGCAGGCTGCGGACGATGTCGACGGCGGAGCGGCGGGAGGCCAGCGCGTCGGGCGTGAGCATCAGCCGGTGGGCCAGCACCGGCACCGCCACGGCCTGCACGTCGTCGGGCACCACGAAGCCGCGGCCGGCGAGCGCGGCCTGCGCGCGCGCCGCCCGCACCAGCTGCAGGGTGGCCCTCGGGGACGCGCCGAGCCGGACGTCCGGGATGCGGCGGGTGGTGCCGACCAACTCGACGCAGTACTGGCGCACCTCCGGGCTGACCCGGACCCGGCGAACGATGTCGACCACCATCCGGACCCGCCGCGCGTCGGTGACCGGCCGCAGCATCTCGAGCGGATCGGCCGCGCTGTGCTCGTCGACCATGGCGAGCTCGGCCGCGAGGTCGGGGTAGCCGACGCTGACGCGCGCGGTGAAGCGGTCGCGCTGGGCCTCGGGGAGTGGGTAGGTGCCGTCCATCTCCACCGGGTTCTGCGTGGCGACAACCATGAAGGGGCTGGCGAGCGCGTAGGTGGCGCCGTCGACGGTGACCTGGTGCTCGGCCATGCACTCCAGCAGCGCCGACTGCGTCTTCGGCGAGGCGCGGTTGATCTCGTCGGCGATCACGATGTTGGCGAAGACCGGGCCGGGCCGGAACTCGAACTCCGTGGTCTGCCGGTTGAAGATGGACAGGCCGGTGATGTCGCCCGGGAGCAGGTCCGGGGTGAACTGCACGCGGCTGACCGAGCAGTCGATGGACCGCGCGAGCGCCTTGGCGAGCGACGTCTTGCCGACGCCGGGCACGTCCTCGACGAGCAGGTGGCCCTCGGCGAGCAGCGTGACGAGGGCGACCCGCACCACGTCCGGCTTGCCGACGATGACCCGCTGCACGTTGCCCGCGATCCGGCCGCACAGCTCCGCCACGTCGCCGATCCCGGCGCCGGTGTCACCGTCGAGTCCGGGGCGGCTGCTCGTGGCGGTCACGACTGCGCCTCTGCCGACGACGGTGACCTCACAAGCTCGGCCACGAGACCTCCTCCGTGGTCGTTCACACGTCCCGTGGGGGCGAGACGCGTGTCCAGTCTGTCAAACAGCTGCGCGTATCTCCCTCCGATGGGGTACCGCAGAGTTTCCCCACTCTGCCCCACCGCGTCCGCCACTGGGCTGTTCGTGCGCCGTACGGGGGGCGGAATGCGGGCAGCAGCAGGGTCAATCGGCCGCCGGACGGGCTCGACGCTCACCGTCCGTGTCTGTCAGCCGTCGCGCGAGCGGGTGGTCCCCCACGTTGCCCCACCGCGCCTGACCAGGTGTTTTCCGTGTTCTTTCCCGAACGACGAGCGGTTGTCCGAGTTGACGGTGGGGCGAAGTGGGGTAATGTGGTGATCGCTGGGGCACAACGGGGCCGCAGGTGGAGGTGGGGCCGGTGTTCCTCGGCACCTACACCCCGAAGCTGGACGACAAGGGGCGGCTCACGTTGCCCGCGAAATTCCGCGACGAGCTGCGAGGCGGGCTGATGATCACGAAGGGGCAGGACCACTGCCTGTACGTGTTCACCCGCGAAGCCTTCGCCGAGCTCGCGCAGAAGGTCGCGTCGGCGCCGTTGACGAGCGAGTCGGCCCGCGTCTTCCAGCGCAACCTCTTCTCCGGCACCGACGAGCAGAACCCCGACTCCCAGGGTCGCATCGCCATCACGCCCGAGCTGCGCCGCTACGCGGGGCTGACGAAGGAGTGCGTGGTGATCGGCGCGTTCACCCGCGCCGAGATCTGGGACGCCGAGGCATGGCAGCGGTACCAGGAACAGCACGAGGACACCTATGCGAAGGCACAGGAGGAGGTGCTCCCCGGACTGATCTGAGCACGAGGCGTACGCGGGTGACATCCAACCCGCCGGTGCCACCACCCGGTAGCCCTGGCGCACCTTCCCCGGTGCCAGGTCTGCCGGGTGGAGGCATCGCCGGGAGGCAGCCCGAGACGGCGCGGGGGCGGCGCGGGGGCGGCGACACGGGGCAGGGAGGTGTGCGGTGGGGCAGCACGACCACGAGGACGGGCCAGCTGGGGCCAGGCACGTCCCCGTGGCCCTGCCCCGGGTCGCCGAGCTCCTGCGGCCGGCGCTCGCCGACCGGCCGGCGGTCCTCGTCGACGCCACCCTCGGGCTCGGTGGCCACGCCGCCGCGCTGCTCGCAGAGCACCCGCGGCTGACGCTGGTGGGGCTCGACCGCGACCCGGAGGCGCTCGCGATGGCCGGGCGCAGGCTCGCCGCGCACGCCGACCGGATCCACCTCGTGCACGCCGTGTACGACCGCATCGCCGACGTACTCGGGGAACTGGGGCTTCCCCGGGTCGACGGCGTGCTGTTCGACCTCGGCGTCTCGTCGCTGCAGCTCGACGCCGACGAGCGCGGCTTCTCCTACTCCCGCGACGCCGACCTCGACATGCGGATGGACCCCACGACGGGCCCGACCGCAGCCGAGGTCCTCAACTCCTACTCGGTGCCGCAGCTGGCGAGGGTGCTGCGCGAGTACGGCGAGGAGCGCTTCGCGGGCCGGATCGCGGCCGCCGTCGCCCGCAGGCGGGAGAAGGCGCCGCTGCGGCGCAGCAGCGAGCTGGTCGAGCTGCTCTACGACGTGGTTCCCGCGGCGTCCCGGCGCACCGGTGGCCATCCCGCGAAGCGCACGTTCCAGGCGCTGCGGATCGAGGTCAACGGTGAGCTGGAGGCGCTGCGTGCCGCGCTTCCCGCGGCGATCGACGCGCTCGCCGTCGGCGGGCGGATCGTCGTGCTCGCCTACCACTCGCTCGAGGACCGCATGGTCAAGCGGGAGCTGGCGGCGCGTGCGTCGTCCCGCACGCCGGTGGACCTGCCGGTCGAACTGCCCGGCCACGGACCCGAGCTCCGGTTGCTCAGCCGCGGGGCCGAGCAGGCGAGCGCGGACGAGATCAGCGAGAACCCGCGGGCGGCGCCGGTCCGCCTGCGTGCCGCCGAACGCATCCGGGAGGCGGCGTGACGGTCCATCAGGAACATCCGATTCAGCTGGTCCGGAACGGGGTGGTGCCATGAGTGCTCCAGTCACCGAGCGCGGGCGCACCGCCGTGCGCGGCCGCACCGCGGCCATCCCCGCGCAGCGGGGATTCACAGGGGGTGCTGCCGATGGGGCGGCCGCCGCCCCCGTCGTACCCGTCCTCGATCCGGGGGTGGGTGCCGAGCGGCGCTCGGCCCAGCAGAAGGCGTACGCGCGCCGCGACGAGCGGGTGCGGCGCGTCACCGGTGCGCGTCCCGCCCGGGGCGCGGCTCCTGCGGGGCGGCCGCAGTTCGTGCTGCTGATCATGGTGCTGCTCGCCGCCGGGCTGGTGGCCACGCTGTGGCTCTCGACGGCAGCGGCCGCCGACTCCTACCAGCTCCAGGACGCCACGGCGGAGGCGCGGGTGCTCAGCGAGCAGGCCGAGCGCCTCAAGCAGGAGGTCGCGGTGCTCGCGTCGGCGCCCGAGCTGGCCCGCCGTGCGGGCGAGCTGGGCATGGTGCCGGTGCGCGACCCGGCGCGGCTCGTGGTGGCCGTCGACGGGAACGTCGACGTGGTGGGGCAGCCGCGGGCCGCGGTCCCCCCGCCGCCACCGGCCCCGCCCGCACCGCCCGCAGGCGCCCAGCCGCCCGCCGAGGGTGGCACCGACGGGAGCACGCCGGAGGGGGCGGTACCCGGGGCGGCGGTTCCGGACGGCACGGCACAGCTCGCCGCGCCCGACACCGAAGAGGCCGGGGCCGCGGCGGTCGATGGCGACGACGCGTCGGCCGAGGACGCCGGCCAGGGTGAGTCGGCGCAGCGTGAGTCGGCGCAGCGTGAGTCGGCGCAGCGTGAGTCGGCGCAGCGCGAGTCGACGGGTGAGTCGACACAGGGCTCGCAGGCGCGGAGCACGCAGGCGCAGGGTGCCGCGCCGGGCACAGCGGCCCGCGCGGGTGGCGGCAGGACGGACGCCGGCTGATGCCGTCGGCCCCGCCCCGGCCCCGGGCCGCCGGTGCGGCGGCCCGGCAGGTGTCGTCGCCGAGACCGCCTCGGCGCCCGCCGGACCAGGCGGTGCTGAGCGCTCGCCGGCTCCGGATCGGCCGCGTGCTGCTCGTCATCGTGCTGGCGATCGCGACGCTCAAGCTCGTGGTCGTGCAGACGGTGGAGGCCGGTGAGCTGCGCGCTGCCTCGCAGCGCCAGTCGACCACCAACATCCGGCTGCCCGCCGAGCGTGGCGCGATCCTGGACCGCACCGGTGAGCCGCTCGCGTTCAGCGTGGACGCCCGCGCGCTCGTCACGAACCCGCGGATGATCACCCAGACCCGCGGTCCCGACGCGCCCCGCTACGCGGCGGAGATGGCCGCCGCGATCGCCAGGGCCACCGGGCAGGACCAGAACGAGCTCGTCGAGCTGCTCACGAGCGACCGCGGCTACGTCGTGCTCGCCAAGCTCGTCACCCCCGACGTCGCACGCACCCTGCGGGACCGGTTCCCCGAGATCGCGGAGGAACGGCGGGAGGATCGGCAGTACCCGGGCGGCACCCTCGCCGCGAACGTGATCGGCACCGCCACCTGGAACACCGACGAGCGCAAGCTCACCGGCCGCGTCGGGCTGGAGAGCTCGCAGGACAACCTGCTCGCCGGTTTCGAGGGGCTGCGGGTCGTGGACACCGCGGAGAACTCCAACGCCGTGATCCCGGGGAGCACCCGGTTCGAGCGGGCGGCCGTGCAGGGCTCTGACCTGCAGCTCACCCTCGACTCCGACCTGCAGTACACCGTGCAGCAGGCGCTCGCGGACCACGTGCTGCGCACCGGGGCGAAGCCGACCTCGTCGGCGGTGGTCCTGGACGCGCACACGTCCGAGGTGCTGGCCATGGCGAACGGCCAGACCTTCGACCCGCGCGACCTGTCCACCGCGGCGCCCGGGCAGCTGGGCAACACCGCCGTGCAGGACACGTTCGAGCCCGGGTCGGTCAACAAGGTCATCACGATGGCCGCGGCCATCGAGGACGGCATCGCCACGCCCAACGACGTCCTCACGGTGCCGGGCAGCATCCGGGTGGCCGACCGCACGATCCGGGACGCGTGGGACCACGGCACCGAGCAGTTCACGCTGACCGGGGTGCTGGCGAAGTCGTCGAACGTCGGCACCATCATGACGGCGCAGAAGGTGGGGGAGGAGCGGTTCGCCGACATGCTCGCCCGCTTCGGCCTCGGCCAGCGGACCGGTGTCGGCCTGCCCGGCGAGGAGCCGGGCCAGGTGCCGCCGCGCGAGTCGTGGTCCGGTTCGACGTTCGGGAACCTGCCGATCGGGCAGGGACTGACGGTCACGACGCTGCAGATGGCCGGGATCCTCCAGACCGTCGCGAACGACGGGGTGCGCGTGCCACCGCGGATCGTCGCGAGCACCACGGGCCCGGACGGCGTGCAGGTCACCCCGCCGGCACCCGAGCCCGTGCGGGTGATCTCGCCCCAGACCGCCGCGGCACTGCGGACGATGCTCACCGCGGTCACCCAGGACGCCCACGGCCAGCGCGGTACGGGCTACCAGGCCGCCGTGCCCGGGTACGTGGTGGCCGGGAAGACCGGGACGGCGCAGCAGGTGGACCCCGCCTGCGGCTGCTACTCCCGGCAGCTGCACTGGATCACCTTCGCGGGGATGCTGCCCGCCGAGAACCCGCGCTACGTCATCGCGATGATGCTCGACGCCCCGCGCGCCGGTTCGAGCGCGGCGCCACTGTTCCACGACATCGCCACCTACCTCGCCCAGCGCGAGCGCCTGCCCGTGACCGACCAGCAGCCGCCGGTCCAGACCCTGCAGCTGCCGTAGGCCGGATGATCGTGCCGAACGGGCCGGCGCCGACCGACGCGCCCGGCAGGCCGTCCGGCGCGCGGAGGGGTGACGCGCGGGCGATGCGGGCAGGGGCGCAGAGTGGCGCGCCGGTAGCCTTCCGCGACGTGTCGCCCGCGCGCGAAGCTCCCCCAGCCACGGCCGGCGCACCGCCGCGTCCGCAGGTGGTGCGACCGGTGACGCTCGGCGCGCTCGGTGCCGCCATCGGGGTACCGGCCGCGGGCGCGGCGACCGTCACCGGTGTCACGCTCCGGGCGTCCGACGCCCGCCCGGGCGACCTGTTCGCCGCCCTCCCCGGCTCCCGAGCGCACGGGGCCGACTACGCCGAGGTCGCGCTCGCCGGAGGCGCCGTGGCCGTGCTGACCGACCCGGACGGCGCCCGCCGGCCGGCCATGGCAGGCGTCCCGCTGCTGGTGCACCCCCGCCCGCGCGAGGTGCTCGGCGCGGTGTCCGCGCTCGTCCACGGCGACCCCACCGCGCGCCTGCGCGTGCTCGGCGTCACCGGCACCAGCGGCAAGACCACCACGGCTCACCTGCTGGAGGCCGGGCTCGCCGCCGCGGGCCGAACGGCCGGGCTCGTCGGCACCGTCGGCACGCGGATCGACGGGCGCCGCCTGCCCACCGCGCTCACCACCCCGGAGGCACCGGACCTGCAGGCGCTGTTCGCCGTGATGGCCGAGGACGGCGTCACCGACGTGGCGATGGAGGTGTCCAGCCACGCGCTCGCACTGGGCCGCGTCGCGGGCACCCGGTTCGCCGTCGCGGCCTTCACCAACCTGTCGCAGGACCACCTGGACTTCCACCGCGACATGGAGGACTACTTCGAGGCCAAGGCCGCGCTCTTCGACGGGCGGGCCGAGCACGCGGTCGTGTGCGTCGACGACGAGTGGGGGCGGCGGCTGGCCGCCCGTACGCCGGACGCGGTGACCGTCTCCACAACGGGTCCCGCGGCGTGGCGGGCGCTCGACGCCCGCACCGGGCCCGACGGCACGCAGTCGTTCACCGCGCTCGCCCCCGACGGCGCCCGGCTGCCCGTGCGGCTGCAGCTGCCCGGGGCGTTCAACGTCGCCAACGCGGCGGTGGCGCTGGCGTGCCTCGACGCCGCGGGGGTGCCCGCCGCGGTGGCCGCAGAGGGCTTCACCCGCGTGACGGTGCCCGGGCGGATGCAGCGGGTCGAGGAGGGACAGCCGTTCCTCGCGATCGTCGACTACGCCCACAAGCCGGGCGCCGTCGCCGCGCTGCTCGACGCGCTGCGCCCGCAGGTGGCGGGCCGGCTGATCGTCGTGCTCGGCTGCGGCGGTGACCGCGACCGCGGCAAGCGGCCCCGGATGGGCGCGGCCGCCGCCGCGCGCGCCGAGCTGCTGATCGTCACCGACGACAACCCACGCAGCGAGGACCCGGCCGAGATCCGCGCGCAGATGCTCGCGGGCGCGAAGGCCGAGCCGCATGCCGGCGACCTGATGGAGATCGGGGACCGGCGCGCGGCGATCGCCGCCGCCGTCGCCTACGCGAAGCCGGGGGACGCCGTCGTCATCGCCGGGAAGGGGCACGAGACGGGCCAGGAGGTCGACGGCGTGAAACACCCCTTCGACGACGCCGCCGAGCTGGCGGTGGCGCTGAGCGCAGCACTCAAGGGAACGCGGTAGCGGGCCCCGTGCACCCGGATGATCGGATACGGCCGATGAGCAGCAGGACGAGAGCATGATCGAGATGCGGCTGGCCGACGTCGCCGCCGTCACCGGTGGACGCCTCCACCGGGCTTCAGGGGACGAGCGGGTGACCGCCGTCGAGTTCGACTCGCGCGCGATCCGGCCGGGCGGCCTGTTCGTCGCCCTTCCGGGTGAGCGGGTGGACGGGCACGCGTACGCCGCGGGCGCGGTGGCCGCCGGGGCCGCGGGGGTGCTCGCCGGCCGCGAGGTCGACGCGCCCGCCGTGATCGCGCCGCCGGTCGCCCGGCAGAGCGGTACCTACCTCGACGAGAGCGACCACGACGGCGCGGGCGCCGCCGTGTTGTCCGCGCTGGCGGCGCTCGCCGGACACGTGGTGCGGGCGTTGCCCGCCGCGGTCGTCGGCGTCACCGGCAGCTCCGGCAAGACCTCCACGAAGGACCTGCTGGCCGCGGTGCTCGCCCCGCTCGGGCCCACCGTCGCGCCGCCCGGGTCGTTCAACAACGAGCTGGGCCTGCCCTGGACGGCGTTGCGCGCCCACGCCGCCACCCGCCACCTCGTGCTCGAGTTCTCCGCACGCGGGGTCGGCCACATCGCGCGGCTCGCCGCCGCGGTCCCGCCCCGGATCGGGGTGGTGCTCAACGTGGGGCGCGCGCACGTCGGGGAGTTCGGCTCGGTGGAGGCGATCGCGCGGGCCAAGGGTGAGCTGGTGGAGGCGCTGCCCGCGGACGGGATCGCGGTGCTGAACGCAGACGACCCCCTCGTCGCGGGGATGGCGGGACGCACGGCGGCCCGGGTCGTGACGTTCGGGCGCGGCTCGAACGACAGCGGGGCGAAGGTGCGCGCCGAGGACGTGCGGCTCGACGGCGGCCAACCCCGCTTCACGCTCGTGGCGCCCGCCGGGAGCGCGCCGGTGGCGCTGCGGCTCGTGGGCGAGCACCACGTGGGCAACGCGCTCGCCGCAGCGGCCGTCGCCCTGGAGCTCGGCGGCACCCCGGACGGGGTCGCAGCCGCCCTGAGCGCCGCGGAGCCCGCCTCGAAGTGGCGGATGGAGGTCACCGACCGCGCGGACGGTCTCACGGTCGTCAACGACGCCTATAACTCCAACCCCGAGTCGATGCGCGCCGCGCTGACCGCACTCGCCGCGCTCGGCGACGGCACCCGGCGGACGTGGGCCGTGCTCGGCACGATGGCCGAGCAGGGCGACGCAACGGCCGCCGCCCACGCCGAGATCGCCGCGCTCGCCCGCAGCCTCGGCATCGACCGGCTCGTGGCGGTCGGCACCGCCGACTACCCGGGAGCCCGGCGAACGGCGGACGTGGCAGAGGCCGTGGAGCTGCTGCGGGCCGAGGCAGGACCCGGCGACGTCGTGCTGGTGAAGGCCTCGCGGGCGGCCGGGCTGGAACGGGTGGCCGACGGGCTGCTGCGGGCTCCGGGACCGGTGCCCCGGTGAGAGGTGTCTTCATCGCCGCGGGTGTCGCGCTCGCGGTCTCGATCCTGCTGACCCCCTACCTCATCCGGTTCTTCGCCCGGCAGGGGTTCGGGCAGGAGATCCGGGCCGAGGGCCCGCAGAGCCACCAGGCCAAGCGGGGCACGCCCACCATGGGCGGGGTCGCGATCCTGCTCGCGATCTGGCTCGGCTACATCGCGTCGCACCTGCTGACCGGCGAGCCGATCACGGCGTCGGCCCTGCTGGTGCTGTTCCTCACCACGGCGCTGGGGATCGTCGGCTTCCTCGACGACTTCATCAAGCTGCGCCGGGCCCGCAACCTGGGCCTCAACAAGACCTCGAAGACCGTGGGCCAGGTGCTCACGGCCACGATCTTCGGCATCCTCGCGCTGCGGTTCGCCAACGCCGACGGGCTCGCGCCCGCCTCGGACAGCCTCTCGTTCGTCCGCGACATCACGGTGCTGTCGTTCGGCGCCATCGGCTTCGTGCTGCTCGCCAACCTGATCATCGCCGGCTGGTCGAACGCGGTGAACTTCACCGACGGGCTCGACGGGCTGGCCGCGGGCACCGGCGCGATCGTGCTGGCGACCTACACGATCATCGGGTTCTGGCAGTTCCGCAACAACTGCGCGATCGCCAGCGCCGCCGGCTGCTACCAGGTCCGGGACCCGCTCGACGTCGCGCTCGTCGCGGCCGCCGCGATGGGCGGCTGCATCGGCTTCCTCTGGTGGAACGCCGCGCCCGCCCGGATCTTCATGGGCGACACCGGCTCGCTGGCCATCGGTGGGCTGATCGCGGGGCTCTCGATCGTCACGCGCACCGAGCTGCTGCTCGTGGTGATCGGCGGCGTGTTCGTGGTCGAGGTGCTGTCGGTCGCCGTGCAGATCGCGGTGTTCCGCACCACCCGCCGCCGGGTGTTCCGGATGGCGCCCTTCCACCACCACTTCGAGCTCGCGGGGTGGGCCGAGACCACGGTGATCATCCGGTTCTGGCTGCTAGCGGCCATGTGCGCCGCGCTGGGGCTGGGCCTCTTCTACCAGGAGTGGCTCACGGCCGCGGGCGGCGGCTGACCCGAGGTGGTCGGAAGTGGATACGAGGGCTGTAGCACTCTTGTCCACTCACAGCATGTCCATCGCCCGCGAACCATTGGGAGCGTGACCGCGTGATGAGGCCCGACGACCTGTCCGGCGCTCCGGTGCTCGTGGCCGGGGCCGGTGTCTCGGGGCTCGCGGCCGCTGCGGCGCTGGTGGAGATCGGGGCGCGGGTCACCGTCACCGACGCCCGGCCCGCTGCGCTCGCCGACCTCCCGCCGGGTGCGGAGGCGGGTGACGACCCGGACGGTGTGCCCGCGGGCACCGCGCTCGTCGTCACCTCGCCGGGGCGGCGCCCGGACCACCCGCTCGTCGCCGCGGCCGCGGCGGCGGGCGCGCCGCTGGTGGGGGAGCCCGAGCTGGCCTGGTGGATCGGCCAGGCGCTGGAGCGCCCTCCGGCGTGGCTCGTCGTCACCGGCACCAACGGCAAGACCACGACCACCGGCATGCTGGCGGCGATCCTGCGCGCCGCCGGCCGCGACGCCGTGGCCTGCGGCAACATCGGCTACCCCGTCGTAGAGGCGGTGCGGGCGGGCCACGAGGTGCTCGCCGTGGAGCTCTCCAGCTTCCAGCTGCACTGGTCGCCGTCGATCCGGCCGCTCGCCGGGTGCGTGCTCAACGTGGCCGACGACCACCTCGACTGGCACGGCTCGTTCGCCGCGTACGCCGCCGCGAAGGCGCGTGCGCTGCGGGCGGACGTCGCCGTCGCCGGGGTCGACGACCCCACGGCCGCCGCGCTGCTCGCCGAGTCCCCTGCACCGCGGCGGGTCGGCGTCACCCTCGGCGAACCGGCCTCCGACCAGCTCGGGATCGTGGACGGGATGCTCGTCGACCGCGCCTTCGACGGCGGCCCGCTCGTGGAGGCGGCCACCGTGCACCCCGCCGGAGCGCCCGGCATCGCCGACGCGCTCGCCGCCGCGGCCCTCGCCAGGGCCGCCTGCGTCGGCCCGGACGCCGTCCGGGCCGGACTGGACGACTTCCGGCCGGGCCCGCACCGCGGCGG
This sequence comes from Pseudonocardia cypriaca, assembly GCF_006717045.1. Taxonomy (NCBI): domain Bacteria; kingdom Bacillati; phylum Actinomycetota; class Actinomycetes; order Pseudonocardiales; family Pseudonocardiaceae; genus Pseudonocardia; species Pseudonocardia cypriaca. The sequence continues at coordinate 2,079,220 of NZ_VFPH01000001.1, forward strand.
GGTGGTGGCCACGGTCGACGGCGTCCGCTACGTCGACGACTCGAAAGCCACCAACCCGCACGCCGCCGCCGCGTCGCTCGCCGCACAGGCCCCCGCCCCCGTCGTGTGGATCGTCGGCGGGCTGCTCAAGGGCGCCTCCGTTGACGACCTCGTCGCGCGGCACGCCCGCGGGCTCCGCGGCGCAGTCGTGATCGGCAGCGACCGCGCCGAGATCGTCGCCGCCCTCGCGCGACACGCGCCCGACCTCCCCGTCGCCGAGGTCGTGCCGGGTGACGATGCCCCCGTGTCCGATTCCACGCCGACGACCGACGTCATGACGACCGCCGTGCGGCGCGCCGCCGCCCTCGCCCGCCCCGGCGACGTCGTCCTGCTCGCCCCGGCCGCGGCCTCGATGGACCAGTTCGCCGACTACGCGGAACGCGGCGAGCGGTTCGTGGCGGCGGCCACCGGGTTGGGCGGCGCCGGGTCGGAGGCGTCGTGACCGTGCCGTGGCCGCGGGCGGGGGAGCGGATCCCGGGCCTGGAGCGGAACCGTTCCGTGCGCACGGCGTCGCGGGCCGCGACCTCGAGGGGCGCGACACCGAGGGGCGCGGGGAGGGGTGCGTCGTCGAGGGGCACCAAGGGCGCGGTCGCGAGGAGGATCACGGCGCGCCCGCACGGGCTGCGCCTCGCGGTCGGCCGCACGGCCGCTGCCCTCGGCCAGTGGCTGCGCCGCCCGCTCACCTCGCTGCACCTCGTGCTGGGCGTGTTCGGCCTGCTCACGCTGTTCGGGCTGGTCATGGTGCTGTCCGCATCCTCGGTGGAGGCGCTCACCGCGGACGGCTCCTCGTACTCGGTGTTCACCCGGCAGCTGATGTTCTGCGTGCCCGGCCTGCTGATGTTCTTCCTCGGGCTGCGGATCTCCCCGCGCAGGCTGCGGTCGCTCGCGCCCGCGGCGCTCGTCGTCGGCGCGCTGGCGCTCGTGGCGGTGCTGTTCGTCGGGGACACCCGCAACGGGTCGCGGGCGTGGTTCGCGATCGGGGCGTTCTCGGTGCAGCCGTCCGAGGCGGTGAAGGTGGCGCTCACGCTGTGGGGCGCCCACGTGCTCGTGGCGCGCCGGGCCGTCATGCACCGCTGGAAGTACGCGCTGTCGCCGGTGGTGCCGGTCACGGTCGTGCTGCTGACGCTGCTGGTGCTGCAGCCCGACCTGGGCATGACGATCTCGCTCGGCATCGTGCTCGTGGCGCTGCTGTACTTCGGCGGCGCGCCGATGCGGCTGATCCTCGCCCTGTCCGGCGGCGCTACCGCCGGGGCCATCGTGCTCGCGCTCAGCGCCGAGTACCGGATGAGTCGCATCACGGCGTTCCTCTCCCCGGCGAGCGCCGACCCGCAGCAGGCCGGGTTCCAGGCCCGGCAGGCGCTCTACTCGCTCGCCGACGGGGGCCTCTTCGGGCAGGGCCTCGGGCAGGGCCGCGCCAAGTGGAGCTACCTGCCCAACGCCCACAACGACTTCATCTTCGCGATCGTGGCCGAGGAGCTGGGCTTCATCGGCGCGTTCGCGGTGCTGGCGCTCTTCGCGACGCTCGCCTACACCGGCTTCCGGATCGCCGCGCGCAGCGTCGACCCGTGGCTGCGGCTGGTCGTCGCGACGTCGACAACCTGGCTCGTGGCGCAGGCCGCCATCAACATCGGGTACGTCGTGGGGCTGCTGCCGGTGACCGGGCTGCAGCTCCCGCTGATCTCCTCGGGAGGCACGTCCCTCGTGGTCACCATGTTCGTCTTCGGGGTGCTCGCCAACGCGGCGCGGCACGAGCCCGAAGCCATCGCGGCGTTGAAGCAGCACGGCCAGGGCCACCTCCCCCGGCTGCTGCGGCTGCCGCTGCCCGAGCCGTACCGGGCCCCCGTGCAGCGAGGGCGGGTGCGATGACCCGGCCGTCCACCGGCGGGCCGTCGATCGTCATCGCGGGTGGCGGGAGCGGCGGGCACATCGAGCCCGCGCTCGCCTTCGCCGATGCCGTGCGCGCGCTGCGGCCGGATGCCCGGATCACCGCACTCGGCACCGAGAAGGGCCTGGACACCACGCTCATCCCGGCTCGCGGCTACCCCCTCGAGCTGATCCCGCCGGTGCCGCTGCCGCGCAAGCCGAGCGCCGACCTGCTGCGGCTCCCGGGCAAGGTCCGCAGCGCCGTCGGGCGCGTGCGCGAGGTGCTCGCCGGGGTCGACGCCCAGGCCGTGGTCGGGTTCGGTGGTTACGTCGCGCTCCCCGCGTACCTGGGCGCCCGCGGGCGGGTCCCGATCGTCGTGCACGAGGCGAACGCCCGCGCGGGCCTCGCCAACAAGGTCGGCGCCCGCTTCGCCGACATCGTCGCGGTGGCGGTGCCGGGCAGCGGGCTGCCCGGCGAGCGGGTGGTCGGGATGCCGCTGCGGCGGTCCATCACCGCGCTGAACCGCGAGAGCCTGCGCCCGCAGGCCCGCAAGTTCTTCGGCCTGCCGCCGCACGGGCCGGTGCTGCTCGTGTTCGGTGGCTCGCTCGGCGCCCGCACGCTCAACACCGCGGTGGCTGCGGCGCTGCCCGAGCTGCTGCGGGCCGGGATCGCGGTGCTGCACGCGCACGGCAAGGGCGGGGAGCCCGCGCCGCCCGCGCGGGGGTACCTCGGCTTGCCGTACATCGAGCGGATGGACCTCGCCTACGCCGCAGCCGACGCCGTGCTGTGCCGCGCAGGCGCCACGACCGTCGCGGAGGTGTCGGCCGTGGGCCTGCCCGCCGTCTACGTGCCGCTGCCGCACGGCAACGGCGAGCAGTCGCTCAACGCCCGCCCGGTGGTGGCCGCGGGAGGTGGGGTGCTGGTCGACGACGCCGACCTCACCGGCGAGCGGGTGGTAGCCGAGCTCGCGCCGCTGCTTCGCGACCCGCTCAGGCTGGCCGAGGCCGGGGCCGCCGCGCGCTCGTCGGGGCACGCGGACGCCGCCGATACGCTCGCCCGCATGGTCCTCGAGCTGGTCGGTGCGACGCCGGAGCCTGCCACGCAGGTGCTGCCGCCGTGGAGGGATCGATGATCGAGCTCGCGAAGCGCGTGCACCTGATCGGGATCGGCGGCGCCGGGATGAGCGGCATCGCGCGGATCCTGCTGGCCAGGGGTGCGGCGGTGTCCGGGTCGGACGCCAAGGACTCCCGCACGGTGCTGGCGCTGCGCGCGCTGGGCGCGGACGTCGCCGTCGGGCACGACGCGGCGCACCTGCCGGAGCCGCCGGCCACCGTGGTGGTGTCGTCGGCGATCCGGGAGAGCAACCCGGAGCTGGCCGCCGCGCGTGAGCGCGGCCTGCCGGTCGTGCACCGGGCGCAGGCGCTCGCCGCGCTCACGGAGGGGCGGCGGCTGGCCGCCGTCACCGGCACGGCCGGCAAGACGTCCACCACCTCGATGCTCACGGTGGCGCTGCAGCACAGCGGGCTCGACCCTTCCTTCGCGATCGGGGGCGACCTCGCGGCGTCCGGTTCGGGTGCGCACGAGGGCAGCGGTGACGTGTTCGTCGTGGAGGCCGACGAGAGCGACGCGTCGTTCCTCGCGTTCTCGCCCGCGGTGGCGGTGGTGACGAACGTGGAGGCCGACCACCTCGACCACTACGGCAGCGCCGAGGCCTACGTCGCCGCGTTCGACGAGTTCCTGGGCCGGATCGAGCCCGGTGGAGCGCTCGTGACGTGCGTGGACGACCCGGGCGCCGCCGCGCTCGCCTCCCGCGCTGAGGCTCGCGGCATCCGGGTGCGCCGGTACGGCGTCGGCGCCGCCGCCGACGCGCGGCTCGTCGAGTTCCGCCCCGACGGCACCGGCGCCCGGATCGTGCTGGCTCATCAGGGCCGTGAGCACCTCCTGCGGCTCGCCGTGCCCGGGGAGCACATGGCGCTCAACGCGCTCGGCGCGCTGCTCGCGGGCGTCGAGCTGGGCGCCGATCCCGACGCGCTGCTCGCCGGGCTCGCCGCGTTCGACGGTGTGCGGCGGCGGTTCGAGTTCCGCGGCCGGGCCGCGGGCGTCGCGGTGTACGACGACTACGCCCACCACCCGAGCAAGGTCGCGGCCCAGCTGCGGGCCGCGCGCCAGGTGGCCGAGGGGCGGGTCGACGGGCGGGGCCGGGTGGTGGTGGCGTTCCAGCCGCACCTCTACTCCCGCACCCGCGACTTCGCCGCCGAGTTCGGAGCGGCGCTCGGGCTCGCCGACGAGGTGGTCGTGCTCGACGTGTACGGCGCGCGGGAGGACCCGCAGCCCGGGGTGAGCGGGGCGCTGATCGCCGACGCTGTGCCGCTGCCCCGGGACCGCGTGCGCTTCGTTCCCCGCTGGGAGGACGTGCCCTCCGTCGTGGCCGACATCGCCGCGGCGGGCGACCTCGTCGTCACGATGGGCGCGGGCGACGTCACCGTCCTGGCGCCGGAGATCCTCCTCGAGCTGGAGAAGCGGGAGGGCGAGCGGTGAGTCGCCCGGGTCGTGGACGGCGGGGTGAACGCGGAGTCGGTCGTGCCGTCGCCGACCGGCCGGCCACCCGCCCGCCCCGCGACCCGGAGCGCCCCCTTCCCCGTCCGGTGTCGAAGGAGCGCTACCGGCGCAGGCGTCTCGCCGCCCTGGTGGCCGGGCTGCTGCTGCTCGTCACCCTCGGCTTCGGGGTCCGCGTGCTGCTCTACGACGCCGGTCTGTTCGACGTCGAGCTGGTGGAGGTGACCGGCGCCGTCACGGTGTCGGAGGCCGACGTCCTCGCGGCGGCCGCGGTGCAGGCCCGCACCCCGCTCGCCGCCGTCGACGTCGAGGGCGTGGCCACCCGGGTGGCGGCCCTGCCCCCGGTCGAGTCGGTGTCCGTGGGGCGGTCGTGGCCCCACACGGTCACCGTCGCGGTCACGGAGCGGGTGCCGGTGGCGACGGTCACGACGTCGCGGGGGCCTGCGCTCGTCGACCGCTCCGGCGTCGTCTACCCGGGCGCACCCCCGCCCGGCCTGCCCCGGCTGACGACCACGCCGCGCTCCGGTGACCCGGTGACGGTCGCCGCCGTGACCGTGCTCACGGCGCTGCCGGACGCCCTGCGCGCGCAGGTCGAGACCGCGGGCGCCAGCGTCATGGCGCCCGGCGCCCCCGGCCAGGTGACACTGCGCATGCTCGACGGCAAGGAGGTGCGCTGGGGCACACCGGAGCGGGCGGAGGAGAAGGCCGCCGCCCTCACCGCGCTGCTCACCCAGCCCGGCACCGTCTACGACGTGACGAGCCCGGACCTGCCCACGATCCGCCGCTGATCCGATACCGCGCACCGGTCGGGTGTCGTCGGATCGCCCGCTATGGTGACGCGCGGCCCCCGCTGGCCCGTTCTGGCGGGCCGGAGGGGAAGATCAGCATTGAAGATCGACCCCTTTGGGGGCTGGCGTGCCAGCGGCGCGCCTGCTGGACCGAGACCGGGACGAGACCTAGCGTCTCCCTGGATGGCCCGGACCCCCGGGGACGGACCCGAGCTTGACTGGAAGGTGCGCCCTTATGACGCCCCCGCACAACTACCTGGCCGTGATAAAGGTCGTCGGCATCGGTGGCGGCGGCGTCAACGCCGTCAACCGCATGATCGAGGTCGGCCTGAAGGGCGTCGAGTTCATCGCGGTGAACACGGACGCGCAGGCCCTCCTGATGTCCGACGCCGACGTGAAGCTCGACATCGGGCGGGAGCTGACCCGCGGCCTTGGCGCGGGCGCCAACCCCGAGGTCGGGCGCAAGGCCGCCGAGGACCACCGCGAGGAGATCGAGGAGGTCCTCAAGGGGGCCGACATGGTCTTCGTCACCGCCGGCGAGGGCGGTGGCACCGGCACCGGCGGCGCGCCCGTCGTCGCCTCGATCGCGCGGAAGCTCGGCGCGCTCACGATCGGCGTCGTCACCCGGCCGTTCACGTTCGAGGGGCGCCGCCGGGCGGGGCAGGCCGAGGAGGGCATCACCTCCCTGCGCAACGAGTGCGACACGCTCATCGTGATTCCGAACGACCGGCTGCTGCAGCTCGGCGACGTGGGTGTCTCGCTGATGGACGCCTTCCGCTCGGCCGACGAGGTGCTGCTGTCCGGTGTGCAGGGCATCACGAACCTGATCACCACCCCGGGTCTGATCAACCTCGACTTCGCCGACGTCAAGTCCGTCATGTCGGGCGCGGGCAGCGCCCTGATGGGCATCGGGTCCTCCCGCGGGGAGGGGCGCGCCGTGCAGGCCGCCGGCAAGGCGATCAACTCGCCGCTGCTCGAGGCCTCGATGGACGGGGCGCAGGGCGTGCTGCTGTCGATCGCGGGTGGGTCGGACCTCGGCCTCTTCGAGATCAACGAGGCCGCCTCGCTCGTACAGGAGGCGGCGCACCCCGAGGCCAACATCATCTTCGGCACGGTGATCGACGACTCCCTCGGCGACGAGGTGCGGGTCACCGTCATCGCCGCGGGCTTCGAGGCGGGCGGGCCGACGCACAAGAAGCTCGAGCCCACCGCGTTCAAGTCGCAGGAGAAGACGTCCCCCGGGGTGATCGCCGCCGGCGTGAGCGGCACCACGGCGTCCGCCGCCGGCAACGGCTCGGCGCCCGCCGCCGCCCCGAGCGCGCCCGCCGCCCCGCCCCCCACGGTGCCCGGCAGCCAGCCGAGCCCGCCGCCGTCGAGCCCGCCGCCGTCGGCGTCGGTCCCGAACGGCAACGGTGCCCAGAACGGCGCGGGGCACGCCGCCGGCAACGGTTCGGCAGCCGCACAGTCCACGCCGTACACCAGCGGACGTGGCGCGGCCACGGGCCAGCCGGCCCACCCGACCGCCCCGAACCAGGCAGGCACCCTCCCGCCCGCCACCCCGCCCGCGGCCGGTGGCACCGGGTACACGCCCCTGCAGCGCCAACCGGACGCCCCGCGCCGGGAGGCCGCGTACGAGCAGCCGGTGCCCGAGCCCCAGCGCCCGCACGTGTCGGAACGCTCCTCGGCTCCCCTCTACACGCAGCCGGTCGACGTCACCGACCTCGACGACGACGTGGACGTTCCGCCGTTCATGAAGCGGTGAGTCCTCGCGTCCGGCGGGTGGTGAGCACCCGGGCCGGCGGCCGCTCGCGCGGCGACTTCGCCTCGTTCAACCTCTCCGCGCTCGTCGGGGACGACCCGGCGGCGGTCGCCGCGAACCGGGCGCGGCTGCGTCGCGAGCTCGGGGTGCCGGTCGTGTTCCTCGAGCAGGTGCACGGCACCCGGGTGGCCACGATCGACACGGTGCCCGCCCCCGACGCCCCGGACGTGCCCGGCACGGACGCCGTCGTCACCGCCCTTCCAGGGGTGGGCATCGCCGTGCTGGCCGCCGACTGCGTCCCGGTGCTGCTGGCCGACCCCGTCGCCGGGGTCGTCGGGGCCGCCCACGCGGGCCGGGTCGGCGCCGCTGCGGGGGTGCTGCCGGCCACCGTGGCCGCCATGGAGGCGCTCGGCGCGCGGCGGGACGCGGTCGAGGTGCTGCTCGGCCCCGCGATCTGCGGCGGCTGCTACGAAGTGCCGGCCGCGATGCGCGCGGAGGTGGACGCCCGCCTCCCCGGCAGCGCCGTGCGCACCCGGCGGGGAACGCCGGGACTCGACCTGCGCGCCGGGCTCTACCACCAGCTCACGGAGCTGGGCGTCGCCCGCATCGGCGGCGACCCGCGCTGCACGCGCGAGACCCCCGAGCTGTACAGCCACCGCCGGGACCCGCGCAGCGGCCGCCAGGCGGCGATCACCTGGCTCGACCCCCGCTGAGACAGCCCCCTTTCCCGACGAACGGCTCGCTGGTCGGTACCTATCCGACGAACGCGCCGTTCGTCGGAACGGGGCCGTTCGCTCCCCGGCGTGGCGCGGAGGGTTCGATGGTGCGCGTGGATCGACGTGAGGAGCTTGCGCGGCGGCTCGCCGCTGTCCGGGAGCGGATCGAGGCGGCGTGCGTCGCCGCCGGCCGGGACCCGGCCTCGGTGGAACTGCTCGCGGTGACCAAGACGGTGCCCGCCGAGGACGTCGCGACGCTGCTGGATCTCGGCCTCACCGCCTTCGGGGAGAACCGCGTGCAGGAGGCCGGGGAGAAGGTCGCCGCCGTTGCCGCGCTGCGTCCGGAGGCACATCCGCGGTGGCATTTCGTCGGGAGCCTGCAGCGGAACAAGGCCAGGTCCGTGGTGCGCTGGGCCGATCGGGTGGAGTCTGTGGATTCGACCCGGCTCGCGGACGCATTGGATGCGGCCGTACGGCGCGAACGAGAGACCGGTGGGCGCACCGATCGGTTACCGATTCTGCTGCAGTACAGCGTGGACGGTGACCCACTGCGAGGAGGCGTGCCCCGACCGGACCTGTTCCCGCTCGCCGAACACGTCGCCACGTGCGCCGGGCTGCACCTCGCCGGGCTGATGGCGGTGGCCCCGCTCGGGGCCGATCCGGACTCCGCGTTCGCGGACGTCGCCGAAGCCGCGTCCGCGCTCCGTGATCGGTTTCCGCAGGCCACGGTCCTCTCGGCCGGCATGAGCGGCGATCTGGAGGCCGCGATCCGGCACGGATCGGGTGTCGTGCGTGTCGGAACGGCTCTTGTGGGGGAACGACCGTTAACCTCGCGGTGATCGTCGGTCGCTGGGGGCAGTGACCGGCCGTCGGGGCAGTCGATGATGGGAGCGCGGATGGGCGCGATGTACCGGCTCAAGGCCTACTTCGGCATGGTGCCCGCCGAGGAGCTGGGCGAGTACGCCGACGAACCGCTCGCGGACCGCTATGCCGAGCCCCGCCGCTCACCCCGCGACTACGCCAACGACCGCTGGGACGACCGCTTCTCCTACGAGGACGAGTCCGACCCCGGCCGGCGCGACCGCTACGACGACGAGTGGGACCGCCGCCCGGCCCGTCCGGTCGCGGTCGACCGCACGCCCGGCCGTGGCCCGACCGGGGTGGCCTCCCCGGTTCGCGGCGCGCTCGCCATGGAGCCTGACCTGCAGGAACCGCTCCGGTCGGTCGCCCCGGTGCCGGCCGCCGTTCCCGAGCAGCGTGATCGCCCCGCGACGGGCGCGGCCGCGCTGAGCCGCATCACCACGCTGCAGCCCCGCAGCTACCGGGACGCGCGCACGATCGGCGAGCGGTACCGCAGCGGCGTTCCGGTGATCATGAACCTGACCGAGCTCGAGGCCGCGGAGGCCAAGCGGCTCGTCGACTTCGCAGCGGGGCTCGTGTTCGCCCTCCACGGCGGGTTCGACAAGGTCACCAACAGGGTCTTCCTGCTCACACCCGCCGACGTCGAGGTGTCTGCCGACGACGCGCGGATGCTCGCCCAGCGGAGCGTCTCCGGAGGCGTCTCCGACGCGGATCGCGGCTTCCGGGCGGAGTAGGAACACCCCGCGCAGCTAGGATCGGCGCCGTGTCCCTCGCCATCCAGTTCGTCCTCTACTACCTGCTGTTCTTCTTCTGGCTCCTGCTCGTGAGCCGCATCGTGGTGGAGCTCGTGCGCAGCTTCGCGCGCCAGTGGGTGCCGGTGGGTCCCAGCGCCGTCGCCCTCGAACTGATCTTCACGGCAACCGACCCGCCTGTGAAGTTGTTGCGGAGAGTGATCCCCGTCCTCCGGATTGGCGGCGTGGGACTGGACCTGTCGATTATGGTTCTACTGCTGGTGGTGTTCATACTGATGAACGTTGCCCAGCCGACGCCGTTGTGAGCCCCAGTCACACGGTGCCGCCGCCGAGGACTGCATGAGGTGATCCGATGCCGCTGACGCCCGCCGACGTCCACAACGTCGCGTTCAGCAAGCCCCCGATCGGGAAGCGGGGGTACAACGAGGACGAGGTCGACGCGTTCCTGGACCTGGTCGAGGCCGAGCTGGCTCGCCTGATCGAGGAGAACGAGGACCTGCGCGAGCAGGTCTCTCAGCTCGACCAGCGTCTCGGGAACGCACAGGCCGATCTGGAAGAGGCCCGCTCGCGGCCTGCTGCGATGGGCGCGGTCTCCCCGCCAACGCAGCAGATCCAGCGGCCCGAGCCACCACGCTCGATGGGGGTGGCGCTCGATTCCGAGGGCGGCGACCACCACGTGCAGGTGGCGAAGGTCCTGAGCATGGCCCAGGAGATGGCCGAGCGGCTCACCGCCGAGGCCAAGTCCGAGGCCGACGCGATGCTCAGCGACGCCCGCACCAAGTCGGAGCAGCTGCTCTCCGAGGCGCGCAGCAAGTCGGATGCGCTCGTCAACGACGCCCGCGCGCGGGCCGAGACGATGCTCAACGACGCGCGCACCAGGGCCGACACCCTGGAGAGGCAGTCGCGCGACAAGGCCGCCACGCTGGTCGGTGACGCCGAGCGCAAGCAGGCCGAGATCATCGGCACGATCACGCGCGACAAGTCCGTGCTCGAGAAGAAGATCGACGAGCTGCGGACGTTCGAGCGCGAGTACCGAACCCGGCTCAAGACGTACCTGGAGTCGCAGCTGCGCGACCTCGGGGAACGCGGCTCCGCGGCGCCGTCCGACAGCCGGTCCAGCTCGAACGGCGGATACGCCTCCACCGGCTACGGCCAGCGCGCCGACGCCGGGAGCTGACCTCGACCGACCCGGGTGGGTGCGGCCCAAGAGATGTGCCGCACCTCCGCAAGACGGAGTGAGACGTGCTGCTGCTGGTCCTGATCCTCGTTCTGATCGCCTTCGGCCTGCTGGTGGTGGCGCTGCTGTCCGGCAGCGTCCTGTGGGCGTGGGTGTCCGTCGGTGTGAGCGTTGCCGCCGCTGCGGTCCTGCTCATCGACTGGCTGCAGCGGCGGAGCGCAGTCCGGGCCGGCGCCGAGGCGGCCGCTGCGCCCGTCACGGAGCTCCCGCGCACCCGCAGCCACGACCCGGAGCCGGTCACAGAGGTGCTCCCGGTCATCCCGAGGTCGGCCGATACACCTGGTCGCACCGCCGCGGGAGCGACCGGTGAGCGGTACGACGACGCGTCGGACACCACGAAGACCGTCGTGATGCCCGTCGTGCAACCGTCCGCCTCTGCGGAACAACCGTCCAGCGCTTCTCGGGAGAACGCCCGGTCGAGCGCTGATTCGTCACTCAGCGTGACAAAATCGGGTTCTCCGGCTACCGCCGACACCCCATCGACGGGTGCGGGCGAGGAGGCGTCCGCCGGGGACGACGCGGGCCCGTCGACGGCCGCGCCGACGACGGCCGCGCCCACGACGGGCGAGCCCGCCGCGGCCGAGCCGAGCGCGTCCGTGCCTCCCACGGTGTCGCCCGGTGCACCGCCCACCGAGGCGGTCACCAACGGCCGCGTCGACGGGCCGGCAGGCGACAGCCCCACCACGGTGGCGCCCGCCGCCCGCGAGCCCGAGGGCGTCTCCCGAGGGACCGACGCTGCCGGTACCTCCGGCGAGGAGCCGGCCGAGGACGAGCCGGCAGCCCCGGTGTCCGAGGCCCCGGACGCCGGTGTCGAGCCGGCGGGAGCCGTGGAGCCGGCGGAGAGTGCGCCCGCGACGCAGGGTTCCGACACCGCGGCCGCGCCCGTTGCCACGAACGGCACCGCCGCCGAGGACGGCGCCGCGGATGCCGCGGCGGCCCCTGCGGGTGATGCAGAGCCGCCGGAGGAGCAGCGCGACCCCGCGGCAGCTGCGGTCGTCGCCGGGCTGGAGAACGAGGTGCTGGTCGTCGACGAGCAGCCGCGCTACCACCTGAGCAGCTGCCGTGCCCTCACCGGGAAGGCCACGATCCCGTTGCCGGCCCGCGAGGCCGTCGAGCTGGGCTTCACCCCGTGCGCCTGGTGCAGCCCCGTCCGCACCCTCGCCGCCCAGGAGACCGCCACCAGGTAGGCGGGCCCGGCGGAATACCGGGTGGCGCCCGGGCGCTACCCTTGCTCGTACAGGCACCGATCCGGCCATCACCGGGGAGCCTCCGGAAGAAACGCCCCCACGGGGCGGAGTAGAACCGGACGGGAGCGGCCCGTCACAGCCGTCGAACGAGAGGCCGTCCCGTCACGGGGCGGCAAGCGGGGTGGTACCGCGGCGCTCGCGAGAGCGTCGTCCCCGTGCAGGCAGCACCACCGGCCACGCACGAGGAGCACCACCACGATGAGCGAGCTTGCGAACGAACCGTCGGCGCAGCGCGACCGCTACCCGTCGGTTCCCGCGCACCCGTCCTTCCCGGCGCTCGAGCGGGAGGTCCTGGACTTCTGGGAGCGCGACGACACGTTCCGCGCCTCGGTCGACGCCCGGCCCACCGGCGACAACGGCAGCAACGAGTTCGTCTTCTACGACGGTCCGCCGTTCGCCAACGGTCTGCCGCACTACGGGCACCTGCTCACCGGCTACGTCAAGGACGTCGTGCCGCGCTACCAGACCATGCGTGGCAAGCACGTCGAGCGCCGGTTCGGCTGGGACACCCACGGCCTGCCCGCCGAGGTCGAGGCAGAGCACCAGCTCGGGCTGAAGAGCAAGGCCGAGATCGACGCGATGGGCGTGGCCGCGTTCAACGACGCCTGCCGCTCGTCCGTGCTGCGCTACACCGGGGAGTGGCGCGACTACGTCACCCGCCAGGCCCGCTGGGTCGACTTCGACAACGACTACAAGACGCTCGACCTGGACTACATGGAAAGCGTCATGTGGGCGTTCAAGACCCTTTGGGACAAGGGTCTGGTCTACCAGGGCTTCCGCGTCCTCTGGTACTGCTGGCACGACGGCACGCCGCTGTCGGCCACCGAGACCAAGATGGACGACGTCTACGTCGACCGGCAGGACCCGGCCGTCACCGTCGGGCTGCGGCTGCGGGCCGACGGCTCGGACCTCGACGGCGCGCTCGCGCTGATCTGGACCACCACGCCCTGGACGCTGCCGTCCAACCTCGCGATGGCCGTGCACCCCGAGGTGGAGTACGCACTGGTCGCGGCGAACGGGGAGCGGTACGTCCTCGCCTCCGCCCGCGTCGCCGCGTACGCCCGCGAGCTGGGCGAAGAGCCGGACGTCCTGCGCACCTTCCCCGGCACCGAGCTGCTCGGGCTGTCCTACACCCCGCCGTTCGACTTCTTCACCGGCTGGGAGAACGCCCACCGGGTGCTCGCCGCCGACTACGTCACCACCGAGGACGGCACCGGGCTCGTGCACATCGCGCCCGCGTTCGGTGAGGAGGACAAGCTCGTCACCGACGCAGCGGGCATCGCGGTCGTCGTGCCGGTGGACAGCAAGGGCGAGTTCGACGAGCGAGTGCCCCCGTACGCCGGCATGCAGGTGTTCGACGCGAACCCGCACATCATCGCCGACCTCAAGCGCGGCGCCCCGCACGCGAAGGGCGTGCTGCTGCGCCACGAGACCTACGACCACCCGTACCCGCACTGCTGGCGCTGCGGCAACCCGCTGATCCAGCGCGCGGTGGACTCCTGGTTCGTGAAGGTCACGGAGTTCCGGGACCGCATGGTGGAGCTGAACGAGCAGATCACCTGGGTGCCGGGGCACATCAAGGACGGCCAGTTCGGCAAGTGGCTGGAGAACGCGATCGACTGGTCGATCTCCCGCAACCGCTACTGGGGCTCGCCGATCCCGGTGTGGACGAGCGACGACCCGCAGTACCCGCGCACCGACGTGTACGGCTCGCTCGATGAGCTGGAGCGCGACTTCGGCGTGCGGCCGACTGACCTGCACCGCCCGCACATCGACGAGCTGACCCGCCCCAACCCGGACGACCCGACCGGGAAGTCCACGATGCGCCGGGTGCCGGAGGTGCTCGACTGCTGGTTCGAGTCCGGCTCGATGCCGTTCGCGCAGGTGCACTACCCGTTCGAGAACCGCGAGTGGTTCGAGCACCACTACCCGGGCGACTTCATCGTCGAGTACAACGGGCAGACCCGCGGCTGGTTCTACACGCTGCACGTGCTGGCCACGGCGCTGTTCGACCGGCCGTCGTTCCGCTCCTGCGTCGCCCACGGGATCGTGCTGGGTGACGACGGGCAGAAGATGTCCAAGTCGCGCAAGAACTACCCGGACGTCAACGAGGTGTTCTCCCGGGACGGCTCCGACGCCATGCGCTGGTTCCTCATGGCTTCGCCGATCCTGCGCGGTGGCAACCTCGTCGTCACCGAGCAGGGCATCCGGGAGGGTGTCCGCCAGGCGCTCCTGCCGCTGTGGAACACCTGGTACTTCCTGTCGCTCTACGCCGGGCGGCGTGGGGTGCGGCGCACCGACTCGCCGCACGTCCTCGACCGGTACATCCTCGCCCGCACCGCGGCGCTCGTCGACGAGCTGACGGCGGCGCTCGACGTCTACGACGTCGCGGGCGCGTGCGAGCGGGTGCGGGACCACGCCGAGACGCTGACCAACTGGTACGTCCGGCGGTCGCGCGACCGGTTCTGGGCAGGCGACGACGACGCGATCGACACCCTGCACACCGTGCTGGAGGTGACCTGCCGGGTGGCCGCCCCGCTGCTGCCGCTCACGGCGGAGCGGATCTGGCAGGGGCTCACCGGGGAGCGGTCGGTGCACCTGGCGGACTGGCCGTCCTCGGCCGACCTCCCGCACGACGACGCGCTGGTCGCCGCGATGGAACGGGTGCGGCAGGTGGCCTCGGCCGCGCTCTCGCTGCGCAAGGCGCGCGGGCTGCGGGTGCGGCTGCCGCTGGCCCGGCTCACGGTGGCCGCCACCGACGCCGAGTCGCTCGCCCCGTTCGCCGACATCCTGCGCGACGAGGTGAACGTCAAGGACGTCGCGCTGACCACCGACGTCGCCGCCCACGGGCGGTTCGAGGTGGCGGTGAACGCCCGTGCCTGCGGGCCGCGGCTGGGTGGCGACACCCAGAAGGTGATCCGCGCCGTCAAGGCGGGGGAGTGGTCCCGCAACGAGAACGGCACCGTCACCGCGGCCGGGATCGAGCTGCTCGACGGCGAGTTCAGCGAGAAGCTCGTGTCGGCCGACCCGGGCTCGACGACGGCGCTCCCGGGCTCCACCGGTCTCGTCGTGCTCGACACGGCGATCACGCCGGAGCTGGCCGCCGAGGGCACCGCGCGCGACGTCGTGCGGGTGGTGCAGCAGGCCCGCCGCGACGCGGGCCTCGACGTCGCCGACCGGATCGAGCTCACCGTCGACGGCCCGGCCGGCGTGCTCGACGCGGTGCGCGCCCACGAGGCGTTCGTCGCGGGGGAGGTGCTCGCGGTGTCGGTGGCCTACGGCTCCGGGACCGATGGCGCGGCGCCGGAGCCCACCCTGCGCGGCAATGTCGCCGCCCCGGACGGCAAGAGCGTCGAGATCGCCGCTCTGGTCGCCCGCGCCTGATCCGGTCGTCCGCGGCATACTCGTCGGC
This sequence comes from Pseudonocardia cypriaca, assembly GCF_006717045.1. Lineage (NCBI taxonomy): Bacteria > Bacillati > Actinomycetota > Actinomycetes > Pseudonocardiales > Pseudonocardiaceae > Pseudonocardia > Pseudonocardia cypriaca. The sequence continues at coordinate 2,094,451 of NZ_VFPH01000001.1, forward strand.
CATGGGGGGACCGGCGGCGACGCGGTGGGCCGAGCTCCAGGAGGGCCGGGGCATCCCGCCGGAGATCCTCGCGCGGGCGGCCATCGACCCGTGGCACCACGAGGTCGCCTTCTTCGCGCCTCCGGTCGAGCCCGTCGACACGCCGTCGCGCCGGTCCGCGGACGCGCTGCTCCCCGACGGGGGCAGCGTGCTCGACGTCGGCTGCGGCGGTGGCGCGGCGTCGTTCGCGCTCGCCGGCCGCGCCGGTCACCTCACCGGCGCCGACCAGCAGCAGGACATGCTCGACGCGTTCGCCGCCGAGGCCCGGGCCCGCGGCGTGCCCCATCGCACGGTGCTCGGCCGGTGGCCGGACGCCGCACCCGCAGCGGGCACCGCCGACGTGGTGGTCTGCCACCACGTGCTGCACAACGTCGTGGACCTGGTGCCGTTCCTCGAGGCGCTCACGGCGGCGGCGCACCGCGGCGTCGTCGTCGAGATGATGGGGCGGCACCCGATGGCCTGGCTCGACCCGCTCTGGGTGCGGTTCCACGACCTGCACCGACCCGACCCCGCGACCACCGACGACGCGGTCGCCGTGCTGCGCGAGATCGGGATCGACCCGGTCGTCCAGCGGTGGGAGCGGGATCTGCCGCCCCGGCAGGACCCGGCGTGGGTCACGCGGCGGCTGTGCCTGCCGGAGAGCGCGGTGCCCGAGGTGGCCGAGGAGCTCGAGCGGCTGGACCGGTCCAGGCAGGCCGCCACCCTCTCCTGGACGGTGGCCTGACCGGTCAGCGGGTGGGGCGGACGGTCACGTCGCCGCTCACACCGTGGAGACGCAGGGTGCGGGTGGAGGCCGGGTCGAGGGGTACGAGCACGCGTTCCTCGCCGGACCGGGTGTCCGCTTCGACCCGGTAGGTCGTGTCGCCCGGCACGGCCACGTCGACCTCGCCATCGCGCGCGGTGACCTCGACCGACCGCGGGGGCACCAGCAGCTCCAGCTGGACGTCACCGTTGACGGACTCGGCCAGCAGCACCTCGCCGCGCAGGGCCTCACCCCGGATCTCGCCCGTGCGCGAGCGCAGGTCCAGCGGGCCGGTCAGGTCGACCACCGTGATGTCGCCGTCGGACCGGTCGACCGTCAGCGGTCCGGTCAGCCGGCTCGCGGTGACGTCGCCGTCGGAGCCGTCGATCACGACGTGGAACGCGGGCGGGACCTGGACCTGGTGCCGCACGTCGCACCGGACGGCGAGGAACTCCCGGCAGCCGGCGCCGAGGCGGACGCCCACCGCCGTGGACTCCTGCACGATCTCGGGTTCGCCGAGCCCGTGCCGGACGACCGTGCGCACGTGGACCCGCCCGTCGGCGCTGGGGCCGATCGTCACGTCGCCGTCGGCGTCGATCAGCAGCCGGCCGGTGACCGGCGGGAAGACGTTCGTCCGTTCGACGGTGCTGGTGACGATCTCGGACAGCAGCGCGAACGCGCCGGCGCCGCAGGCCAGCAGGACCGCGAGCACGGCGGCGGCCACCACCACCGGGTTCGCCTTCGCGGGCGCGGGGGTGCTCACCGGTCAGTCCTCCAGGTACTTGAGCACGGCGAGCACACGCCGGTGGTCGGTGGGCGCCGCGGGAAGTGCGAGCTTGCCGAAGATCCCGCTGATGTGCTTCTCGACAGCGCCCTCGCCGACGACGAGCTCCGCGGCGATCCCGGCGTTGGAGCGGCCTTCCGCCATCAGGGCGAGTACGTCGCGCTCGCGGCGGGTGAGCGCGGCCAGCGGCGCGGCCCGCCGGGAGCGGGCGAAGATCTGCGAGACGACCTCGGGGTCGAGCGCGGTGCCGCCCGCCCGGACGCGGTGCAGGGCCTCGACGAACGTCTCGACGTCGGCGACGCGGTCCTTCAGCAGGTAGCCGACGCCGCGGGTGTCACCGGCGAGCAGCTCGGTGGCGTAGCGCTCCTCGACGTACTGCGACAGCACGAGCACCGCCACCTCCGGCCACCGGTTCCGGATCACCAGCGCCGCCCGCAGCCCCTCGTCGGAGTGGGTGGGCGGCATCCGGACGTCGGCGAGGACCACGTCGGGCCGGTCGGCGGCGACCGACCGCAGGAGCGCCTCGCCGTCGCCGACGGCGTCCGCGATCTCGAACCCGGCCTCGGTGAGCAGCCGCGAGAGCCCTTCCCGCAGCAGCACCGAGTCCTCGGCGACGGTGACGCGCGCAGCGGTCATCGGGTGCGTCCCGTCGCAGCGACCGGGAGCTCGACCGTGAGCACGGTGGGCCCGCCGACGGGGGAGTCGACGCGCAGCTGGCCGTCGACCCCGGACACCCGGTCGGCGAGGCCGCGCAGCCCGGTGCCGCGGTCGGGGTCTGCGCCGCCCACGCCGTCGTCGGTCACCGTGATCCACATCGGTCCACCGCGCTCCCGCCGCACGGCGACCGAGGCGTGGGCGGCCCGGGAGTGGCGCGCGACGTTCGTGAGCGCCTCGGCGACCACGAAGTAGCCGATCGCCTCCACCGTGGAGCTCGGCCGTTCGTCGATCTCGACGGTGAGCAGCACCGGGACGGGGCAACGGACGGCGATGGCCGAGAGCGCCGCGTCGAGCCCGCGGTCGGTGAGCACCGGGGGGTGCAGGCCGCGGATGAGCCCGCGCAGCTCGGTAACGGCGTCCTTGGCCTGCTGGTGGGCGTCGTCGAGCAGCTCGCCGACGGCCGCCGGGTCCTGCTTGTACCGCGCCTTCGCGCGGCCGAGGGTCATCCCGAGCGCGACGAGCCGCTGCTGGGTGCCGTCGTGCAGGTCGCGCTCCAGCTTGCGCCGCTCCGCCTCCCCGGCGTCGACGACCCGGGCACGGCTGCGCTCCAGCTCGTCCACCCGGCGGGCGAGCGCCTCGGGCACGGGCCCGAGCAGGGTGCGGGCGAGTGCGATGTCCGCGGCGGCGAGCCCGTGCAGCACGGCGGGGGCGGCGAGCAGCAGGACGAGGCCCAGGCCGGCGAGCAGGGACCGCCCGGCAGCGGTGTCGACGAAGGGGATCCCGTAGGTGACCGTGCCGTCGTCCGGGACCGCGACGGCGAGCAGCGGCGTCGCCAGCAACGCCAGCGCACCGGACAGCAGCGCGTACGTGATCCCGCTCGTGAGCACGCCGATCGGCGCGGCGATCAGCTGGTGGGCGGCTCGGCGGCGCACCCCGGGGTCGCGCAGCAGGGCGCCGCCGTAGCGCAGCGGGTTGGGCTGGAACGCAGGCAGCGGCTCCGGGTCGATGTCGACGCCGAGCAGGACGCGGTAGCGCGCGCGTTCCAGGCGCGCCAGGCCCGCGCTCACCCACGCGGTGACGATCCACACCGGCACCCCGAGGAGCGCGAGTGGAAGCAGCACGACGCTGAAGAACAGCCCCAGCCCCAGCACGAACGCGGACGCGAGACCCATCACGGCGTCGAGCAGCAGGTGCGCGGCCGCGAGCCAGGTGGACGGCGCAGCCAGGGCGCGCAGCGGGTCGCGGTGCGACGGGCGTGCCGCCGGAGCGCCCTCCACGGGCGACGCGATGACCATGTGAGCAGGCTAGGGAGCAGTGGTGGGGGACACCATCCTGCAAGTCCCCGCACTGGGGTGGGGCTAGCCCCTCCCCGCCCGCCCCGGGGTTCGCGGTGCGGAGATCGGCCGGCGGGTGGGTGCACCGGAACTCCGGGGCACCGCGGGTATTCGCCGTCCCCCGGTTGGGCGGGTTGCGGCAGGGCCTGCGACCTGCGCCGATACCGTGTAGCGGGGGCGGAGGTGGGCATGGCGAGCCTGGAGGTGGCGCTCGGCGTAGCGGCCGCCGTCGTGCTGCTAGGCGTGTTCGCCGTGCGGGTCTCGACCTGGCTCGGGCTGCCCTCGCTGCTGGTCTACCTGGCGATCGGGGTCCTGCTCGGCGAGTCCGTTCTCGGCATCCAGTTCTCCGACGCGCGGCTCACCGAGTCGATCGGGCTCGCCGCGCTGGTGCTGATCCTCGCCGAGGGCGGGCTCACCACCCGCTGGACGGCCGTGCGCCCGGCGCTCGGTGTGGGTATCGCGCTCTCGACGGTGGGGGTGGCCGTCAGCATCGGGGTGATCGCGTCGGGCCTGCACCTGCTGCTGGGGCTGGACTGGCGCGCGGCGTTCCTCTGGGGCGCGGTGCTGTCCTCCACCGACGCGGCAGCGGTGTTCTCGGTGCTGCGCGGCGTCGGGGTGTCCTCGCGGCTGGCCGGGATGCTGGAACTGGAGTCCGGCGCCAACGACGCGCCCGTCGTGCTCACGGTGGTCCTGCTGGCATCGGGTGACCCGATCACCTGGCTCACCCCGTTGCTCGTGGTCTACGAGCTGGGTGCCGGGGGTGTCCTCGGTGCGCTGTTCGGGTTCGCCGGGGCGTGGGCGCTGCGGCGCGCCGCGCTTCCGGCCACCGGCCTGTACCCGCTCGCGGCGCTCGCCGTCTGCGTCCTCGCCTACTCGACGGGGCAGCTCGCCCACGCGTCCGGCCTGCTCGCCGTGTACGTCGCGGCGCTGGTGCTGGGAAATGCCGACCTCCCGCACCGCGGTGACGTCCGCTCGTTCGCAGAGGGGATGGGCTGGCTCGCCCAGATCGGGCTGTTCGTGCTGCTCGGGCTCTTCGTGTCGCCGCCCCGGCTGGTCGACGCGATCGTGCCGGCACTCGTCGCGGGCGTGGTGCTCATCGTCGCCGCGCGACCGCTCTCGGTGCTGGCGTCCGCCGGGCCGTTCCGGCTGGACTGGCGCGACCAGGTGTTCCTCTCGTGGGCCGGGCTCCGTGGAGCGGTGCCCATCGTGTTCGCGCTGGTCGCGTTCATCGAGGGCGCGCCGAGCGGGCGGGCGTTGGTGGACGTCGTGTTCGTGCTGGTCGTGGGGCTCACCCTGCTGCAGGGCACCACGCTCCCGTGGGTGGCGCGGCGGCTGCGGGTGTCGCGGGAGGCGGAGCCGCGGGAGCTCTCCGTGGACGCCGCCCCGCTCGACCAGCTCTCCGCCGACCTGCTGCAGATCAAGGTGCCGGTCGGCTCGCAGCTGCGCGGGGTGTACCTGCGCGAGCTGCGGCTGCCCCGCGGCGCCGTGGTCAGCCTCGTCGTGCGGAACGGTCATGGCTTCACCCCCACCGACGACACCCGGCTGCGCGAGCGCGACCAGCTGCTCGTCGTCACCACGGCGAAGGCGCGGAAGGCCGCCGAGGACCGGATCCGGGCCGTCGACCAGCGCGGACGCCTCGCGCGCTGGCACGCCGGGCGGGAGGCGAGCGACGGTAGGGGATGATGGGGGCGTGAGTGAGCACGCGAGTCAGCGATCAGAGCCGGGCGAGGCGCAGGCGGACCCGGCCGGGCCCAAGGTCCGGGTGCTGTCGCTGATCGCCGTGGCCGTGCTCGCACTCGACATCGTCACGAAGGTGGTCGCGGTCGCTCAGCTCGAGGACCGCGCGCCGGTGGAGATCCTCGGCGGCCTGGTCTACCTGCAGCTCGTGCGCAACCCGGGCGCCGCGTTCTCCCTCGCCACCGGCTACACGTGGGTGCTCACGATCGTGGCGATCGCCGTGGTCGTGGTGATCGTGCGCGTGGCGCGCCGGCTGCGGTCCACGGGGTGGGCCGTTGCGCTCGGGCTCGTGCTCGGCGGCGCGCTGGGCAACCTGACCGACCGCCTGTTCCGCTCGCCCGGCCCGCTGCACGGGCACGTCGTCGACATCGTCTCGCTGCTGGCCCCGGACGGACGGGTCTGGCCGGTGTTCAACCTCGCCGACTCCTCGATCGTCTCCGGCGGTGCGCTGCTCGTGCTGCTCGCCCTGCTCGGGAGGGAGCTCGACGGCACGCGCAGCGCCTCGAAACAGCCCGGCCGCAAGCAGGCGGGGAAGGGCGAGCCGGCCGGTGAGTGAGACCCGCCAGCTCCCGGTGCCCGACGGCCTCGACGGCATGCGCGTCGACGCCGGCCTGTCCCGGCTGCTCGGCCTGTCCCGCACGGCGGTGGCCGCGCTCACCGAGGACGGTCGCATCGCGGTCGACGGCCGCGCGGCCGGGAAGTCCGACCGGCTGACCGCGGGCGCGTGGCTCGAGGTGCAGCTGCCCGACCCCGAGCCGGTCACGCCCATCACCGGGCCCGAGGAGGTGGTCGCAGGGCTCACCGTGCTGCACGCCGACGACGAGATCGTCGTCGTCGACAAGCCGGTCGGCGTCGCGGCCCACGCGAGCCCCGGGTGGACCGGCCCCACCGTGCTGGGCGGGCTCGCCGCGCTCGGCTACCGCGTCTCCACCTCGGGTGCCGCGGAGCGGCAGGGGATCGTGCACCGCCTCGACGTCGGCACCACCGGGGTGATGGTCGTCGCCGCAGCCGAGCACGCGTACACGGTGCTGAAGCGCGCGTTCAAGGAGCGCACGGTCGACAAGCGCTACCACGCGGTGGCCCAGGGGCACCCCGATCCCTCCAGCGGCACCATCGACGCCCCCATCGACCGGCACCCGCGCCACGACTACAAGTTCGCCGTGGTGGCGGGCGGCAAGCCCAGCGTCACCCACTACGACACCATCGAGGCCTTCCGCGCGGCGTCCCTCCTGGACGTGCGGCTGGAGACCGGGCGCACCCACCAGATCCGCGTGCACCTCGCCGCGCTGCGCCACCCGTGCGTCGGCGACATCACCTACGGGGCCGACCCCGTTCTCGCGAAGCGGCTCGGGCTGGCGCGGCAGTGGCTGCACGCCCGCTCACTGGGTTTCGAGCACCCGGCGGACGGCCGCTGGGTGGAGTTCACCAGCCCGTACCCGGCGGACCTCGAGCGGGCGCTGGAGCTGCTGCGCGACTGAGCGCGTGGGCCGGCGGCCCGGATGGGGATCCGGGTCCGCCTGCGGGGACCCGCTGCCACCGTCGTCCGCCGCACGCCCGACACTGGGAAAACACCACCGGGGGAGGGGGTGCGGCGTGACCGGGCGGGCGAGAGCCGGCGTGCTGCTGGCGTGCGCGGCCGTCGTGCTGCTCGCCGCGTGGTACGCCGGGACGCAGTTCCCGGCCTCCGCCCCGGCGCCCGCACCCGGGTCGATCCGCCTCGGCCCGGAGCCGGGGGAGGACGTGGCCGCCTACCTGCACCGGGTGCCCGGGGAGCTACCCGCACCGGGGACGACGGCGCTCGCGCTCGTCCAGTTCGCCGCGGAGCTACCGGATCCGGCCGCCGTTGTGGCCGTCGCGGGCACCACCCCCGTGACGGTGGTGCTGCGGGTGCCGATGCCGCGCGTGCAGACGGCGCTGCGGTTCGAGCCCCTCGAGCAGGGCATGCCGGTGCCGGCCGCCCTCGACGCCGCGCGGCGGCGCGCCCAGCAGCAGGCGGCCACCGACGCGCAGCGGCAGGCCGGGCGGGCGGCCGAGGTGGCGGCCGCGGAGGCGAGGGCGCTCGCCGACCCGTCCGCGCCGTGCGTCCTCGCGCTGGTCGTGCAGGCGGAGCGGTCGGGCCTGGACGCGGTGGCCGCGCGACCGGACGTGCGCGCCGTGCACGCGGCGCCGGCCGGGGCCACCGCCCGGGAGCTGGCCGTCGCCCCGCTGCTGCCCGGACAGGTGCAGCGCGCCGACCCGCTGCCCGACGACGGGCCGGTCCCGTCATGACGAGGAGTGGGCCGGACGGGCGAGTGGGGGATTACCCCCGTAGGGACTCGGTGGAGTTCCTGATGTCCGTCTCAGAGGTCGGCTGGCACGGTATGCCCATGACGTCGACCGGGGGGAGCGGGCGGGATTCCGCCGGAGTGGCGTGGGCGGGGGAGTCGATCGTGACTGCGGCCGTGATCGTCGCGCTCCTCCCCCTCGGGTTCCTGCACCTGAGCAGCATCGGTTCGCTCGACCCGCTCACGGCCGTGATCAGCGACTACGTCTTCCAGCCGGGCGGCTACGCGCTGCTCGGCGCCGCCGCGATCGGCCTGGCGGTGGCCTGCGTGGCGCTCGCCACCGGCCTGCAACGCGCAGGCCTGCCCTCGGCGCGGGTACCTGCACGGCTCTTCCTGAGCGCGGCGGTGGCGCTCGTGCTCGTGGCGCTCTTCCCGACCCACACCCCCGGCACCACCCCGGGGTTGGTCTCCACCGTGCACCGCATCGCGGGTGGCTGGGTGTTCGCGGTTCTGCCGCTCGCCGCGTTGCTGGTTGCGGTGCACGCCCGCACGGTGCCGGCGTGGCAGCCCGCAGCCGTGCCGCTGACCTGGGCGGCCGTGATCGCGGCCGTGATCAGCACCTTCTTTCTGCTGAATCATGTTCCGATCGTTATCGCCGGTTCACCGTTTTTTCCCTTCCTCGGTGGGGTGCAGCGTGTTCTCTGTGCAGCGGTGATAGTGGTTCTGGTGATGACGGCCCGGGCGACCCGGCTCGCGGCTGAGCGCGTCCTCGAACCGGTGCCCGTGTCCCCGAGCCTGCGGGGTGCCGCATGATCAGGATGATCGGCGAGCTCGCCGGACCCGGCGTCGCCATCGTGCTCGCCCTCCTCGGGGCCGCCTGCTTCGCAGGCGCCGCGGTGCTCCAGCACGGCGCCGTCACCGCCGGATCGCGCCGGGACGACGACGACCGGCCCGGCAAGGTGCTGTCGCTGCGCGGCCTGCGCGACATCACCCGCCGTCCGGGCTGGCTGGCCGGTCTCGCCCTCGCCGGAGGGGGATCGGTGCTGCACGCCACGGCGCTGGTGCTGGCGCCCCTCTCGGTCGTGCAGCCGCTCGGCGTGCTGGCCGTCCCGATCGCGGTGCTGCTCACCGCGATGCGCACCGACCGGAGGCCCGCACCCGGGGTGGTCGTCGGGGTGCTGCTCACGATCGCCGGGGTCGCCGTGTTCGTCGGCGGGGCGGCCGGCACCGCCGTCAGCTCACCCCCGCCCGACCAGGCCACCCTGATCGCCAGCCTCGTCGTCGCAGGCGCCGTCCTCGCCCTCGCCGGGCTGGGCCTCGCCCGCTCCGGCTGGATCCGCTGCGTCGCCTGCGCCACTGCGGGGGCGGCCGCGTTCGGCCTGGTGTCGGCGCTCGTGCGGGCGGTGTCGCAGTCGGTCATCGCGGGGGACGTCGGGCCGCTCGAGCTCCCGGTGCTCGCCGCCGTGGCCGGGATCGCCACCGCGGTGCTCGTCGGCGGGTGGCTCGTGCAGCAGGCGTTCGCGTCCGGCCCACCCGAGGTCGTCATCGCCTGCCTGACCGTCGTCGACCCGATCGTCGCCGTGCTGCTCGGCGCCGTGCTCCTCGGCGAGGGCGTCGCCACGCCTGCCGAGACCTGGGTGCTGCTGGCGGGCGCGGCGATCACGGCGACCGCGGGCGTGATCGCGCTCGCCCGCCACCACCCCGACGCGGCGGCCGCGCGCGCCGCCCGCATCGGACCCGGGGCCGCGGCAGCGCCGCAGCCGGTCCCACCTCCCCAACCATCCCCGCCGGACGCGCAGCCGCGCCCGGCCGATCCCGTGCACCGCCGGTGATCCCCAGCGCCGGTATCTTCCATCCCGAGAGGACACATCCCGTGAAGCCGCTTCGGATCCTGGTCGGCGCGGAGACCTACCCGCCCGACGTGAACGGCGCCGCGCGCTTCGTCGAGCGCCTCGCCACCGGGCTCGTCGGGCGTGGACACGAGGTCCACGTCGTCGCCCCGTCACCCACCGGACCGCCGTCCCGCGAGACCCGCGACGGCGTCGTCGTCCACGGCGTGCGCTCGCACCGCTACTACCAGCACGACGGCTTCCAGGTCTGCATGCCGTGGGAGGCGTTCCCCGCCACCTACGCGCTGATGGACGAGATCGACCCCGATGTCGTGCACACCAACGCCCACATGGTCGTCGGGCGCGGCGTCGTCAGGGCCGCGCACCGCACCGGGCGCCCGCTCGTCGCCACCAACCACCTCATGCCGGAGAACCTGATCGGCTACAGCCCGATCCCGCGGCCGCTGCGGCACGCCTTCCACGCATGGGCGTGGCGCGACCTCGGCCGGGTCTTCGGCAAGGCGCAGGTCGTCACGGCGCCCACCCCGCGCGCGGTGGAGCTGCTCGTGCGGCACGCAGGCCTCGTCGACGCGCTCCCGGTCTCGTGCGGCATCGACGCCGACCGCTACCGCGCCATCCCGCACTCCCCGGGGCCCGTCCCCACGGTCCTGTTCGTCGGCCGCCTCGACCAGGAGAAGCGGGTCGACGAGCTGATCAGGGCGTTCGCCGCCCTGCCGGACGAGGTGCCGGGCCGGCTCGAGATCGTCGGCGACGGCGCGCGTCGCGAGGAGTGGAGCGCGCTCGCGGCCGGGCTCGGCGTGGGCGAGCGGGTGCGCTTCCGCGGGTTCGTCTCCGAGCAGGAGCTGCTCGAGGCCTACGCGGGTGCCGACGTGTTCTGCATGCCTGGCGTCGCCGAGCTGCAGAGCCTCGTCACGCTCGAAGCGATGGCCGCGGGCCTGCCGGTCGTGGCCGCCAACGCGATGGCGCTGCCCCACCTGGTGCGGCCCGGTCGCAACGGCTGGCTCTACACCCCCGGCGACGTGCAGGAGCTCACCACTCGGCTCGGCGCCCTGCTGGGCGACGCCGCCATGCGGCGCCGGATGGGTGCCGCGAGCCGGGAGATGGTCGCGGCCCACGGTGCCGAGGCCACCCTCGACCGGTTCGAGGGCATCTACGCCCAGGTGCTCGGCCGCGAGGCGGTGGCGGCGCACCGGGCGGCCTGAGGCGGCGCTCCACGTTCAGGAAAGCCACTTTCATGAACCTGCAGTACAGGAATGTGGCTTTCCTGAACTTCGGGGGTCAGCGGCGGGAGCCCGCCACCCGTTCCAACAGGGCCAGCAGGATCCGGGCCGAGGCCTCCCAGCTGTAGCGCGCCGCCTGCGCCCGCGCGGCCGCCGAACGGTGTTCCCAGACGGCCGGGTCCTGGAGCTCCTTCACCGCCTGTACGAAGCCGTGCACGTCGTCGGGGTCGACGTAGGTCGCCGCGTCGCCGCCGACCTCGCGGAACACCGGGATGTCGCTGACCACGAGCGGCGTGCCGAGCGCCATCGCCTCGACCAGCGGGATGCCGAAGCCCTCGTCGCGGGAGGCGGAGACGAGGGCGGTGGCGCCGCGCAGCACGTCGCGGTAGGTCTCGTCGCTCGCGCCGTCGTGGAAGACGAGGTTCCCGCCCGGCGCGAGCGCGGTGAGCCGGGCGCGCTCGTCCGGGCCGATCCGGCTCATCAGGTGCAGCTCGTGGTTGGGGAGCGCCGGCATCGCGCCCGCCAGGGTGCCCACGTTCTTGTAGGGCATGAACGAGCCCATGTAGACCAGTGCCCCGGTGCGCGGGGCCCGCGGGAGGTCCGGCACCGGGTCGGGCGCGTTCGGCACCACGGTGACGGGGCGGCGGGTCAGCCGGTGCTCGGCGATCGCCGCCGCGGTCGTCTCCGACACCGTGACGACGGCGTCGGCGCGGTTCAGCAGCAGCCGCTGCGGCCACCACGCGAGGTGGAACAGCCGCCACAGCAGGCGGATCGGCAGCGCGAACTCCGGGGGCGGGGTGCGGTTGCGGTAGTAGATGAGGTCGTGCAGCGTGAGGACCAGCGCGTAGTCCCGGCCCCAGCTGCCCATCGTCTGCATCGGGGAGAACACCACGTCGGCCCCGATCCGGCGCACCTGCCGCGCGACGATGGGCTCCAGGACGCTCGTCGGCGCGCTCACCCGGTGCCACGGCAGGTCCGGCAGCGCGGCGAGCTGGCGCTCGTCGCTCACCAGCAGCTCGACGCCCGGGTGGAGCTCGGCGAGCGCGCAGGCCAGGCCGACCGTGTAGCGGCTGATGCCGTCGTGCCGGCCGGTGCGCACGTAGCGGCAGTCGAGCAGGACCCTCATGCCGGCCGCAACGCGGCGAGGAACGACGCGATCTCCCGGGCAACGGCAGCCGGCGCCTCGTAGTGGGCCAGGTGCCCGGTGGCGGGCACCACGGCGAGCCGGGCGTCGGCGAACAGCGCGGCCAGCGCGCGCTGGGCGGGTAGCGGGCCGATGTCGTCGCGCTCGGCCGCCACGAGGAGCGTCGGCACGCCCACCCCTGCCGCCGACTCCGCGACGTCGTGGCGCACCGACGCGTGGAACGCCTCCAGGAGCGTGCGCCGGTCGGCGAACGTGGAGAAGTACCGGTCGTGCTCCGCGTGGATCCAGCGGCGCAGCCCCGCGTCGGGGGTGGTGGCCATGGCGACGCTCGCGATCCGCGTCATGAGGGGATGGCGCAGCAGCCACGTGCCGGCGTTCTCGGGGAGTGCCTCGGCGAGGCGGTGGTAGGCCACCGTGAGCCCGGTCAGGAACCGGCGTGGCCCGGCCAGCGCCGACGCCGCGATCGGGTTGACGAGCACGAGGCCTCGAACGGCAGCGCCGCGGGCGACCGCGGCGGCCGCGATGATCGAGCCGAACGAGTGGCCGGCGAGCACGGCGTCGCCCGCCGGTGCGACGGCGGCGAGCAGGTCGCGCGTCCAGGCGGCGTAGCCGTCGATGTCGTGCCGGTCCGATGGCAGCGGCGGCGACGCCCCGAACCCGGGCAGGTCGGGCACGACGACCTGCGCGCCTTCGAGGTGGGCGACGATCGGCTCGAGGCCGTGGTGGTCCCCCCGCAGGCCGTGGACGAACACGATCCGGTGCGGGGCGTCGTCCGGCCCGTAGACCCACAGCTGCGTGCGCCCGCCCCGCAGCTCGAGCGACTCGGCACGGACGGGAACCCGCGCGACGAGGTCGGTGTAGGGGGAGGTGTCGGGGGCCATCGCAGGGGAGTCTAGTGAGCCTCGCGCACCCGCTTTGCGCTCCCGCGCCCGGTCGACCGGTGGCGTCGGCGGACAACGGGTGCGCCGGGCGGCGGAGTCCGGGCGCATGGGCCGACACGCCGTTCGGCGGGGTGAGCAGGAGGTTCGGCGGGGCCGGGACCGGGTTCTCGGAACTGTCGGGGGCCAGAGCTAGATTGAGCCGTCCCCAGCACCCTCGCCGCCCGGCGGCGGAGGTCAGGTTCTGCATGTTCGCGCGCCGCCCGAGGCGGCGCCAGGAGGGAGCTCCCCACCCCATGGCGGCCAGCAGCACCGACAGCTTCGTGCACCTGCACACCCACACCGAGTTCTCGATGCTCGACGGGGCGGCGCGGCTGGACGACCTGTTCAAAGAGGCCGCGCGGATGGAGATGCCGGCCCTGGCCATGACCGACCACGGCAACGTGTACGGGGCCTACGAGTTCTGGCGCAAGGCCAACGCCAACGGCGTCAAGCCGATCATCGGGATGGAGGGCTACCTCTCGCCGGGCTCCCGGCACGAGCGCAAGCGCGCCACGCTGGGTGGCCAGCAGGTCAGCGACGACAACCCGGGTGAGATGTACACCCACATGACGCTGCTGGCCGAGAACACCGAGGGGATGCACAACCTCTTCCGGCTCTCGTCGCTGGCCTCGCTCGAGGGCTACTACTACAAGCCCCGCATGGACCGGGAGCTGCTGGAGACCTACGGCAAGGGGATCATCGCCACCACCGGTTGCCCGTCCGGTGAGGTGCAGCGGCTGCTGCAGCAGGGCCGCTTCGACGACGCCTGCCAGGCGGCGAGCGACTACCGCGACATCTTCGGCAAGGACAACTTCTTCTGCGAGCTGATGGACCACGGCATCGCGATCGAGAAGCAGGTCCAGAAGGACCTCTTCGAGCTCAAGAAGAAGCTCGACCTGCCGGGGCTGGCCACCAACGACCTGCACTACACCTACGCCGAGGACGCCCGGCCGCACGAGGTGCTGCTGTGCGTGCAGACCGGCAAGACCCTCGCCGACCCCGGCCGGTTCAAGTTCGACGCGCAGGACTTCTACCTCAAGTCGGCCGCCGAGATGCGCGCCCAGTGGGACCCGCAGTTCCCCGAGGCCTGCGACAACACGCTGCTGGTCGCCGAGCGGGTCGACGTCACGTTCACCGAGGGCCAGGACCTCATGCCGCGCGCCCCCGTCCCCGAGGGGGAGACGGAGGAGAGCTGGCTGGTCAAGGAGGTCGAGCGCGGCCTCCACATGCGGTTCCCGAACGGCATCACCGAGCGGTACCGCAAGCAGGCCGAGTACGAGGTCGGCGTCATCATCCAGATGGGCTTCCCCGGCTACTTCCTCGTGGTGGCCGACCTCATCCAGCACGCCAAGTCCGTCGGCATCCGGTGCGGCCCCGGCCGTGGCTCGGCGGCAGGCTCCCTGGTCGCGTACGTACTCGGGATCACCGACCTCGACCCGATCGAGCACAAGCTGATCTTCGAGCGGTTCCTCAACCCCGAGCGCATCTCGATGCCCGACATCGACATGGACTTCGACGAACGTCGGCGCGGCGAGATGATCCGCTACACGACGGAGAAGTACGGCGAGGACCGGATCGCGCAGATCATCACCTACTCCACGATCAAGGCGAAGGCCGCGATCAAGGACTCGGCGCGGGTGCTCTACGGCCAGCCGGGCTACGCGGTGGCCGACCGCATCTCGAAGGCGATGCCGCCGGCCGTCATGGGCAAGGACATCCCGCTCTCGGGCGTCTTCGACCCGTCCCACAAGCGCTACTCGGAGGCCACCGAGGTCCGGGCGCTCTACGAGGCCGACCCGCAGGTCAAGGAGATCATCGACACCGCGCGGGGCCTGGAGGGCCTCAAGCGGCAGTGGGGCGTGCACGCGGCCGGCGTGATCATGTCGAGCAAGCCGCTGATCGACGTCATCCCGATCCAGCGCCGCGAGGCCGACGGCGCCATCATCACGCAGTTCGACATGGGCGCCTGCGAGACGCTCGGGCTGCTGAAGATGGACTTCCTCGGCCTGCGCAACCTCACGATCATCGACGACGCGCTGGAGAACATCGAGCTCAACGGCAAGCCGAAGCTCGAGATCGAGTCCGTCCCGCTCGACGACCCGAAGACCTACGAGCTGCTCGGCCGCGGCGACACGCTCGGGGTGTTCCAGCTGGACGGCGGGCCGATGCGCGACCTGCTGCGGCGCATGGCCCCCACCGAGTTCGACGACATCTCCGCCGTCGGCGCGCTGTACCGGCCGGGCCCGATGGGCGCCAACGCCCACAACGACTACGCCGACCGCAAGAACGGCCGGCAAGAGGTCACTCCGATCCACCCGGAGCTGGCCGAACCGCTCAAGGACATCCTCGGCGAGACCTACGGCCTGATCGTCTACCAGGAACAGGTCATGGCGATCGCCCAGAAGCTCGCGGGCTACACGCTCGGCAAGGCCGACCTGCTGCGCCGCGCCATGGGCAAGAAGAAGAAGGAGATCCTCGACAAGGAGTACGAGGGTTTCGCCCAGGGCATGAAGGACCACGGCTACTCGGCCGCCGCGGTCAAGACGCTGTGGGACATCCTGCTGCCGTTCTCCGACTACGCGTTCAACCGCGCCCACTCGGCGGCGTACGGGCTGGTCTCGTACTGGACCGCCTACCTCAAGGCCAACTACCCGGCCGAGTACATGGCCGCGGTGCTCACGTCCGTCCGCGACGACAAGGACAAGGCCGCCGTCTACCTGGCCGAGTGCCGGCGGATGGGCATCACCGTGCTGCCGCCGGACGTCAACGACTCGGTGCGCAACTTCGCGCCGGTCGGCGCCGACATCCGGTTCGGCCTGGGCGGCATCCGCAACGTCGGCGAGAACGTCGTCGACGCCATCGTCGCGGCGCGGAAGGAGAAGGGGACCTACACCGACTTCTCCGATTTCCTGCGCAAGGTCGACGCGGTCGTCTGCAACAAGAAGGTCATCGAGTCGCTGATCAAGGCCGGGGCGTTCGACTCGCTCGGTCACCCGCGCAAGGGCCTGCTGCTGGTGCACGCCGACGCCATCGACGCGGTGATGACCACCAAGAAGGCCGCCTCGATGGGGCAGTTCGACCTGTTCGGGTCGATGGACGGCTCGGGTCCGTCGGAGCTCGACGCCGTGTTCGACGTGAAGGTGCCCGACGACGAGTGGGACAAGAAGCACCGGTTGGCCGTCGAGCGGGAGATGTTGGGGCTCTACGTGTCCGGCCACCCGCTGCAGGGGCTGGAGCAGGTGCTGCTGTCCAAGTCCGACATGTCGATCTCGGCGATCCTGGAAGGTGCCTCCGACGGCCGCATCGCCGACGGCCACCAGGTCACGATCGGCGGCATCCTCACCGGCGTGAACCGGCGGGTGAACAAGAACGGCGAGCCGTGGGCGTCGGCGCAGCTGGAGGACCTCGCCGGTGGCATCGAGGTGCTGTTCTTCCCGCGCACCTACCAGGTGGTCGGCGTCGACGTGGCCGAGGACGCGATCGTGCTGGTCAAGGCGAGGGTCAACAAGCGCGACGACCGCGTCTCGCTGATCGTGGCCGACCTCGCGGTCCCCGACCTCTCGGCGGGCGCCGGGGGCGCGGGTGCCCCGGTGAAGGTCAGCATCCGCACCGAGCTGGTCACCCCGCAGCGGGTGTCGAAGCTCAAGGAGGTCCTCTCGCACCACCCGGGCACGTCCGAGGTGCACCTCAACCTCGTCTACGGCAGCAAGACCACCACGTGGAAGCTCGACGACGGGCTCAAGGTCACCCACTCGTCGGCGCTGATGGGCGACCTCAAGGCACTGCTGGGGCCGGGCTGCCTGGGCTGATCCTTCAGGCGCCTCCGGGCGCCATGAGCCGGACACCGGGAAAGTACGTCCGGTACCGGGTGGCGTCGCGGGTGAGCAGCGTCAGGCCGAGCACGGCGGCGTGCGCGCCGATGAGGAAGTCCGGGAGCGTGGAGGTCCGCGTGCCGCCGCGCTTGCGATAGGTCTGGAAGCACCTGGCCGCGAGGAACGCGGCGGGCCACGGCACGTTCGCTCGGATGAAGCGGTCGGGACCGAGCGCCGCGTCCAGGGCCTCGATGGCGGAGAACCGCAGCGAGACCTCGCCGTAGACGATCTGATTGATCAGCACCGGCCCTTGTTCGAGCGCTTCCGCAAGCCGGTCGGAGGACCACTGCCTCCACTTCGGGTCCTGGGTGAAGACGTCGAGCAGGACGTCCGAGTCGACGATGGTGCCCTTCTCCGTGCCCTCACTCACCGCGGGTGAGCGCCATGATCTCGTCGGTGGACAGCTCGACGTCCCCGCGGCCGAGGAGAGCGTCCACGATCCGCCGTCCACGCCCGGACGGTCCCTGGGCGGGCACGATCGTCGCGACGCCGTCCCGTACGACGATCTCCACCTCGTCCCCCGGTTCGAGGCCGAGCTCGCGGCGGACCTGCTGGGGAATCGTCACCTGGCCCTTGCTCGTGATGCGCACGTGGTAAGAGTAGCGCTGGTATTACTTCCCCGGCTCTCGTCAGCCGAGCGTGCCGACCATCTCCTGCCAGTGCCGCTGGGCCTCCCCGCCCCAGCGGGCGTGCAGGGTGTCGAAGAGAGCGGCGGCGCGGGCGCCCGCCCACTCCTCGGGCAGCAGCTCGGGGGGCAGCTTGGGGTCCAGGAACGGGAAGCGGCGCCACGCGTGCACCAGGAGGATCTGGTGGACGAGCACGTCGGCGGGCTCCGCCGGCGTGGTGTCGGCGAAGCTGTCGAGGAACTCCTCGTAGGCCGTCTCCACCTCGGCGAGGTCCCAGGCCTGCTCCACCACCTGCCGCTCCGCACCGATCGCGCCGAACGGGCCGACGAACGAGCTCGTCACGGCGGTGAGCCCGAGCTCGGCGATCACCTCTGCCACCTCGTCCTGCTTGCGCGGGTCCGGGGTGAGCCACACGCCGGGGGCGGGTGACCCGAGGCCGGCCCATGCCAGCCGGGTGCGCAACCGGTGCCGCAGCTGGCGGCGGGCCTCGGGCACGCTGACGAGCAGCACCAGCCAGCGCCCGTCCCACCGCGGCACGGGCGCGCCGAAGCCGTAGATCCGGGCGGCGCCGTCGGAGAGCAGCCTGCGGCCCTGCTCGCTGAGCGTCCAGCGGACGCGGCGGCCGGCGCGGTCGGACGCGAGCAGGCCCTCGGCGGCGGTGCGGGCGAGTGCCTGGCGGGCGGACTTCGGCTCCACGCCGAGCCCGCCCAGGACGTCGATGAGCACCTGGGTCCACACCGGGTGGTCGCGGGGGAGGACGAACTCGCCGAGCACGGTGAGGAGCAGCGAGCGGGCGCTCGTGGCGCCGAGCTCGCGGCGCCGGGAGAGCGCCGGGTGATCGGTGTCGGCGGCGGTGCTCATGGCGGCCGAGGGTAATGGGGACGGTCGCGCAGATCGCATTCAACGCAGCCCGGCGGTGCGTCACCGGATCGTGTGGACCGTCGATTCGCACGAAAGGGGCAAACCGGGCGGTCGATGCGTCCGAACGGGCGAGCCTGTGAGCAGTATGGATCGCACCGTTGCAGATGAACATGAATTCCGGGTTAAGCCGATCGCGGGCCCGATGATCGGACGAAACCGACGGAACGGACAGAGGAGGGAGGTCGTTCCCTGACCACCGCGCCCCACCGTTCGCACCGTTCCCGACGCCGACTGCTCGGAGTTCCCGACATGACCACCTCCCTGCCCCGTCCCGCCCAGCACGCCCCGCCGCGGCGCCGCGACGCGGTGCGCGCCGACGTGCTCGCCTCGCTCGTCGTCTTCCTCGTCGCCGTACCGCTGTCGCTCGGCATCGCACTCGCCTCGGGCGCGCCGCTCATGGCCGGGCTGATCGCCGCGGTCGTCGGGGGCGTGGTCGTCGGCCTGCTCGGCGGCTCCCCGCTGCAGGTCAGCGGGCCCGCGGCCGGGCTGACCGTCGTGGTGGCCGAGCTCGTCACCCGCTTCGGCTGGCAGGCCACGTGCCTGATCACCGTAGGCGCGGGGCTGCTGCAGATCGCGTTCGGCTACGCCCGGATCGCGCGGTACAGCCAGGCGATCCCGCCGGGCGTCGTGCACGGCATGCTCGCCGGGATCGGCATCACGATCGCCCTCTCGCAGGCGCACGTCGTGGTCGGCGGGAGCCCGCCCACCGGGGCGATGGCTGCGCTGACCGAGCTGCCGGCCCAGGTGGCGGAGCTCCGGCCGGGCGCCGTGCTGATCGGCGCCGCCACGATCGCGCTGCTCCTGCTGTGGCCCCGGCTCCCCCACCGGGTGCGCGTGCTCCCGGGCGCGCTCGTCGCCGTCATCGCCGCCACCGCGCTCGCCGTCGCGCTGCCCGATGTCCCGCGCGTCGACCTGCCGGGCAACCTGCTCGAGGCGATCACGCTCCCGACGCTGCTGCCGGACCTGCCCTGGCTGGGCATCGGGGCCGGCATGCTCACGATCGCGCTGATCGCGAGCGTGGAGAGCCTGCTGTCCGCCGTCGCCGTCGACCGCATGCAGCAGACGGGCCCGCGGACCGACCCGGACCGCGAGCTGATCGGCCAGGGCGCCGCCAACACGATCTCCGGCCTGCTGGGCGGGCTGCCCGTCACCGGTGTGATCGTGCGCAGCGCCACCAACGTCAAGTCCGGGGCGCGCACCCGTGCGTCGGCCGTGCTGCACGGCGTCTGGGTCGCGGTGTTCGGCATCGTGCTGGTGGGCGTCGTCGAGCTGATCCCGCTCGCCGCGCTCGCGGGCCTGCTCGTGGTCGTCGGGCTGCAGCTGGTGAAGCCCGAGCAGATCCGGGCCGCCCGCTCGCACGGGGAGCTGGTCGTCTACCTCGGCACGGTCGCGGGCGTGCTCGCGCTGAACCTCCTCGCAGGGGTCGCGATCGGCCTCGTGCTGGCCGGCCTCGTGATGCTGCGCCGCGCGGTGCGTGCCCGCGTCCGGGTCGTCGAGCCGGACGGCGCCGCACCCTGGCGGGTCGTCGTCGAGGGCACGCTGAGCTTCCTGTCGGTGCCCGCGCTCTCCCGCACGCTCGCCACGGTGCCGGCGGGCGAGCCGGTGCGCGTCGAGCTCGTCGTCGACTACCTCGACCACGCCGCGTTCGACCACCTGGACGCCTGGACGGCCCGCCAGCGGGCGACCGGCGCCGACGTCGTCGTGACCGAGCCGGGGGCGCGCCGACGGGGTGACCGCCCGCGCCACGGGTACGGGACGTGGTCGCAGTGGCAAATGGCACCGGGGCAAGAGGTCGACCACACCCCCCACGCGCCGCTCCTCGCAGGCGTCGCCGCGTACCACGCGGACGCGGCCGAGCTGATCCGCCCGACCCTGGAGAAGCTCGCACACGGCCAGGCGCCGAAGGGGCTGCTGCTGTGCTGCGCGGACTCGCGCGTGCAGCCCAACCTGATCACCCGCAGCGGACCGGGCGACCTGTTCACGGTGCAGAACGTCGGCAACCTGGTGGCCGGGACGTCGATGCGCGCCGCGCTGCACTACGCCAGGGAGATACTGCGCGTCCCGCTGATCGCCGTGTGCGGGCACTCCGGCTGCGGGGCGATGCGCGGGCTGCTCGACGGAGCGCGGCAGCCGGGCGACCCGCTCGGCGACTGGCTCGCCTCGGGCGCCCCCAGCCTGGAGGCGCTGCGCGGCGGGCATCCCGTCGGACGGGCCGCGCTCGCCGCCGGGTACAGCGAGGTCGACGCGCTGGCCATGGTGAACGTCGCGCAGCAGCTCGCGGCGCTGCGGGAGCACGGGGTCGACGCGGCACTGGTCGGGCTGTTCTTCGACATCCCGACGGCGCGGGTGCTCGTGCTCGACGAGGACGCCCAGGAGTTCCGCCGGCCCGACTGACGTCCGGGCGTACCGTGCTGGCGTGGTGATCGATCTGCCCCACGGCCTGCAGGCCCGCCCGATGCAGGCCGCCGACGCGGCGCGGTGGGCTGCGTTGCTGGAGGCCGTCGAGGAGGTCGACCGCCGCGACGAGCACTACGACGCCGACGACTGCGCCGAGGAGCTCGCCGACCCGGAGCTCGACCTGGAGCGGGACACCCTCCTCGTGCTCGACGCGGACGACCGGGCGGTGGCCTACCAGGCGGCCCGCCTGCGCAGCGGCCCGCCGCTCGGCCCGCGGCTCATCGTCGACGCGGCCGTGCACCCGGCGCACCGGAGGCGGGGGATCGGCACCGCTCTGATGGCCGCCGTGCACCGGCGTGCCGACGCGCTGGGTGCCGCGGTCGTCGTGCGGCTGAGCGAGTCCGGGGCAGGTGGGATCGCATTCGCCGAGCGCGCCGGGATGCGGCCGGTGCGGTGGTGGTCGGACCTGGTCCGCGACCTCGCCGTGCCGGTGCGCCCGGTCCCGCCACCGCCCGGTATCACGGTGGTGCCGCTCGGCCCGCCGTACGCCGCGGTGCGCTGGGACGAGCCGCTGCGCCGCGCGCACAACAGCGCGTTCGCGGACCACTGGGGATCGGCGGCGGTCGGCCCCACGGCGTGGGCGTACCAGCGCACGGGAAGCCGCTCCTTCCGCCCCGGTTGCTCGGTGGCCGCCCTCACCGGGGACGGTTCCATCGCCGGCTACGTCATGAGCTACGAGTCCGCCGCGGACACCTCCCGCACCGGCGTTCGCGATCTCTACGTCGGAACCGTCGGCACGCTTCCCGCGCACCGCGGGCGCGGGATCGCCGGGGTCCTGCTCGGGCACGTGCTGCGCGCCGCCGTCGAGCAGGGCTACGCGACCGCCTCGCTCACGGTGGACGCGGAGAACCCCACCGGTGCGCTCGGGGTGTACGAGCGGGCCGGGTTCGAGCCGTACCGCCGCGAGGTGACCTACCTCCGGCCCGGTCAGTCCTCTTCGGGTGGTGCGAACCGGGCAAGCGCCTCGATGGACGGCACCGTGTAGTAGGCGCCGGTGACGGGCTGGGTGTAGCGGGTCAGCGCGTCGCGCACGCCGTCGCCGACGCCGGCCATCCGGCGCAGCATCTCCTCCAGGCGCCACTGGTCGCAGCTGAAGCCGACGAACGCCGTGCCGTGCCGCGAGACGCCGCCGAAGGCGACGTTGCGCCGGAAGATCGGCAGCTCCACGCCGTCGACCTCGAGCGCAGTGCGCGCGACGTGGCTGTCGGCGGGCTTCGTGACGTCGTCCATCTCGATGCTGTCGGGTTTGGTGCGGCCCATGACGTTCTCCTGCCCATCGGTGGGCAGGGCCTCCCAGCCGTCACCGTCGTGCTCCCACATCTGCACGAGCACGACGCTGCTGCCCGCCCCCGGCTCGCCCGGGGGCACGAGCGCGGCCGCTGGCGCCTCCAGGAGGGACGGGTTCTCCGTGCCGTCGATGAACCCGGTGAGGTCGCGGTCGTGCCGGTAGAGCCACCCGGTCGTCTCCCGGCGCAGCCGGGCCACCGGCGCGAGGCCCGCGACGATCGCTCGGCCGTTGTCGAACACGGCCGTCCGGTCGCCGCCCGCCACCCACATCCACGCGTCGTGCTGCGTGGCCGGCATCGTCCATCCACCGGCACCCACGAGCGGCCGTTCGAAACCGCGGGCGGACGCGGGCACCTCGACCGGCTCGGCCACATGGGCCCACAGCTCCGGCCGGAACCCGACGACGAGGTTGACCCCGCCCGTGGTCGAGAGCGGTTCGACGAGCCCGGCCGCCGCGGTCACGAGGTCGGTGGGCTCGGCGTCGGGGGCGAGGTCGAACTCCAGGTAGCCGTGCTCGGGCGTGCCGAGGGCGAAGATTCCCGGCTGTGCGTTCACGAGCGCGCTCTCCCGTTCACGGCCTCGACGGTGGCGGTGAGCCCGTGGAGGTCGGGCAGGACGGCGTCGGCGATCGAGGGGTCACGCCCGTCGGCCTGCCGGTTGATCCACACTCGTGGCACGTCCAGGGCCTTCGCGGGCTCCATGTCGTGGAAATAGCTCTGCGCCACGTGGACCCAGCGGTCGCGGGTGGCCCCGAACGCCTCCTCGAAGCGGGTGAAGTGGTTGTGGTTCGGCTTGTACGAGCCGACCATCTCCGCCGTCACGACCGTGTCGACCGGGGCGCCGAGCCTGCGCTGGGTCTCGCCGATGATATCCTGGTCGCAGTTGGTCAGCAGGGCGATCCGCCAGCCCGCCGCGCGCAGCTCGGTGAGGCTCGCCGCGACCTCGGGGAAGACGGGCCAGTAGGCGATCGTGTCGCCGAGCACGTGTGCGTCGTCCGCGCGCAGATCCAGTCCCGCGTCGCGGGCGGTGCGGCGCAGCGCCTCGGCCAGCACGCCGCGGTAGCGCATGCCGGGGGACTCGGTCTGCACCTCGGCCTCGTGGCCGTTGTAGACCTCGAGCAGCGTGCCGCCCTGCCCCGGGAACAACAGGTCGATGCCGTTCGCGATGCCGTGCCGCCAGTCCACGAGGGTCCCGAAGCAGTCGAACGTCGCCCAGCGGATCCCGCCCATGTGATCCTCCTCCAGTCCCGACCATCCTCGTACGCGGGTTACCGTCTGCGCTCGTGACGTCCCCCGATCCCGCGCACCCGCTCGCCTGGCTCGAACCGCACGCCGCCCACCGCCGCGCCGCCGGGCTGCACCGGGAGCTGCGGCCTCGGACACCGCACGAGCCCCTGGTCGACCTCGCCGGCAACGACTACCTCGGCCTCGCCGCCGACCCGCGGATCGTCGAGGGCGCGGTTCGGGCGGCGCGGACCTGGGGAGCGGGCTCCACGGGATCGCGGCTCGTCACGGGCACCACGGCGCTGCACGCCGAGCTGGAGGCGGAGCTCGCCGCGTTCTGCGGCGCCGAGGCGGCGCTCGTGTTCTCCTCCGGCTACACCGCCAACCTCGGCGTGCTCGCCGCGCTCGCGGGCCCGGACGCGCTGGTCGTGTCGGACGCCGCCAACCACGCCTCCCTCATCGACGGTTGCCGCCTCTCCCGGGCGCGGGTCGCCGTGGTCCCCCACGACGATTCCGACGCGGTCGACGCAGTGCTGGCCGCGCGGACCGAGGAACGGGCCCTCGTCGTCACCGAGAGCGTGAACAGCGTGGACGGCGGTCTCGCGCCGCTGGCGCAGCTGCACGCGGTCTGCCGGCGGCGGGGTGCGTTGCTCGTCGTGGACGAGGCGCACGGGCTCGGAGTCGTGGGGCCGGGCGGGCGCGGCCTGCTGGCAGCGGCCGGACTGGCGGGCGCGGACGACGTGGTGGCGACCGTGACGCTGTCCAAGGCGCTCGGCAGCCAGGGTGGCGCGGTGCTCGGCCCGGCGGCGGTGACCGCGCACCTCGTCGACACCGCCCGCTCGTTCATCTTCGACACCGGGCTCGCACCGGCGGCGGCGGGCGCCGCGCTGGCCGCCCTGCGGGTGCTGCGCGCCGAGCCGGAGCGGCCCGGCGCCGTCCTGCGGGTGGCCGCCGCGCTGGCGGCCGCCGCCGGGGTGCCGGCCCCGCCGTCCGCGGTGGTGGCCGTCGTGCTCGGCGAGCCGGACGTCGCGGTGGCCGCTGCCCGCCGTTGCGCCGAGCGGGGCCTGCGCGTCGGGTGCTTCCGGCCGCCGTCGGTGCCCGAAGGCACCAGCAGGCTGCGGCTCACGGCCCGCGCCACGGTGACCGACGCCGAGCTCGGGCAGGTGCGCGCGGTGCTCGCAGACGTCCTCGCGATGGCCCACGCATGATCCTGGTCGTCACCGGCACCGGCACCGAGGTCGGCAAGACGATCGTCACGGCCGCCCTCGCCGCGGTCGCCGCCTCCCGCGGGGAACGGGTTGCCGTGCTCAAGCCCGCGCAGACCGGCGTAGCCGACGGCGAGCCGGGCGACGTCGCCACCGTGCTGCGGCTCGTGCCCGGCACCACCGGCTGCGAGCTCGCCCGCTACCCCGACCCGCTCGCTCCCGCCACCGCCGCCCGCCGGGCGGGGATGCCGCCGGTCACGCCGCGGGCCGCGGCCGACGCGGCCACCGCGCTCGCCGCGGACCACGACCTGGTGCTCGTCGAGGGGGCGGGCGGGCTGCTGGTGCGGATGACCGACGACGGCACCCTGGCCGACGTCGCCGCGCTCCTCGCGGCCCCGGTGCTGGTGGTCGCCGCTGCCGGGCTGGGAACGCTCAACGCGACCGAGCTCACGGTCGAGGCGCTGCGCCGCCGCGGACTGGCGTGCCCGGGGGTCGTGGTCGGCGCGTGGCCGGCCGAACCGGACCTCGCCGCCCGCTGCAACCTCGCAGACCTGCCCGCCACCAGCGGTGTCCCGCTGCTCGGCGCCGTCCCCCACGGGGCGGGCGCGCTCGATCCGGAGCGGTTCGGGGCCGTCGCGCGTCACAGTCTTGCGCCCGAACTGGGTGGCGGATGGCAGACTCCCGACGCGTGACGACGACGCAGTTCGCCATCCTCGACACCGCCCGGTCCCAGGTCCTCGCCGACGGCGTCGGCCTGTCCGAGGAGCAGGTGCTCGACGTCCTGCGGCTCCCCGACGAGGCCCTCGAACCGCTGCTGGAGCTGGCCCACGAGGTGCGGATGCGCTGGTGCGGGCCGGAGGTCGAGGTGGAGGGGATCATCTCGCTGAAGACCGGCGGCTGCCCAGAGGACTGCCACTTCTGCTCCCAGTCCGGCCTGTTCGACTCGCCGGTCCGCTCGGCGTGGCTGGACATCCCGTCGCTGGTGGAGGCCGCGAAGCAGACCGCGAAGACCGGGGCCACCGAGTTCTGCATCGTCGCGGCCGTCCGCGGGCCGAACGAGCGGCTGATGACGCAGGTCGCGGCGGGTATCGCGGCGATCAAGGACGAGGTGGACATCAACATCGCCTGCTCGCTGGGCATGCTCACGCCCGAGCAGGTCGACCAGCTGGCCGCGATGGGCGTGCACCGCTACAACCACAACCTGGAGACCGCCCGCTCCCACTTCCCGAACGTCGTCACCACACACACGTGGGAGGAGCGCTGGGAGACGCTGCGGCTCGTGCGCGAGGCCGGCATGGAGGTGTGCTGCGGCGGCATCCTCGGGATGGGGGAGAGCCTGGAGCAGCGCGGCGAGTTCGCAGCGCAGCTGGCCACGCTCACCCCGGACGAGGTGCCGCTGAACTTCCTCAACCCGCGGCCCGGCACCCCGTTCGGTGACCTGGAGCCCCTCGACGGGCGCGACGCGTTGCGCGCGGTGGCGGCGTTCCGGTTGGCGATGCCGCGCACCGTGCTGCGGTTCGCGGGCGGCCGGGAGATCACGCTCGGCGACCTGGGGGCGCGGCAGGGCCTGCTCGGCGGCATCAACGCCGTGATCGTCGGCAACTACCTGACCACGCTGGGGCGTCCGGCCGAGGCGGACATCGACCTGCTCGGCGAGCTGCAGATGCCGATCAAGGCCCTCAACGAGACCATCTGACCCGTGTTCTGCGACCAGTGCGGGAAGCCGGCCGGAGCGGCGGGCGTGCACGCGCGCTGCGCCGACCGGCGAGTGCTGGAGCCGCCTCGCTTCTGCCCGGAGTGCGCGCGGCGCATGGTCGTGCAGGTGACCCCGACGGGCTGGACGGCCCGCTGCAGCCGGCACGGTGAGCGCACGAGCCGCTGAGCCCTCCTGGGCGTGTTCCTGGGAGGACGACGTCACGGCCGACGAGCACGGCCTGCTCGCCGAGCTGCTGGCGCAGGCCTTCCCCCGGTCCACGGAGTTCACGGGCATCCGCAGCTGGTCGAGCGGCCGCCCGGAGCTGCGGCTGGTCGCCTGGCGGGCCGGCCGCGCGGTGGCGCACGTGGGCGTCCTGCGCCGGTTCCTGCGCGTGCCAGAGCGGGACGTCTCGGTGCTCGTGGGTGACGTCGGGCTGGTCGCCGTGGCGCCGGCGGAGCGGGGCACGGGGCTCGGCCGCGAGCTGCTGTGGCGCGCCGACGGCGTGCTCGTGGACCTCGACGTCCCGTTCGGCTACCTCACCTGCGGGGAGCACGTCGCGCCGTTCTATGAACGGTGCGGCTGGGTTCGCGCGTCCGGCGGCACGCGGATGATCCGCGCGGACGGCCGGGTGCAGGTGTACGGCGGGGTGTCGATGGTGCGGGAGGTGCGCGCCTCGCTCGCCGAATGGCCCGATGGGTGCCTGGTGGAGCGCAACGGCCTGGAGATATGAGGCTGTAGCGGTTCCGTAGCATGAAGCTGCTACGGTTGAGCGTGCCCGAGATCATCCCCCAACGGCAGCTGCGCAACGACAGCGGCGAGATCCTGCGCCGGGTCGAGGCGGGCGAGAGCTTCGTCATCACCCGCAACGGCAAGCCCGTCGCCGACCTGGTGCCGCACGGGGACAATCCGAGGAAGAAGCGGTACACCGTGCGGGAGCTGCAGGACCAGTTCCGGCAGCTGCCGCCGATCGACGTGGAGCAGTGGCACCGCGATCGGGAGGCGGACGACCTGATCTTCGGCGACGACCGCATCGAGTACTGAGATGTACGTCCTACTGGACACATGCGTGCTCATCGAGGCCGAAGCGCTGGATCTCTCCGACTACGAGGACCGGGTCGCCGTGGTGAGTGCCGTGAGTGTCGGCGAGCTGGCGTTCGGTCTGAACACGGGTCAGGACTCCGAGGGTCGGGAGGCCCGCCTGCGCCGGGTCCTCGCGGACTACGAGATCCTCCCGTTCGGCGTCGAGGAGGCGAAGCTCTACGGCGTTCTCGCAACGCTCGTCCGGGCCGCCGGACGCAACCCGCGACCGCGCCGCCTCGACCTGCAGATCGCAGCGACCGCTGCCGCGGCCCGGGTGCCGCTGCTCACCGCGAATCCGCTCGGCTTCCTGGGTGCCGACCGACTCGTCGACGTCGTGCCGGTGAAGCGTTCCGCCTGATCGATACCGCAGCTCATCCGTCCTGGCGGCGCCTGCGGTGGTCGGCCACGTGGGTCTGGTTGGCGCAGCGTGTGGTGCAGAAGCGGCGCCTGCCGTTTCGCGAGGTGTCGACGAAGACGGCGCCGCATCCGGGGCGGTCGCACCGGCCGATGCGGTCGGGGTCGTCGCAGAGGGCGTGGGCGAGGCCGCCCGCCGTGTAGGCCTTGATGCGGTGCACGAGCGGCGCGTCGTGCTCGGCGTAGTGGAAGTGCGGAGCGCGCCCGTCGTGCTGGGAGATGTAGGGCGGGGCCGCGACGTCGGCGAGCAGCGCGTTGACCAGCTGGACGCGCCGGCCCACGTCGGTCTCGGCGAAGACGGCACCCAGCCGGCCGGCCCATTCCGCCAGCTCGAGGACCTCGGTGGGGCCGACGTCCTCGGCGGGCCGGTAGTCGTAGGTGGTCAGCACGTCGTCGACGGCGTCCGGGGTGGCGGCGGGACCGGCGTTCACGAGGGCGACCGCGAGCTGCGCTGCCGTACCTCCGTAAGGGTTGAACTGCACTAGGGCATTACATCAAGGTGGGTGCATGACCACCAGCGTGCAGCGCTCGACAGGTCGGTTCGTGGGCTTGTGGCTGGCGCTCGGCGCCGCGCTGGCGATGGGCAGCGCGGCGGCGGCGATGAAGGCGCTCGGGACCACCGGGTTGCCGGCCGTGAACGTGGTGCAGGCGCGCCTGCTGGTCGCCGCCGTGGCACTGATGGCCGTGGCGCTGCTGGTGCGCCGCGGCCGGGTGCGGGTCGCACGCCGGGACTGGTGGCTGATCGGCGCGTACGGCCTGATCAGCCTGGCTGCGAACCAGGTCGTCTTCATGATGTCGCTGTCCCGGCTGTCGGTCGGGGTGGCGCTGCTGCTGGAGTACCTGGCCCCGGTGCTGGTGGCGCTGTGGGTGCGGTTCGTGCGGCGCGAGCCGGTGTCGGGCCTGGTGTGGGTCGGGATCATGGGCACGCTGGTCGGGCTCGGGATGGTGAGCCGCGTGTGGGCCGGGTTCACGCTGGACGGGCTCGGGTTCGTGCTCGGGTTGCTCGCGGCGGTCACCATGGCGTCCCGCTTCGTGCTGGCCGACCGGGGGCTGCGCAGGCACGACCCGCTGGTGCTGGCGGCGTGGGGCACGACCGTGAGTTCCGGCGCCCTGCTCCTGACCGGTGCGGTCGCTCCGTTCCCGCTCGCCGCGCTCGCCCGGGACGTCGACCTGAACGGCGTCGCCGTGCCCGTCGTGCTGCTGGTGGCGTGGGTCGGGCTGGTCGGCACGGCCGCGGGCGTGCTGCTGGCCGTGGCCGCGCAGCGGCTGCTGCCCCCGACCGCGGCGAGCCTCGTGCTGACCCTCGAGGTGCTGGTGGGCGCCGGGCTGGCCTACGTGGTCCTCGGGGAGGGGCTCGCGGCCGGCCAGGTGGTCGGCGGGGCGGTGATGCTCGCCGGGATAGCGGTGGCGCAGGTCGCGCTGGCGCGTCGCGCCGGTCGGTCAGTTGACGCTGTGGTCGACGGCGTAGGTGGTGATCGGCGCGGGGATCGCGCGGAGCTGGGAGAGCAGGCTGGCCTCGCGCGCCAGTAGCACGCGCACCAGCCGGAGCCGATCGACCGGGGAGGTCAGCTCGAGCAGGCGCTGCCGGTCCCCGACGGGGAGCAGGCAGTCGGACGCCAGGACGTGGGGGAGCTTGCCGGGTTCGACGTCGGGCTCCGGCTCGGACCACTCGCCGGCCTTCCACGCGGCGGCGCAGTAGCGGCGGTGCGCGGCGCGGGCGGCGGTGGACAGGATGCGGATGAGCTCGCCGACCGCTGCGTCGTCGGCGGGTTCGTCGGGGAGGGGCTCGACCGATGCCATCAGGTACGGCTTGGAGTCGGCGTCGAGGTCGAGCAGCCGGAACCGGCGGGAGCCCTCGGTGACGAGGTCGTAGCGGCCGTCGGGGAGGCGCCGGGCGTCGCGCAGCAGCGCGGTGCAGCCGACGGTGTGCAGCCCTGCGATGCCGTCTTCGTCGGGAGCCCAGCCCTCCCGGGCGGCGACCACACCGAACTCGCGGTCGGGCACCGTGCCCGTGACGAGGTCGACGGTGAGCTGCCGGTAGCGCGGCTCGAAGACGTGCAGCGGCAGCGTTGCCCCGGGCAGCAGCACGGTGCCCAGCGGGAACAGCGGGAGCGTCTCGGGCACGGCGTTACGGTACGGCTACCCGGGTTGCTTCGCCGGGTCCGCTCGGTGGCCGCAGCACGGCGAACGCGTCGGTCACGCGGAGGGTGCGCTCGGTGAAACGGAAGAGCGCTGCAGGTCGGCCGCCCGCGGGTCCGGGCGGGGCGACCTCGCCGGTCGGTTCGAGGACCTGGCGGCGGGTCAGCACGCGCTGCAGGTTGGTGGCCGAGACCGGGTGCCCGAGAGCGGCGACGTAGAGGTCGCGCAGGGCGGAGATCGTGAACTCGCGGGGGGCGAGTGCGAACCCGAGGTTGGTGTAGGAGAGCTTCGCGCGCAGCCGGTCGCGGGCGTCGGCGACGATCGCGGAGTGGTCGAACGCGGTCGGGGGGAGTGCGGCGAGCGGGTGCCACGCGGTGTCAGGGGGCACGGCCGGGTCGGCGTCGGACGGCACGAGCCCGAGGAACGCGGTGGCGACCCGGCGGACGTCCGGCACCCGGTCCGGCCGGCTGAACACGCCGAGCTGCTCGACGTGGGTGACCTCGCGCAGGTCGACCTTCTCGGCGAGCTGGCGGCGGACCGAGCGCTCGACGTCCTCGTCGTCGCCGAGGAGCCCTCCGGGCAGCGCCCACCGCCCGGAGTCGGGCTCGCGGCCCCGCTGCCAGGCGAGCACCTGCAGGCAGCCGTCCCGGATCTGCAGCACCGCGGCGAGCACCTCGTGCTCGGTCGGGCGCGTCATGGTCGGATCGTAGGGTGCCGCCCCCGGCACCCGGCGTGAACTCCGGGTTGCGCCGGGATGAGTTCCCGGTCACGCGGAGGGGGTGCGGCGGGGATCGCGCTGTTACGATCGCTCATGTTTCCGACTGACAGTCGAAAACCAGGAGGGGTCATGACCGCAAGCCCGACGATCGCCGAGCCCCTGCTCGGCGGGTCGCTGGAACCCGGATGGGCCGACGAGGTGCGCGCTCTGGCCCGCCGCCGCGACGCCGTGTTGCTGGCGCACAACTACCAGCTGCCCGAGATCCAGGACGTCGCCGACCACACCGGCGACTCCCTCGCGCTCTCGCGCATCGCGGCCGAGTCCGACGCGTCGACCATCGTGTTCTGCGGCGTGCACTTCATGGCCGAGACCGCGAAGATCCTCAGCCCGGACAAGACGGTGCTGATCCCCGACGCCGCCGCCGGCTGCTCGCTCGCCGACTCGATCACCGTCGACCAGCTGCGGGACTGGAAGGCCGAGCACCCGGGCGCGGTGGTCGTCTCCTACGTCAACACGACGGCCGCGGTGAAGTCCGAGACCGACATCTGCTGCACCTCGTCCAACGCGGTCGAGGTGGTGGCCTCGATCCCGGCCGAGAAGGAGGTGCTGTTCCTGCCCGACCAGTTCCTCGGCGCGCACGTCCGCCGCGTGCTGGGGAGGGAGAACATGCACGTCTGGGCGGGGGAGTGCCACGTGCACGCCGGCATCAACGGCGCGACCCTGACCGCGAAGGCGCAGGCCAACCCGGACGCCGAGCTCTTCGTCCACCCGGAGTGCGGCTGCGCGACCTCCGCGCTCTACCTCGCCGGGACCGGCGCGGTCCCCGCGGACCGGGTCAAGATCCTCTCGACGGGCGGGATGCTCGACGCCGCCCGCAGCTCGAAGGCGAAGTCGGTGCTCGTGGCCACCGAGGTCGGCATGCTGCACCAGCTGCGCCGGGCCGCGCCCGAGATCGACTTCCGCGCGGTCAACGACCGGGCGTCCTGCCGGTACATGAAGATGATCACCCCGGAGAAGCTGCTGCGCGCGCTGCGCGAGGGCCGCGACGAGGTGCACGTCGACCCCGAGCTCGCCGCCCGCGGCCGCGCCGCGGTGCAGCGGATGATCGAGATCGGGCAGCCGGGGGGCGGCGAGTGAACGCCGGGTGGGAGGCGGCGGCCGACCTCGTCGTCGTCGGGTCCGGGGTCGCCGGGCTCACCGCGGCCCTCGACGCCGCCGAGCTCGGCCTCCGCGTCGTCGTCGTGACGAAGGACGCCGTCGACGCAGGCTCCACCCGCTACGCGCAGGGCGGCATCGCCGTGGTGCTGGGGGACGTGCCGGGCGACACCGTCGAGGCGCACGTCGCCGACACCCTCACCGCCGGGGCGGGCCTGTCGGACGCCGCCGCCGTCACCGAGATCCTCTACGACGGCCCGGCCGCCGTCGCCCGGCTCCGAGCGCGGGGCGCGGTGTTCGACTCCGACGCAGACGGCCGCCTCGCCCGCACCCGCGAGGGCGGGCACTCGGCGTTCCGCGTGGTGCCGGCGGGCGGTGACGCCACCGGCGCCGAGGTGGAACGGGCCCTGCTGGCCGCCACGACCGACCGGCGGCTCCCGCTGCTTCCCGGGCACGTCGCCGTCGACGCGCTGCGCGACGAGCGCGGCGCGGTGGCGGGGCTCGCGGTGCTCGACGACGCCGGCCGGCCGGGGGTGCTGCGCACGCCCGCCGTGCTGTTGGCGAGCGGTGGCTACGGCCAGCTCTACCTGAGCACGACGAACCCGGCCACGGCCACCGGCGACGGCCTGGCGCTCGCGCTGCGGGCGGGCGCCGCCGTGGCCGACGTGGAGTTCGTGCAGTTCCACCCCACCGTCCTCTACACCGGGCCTGCGGTGGGCAGGCGACCGCTGGTCACCGAGGCCGTGCGCGGCGAGGGCGGGTTGCTGCTCGACCGCGCGGGCCGGCGGTTCATGACCGGCGTGCACCCGCTCGCCGAGCTCGCGCCGCGCGACGTCGTCGCGAAGGCCATCAGCCACACGCTCGCCGCCACCGGCGCCGACTGCGTGCACCTCGACGCGACGGCCATCCCGGACTTCGCGCGGCGGTTCCCGACCGTCCACGCGGCCTGCCGCGCGGCGGGGATCGATCCGGGGCGCGAGCCCATCCCGGTCACGCCTGCCGCGCACTACGCGTGCGGCGGCGTGGTCACCGACCTGCACGGCCGCACGTCCGTCCCGGGGCTCTACGCCGCAGGCGAGGTGGCCCGCACCGGCCTGCACGGCGCCAACCGGCTCGCGTCCAACTCGCTGCTGGAGGGGCTCGTCATCGGGGCGCGGGCGGCGCGGGCGGTGGCCGCCGACCGGAACACGCCACGTCCCGTGGCGGGCAACTGCCTCGTGCCGTGGCCCGCGGTGCCGTTGGCGCCCCGCGAGCTCGTGCAGCGGGCGATGTCGGCGGCGGCCGGCATCGGCCGCGACGCAGCCGGGATCGCCGCGGCGTCCGACCGGATCGAGGCCGCGACCGCCCTCGGCGTCCCCGCCGGCCGGGCAGGCGTGGAGGACGCCGCGCTCACCCTGCTCGCCCAGGCCGTGCTCGCCGCGGCCGGCACCCGCACCGAGAGCCGCGGCTGCCACGTGCGCACCGACTTCCCCGAGCGCGACGACCGGTGGCAACGTGCGAGCCTCGAACTCACCCTGGACCCGACCGGCCGGCCGGTCGTACGAACTGGAACGGCGGTGGCGGCATGACCGGGACGGCTGGTGTCGATGCGCGCTCCGCAAGCTCCGCGCTGGTCGGCCCCGACCTCGCCGATCTGCGGCGCGTCGTCGCGACCGCGCTGGAGGAGGACCTGCGCTACGGCCCGGACGCCACGACCGCGGCCACCGTGCCCTCCGACGCCGTGGCCGTCGCGGCCTTCGCCGCGCGCGAGCCCGGCGTGCTGGCCGGCCTGCCCGCGGTGCGCGCGGTGCTCGACGAGGTCGTCGGCGAGTACGAGGTGCTGGACACCCGCGCCGACGGCGACCGGCTCGCAGCAGGCGACTCGGCCCTGACCGTCCGGGCCCCGGTGCGGGGGCTGCTCACCGCCGAGCGCACTGCGCTCAACCTGCTCTGCCACCTCTCCGGCGTCGCGACGGCGACGGCGGCCTGGGTGGACGCCGTGGCCGGCACCGGCGCGCGCATCCGCGACACCCGCAAGACCCTGCCCGGGCTGAGGCTGCTGGAGAAGTACGCGGTGCGCTGCGGCGGGGGCGTGAACCACCGGCTCGGCCTCGGCGACGCCGTCCTGATCAAGGACAACCACGTGGCGGCCGCCGGTTCGGTCGGCGCGGCGCTGGAGGCGGCCCGGGCCGCGGCGCCCGACCTCCCGTACGAGGTGGAGGTGGACACCCTCGACCAGCTCGACGAGGTGCTCGCGCTCGGGGCCGAGCTGGTGCTGCTCGACAACTTCGACGTCGAGCGCACCCGCGAGGCGGTCCGCCGCCGCGGTGACCGCCCGACGAAGCTGGAGTCGTCGGGTGGCCTGGCGCTGGAGAACGCACGCGCCTACGCCGAGACCGGGGTGGACTACCTGTCGATCGGGGCGCTCACCCACTCCGTGCGCGCCCTCGACCTGGGCCTGGACCTCCGTCCCTAGCGCAGGCGCAGGACACTGCCGTTGAGCAGGCGGGCCTCCTCCGACACGACCCACGCGATCACGTCGGCCACCTCGTCGGGGGTGGCCACGTGGGTGAGCTCGGTGCTTGCGGCGACGCCCGCGCGCACCTCGTCGTTGACCCATCCGGTGTCGGTGACCGGCGGGTGGACCATGTTGGCGGTGACGCCGTACGGGGCGAGCTCCACGGACGCCGACATCGTGTAGTTCTCCTGAGCCGCCTTGGCCGCGCCGTAGGACACCTCGTCGGGGAAGCCGTGCTGCCCGCCGGACGTGAGCCCGACGATGCGGCCCCACGTGCCGCCGCGGGCGCGGTGGCGGCGCGCGAACTCCGCGATCAGGAGCGCGGGCGCCATCGCGTCCACGGCGAACTGCTGCCGGAACGTCTCCGCGGTGACCGGCTGCATCGGGCGCCCGAACCGGTCGACATCCGCGGACCTGAAGGTGTCCTGCAACCAGCCGCTCGCGTTGTTGACCAGGATGTCGACCGGCCCGAGCCGCTCCTCGGCGGCGTCGAACAGCCGGGCCGGGCTGCCCGGGTCGCGCAGGTCGGCCTCCACCGCGCACGCCGTGCCGCCGGCCCGCTCGATCTCCGCGACGACGTCGGCGGCGTCCCCGCGGCGCAGGCGGTTGTACTCGGCGGGCTGGCCCTCGTCGTCGCCCGGACGGAAGTAGGCCACGAGCACCGCCGCACCCCGGCGGCCGAGTGCCACGGCGGTGGCGGCGCCGATGCCCTGGTTGGCGCCGGTGACGATGGCGACGTGGGGGGAGCTGCTGATCGTCATGCCGGCACCCTGACGCACACCCGGATTGCAGCAAAGCCACTTTCCCGCTCGTGCCGTCTTCCCTCACTAGCGGGGCTTGACATGACGGAATCCCTCAACGGATAGTGGCTGTGTGAGTGAGAGCGTCAGCCTGACCGAGCTGGACCGCCGGCTCGTCGCCGCGCTGCAGCTGAACGGCCGCGCGTCCTGGACCCAGGTCGCCCGGGCGCTCGGCGCGCCGGAGTCGACGGTGGCGCGGCGCGGGCAGCAGCTGATCGACTCCGGGCTCGTCGGCGTCACCGGCGTGCTGGACCACCTGCGGTGCGGTCTCGGGATTTCGCTCATGGTCCGGATGCGCTGCCGGCCCGGTGCCGCCAACTCCGTGGCGGGGGCGTTGGCCGACCTGCCCGAGGCCCGCTTCGTCACGGTCGTCACCGGCAGCGCCGACGTGGCCGCGGAGGTGGTGGTCCGCGACCACCACGACGTCACCCGCGTGCTGGTCGACGACCTGCCGTGTCCCGACGACATCACCGAGACCGAGTCGATGGTGGTCGTCCGCAAGTTCTCCGCGGTTGAGGAGTGGGACACCGGCCTGCTCACCCCGGAGGCCGTGGCGCTCCTGCGCCCCGACGGCGCGCGCACCGGGCACCGCGAGTGGAGCGAGCCGGAGCGGCTCACCGAGCAGGAGTTCGCGATCGCCCGCCTGCTCGCCGCCGACGGCCGCGCGAGCTACGCGCAGCTCGCGGCCGCATGCGGCGTCAGCGAGTCGACGGCGGCGCGGCGGGTGGAGTCGCTGGTGCGCCGCGGCTGCCTGCGGTTCCGCACGCTGTTCGAGACGCGGCTGATCGGCCTCGGGGTCGAGTTCATGCAGTGGCTGTCGGTGGAGCCCGGCGAGCTGGAGAACGTGGGCGCGCAGCTGGCCAAGCACCCGTCCACGCAGTACGTCAGCGCCACCACCGGCCGGTTCAACCTCTGCCTGCACGGCCTGCTGCCCGGCTACGGCGATCTCTACCAGTACCTGACCGACGTCGTCGGCGCGCTCCCTGGCGTGCGCGCGGCCGACATGACGCTGCAGGCCCGCACCCTCAAGCGGGCCTACGTGCGGATCAACCCCGACGGCACGAGGGAGCGCATCGCATGACCGAACCGTGGCAGTGGGACGAGCCCACCTGGCGGGGCCACGTGCACCGGGTGCGAGCCGGGCAGCGGCTCGTGCCGGCGAGCTGGCCGGGAGGGGCGCGCGTGGCCGTCGCGCTCTCGTTCGACTCCGACCACGAGACGATCCCGCTCCGCGACGCCGAGACCCGGCCCGGCAAGCTCGCGCAGGGCGAGTACGGCGCCCGGGTGGCGGCCCCCAAGATCCTCGCGCTGCTGGCGGAGTACGGCGTGCGCGCCAGCTTCTTCATGCCCGCGGTGTCGGCACTGCTGCACCCCGACGAGGTGGAGTCCTACGCGGCGGGCGGGCACGAGGTGGCCGTCCACGGCTGGATCCACGAGCGCAACATGCTGCTCGAACGCGCCGACGAGCTCGACCTCACCGGCCGCGCGCTGGACGTCCTGGAGAAGCTCTCCGGCACCCGCCCGGTCGGCATCCGCACCCCGAGCTGGGACTTCTCCGACAACACGCTCGCGATCATCGAGCAGCTGGGGCTGCGCTACGACTCGTCCCTGATGGCCGACGACGAGCCCTACGAGCTGCTCGCCGACGGCCGCCGCACCGGCATCGTCGAGATCCCGGTCGAGTGGATCCGCGACGACGCCCCGTACCTGATGATGGAGCGCTACGGCGCGCTGCGCCCCTACACCCCGCCCCGCGCGCTCCTCGAGATCTGGCGCGACGAGTTCGACGCCGCCCGCGCCGAGGGCGGCCTGTTCCAGCTCACCCTGCACCCGCACGTCATCGGCCACCGGTCCCGCCTGGTCGTGCTGCGGGAGCTGATCGCCCACATCGCGGGCCACACCGACGTCTGGTTCGCCACCCACGCCGAGATCGCGGCGCTCGCCGCCGACCTGCTCGACCAGGAGAACCGACCATGACCGAAGCCGCCATCGGCACCCGCCTCACCCCGGTCCAGCGCAAGGCGATCGTCGCCGGCTCGATCGGCAACACCGTCGAGTGGGTGGACTGGGCCGTCTACGCCACCCTCGCGCCGGTCTTCGCCGGTCAGTTCTTCGCGCCGGGCGACGAGACGGCCGCGCTGCTGTCGACCCTCGCCGTGTTCGCCGTCGGGTTCGTCATGCGCCCGATCGGCGGCGCCGTGCTCGGTGCGTACGCCGACCGGCACGGCCGCAAGAAGGGGCTGATGCTCACGATCAGCCTGATGGCCGGGGCGGCGTTCGTCATCGCGATCACCCCGACCTACGCCGCGATCGGCATCGCCGCGCCGCTGATCCTGCTGCTCGCCCGGCTCGTGCAGGGCTTCTCCGCGGGAGGCGAGTTCGGCTCGTCCTCGTCGTTCCTCGTGGAGTCGGCCGCGCCGCGGCGGCGGGCGTTCGCCGGCTCGTGGCAGCAGGTGTCGGTCGGGGCGGGCGCGCTCATCGCGTCGTTCATGGGCTTCGTGCTCACCTCGACGCTCAGCGAGCAGGCGATGCAGTCCTGGGGCTGGCGCGTCGCGTTCGGCATCGGCGGCCTGCTCGGGCTGGTCGGGCTGTGGCTGCGGGTGAGCGTCCAGGAGACCGAGAGCTTCCAGCGGGCCAGCGGCGAGGGCCGTACGCAGGGGCGGCACCCGATCGTCGGCATGCTCACCGAGCACCCGGTCGCCGCGCTGCGCGTCGTCGGCATCACGATCGCGGGCACGCTGACCTACTACGTGTGGATCAGCTACATGCCCGGCTACGCGAGCAAGGCCATCGGCATCCCGCTCCAGCAGGCGCTGCTCGCCAACACCATCGCGATCGCGTACTTCCTGTGCCTGCTGCCGTTCGTGGCCCTGCTGTCGGACCGCTACGGGCGCAAGCCCACCCTGCTCGCGTTCGCGATCGGGTTCGTCCTGCTGTCCTGGCCGTTGTTCCAGCTGCTCTTCGTCGGCGGGTTCTTGGCGCTGCTGGTCGTGGAGCTGATCGGCGTCACCCTGATCGCCGGCTACTCGGCCAACTGCGCGGTGGTGATGGCCGAGCAGTTCCCCGCCGAGGTGCGCAGCACGGGCATCGGGCTGCCGTACGCGCTCGCCGTCGCGATCTTCGGCGGCACCGCCCCGTACATCACCACGTGGATGAGCGCGAACGGGCTGGGCGGCTACGTCTGGCTGTACGTGGCGGTCGCCGCGCTGGTCGGCGTGGCCGTCTACGCGACGATGCCCGAGACGAAGGGGACCGAGCTCACGTGAGGCACGTGCTGGTCACCGGCGCAGCGGGCGGCATCGGGCTGGCCGTCGCGGAGGCGTTCGCCGCGCTTGGTGACACGGTCACCGGTGTCGACGCCCGTGGTCCGGAGCTGGACGCGGCGATGGCCCGGCTCGGTGCGCACGCGCTCGTCGCCGACCTCGCCGACCCGGGCTGCGCGGAGCTAGTCGACCGGGCGGCCGCGCTGGCCGGGCCGGTCGACGTCCTGGTGAACGCCGCGGGCATCTACCCGGCCACGCCGCTCGCCGACATGACGGCCGCCGCGTGGGATCGCGTGCAGCACGTCAACGTCCGGGCGCCGGTGCTGCTCACCGTCGCGGTCGCGGCGGCCGGGCGGCCCGCCGCCGTCGTCAACATCAGCTCCGGCGCGGCCACCCGCGCGCGTCCGGGTGCGGCGCACTACTGCACCTCGAAGGCCGCGCTGGAGATGGCCACGAAGGCCTGCGCCGTGGAGCTCGCCGACCGGGGCGTGCGCGTGAACGCGGTGGCGCCGGGCTTCGTCGAGGTGGACAGCCCGGTCAACCCGGTCACGCCGGAGTACGCGGCCGCCGTGGCGGTCAACCCGCTCGGGCGGCCCGGGCGGGCGGGCGAGATCGCCGCGGCCGTCGTCTGGCTCGCGGGTGCCGAGGCCGCGTTCGTCACCGGCGCGGTGCTGCGCGTCGACGGCGGCGCGACGGCGGGCACCACCGCGCTGCCGATCCACCACCCGACCACCACCCTCCTGCAGGAAGGATCGACGTGAGCTACGTGATCGTCGGGGCCGGCGCCATCGGCGGCACCCTCGGCCACCACCTCGCCCGGGCCGGGCACGAGGTCACCGTCGTGGACGCCGACGCCGAGCACGTCCGGGCGATCCGCGAGCGCGGGATCGTCGTGCGGCGCGGCGACGAGCGCACCGCCGCGCCGGTCGCGGCCGCGCTCACCCCGGACGAGCCGGGGCCGGAACGCGTCGGACGCGTGCTGCTCGCCGTGAAGGCGCAGGCCACCGGCCGCGCGCTCGACTGGATCGCGCCGCGCCTCGCGCCCGACGGTTTCGTCGTCTCGCTGCAGAACGGGCTCAACGAGCAGGCGATCGCCGCCCTGGTCGGGCCGGAGCGCACCGTGGGCGCCTTCGTCAACCTGTTCGCCGACGTCGTTGCGCCGGGGGAGATCCGCGACGGCGGGCTGGGCGCGCTGGTCGTCGGCGAGCTGGACGGGAGCGACTCGGCCCGGGTGCGTGAGGTCGTCGCCGACCTGCAGGCGTGGGGCCCGGCCAAGGCCACCGGGAACGTCGCCGGGTACCTGTGGTCGAAGCTCGGGTTCGGCGCGATGCTCGTGGCCACCGCGCTCGCCGACGCGCCGATGGCCGAGCTGATCGACCGGCACCGCGGCGTCATGCACGCCCTCGCCGGCGAGGTCTACGCGGTGGCCGCGGCGGAGGGGATCGCCCTGGAGCCCTTCGACGCGTTCGACCCCGCCCCGTACGCCGGCGACGACGGCACGGCGAAGGACACCGCAACGGACGCCCTCGTCGCATGGCTCCGGACCCAGGCCAAGGACCGCAGCGGGATCTGGCGCGACATCGCGGTGCGCCACCGGCCCACCGAGGTGCCCACGCATTACCGCCCGGTGCTGGACCGGGCGGCGCAGCTCGGGATCGCCGTTCCCGGACTGGAGCGCCTGGTGGCGCAGATCGCCGAGCTGGAGGCAGGCGCTGCGATGTCCGAGCAGCGCATCGCCGAGCTCGCGGGAGCCCGGCGATGACCGTGCCCGCCCCGTCGGCACTGGACGCGGTGGACGTCCCCGCGCTGCACCGGCTGCTCGCCGCGCGGCGCGCCGAGATGGTGGCCGACCTCGTCGAGTACGCCGAGCGCGAGACCCCGAGCGACGACCCGCTGCTCCTGACCAAGGGCCTCGCCCACCTGGAGGCGTGGCTGGCCGACCGCCTCGGCCCGCCGGTCGAGCGCACCCAGTACGAGGCCGTCGCCCACGGGGACGTCGTGGTGCTGGAGTACGAAGGGGTGGGCGACGGGCTCACGCTGCTCGCGCACTACGACACCGTGTGGAGCGCAGGCACGCTCGACTCCTGGCCGGTGCGGGTCGAGGGGGACCGCGTCACGGGGCCCGGCGTGTTCGACATGAAGGCGGGGCTCGTGCAGGCGGTCTGGGCGATCCGGGCCCTGCGGGCGGCCGGGACACCGCACCCGCCGCTGCGCCTCGTGCTCACCGGTGACGAGGAGATCGGCAGCCCGTTCTCCCGGCCGCTCATCGAGGCCGCCTGCGCCGACGCCGCGGCCGTGCTGGTGTTCGAGGCGAGCGCAGGCGGTGGCGCGGTGAAGACCGCGCGCAAGGGCGTCGGCCTGTTCGACGTGCACGTCCGCGGGGTCGAGTCGCACGCCGGGCTCGACCCGACCGCGGGGGCGAGCGCGATCGACGAGATCGCCCGCGCCGTCCGCACCCTGCACGCGGCGACCGACCTCGCCGAGGGCACCACGGTCAACGTCGGCCTGCTGCGAGGAGGCACCCGGTCCAACGTGGTGGCGGGCTCCGCGGAGGCGTCGATCGACGTGCGCGTGCCGTCGCTCGCCGCGCAGGACCGGATCGACGCGCTGCTCGCCGGCCTGCACGCCCACGACCCGCGCGCCGCGATCACCGTGAGCGGCGGCTGGAACCGGCCGGTCATGGAGCGAACCGCGCCGATCGCGGCGATGTACGCGCTCGCACGCGCGTCGGCGGCGCAGCTCGGCGTGGACCTGCCCGAGACGGCGGTGGGCGGGGCCAGTGACGGCAACTTCGCCGCCGCCATCGGCCTCCCGGTGCTCGACGGCCTCGGGGCCGTGGGCGGCGGGGCGCACGCGAGGCACGAGCACGTCAGCGTCGAGGGGATGGTGGAGCGGGCGGCCGTTGCGGCGGGGGTGATCGCGGCGTTCGCCGGGTGACGGCCGTCCACGGCGGTCACCGAGCCGGGAGCCCTCCCGATCTCCGTGGTGATAATCGCCCTCGACGAGGGGGGTTCCGTGGGGTTCGTGGAGAGATCGCAGGCGGAGCGTCGCGACCGGCGGAGGGACGCCCCACCGCCGCGACGCCCGGTCGTCGACGTCACCGCCGGGGTGGCGATCGCGATCGTGCTGGTGTTCGTGGCGCCCGCGGCGCTCCGGCTGGTCACACCGGGGGTCGTTCTGGTGCCCGGGTCCGCCGCTCCCGCCGCCGGCACCGTCGACCCCACACCGCAGCTCGGCCCGGAGTACCCGCCGCTGCCGGCCGACTCGCGCTACCCCAGCCGCGTCCTCCCGCCGGTCCGGACGGCGGCCACGGGTGACCACGCCTACATCGGGACGCGGCCGGACGGATCACCGATCGCCTTCGACCCGTGCCGGCCCGTGCACTTCGTCATCAACCAGGACGAGGTGCCGGACGCGGGCGGGCAGCTGGTGCGCGCGGCGATGGCGGAGATCAGCGCCGCCACCGGCCTCGCCTTCGTCGACGACGGGGCCACGTCGGAGCGGATCTCGGAGGACCGGGAACCGGTCCAGCCGGTGCGGTACGGCGAGCGGTGGGCGCCGGTGCTCGTCGACTGGGTGGACGACGCGGAGATCACCGCACCCGGTGAGGAGCTCTTCGGGGTGACGTTCCCGCACGTGATCGCCCCGACGGGAACGGCGTCGGCGCGCTACGTCACCGGTTCGGTCGGGCTGAACCGCGCCTGGTTCGCACACGCCCTCGGCGACCCGGCCGAGGCGGCGGTGGCCCGGGGTGTCCTGCTGCACGAGCTGGGCCACCTGGTCGGCCTGGACCACGTCAAGGACCCGGCCCAGGTCATGCACGCCACGTCGGACACGGTGGGCCTCGCCGACGGCGACCGCGCGGGCCTGGCTGCGGTGGGGGCGGGGGCCTGCCACGCCGACACGTGACGCTCCGCACTCTTGATCGGTGGCGCGGGACGGATCTCCTGCAAACAGCGCTGCGGCGCCCAGGCGCGGGTTCCGCGGCGGATTAGGCTGGGCCACATGCTTCGCCGACTCGACCTGCGTGGTGCCCCACTGCCCCGGACCGCTGCCCTGCGCGCGCTGCTGCCGCGGGCGGAGCAGGACGTGGACGCGGCGCTGCACCAGGTGCGGCCGATCGTCGACGCGGTGCGCGAGCGCGGTGTCGAGGCGGCGCTCGAGTTCGCCGAGCGGTTCGAGCGGGTGCGCCCGAGCGGTGTGCGCGTACCGACGCAGACGTGCCACGGCGCGCTGGCCGCGCTCGACCCGGCCGTGCGCGCCGCGCTGGAGACCTCGATCGAGCGCGCCCGGCGCGTGCACGCCGACCAGCGGCGCACCGACATCGTCACCCGGGTCGCGCCGGGCGGCACCGTCACCGAACGGTTCCTGCCGGTGCAGCGGGTTGGCCTCTACGCCCCGGGCGGGCTCGCCGTCTACCCGTCCAGCGTGGTCATGAACGTGGTACCCGCCCAGGCCGCGGGGGTCGGGTCGATCGTGCTGGCCTCGCCGCCGCAGGCCGAGCACGGTGGCCTGCCGCACCCCACGGTGCTGGGGGCGGCCGCACTGCTGGGTGTCGAGGAGGTGTGGGCGGTCGGCGGCGCGCAGGCCGTCGCGCTGCTGGCCTACGGCGGCACCGACACCGACGGCGCCGAGCTCGACCCGGTCGACATGGTCACCGGGCCGGGCAACATCTACGTCACGGCCGCCAAGCGCCTGCTGCGCGGGTTGATCGGGATCGACGCCGAGGCCGGCACCACCGAGATCGCGGTGCTCGCCGACGACACCGCCGACCCGGTGCACGTCGCGGCCGACCTGATCAGCCAGGCCGAGCACGACCCGGCGGCCGCGTCGGTGCTGGTCACCTCGTCGCAGGAGCTCGTCGAGGCGGTCGACCGCGAGCTGGAGCAGCGGGTGGCGGCCACCAAGCACGGCGAGCGGATCCGCACCGCGCTCACCGGCCCGCAGTCGGGCGTGGTGCTCGTCGAGGACCTCGACGCCGGGCTCACCGTCGTGGACGCATACGCCGCCGAGCACCTGGAGATCCAGACCCGCGACGCCCGCGACGTCGCGCTGCGGGTCCGGAACGCGGGCGCGATCTTCGTCGGGCCGTACGCCCCGGTGTCGCTCGGCGACTACTGCGCGGGCTCCAACCACGTGCTCCCCACCGGCGGGTGCGCCCGGCACTCGGCGGGCCTGTCGGTGCAGACGTTCCTGAAGGGCGTGCACGTGGTCGAGTACACCGAGGACGCCCTGCGGGCCGTTGCCGACGACGTCGTCACGCTCGCGGGGGCCGAGGACCTGCCCGCGCACGGGGAAGCGGTCACCGCGAGGTTCGCCCGATGACAGCCGTCCACGACATCCTCGGGGCCGACGTCACCCTCGACGACCTGCCGCTGCGCGAGGACCTGCGCGGCCGCAGCCCATACGGCGCCCCCCAGCTGGACGTGCCGGTGCGGCTCAACACCAACGAGAACCCGTACCCGCCGCCGCCGGAGCTGGTCGCCGACGTCACGAAGGCCGTGCACGCGGCGGCGGTGGACCTGCACCGCTACCCGGACCGGAACGCGGTGGGGCTGCGCACCGACCTCGCCGAGTACCTCGCCGCATCCACGGGCGTTCCCCTGAGCTGCGCGAACGTCTGGGCCGCCAACGGGTCCAACGAGGTGCTGCAGCAGATCATGCAGGCGTTCGGCGGGCCGGGGCGGGTGGCCGTCGGGTTCGAGCCGTCGTACTCGATGCACCCGATCATCGCCTCCGGCACGCGCACCGAGTGGCTGGCCGCTCCGCGGCGTCCGGACTTCTCCCTCGACGTCCGCGAGGCCGCGTCGGTGCTGCGCGAGCGCGCCCCCGACCTCGCGTTCCTGACGAGCCCCAACAACCCCACCGGGCAGAGCATCGACCCCGACGACCTGGCCGTGCTGGTCGACGCCGCGCCCGGGATGGTGGTGGTCGACGAGGCCTACGCCGAGTTCTCGGGCTGCCCCAGCGCGATCAGCCTGCTCGGCAGCCACGGGCACAAGCTCGTCGTGTGCCGCACGATGAGCAAGGCGTTCGCGTTCGCGGGCGGCCGCCTCGGCTACCTCGCCGCGGCGCCCGCCGTGGTCGACGCCCTCCAGCTGGTGCGGCTGCCCTACCACCTGTCCGCGCTCACCCAGGCCGCCGCACGCGCGTCGCTGCGCCACGCCGATGCCACCCTCGGTTCGGTGGCGCTGCTGCGGGCCGAACGCGAGCGCGTGGTCCCCGCGCTCGCCGCCGCCGGCTACGACGTGGTGCCCAGCGACGCCAACTTCGTGCTGTTCGGGCGGTTCGCCGAGGCCTCGCGCGCGTGGCGGGCCTTCCTCGACCGGGGGGTGCTGATCCGCGACGTCGGTATCCCGGAGCACCTGCGGGTCACGATCGGTACCCCGGAGGAGAACGACGAGTTCCTGCAGGTCGCTGCGGATGTCGTGAGTCAGGAGATCAAGCGATGACCCGGATCGGCCGCGTGGAGCGGATCACCAAGGAGTCGAAGGTGCTCGTCGAGATCGACCTCGACGGCAGCGGCACCACCGAGATCGCGACGGGGGTGCCGTTCTACGACCACATGCTCGACTCGTTCGGCAAGCACGGCGCCTTCGACCTCACGGTCCGCGCCTCCGGGGACGTCCACATCGACGTCCACCACACCGTCGAGGACGTCGCGATCGTGCTCGGGCAGGCGATCCGGCAGGCGC
Source organism: Pseudonocardia cypriaca (assembly GCF_006717045.1). NCBI lineage: Bacteria > Bacillati > Actinomycetota > Actinomycetes > Pseudonocardiales > Pseudonocardiaceae > Pseudonocardia > Pseudonocardia cypriaca. Next base: position 2,139,190 of record NZ_VFPH01000001.1, read on the forward strand.
TGGGCGACAAGAAGGGCATCCGCCGCTTCGGCGACGCCTGGATCCCGATGGACGAGGCGCTCGCCCAGGCCGTCGTCGACGTCTCGGGCCGCCCCTACACGGTGCACACCGGCGAGCCGGACGTCATGCAGGGCTTCGTCGTCGGCGGGCACTACCCGACCGTGCTCAACCGGCACGTGTTCGAGTCGCTCGCCTTCCACGGCCACCTCGCCCTGCACGTCCGCGTGCTGGACGGGCGCGACCCGCACCACGTCACCGAGGCGGAGTACAAGGCGATCGCCCGGGCGCTGCGCGCCGCCGTCGAGCCGGACGCCCGGATCACGGGGATCGCATCGACCAAGGGCACGCTCTGACGCTGCCGGGCGACAACCACGTCCACACCGAGTGGTCGTGGGACGCCGCCGAGGGTGACATGGCGGCCACCTGCGTGCGGGCCGCTCGGCTGCGGCTGCCGTCGGTGGCGTTCACCGAGCACGCGGACCTGACGCCGTGGGTGGTGCGGCCGGGTGACGCGCTGCCGGACGTGCTGAACCGCTGGTTGCGGGCGGACGGCAAGGTGGCTCCGCCCGCACTGGACGTGGAGGGCTACCTCGCCTGCGTGCAGCGCTGCCGGGAGCGGTTCCCGGGGCTGCGGGTGCTGTCGGGCGTTGAGCTGTCGGAGCCGCACTGGCACCCGGAGGGGACGGCCGCGCTGCTCGCGGGCGGGCGGTTCGACCGCGTGCTGGGGTCGGTCCACTCGGTCGGCGGACCGGGCACACCGCGCCTGGTCGACCACGCCATGGGCGACGGGGCCGCCGGCGACGTCCTGCGCGACTACCTGGCGGAGGCGCGGCGGATGGTCGCCTCGGACGCCCCGTTCGAGGTGCTCGCCCACATCGACTACCCGGTGCGGCACTGGCCGTCGGGCGGTCGGCCCTTCCGGCCCGCCGAGTTCGAGGACGAGTTCCGCGAGGTGCTCACCGTGCTCGCCGGGAGCGACCGGGCCCTGGAGATCAACACGAGGGTTCCGCTCGCTCCCGAGCTGGTGCGGTGGTGGGGCGATGCCGGCGGCGATGCGGTCTCCTTCGGCAGCGACGCGCACCGGCCGCGGGACCTGGCGAACCGGTTCGCGGACGCGGCGCAGGTGGCGCTGGACTCCGGCTTCCGGCCGGGACGGGACCCGGGGGAGCTGTGGTCGCGTCCCTGACCCGGGTGGGGCACGACGTACCCTTGGGGGCGTGTCGAGGATCGTCGTGCTGGACTACGGATCGGGCAACCTGCGTTCCGCGGAACGCGCGCTGCAGCGCGTGGGCGCCGATGTCACGGTCACGGCGGACCCGCATGCCGCGCTGGAGGCCGACGGCCTCGTCGTGCCCGGGGTGGGCGCCTTCGCCGCCTGCATGACCGGCCTGGCCGCCGTCGACGGGCCGCGCATCATCGAGCGCCGCCTCGCAGGCGGGCGCCCGGTGCTGGGCATCTGCGTCGGCATGCAGGTGCTGTTCGACCTCGGCGTCGAGTGGGGCGAGCGCACGACCGGGTGCGGGCAGTGGCCCGGCACCGTAGAGCGGCTCAAGGCCGACGTGCTGCCGCACATGGGCTGGAACACCGTGCGCGCGCCGGCCGGTTCCACCCTGTTCGCCGGCCTCGACGACGACACCCGCTTCTACTTCGTGCACTCCTTCGGGGTGCGGCAGTGGGAGCTGGAGGAGTCGCACGCCATCAAGCCGCCGCTGGTCACGTGGGCCCACCACGGCGAGGACTTCGTCGCCGCCGTCGAGAACGGCCCGCTCGCGGCCACCCAGTTCCACCCGGAGAAGTCCGGCGACGCCGGCGCCACCGTGCTGCGGAACTGGCTGCGGGACGTGGTGGGCTAGCCGCCCGGCGCGCGTCGCGTGCCGATCGGCGGGCCTGTGCGCCGGACCCGGATGCGCCGCTGCGGCACGTGCTGCGGTGGGCTCACCTGTTCGGCCGTTGCGCGCAGGCCCCCGGAGCAGCGGCGGAACCGCCCGTGCACGCTCGGTAGGCTCGTCACGTGAGTTTCACGCTCCTTCCCGCCGTCGACGTCGCCGACGGTCAAGCCGTGCGGCTGGTCCAGGGCGAGGCCGGCACCGAGACCGGCTACGGCGCCCCCCGTGAGGCGGCGCTGCAGTGGCAGCGCGACGGTGCCGAGTGGATCCATCTCGTCGACCTCGACGCCGCCTTCGGTCGCGGCTCCAACGCGGAGCTGCTGGCCGACGTCGTCGGCGAGCTGGACGTGGCGGTGGAGCTGTCCGGTGGCATCCGCGACGACGCCTCGCTGGAGCGCGCCCTGTCCACCGGCTGCGCCCGCGTGAACCTGGGCACGGCCGCGCTGGAGGACCCGGAGTGGTGTGCCCGGGCGATCGCGCGGCACGGCGAGCGGATCGCCGTCGGCCTGGACGTGCGCATCGTCGACGGCGAGCACCGGCTCGCGGCCCGCGGCTGGACCCGCGACGGCGGCGACCTCTGGGAGGTCCTCGAGCGGCTCGACCGCGACGGCTGCGCCCGCTACGTCGTCACCGACGTCGGCAAGGACGGCACCCTGCGCGGCCCCAACCTGGACCTGCTGCAGTCCGTCGCCGGGGCGACGAAGGCCCCGGTGGTCGCCTCCGGCGGCATCGCGGAGGTGGCCGACCTGGTGGCGCTCGCCGAGCTGGCGGCGTCCGGGGTGGGCATCGAGGGGTCGATCGTCGGCAAGGCGCTCTACGCGGGCCGGTTCACCCTCCCCGAGGCCCTGGCCGCCGTGCGGGCCGTGCAGCCGGCTGGACGGGCGGCGGGTTGATGGGGGTCGCCGTTCGCGTCATCCCCTGCCTGGACGTCGACGCCGGGCGGGTGGTGAAGGGCGTCAACTTCACCGACCTGCGCGACGCGGGCGACCCGGTGGAGATGGCCCGCGTCTACGACGCCGAGGGTGCGGACGAGCTGACCTTCCTCGACGTCACGGCGTCGTCGGGGGAGCGCGCCACGATGCTGGACGTCGTGCGGCGCACCGCGGAGCAGGTGTTCATCCCGCTCACGGTCGGCGGCGGGATCCGCACCACCGACGACGTCGACACGCTGTTGCGAGCCGGTGCGGACAAGGTCGGCATCAACACCGCGGCCATCCTGCGCCCCGAGCTGCTGCACGAGGCGAGCCGCCGGTTCGGCGCGCAGTGCATCGTGCTGTCGGTCGACGCGCGGAAGGTCCCCGAGGGTGGCGCGCCGACGCCGTCGGGCTGGGAGGTCACCACCCACGGCGGGCGCCGCGGCACCGGGATCGACGCCGTCGAGTGGGCCGCGCGCGGCCAGGAGCTTGGCGTGGGTGAGATCCTGCTCAACTCGATGGACGCCGACGGCACCCGGGCCGGGTTCGACCTCGAGATGATCAAGGCGGTGCGGGCGGTCGTGGACGTCCCGGTGATCGCCAGCGGGGGCGCGGGCGCGGTTGAGCACTTCCCGCCCGCCATCAGCGCGGGCGCCGACGCGGTGCTCGCCGCCAGCGTCTTCCACTTCGGGCAGCTGCGGATCAAGGACGTCAAGGACGGCCTGCGTGCCGCGCACGTGGAGGTTCGATGACCAGGGTCGCCGACTCGGCCCTCGATCCCGGGATCGCGGCCCGGCTCAAGCGCACCCCGGACGGGCTGGTCTGCGCGGTGGTGCAGGAGCGCGGCACCGGTGACGTGCTGATGGTCGCGTGGATGGACGACGAGGCGCTGCACCGCACGCTCACCACGGGCCGCGCGACGTACTGGTCGCGCTCCCGGGAGGAGTACTGGGTGAAGGGCGAGACCTCCGGGCACGTCCAGCACGTGCACGAGGTGCGCCTCGACTGCGACGGCGACGCCGTCCTCGTCATGGTCGAGCAGACCGGGCCCGCGTGCCACACGGGCACCCACACCTGCTTCGAGGCCGACGTCCTAATGTCGGATATGTGACAGAGGAGCTCTTCGCCACCGACGCCTACCTCCGCTCCTTCGAGGCCGCGATCACCGAGGTCGACCGGGACGGCGGGCGCGTGGCGCTCGCGCGCACCGCGTTCTACCCGGGCGGCGGCGGCCAGCCGCACGATCTCGGGACGCTCGACTGGGGTGGCGGGCCGGTCACCGTCACGAAGGTGAAGCGGGAGGCGGGCCGCATCTGGCACTGGGTGGACTCACCCGAGCTGCCGGGGGCAGGCACCGGGCTCGCCGGTGAGATCGACTGGTCGCGCCGGCACCTGCTGATGCGCACCCACACCGCGCTGCACGTGCTGTGCGGGGTGGTGTGGTCGGAGTTCGCGATCCCGGTCACCGGCGGCAACATGGAGCCCGGGTCGGGGCGGCTGGACTTCCCCCTCGAGTCGATCTCCGCCGAGCTGGGCAAGCGCCTCGAGACGCGGATCAACGAGGAGCTGGCGGCGGCGAGATCGGTGGTGGTCGAGTTCCTCGGTCGCGACGCCGCCGACGCCGACCCGGCGCTGATCCGCACCGCGGCCAACCTCATCCCGCGTGAGATCGACCCGCTGCGCGTGATCGACATCGTCGGGCTGGACAAGCAGGCCGACGGCGGTACCCACGTCGCGAGCACCGCCGAGGTGGGCGCGGTGAAGGTGACCGGCACCGAGTCGAAGGGCAAGGGCAACAAGCGGGTGCGCATCCAGGTGGTCGACGCGGCCGGATGACCGCGATCCCCTTCACGCACTCCGGCTCTCCCCGGCGCCGACGAGGGCGAGCATCCCGGCCACCGCGAGGGCGAACCCGCCGAGCAGGCCGGTGAGCTGGGCCCCGCCTGCGGCGGCGTCCGAGCCGCCGCCGAGCGCCGTGGTCGTCATCCCGACCGTCACCGTGTAGAGGCCCCACGCGAACATCGCGGCGCTGCCCGTCCAGGCCGCCGCGACCGCCGCCCAGCGGGATACCGGGCGGGTGCGCACCAGCGCGGCCACCCCGGCGGCACCGGCGATCGCGAGCGCGGCGTTCACGGCCTCGACGCCGAGGGCCACCGCCGACCCGGCGGTGAGCCCGACCACCAGGTGCAGGAGCGCGCTCGCCCCGGCCATGACGCAGCCACCGGCGGTCACGACCCGCAGGAACGGCACCAGGCCCGGCGCGGGTGGCTCCACCGCGGTGACGAGCCCGGACCACCGGCGGGCGGCGTGCGCCCCGAACGCGACGCACAGGAACACGCCCTGCCAGGCGAACCCGCCGTAGACGAGCGGCTGCAGCCACGGCTCGAAGGCGACGGAGCGCGCGCCGCCGGTGAGCGTCTCCACCGTGATGGCCGGCATGATCGAGATGGCCATCGGGACGAGGAAGCCGGTGCCCACCCACATCGGCAGCAGCACCAGCCACACGGGGAGCCGGTCGCCCCACCGGTGCGTCAGTGCGAGTGCGAGCACGATCACGACGAGGTCCATCGCGAACGTGACGGCGTTGCCGACCACGATCGCAGGCTCGGCGAGGAGGGCCGGGTCGGTCATCCCGGCCGTGCCCCCGCTGAGCCAGGTGAGCTTCAGCGTCAGGTACGGCAGGGTGCCCGCGGCGGCGAGCCAGCCGAGGACCCGCACGCCTGCTGGCGTCGACGCCCGCGGCGGGGCGGTGGTCGAGGAAGTCATGCCGACCACGATGTCGACGCCCGCGGCCCTCCGAATCCCGCGTCTGGACGAGATCGCTCCCCCTCGCGGGGGAGGGGCGCCGGCGGCCCCTCTGCGACGATCGTCCGGTGTTCCGGCGTCTCATCGCCCCGCTCACCGACGGGCTGACCTACCGCCGGTACGTGCACCTGCTCCTGGGTGCGGTGATCCTGCTGCCGTACGTGGCGCTCGTCGCGCTGATCGTCGCGACGGTGACGAACGGCGGCCTCGACGTGCTCGGGGCGGTCCTGATCGTGGTGCCGGCCGTTGGCATCGCCGTCGGGGTCACCCTCGTCCCGGGCGTGCGCGCCCTGGCGATCACCGCGGCCCGCACGCTCCTCGGCGCCGACGTCCCCGAGCCGGACGCAGCCACCGTCGACTCGTGGCCGGGCCGCCGCCGCGCCGCCGTGTGGCTGCTGCTCAACGCCGCGGCGGGCGGGCTGGCCGCGCTGGTCACGCTCGTCGTCGTCCCCACGACGATCGGCTTCCTCGTCGCACCGTGGACGGTCCTCGAACCGTTCCCGACGGGCGGGGGCGCGTGGTGGCTGCCACCGGTGGGCGCGTTGCTGCCGGTCCTGCTGCTGCACGCCGCGTCGACCGGAGGTGCCGCACTGGCGCGGCTCGCGCCACGGGTGCTCGGGCCGACCCGCACCGAGCGGATGGCGGCCGAGCTCGCCGCGGCGCACGCCGCGGAGCGTGCGCTGGCCGAGCGCAACCGCCTCGCCCGGGAGCTGCACGACTCGGTCGGACATGCCCTCACGATCACCACCCTGCAGGCGGGTGCCGCCGCCAGGGTGCTGGACACCGACCCGGCGTTCGTCGCCTCGGCGCTCGATGCCATCGCCGAGGCGGGCCGCGCGGCGCTCGCCGACCTCGACCACGTGCTCGGCCTGTTGCGCGACGAGGGCGGTGGGGACCGGGCGCCCCAGCCGGACCTCGGTGATCTCGACGCGCTGGTGGACGGCGCCCGGTCGGCCGGGGTGCCGGTCGAGCTGTGCCGCGAAGGCCTGACCGGGGTCGTTCCGCGCGCGGTGTCGCAGGAGGCCTACCGGATCGTGCAGGAGGGGCTGACCAACGCCCTGCGTCACGCCGGGCCGGTGCCGGTCGACGTCCGCGTCACGGTCACGGCGGACGCGGTGGAGCTGGAGCTCACCAACCCGCTGGTCGCAGGCGCGGCCCGGCACGGCGGCGGCCGCGGGATCGCGGGGATGCGCGAGCGGGTGAGCGTGCTGCGTGGTGAGCTCTCCGCAGGCCCCGACGGCGGGCGCTGGCGCGTCGCCGCCCGACTCCCGGTGGGACCCGAGAAGATTCCGCAATGATCCGCGTGCTGCTGGTCGACGACGAGGAACTGGTGCGGGCCGGGCTCAGGGCGATCCTCGACGCCGAGCGGGACATCGAGGTGCTCGGCGAGGGGTCCGACGGCGCGGACGTCCCGGGGCTCGTGCGCAGGCTCGAGCCGGACGTCGTCCTGATGGACGTGCGGATGCCCCGGGTCGACGGGATCACGGCCACGCGGCACCTCGTGTCGTCGTGGGGACCGGACGGCCCCCGGGTGCTGATGCTCACGACGTTCGGCAACGACGGCTACGTCTACGACGCGTTGCAGGCGGGCGCCACCGGGTTCCTGCTGAAGCGGGCGCGGCCCGCGGAGATCGTGCAGGCGGTGCGGACGGTGGCCGAAGGGGAGTCGCTGCTGTTCCCGGCGGCGGTGCGCGACCTCGTCGCCACCCGGGGCCGGTGCGGCGGCGACGCGCTGCGCGGCGCCGGGCTCACCGAGCGGGAGGGCGAGGTGTTGCGGCTCATGGCGCGCGGCCTGTCCAACGCCGAGATCGCCCGGGAGCTGCTGGTCGGTGTCGAGACGGTGAAGACGCACGTCGGCAACGTGCTCGCGAAGGTCGGTGCCCGCGACCGGACCCAGGCGGTCGTGGCGGCGTACGAGTCCGGCTTCATCGACCCCCGGCGCCCCGTCTGAGGGCACCCTTCCCCCGCCCGCGGTGATCAGGTTAGCCTCACCTCATGAGTGCGTTGGCGGCCACGGTCGATCGGTTGCGCGGGTTGCGGCCGGAGTACCCGGACGCCTATGCGCCGCGCATCGGCGTGCCGGCCGAGGCGGGCTGGACGTCGCTCGCGGAGGCCGTGCCGCACGTCGTCGGGTGGTGCGCGCAGGCGCGGGAACAGGACAACCCGGCGGGGCTGGCATCCGTAGCGGCCACCACGGTGGGCGGTGCGATCGTGCACGCCGTGCTGGGCCGGGTGACGGCCGCGCTGGTGCTCGAGCACCGCGCCTGGGACGTGCGGGCCGGGCACCTGTCCGTGCACGCCGACGCCGGGCTGCTCGCCGTGCGCGACGCGACGCTCCTCGTGCTGCCCGGCGACCCGGCGGCGGGCCAGCCGGACGCCGAGGTGCTGCCCGACCTGACCGCCTTGCTCCACCGCGTGGCCGCCGACGCCGTGGCCACCCTGCGTCCGCTGCTCGACGCCGTGCGCGCCGCCACCCGCTACGGCCTCGTGCCGCTGTGGAACAGCGCTGCCGACGCCGTGCGGAGCGCCGCGCACTACGCGCCGCTCTACGCGGGGGCCGACCGGGAGGGGGCGGAACGTGTCGGAGCCGCCCTCGTCGAGGCGCTCACCGCCCAGGGGGCGCGGCTGCGGGACCGCGGCGGTCGGGAACGCCTCGAGTGGGGCACCGAGACCTACACGGTGCCGGTGCGGGCGGCCTGCTGCCTGTACTACAAGACGGAGCCTGCGGTGGAACGGCCCTCCGACGCGTACTGCATGACCTGCCCGTTCCTGTGTTCGCCGGATCGCAAGGAGCGCTTCGGGGCCTTCGTCGACGGGCTCACGGCAGCGGCCCGGTGAGGTAGCGCTGCAGGTTCGGCGCCACCGCGGCGATGATCGTCTCGTGGTCGGCCGACGCGAGCGGCTCCACCTTCAGCACGTAGCGGACGAACGCGAGCCCGAACATCTGCGTGCCGCACAGGGTGGCGCGCAGCTCGGGCCGGTCGGGGGCGACGGCAGCCAGCACCTTGACCACCAGCACGCGGGTGATGAACTCGCGGAGCAGGCCGGCGGCCGCGTCGTGGCTGGCGATGCTCTGGATCAGGGTGGAGAGCTGGGCGGCGCCGGTCGCGTCCCAGGTCTGCAGGAACCTGCTGAGGATCCTCTCGGCGAGGTGCTCCGGGTCTCCCGGCAGCACCTCGTTGAGGGCAGTAGCCGGGTCGACCGGCAGGTCCAGGGCCGCGACGAACAGCGGCTCCTTGCCGCCGAACCAGTGGTTGACCATCGCCGGGTCCACGCCCGCGCGTTCGGCGATCGCCCGCACCGTGGCGCCGTCGTAGCCGCGCTCGGCGAACACGGCGCGCGCGGCGTCGAGCAGCGCGGCGCGCGTGTCGCCGCCACCGGGGCGGCGTCCGCGCCTGCGGGGCGCGCTGGTCTCGTCGGGTGCGGCCCCGGCCCAATCCTTCACAGCCCCATTTTCTCGTTCCCGAACTGAGAATCTCCTGCAGGTTCCACGACGCCGACGGGAACACGCTGGTCGTGGTCGAGATAATGGACCCATGACCGCTTTCGCACCGCACGGTGCCCTTGGAGCGGTCACCCCCAGCCGCGAGGAGTTCCGCGCGCTGGCCGTCGGGCACCGGGTGATCCCGGTGACCCGGCGGCTGCTCGCCGACGACGAGACCCCGCTCGGGGTCTACCGCAAGCTGGCCGGTGACCGGCCCGGCACGTTCCTGTTCGAGTCGGCGGAGAACGGGCGGTCGTGGTCGCGGTGGTCGTTCGTGGGCGCCCGCAGCCGGGCCACGCTCACCGCGGTCGACGGCGAGCTGGTGTGGACCGGCGAGGTCCCGGTCGGCCTGCCCACCTCGGGCAACCCGATCGCCGCGCTGCGCACGGTGGTCGAGGAGCTCCGCAGCGAGCGGCTGCCCGGGTTGCCCCCGCTCACGGGGGGGATGGTCGGGTACCTCGGCTACGACGTGGTCCGGCGGCTGGAGCGGCTGCCCGAGCTGGCGGTGGACGACCTGCGCATCCCCGAGCTGGTGATGCTGCTGGCCACCGACCTGGCCGCGGTCGACCACCACGAGGGCACGGTCACCCTGATCGCCAACGCGATCAACTGGGACGCCACCGACGAGCGGGTGGACGAGGCGTACGACGACGCCGTGGCGCGCCTCGACCGGATGACCGCCGACCTGGCCGCGCCCGCCCCGTCCACGGTGGCGGTGTTCCAGGCCGTGGAACCGCGGTTCACCCGCCGCCGCACGGCCCCAGAGCACCACGCGGCGGTTGAGGAGGCCAAGGAGCAGATCCGCGCGGGCGAGGCGTTCCAGGTGGTGCTGTCGCAGCGGTTCGAGGCCGAGTGCCGGGCCGACCCGCTCGACGTCTACCGCGTGCTGCGGGCCACCAACCCCAGCCCGTACATGTACCTGCTGCGGCTGGAGTCGGCAGGCGGCGAACGCTTCGAGATCGTGGGATCCAGCCCGGAAGCCCTGGTCACCGTGCGGGACGGCACGGCGACGACCCACCCGATCGCCGGTACCCGCTGGCGCGGTGCCGACGAGGAGGAGGACATCCTCCTGGAGAAGGAGCTGCGCAGCGACGAGAAGGAGCGCGCCGAGCACGTCATGCTCGTCGACCTCGGGCGCAACGACCTCGGCCGGGTCTGCGAGCCCGGCACGGTGAAGGTGCACAGCTTCTTCTCGGTGGAGCGCTACAGCCACGTCATGCACCTGGTGTCGACGGTCACCGGCCGGCTGCGCGCCGACCGCAACGCGTTCGACGCGGTCACGGCCTGCTTCCCGGCCGGCACGCTCTCGGGGGCGCCGAAGCCGCGGGCGATGGAGATCATCGAGGAGCTGGAGCCGACGCGGCGCGGGCTCTACGGCGGGATCGTGGGCTACCTCGACTTCGCGGGCGATGCCGACACGGCGATCGCGATCCGCACCGCACTGGTGCGCGACGGGGTGGCCTACGTGCAGGCGGGCGGCGGCATCGTGGCCGACTCCGACCCGGCCGCCGAGGACGCGGAGAGCCTGAACAAGGCGCGTGCGGTGCTGTCGGCTGTGGCGACCGCGGCGACGCTGACGAAGCCGGGGAGCGAGGTGCCCGCGGAGGCAGGCCCTCCGCCGGAGCCGGTCGCTGCGCACGGGTCGGGTTCGGCGCCGTCCACCACCCCGCGGTGACCGACCGCCCGAGTCCTCGGGCGCTGGGCACGGCGTGTGCCGGTCTGGTGCTGTCCGCGGTGCTGCTCTGGGCCGGCTCGGCCACGGTCTGGTACCGGGTGCTGCGGCCCGGGGCGGCGCCGGTGGAGCTGACCGGCGCCTCGGTGGCGCCGTGGCTGGGCGGCACGGCGCTGCTGGCGCTCGCCGGGGTGGCGGGCGTGGTGGCCACCGGCGGCGTGCTGCGCAGGCTGGTCGGTGCGCTGCTCGGGCTGACCGGGGCCGGGGTGCTGGTGCTCGGCGTGCGGGCGCTGCTCACCGACCCGAACGCGACCGACGCCACGGGTGCGCCGTTGCTGGCCGTCGCCGGGGCGCTCGTGCTGCTCGCCGTGGGGATCGCAGTGCTCGTGCGGGAGCGGCGGCTGCCTCGGCTCGGCGCGCGGTATGCGGCGCCGGGGGAGCGACGGGTGGAGCGTGACCCGGATCGGGCCGCGTGGGAGGAGCTCGACGAGGGGCGCGACCCCACGGTCGACCCCGCCGAGGCGCCGCCGGGCGACGCGGGGGACGATCCTGGCGACGGGCCGCGAAGTGCGCCTGGCTAGCATGATTCGCGCCCGGCCCTATCCGGAGAGGGGGACAGCTGCCATGGCGAACGGCGGAGCGAGTGTCCTCGATTCCATCGTTGACGGTGTCAGGGCCGATCTCGCGGTGCGTGAGGCCGAGGTCGACTTCGCGGAGATCAAGCGGCGGGCGGCCGCGGCCCCGCCTCCGCGGGACGTGATGGCCGCGCTGCGCGCCCCGGGTATCGGGGTGATCGCGGAGGTGAAGCGGCGGAGCCCGTCGAAGGGTGATCTGGCGGAGATCGCCGACCCGGCCCAGCTGGCCGCCGCGTACGCCGAGAACGGTGCGCGGGTGATCAGCGTGCTCACCGAGGGCCGCCGCTTCGGCGGGTCGCTGGCCGACCTCGCCGCGGTGCGCGCCGTGGTCGACGTGCCGGTCCTGCGCAAGGACTTCGTGGTGAGCCCGTACCAGGTGCACGAGGCGCGGGCGTACGGCGCCGACCTGGTGCTGCTGATCGTGGCCGCGCTGGAGCAGAACGCGCTCGACGCCCTGCTCGACCGGGTCGAGTCGCTCGGGATGACGGCGCTGGTCGAGGTGCACACCGAGGAGGAGGCCGACCGCGCGCTCGAAGCGGGGGCCAAGGTCATCGGGGTGAACGCGCGCAACCTGCACACCCTCGAGGTCGACCGCACGATCTTCGGGCGGATCGCGCCCGGCCTTCCCACCGACGTGATGCGGGTGGCGGAGTCCGGTGTGCGCGGGCCCGGCGACCTGCTCACCTACGCGGGGTGGGGCGCCGACGCCGTGCTCGTCGGCGAGGGGCTCGTCACCAGCGGAGACCCCGGTGGGGCGGTGCGGAGCCTGGTGGCTGCCGGCTTCCACCCGTCGTGTTCGAGAATGGTTCGGTGAGCACGAACAGCAAGGCGAGCGACGGGGTCGCGCACCCGTCGGACCACGAGCCGGACGAGCGGGGCCACTTCGGCCGCTACGGCGGGCGGTTCGTGCCGGAGGCGCTGGTCGCGGCCCTCGACGAGCTCACCACGGTCTACGAGAAGGCCCGTGGCGACCGGGAGTTCCTCGACGAGCTCGACCGCCTGCACCGCGACTACACCGGCCGGCCGTCCCCCTTGACGGATGTCCCCAAGCTGGGTGAGCACGCGGGCGGCGCTCGGATCCTGCTCAAGCGCGAGGACCTCAACCACACCGGCTCACACAAGATCAACAACGTGCTCGGGCAGGCGCTGCTCACCAAGCGGATGGGCAAGAAGCGCGTGATCGCCGAGACCGGTGCCGGCCAGCACGGCGTGGCCACGGCCACCGCCTGTGCGCTGCTCGGCCTGGAGTGCGTCGTGTACATGGGTGAGGTCGACACCGAGCGGCAGGCCCTCAACGTCGCCCGGATGCGGTTGCTCGGCGCCACGGTGGTGCCGGTGAAAACCGGCTCCCGCACGCTGAAGGACGCCATCAACGAGGCCCTGCGCGACTGGGTCACCAACGTCGACGACACGCACTACCTGCTCGGCACGGCCGCTGGGCCCCATCCGTTCCCGGTGATGGTGCGCGACCTGCACCGGATCATCGGCCTGGAGGCGCGCGAGCAGGTGCTCGAACGCGTCGGGCGGCTCCCGGACGTCGTGGCCGCGTGCGTCGGTGGCGGCTCGAACGCCATCGGCATCTTCCACGCCTTCCTCGACGACCCCGGCGTGCGGCTGGTCGGCTTCGAGCCCGGCGGCGACGGCGTCTCCACCGGGCGGCACGGCGCCACCCTGACCGCGGGCTCCCCGGGCGCGCTGCACGGCGCCCTGTCGTACCTGCTGCAGGACGAGGACGGCCAGACCGCGGAGTCGCACTCGATCTCGGCCGGGCTCGACTACCCCGGTGTCGGCCCGGAGCACGCGCTGCTCAAGGACATCGGGCGGGCCGAGTACCGCCCCATCACCGACGCCGAGGCGATGGACGCGTTCGCGCTGCTCTCGCGCACCGAGGGGATCATCCCGGCGATCGAGTCGGCCCATGCCGTGGCCGGCGCGCTGAAGCTGGGCAAGGAGCTCGGACCGGAGGCGGTGATCCTCGTGAACCTGTCCGGACGTGGGGACAAGGACCTCGACACGGCGGCCAAGTGGTTCGGCATGATCTCCGAGGGGGAGAGCGCCGAGGAGGCCAGCGGCACCGCGATCGCCGAAGCCAGCCTGACGGAGGGGCCGCCGCGATGAGCGAGGTCGAGAAGATCTTCGAGGCCGCACGGGCGGAGGGCCGGGGTGCCCTCGTCGGTTACCTGCCGGCCGGCTACCCGACCGTCGACGGTTCGGTCGAGCTGCTCGACGCGATGGTCGAGGGTGGCTGCGACCTGCTCGAGGTCGGCATCCCGTACTCGGACCCGGTGATGGACGGGCCCACGATCCAGGCGGCCGCCGACACCGCGCTGCGCGCGGGCTTCCGGCTGCGTGAGGTGTTCTCGGTGGTCGAGCGGGTCGCCGCGGCAGGTGGCCGGGCGGTCGTGATGACCTACTACAACCCGGTGCTGCGCTACGGCGTCGACGCGTTCGCCCGCGACCTCGCCGCGGCGGGCGGGCTCGGCGTGATCACGCCCGACCTGATCCCCGACGAGGCCGACGAGTGGCTCGCCGCGTCGGAGGCCCACGGCCTGGACCGGATCTTCCTGGTCTCGCCCTCCTCCACCGAGGAGCGGATCGCGTCCACCGCTGCCGCCACCCGCGGGTTCCTCTACGCCACGTCGACGATGGGCGTCACCGGCGCGCGCGACGCCGTCGCGAGCGCCGCTCCCACTCTCGTGGCCCGGTGCCGCGCCCACACGTCGCTCCCGATCGCCGTGGGCCTCGGTGTCCGGTCGGCCGACCAGGCCGCGGAGGTCGCAGGCTTCGCCGACGGCGTCGTCGTCGGGTCGGCGTTCGTCACGGCGGCCGAGAGCGCCGGTGCCGACGGCGTGCGCGCGCTGGCGCAGGACCTGGCGGGCGGCGTGCGCCGCGCCCCGCAGCCGGCCTGAGGGCTGCTCACCCGCCTCCGGCGGTGAGCGCCTTCAGCTCGTCGAACGACTCGCGCAGCAGCCGCGCCAGTCCCCGATCCTCGGGCTCGGTGACCCAGCGTTCGAACGCCACGCGGAACACGGCGATGCCCGTCTCGGCCGCCAGGCGGGCCACGGGGTCGGCGACCCCGCGCTTGCGCAGCCCATCGGCCAGTGCGGCGGACAGCGTCGCCAACTTGATCAGCTCGCGCTCCTGCAGCTCGGCGTTCGCGGCGATGACGACCTGGCGCAGGCGGGAGAACTCGCGGTCGGTCAGCACCTCGGCGGCGGCGTCGAGGGCGGCGGCGACGGCCTCCATCGGTGACGCGGAGGCGGGGGCGGCGTCGAGGGCGGCCACGAGCACGTCCTGCAGGGGTGAGCCGGCGAAGAGCACCTCGCGCTTGTCGGCGAAGTGCCGGAAGAACGTCCGCGCGGTGAGCCCGGCACGTGCGGCGATCTCGGCGACGGTCGTCTGCTCGTAGCCGCGCTCGACGTAGAGCTCCAGCGCGGCCGCGCGAAGTCGCCCGCTCGCGTTCGGCTCCCAGCGACCCATGGCACGATCCTAGTGATGACACCGGCTGACATCACGGAGTAGGGTGATGGCATCAAGTGACATCACTGGGAGGTCGTCATGCGCGTCTTCGTCACCGGGGCTTCCGGCTGGATCGGCTCGGCCACCGTCCGCGAGCTGGTCGGTGGCCGGACACCAGGTCCTCGGCTTCGCCCGCTCGGACACCGCGGCGGCGTCGGTCGCCGCCCTCGGGGCCGAGGTGCTCCGCGGCGGTCTGGACGATCCAGACAGCCTGCGCGCCGGCGCGGAGGCCTCCGACGGGGTCGTCCACCTGGCCTACCACCACGACTTCTCGCAGATGGAGCGGGCGGCGCAGCTCGACCGGCAGGCGATCGAGGCCATCGGCGCGGTCCTCGAGGGCACGGACCGGCCGCTGGTGATCGCCTCGGGCCTCGCCGGGTTCGCTCCCGGGCGCTCCGTCACGGAACGGGACCAGCCGGACCCCGCCGTCTACCCGCGGCTGGCGAACGCCCAGGCGACGCTCGCACTGGCCGGACGGGGCGTGCGCTCGTCGGTCGTGCGGTTCGCGCCGACAGTCCACGGCGACGGCGACCCCGGGTTCGTGGCCGCCCTGGTCGGCATCGCTCGCGAGAAGGGCGTCTCCGCCTACATCGGCGACGGCGAGAACCGCTGGGCCGCGGTGCACCGGGCCGACGCCGCCGTGCTCGTCCGCCTCGCCGTCGAGGGCGCACCCGCCGGCTCGGTCCTGCACGCCGTCGCCGAGCAGGGCGTGCCCACCCGCGAGATCGCCGAGGCGATCGCGGACGGCCTCGACCTACCGGTCGTCTCCGTCCCCGCCGAGCAGGCGGCCGACCACTTCGGCTGGCTCGGGCGGTTCTTCGGCATGGACGCCGCCGCCTCCAGCGACCTGACGCGCGAGCTGCTGGGATGGGAGCCCACCCGGCACGGCCTCCTCGCCGACCTGAAGCAGGGCCACTACTTCGCGACCAGGTGATCATGTCCGCGCCGACCCGACCGATCCCGCCGCCGCGGGATCGTGGCGCTACCGTGGCGGCGTGAGCCCAGCCCTCGTCAGCCCTGCCGTCGTCACAGTGTTGGCGAACATCCCGAGTCCCGACCGCGGTGTCTGGATGCTCGGCCCGATCCCGATCCGGGCGTACGCGCTGTGCATCATCGCCGGCATCGTCGTGGCGGTCCTCTGGGGCGAGCGGCGCTTCGTCGCACGCGGCGGGCAGCAGGGCACCGTCACGGACGTCGCGGTGTTCGCGGTGCCGTTCGGCCTGGTCGGCGGCCGGCTCTACCACGTGCTGACCGACTGGCAGACCTACTTCGGCCCGGGCGGCGACCCGTGGGGTGCGCTCCGGATCTGGGAGGGCGGCCTGGGGATCTGGGGCGCGGTCGCGCTCGGCGCCGTCGGGGCCTGGATCGGGTGCCGGCGCCGCGGGGTGCCGCTCGGGTTCTTCGCCGACGCGGTGGCGCCGGGCATCGTGGCGGCGCAGGCGATCGGCCGGATCGGCAACTGGTTCAACCAGGAGCTGTACGGCGCGCCCACAACGCTGCCGTGGGGGCTGGAGATCTACGACCGCGTCGACCCCTCCACCGGTCTCCCCGACGCCCTCGGTGGCGTCGCGCTGAACCACGTGCCCGTCCAGGTGGTGCACCCGACCTTCCTGTACGAGCTGCTGTGGAACCTGGCCGTCGCCGGGCTCGTGGTCTGGGCCGACCGGCGGTTCCGGCTGGGGCACGGCCGGGCGTTCGCGCTGTACGTCGCGGGTTACACGGCGGGCCGGTTCTGGATCGAGCAGATGCGCACCGACCACGCCACGCGGGTGTTCGGCGACATCCGGATCAACGTGGTGGTCTCCGTGCTGGTGTTCGCGGCTGCGGTGCTCTACATCGCGCTCGTCCGCAAGCCGCGCGAGGTGCTGGAGGGCCCGGCGGCGGCCGCCGAGCCAGCGCCGGCCGAGCCCGCCCCCGCCGAGCCCACACCGGCCGATGGTGCCGCCGATTCCGATCCGCCTGCCGACGAGGAGGACGAGGCGCAGGTGAAGGACGCAGCCGAGGTGGGGGACCGGACGCCATGACGTTCACGGGTTTCGGTGAGGGCGCCGTCGAGTTCTACGACGGGCTCGTGGCCGACAACTCGAAGGCCTACTGGACCGACCAGCGGGCCGTGTACGAGGCGGACGTCCGCGCGCCGATGCAGGAGCTGCTCGCCGCTCTGGAGCCGGAGTTCGGGTCCGGGAAGATCTTCCGGCCGTACCGCGACGTCCGGTTCTCGCACGACAAGACCCCGTACAAGACCCATTGCGGCGCCACCGTCGGGCCGTTCTACGTGCAGGTCGGCTCCGACGGCCTGCTGGTCGCGGGCGGCTACTACCGGATGGCGCCCGACCAGGTCGCCCGCTACCGCACCGCCGTCGCCGACGACCGCCGTGGCGGCGACCTCGAGAAGCGCCTCGCGGCGCTCCAGGAGCTGACGCTGGCGGGGGAGACCCTCAAGACCCGCCCCCGCGGCTTCGACCCCGACCACCCGCGCATCGACCTGCTGCGGCACAAGGGCCTCTACGCGTGGCGGTCCTGGGAGCCCGACGACGTGCTGCACGAGCCGGGCACCCTGGACCGAGTGGCCCGGACGTGGCGGGAGCTGCAGCCGCTCACCGAATGGCTCGACGACCACGTGGGCCCGAGCGAGCAGCCCCGGCGGTAGCGAGCGGGATCAGCCGCTGCGCCGCCACCAGCGCCTGCGGGCGGGAGCAGGCGGTGCCGGCGCAGGCGGCGGGGCCGAGCGCGCGTCCCGCCACCCCTGCACGATCGCCTCGGGGTCGACCCGCCTGACCGGGACGGCCGGCCCGGACGGCGCGCGCACCCACTCCGCGATCCGCCGGTTCAGCTCCGAGACCGCGGCGCGCACGGCTTCCTCGGTGGGCAGGTCGCGCACCGTCTCCGGGAGCCGCTCGGCCTCCTTGCGCAGCTGCAGCGGGGTGGGCAGCAGGGCGTCGGACGGAACCCCTTCGCGCTGGATCCAGCCCTTGACCCACCAGTTCTCGTCGTCGGGGCCGTCGAGGCCGGGCAGGGGCTTGCCCTTGCCCGGCAGGTCGGCGAAGTCGCCCCGCTCCTCGGCCTTGCGGATCTGCTGGTCGATCACCGACTCGTAGCGCGCCCAGTACGCCTCGTTCCTCATCTGCGCCTCCCCACCTGCGACGGTACCCCGCGGCGCTCCCCGGACCGGCTGCGATGACGATCAACGCCGGCCGACGACCACCGTCGCATCGAGCTCGGCGTCGTGCACCACCCGCGCGGTGAGGCCCGCGGCACCGATCGCCGCGGCCGTGTGCGGGGCCTGGCGCTCGCTCGTCTCGATCAGCAGGTGCCCTCCGGGGGCGAGCCAGCGGGGAGCCGCAGCGGCGACGCGGCGCTGGATGTCGAGACCGTCGGCGCCGCCGTCGAGGGCCACGCGCGGCTCGTGCAGCCGCGCCTCGGGCGGCATCAGCCCGACCGCGTCCGTGGGTACGTACGGGGCGTTGGCCACGAGCACGTCCACCCGGCCCCGCAGCGAGGCCGGCAACGGGGCGTCGAGGTCGCCCTCGTAGACCTGGCCGCCCACCGCGCTGACGTTGCGGCGCGCGCAGCGAACAGCCGCCGGGTCGACGTCGGCGGCGTGCAGCTCGATGCCGGGCACGATGGCCGCCACCGCGACGCCGACCGCAGCCGAGCCGCAGCAGAGGTCGACGACGACGGCGCCGGGGCGCGCCCGTGCGGCGGCTTCGCGGGCGAGGAGCTCGGTGCGGCGGCGGGGGACGAAGACGCCCGGGTCGACGGCGACGCGCCGCCCGGCGAA
The DNA here is from genome assembly GCF_006717045.1 of Pseudonocardia cypriaca. NCBI lineage: Bacteria > Bacillati > Actinomycetota > Actinomycetes > Pseudonocardiales > Pseudonocardiaceae > Pseudonocardia > Pseudonocardia cypriaca. The sequence goes on from NZ_VFPH01000001.1 coordinate 2,157,886, forward strand.
CTCGGCCCAGCCCAGTACGTGTTCGAGGGGGAGACCCGCCACGCGCCGCTCGACCATGTCGGTGAGCTCGGCGGGGGTGCGGGCGGTGTCGAGGAGCAGCCTGGCCTCGTCCTCGGCGAAGACGCAGCCGGCGGCCCTGAGCCGGGCGATGATGTCGGAGACGGGGGTGGGGAGCGGGGTGGCGGTCACGGCGTGCCTTCCAGGGAGCCGGAGGCGCTACTCCGTGCACCGGGAGGAGAGCGCCCGTGGTCGTGGGTCGATCGATCTCACCTCCCGCGTCCGTGGTTCAGCCGCAACGATAGCGCCGTGGACGAGAACTGGGAGCGGCATGCCGACCGCCTGGCCGCGCGGTCGCTACGGGCAGGTGATCCCACCGGCTGGTTCGAGGAGCTGTACTCCGCGGGTCGCGCCGGTTCGGTGGCCGTGCCGTGGAACCGGGTGCAGCCGCATCCCCTGCTGGCGGCCTGGACGCGGGAACGGGCACCGGATGGAACGGGCCTGCGCGCCGTGGTGGTGGGCTGCGGGCTCGGCGCCGACGCCGAGCACGTGGCCACGCTCGGGTACGACACCGTCGCTTTCGACGTCTCGGGGACCGCCGTCGACCTGGCCCGCGACAGGCATCCCGGCAGCACGGTGCGCTACGTCGTGGCGGACCTGCTCGCGCTGCCCCCGGACTGGCTCGGGGTCCACGACCTGGTCGTCGAGGTCTACACGGTCCAGGCGCTGCCCGAGCCGCCACGGCGCCGGGCGATCGGCGAGGTCGCCCGTCTCGTCGCGCCCGGTGGCACGCTGGTCGTGGTGGCGGCTGCCCGCGGCGACGCGGACCCGGAACCCGACGGGCCGCCGTGGCCGCTCACCCGCGACGAGATCGAGGCCTTCGCGACGGGCGATCTCGGCGCCGTGGCGATCAACCGCATCCCTGACCAGGACGATCCGGCGTTCGCCCGCTGGTTCGCGGAGTTCCGGAGGCGCTGATCGCGCGCCGCGGTACGGTCTCCCGATGTTCGCCCGTGCATGGGGTATCGCGCGCTCGCTGGTCATCTACCACGGCCAGCCAGCCAAGCACCGCCGGGCGGTGCGCCTGTACGGCGAGTTCCTCGGCCCGGGCGATCTCGCGTTCGACATCGGCGCCCACGTCGGCGGGCGGGTGCGCACGTGGCGGCGGCTGGGTGCGCGCGTGGTCGCCGTCGAGCCCCAGCCGGACTGCCTGCGCGTGCTGCGCCTGCTCTTCGGGCGCGACCGCGATGTGACGATCGAGCCGCGGGCGATCGGTGCCCAGGTGGGGCGGGCACGGCTCGGGGTGTCGACGGCGACGCCGACCGTGTCGTCGATGTCCCAGGACTGGCGGGAGTCGGTGGCCGCCGACCGGAGCTTCGCCCGGGTGCGGTGGGACCGCTCCGTCGAGGTGGAGGTGACCACCCTCGACGAGCTGATCGCCGAGCACGGCGTGCCGGCCTTCTGCAAGATCGACGTCGAGGGCTTCGAGGCGGACGTGCTGGCCGGGCTCTCCCGGCCGCTGCCCGCGCTGTCGTTCGAGTACCTGCCGCCCACGCACGAGCGGGCCCTCGCCGTGCTGGAACGGGTCCAGGAGCTCGGCGCGTACCGGTACAACTACTCGCCGGTCGAGACCATGCGGTTCGCCTCGGACGGCTGGCTCGACGCGGCGGAGCTCGTCCGGCTGCTCGAGGGCGTTCGTCCCCTCGGGCGCTCCGGGGACGTCTACGCGCGGCTCACTGCCGGAAACGAGCAGCCGAGGATCGGCTGATCGCGACCCGGCACCCGTCCCCCATTCGGGGTATGGTTCTTCGCTCGCCAGGTAGTGCCACGACATCGAGCGGAGCAGCCGGAGGATGGTGACGATCACGCCGGTCCAGACAGGTCCGGTCAGCGTGCTGACCGTCAGCGGGGAGGTCGACATCGCTTCGGGGCCGCGGCTGCGCGCGGCGCTCGACGAGATCATCGACGGCCCCGGCGGGAGGGCACCGGCCGGGCTGGTGCTCGACCTGACGGGCGTCACCTTCCTCGGTTCGTCCGGGCTCGCCGTGCTGGTCGACGCCCACGAGCGCGCCACCCAGCGGGGGGTCGCGATGAAGATCGTGATCGACCGTCCCGGCTCACCGGTGGCGAGGGCGTTCCAGGCGGCCGCGATCCACGAGCACCTGGACGTGCACGTCAGCCCGGCCGACTGAGCCGGCCGAGCCGACTGGGGCCGGCCTCGGTGATGTCCATGTCCTTGCTCTCCGGGGCGGCGAGGAACGCGACCAGTGAGATCACGCAGAGGCCGGCGATGTAGGCGGCGACGACCCACGGGGCGCCGCCGGCCGCGGCGACCATCGCCGCCGCGATGAGCGGTGTGAACCCGGCAAGGGCGGCGCCGACCTCCCGCGAGGTGGCGAACCCGCTGTAGCGCACGCGCGCGCCGAAGAGCTCCGCGTAGAACGCCGGCTGCACCGCGATCACCGGGGCCCACCCGAACGCCGTGGCCACCACGAGTGCCAGCACCACCAGCACCGGCTGCCGCGTCTCCAGCAGCAGGAAGAACGGGAAGATGAAGATCGCGGTGAACACCATGGAGAACAGGTTGAGCGGCTTGCGCCCTATCCGGTCGGACAGTGCCCCGTACACCGGCTGCAGCACGATCACGACGAGGCCGAACACGATCACGCCCGTCAGCACCGTCGGGCGGGAGATGCCGAGGGTGGTCGTGGCGTAGGAGACGGTGAACGTGGCGTACAGGTAGGCGCAGGCGGTGTCGGCGATGTGTGCGCCCACGCCGATCAGGAGGTTGCGCGGGTAGCTGCGCAGCGTCTCCAGGACGGGCAGCTTGATCACCTGCTGCTCGGCGAGCATCCGCCGGAACACCGGCGACTCCTCGACCCGCAGCCGCACGTACAGCGACACGCCGATCAGCAGGAAGCTCACGAGGAACGGCACCCGCCAGCCCCAGGCGCGCAGCTCCTCCTCGGACAGCAGGCCGACCAGCAGGAACGACACGGTGGCGAGCACCAGCCCGACCTGCACGCCGGTCTGGGCGTACGAGCAGTAGTAGCCGCGCCGGGACGGCGGGGCGTGCTCGGCGAGCAGGGTGGACGCGCCGCCGAACTCGGCTCCGGCGCCCAGGCCCTGCAGCACGCGCAGCAGCACGAGCAGCACCGGCGCCCAGACGCCGATCGTCTCGTAGGTCGGCAGCAGCCCGATCACGCCGGTGGACAGGCCCATGACGAGCGTGGTCAGGATCAGCGTCGCCCGCCGCCCGATGCGGTCGCCGATGTGTCCGAAGAGGATCCCGCCGAGCGGCCGGAACACGAACCCGACGCCGAAGGTCGCGAACGCTGTGATCGTGCCCACTGCCGGGTCGCTCTGCGGGAAGAACAACACGTTGAACACGAGCGCTGCGGCTGTGCCGTAGATGAAAAAGTCGTACCACTCCAGCGCGGTGCCGACGAGCGCGCCGAAGACGACCCGCCGCAGCTCACGCGGTTTGGTCGAACTGCCGGTTTCCTCCGCCGTGCCGGTGGGTTCAGTGGTCATGCCAGCTCCCCGATGAGCTCACATTCCGCCAAGCGGAATCGTACTTCCGCGATTGGACAGGACGATACGCCCAAACGTGTCGGCGCGCGAGATGCGATGCCGTGACGCTGCCGTGTCCGGATCGACCTGATCATGCGGTCGGCTCTGTCGTATGTTGTGACCGGCATGCGACTGACCGTCCGCACGCGTAGTTCTTCACGGCATTCGCACGCCTCGAACCGATCGTCACCAACGCCACCAGCTTCCGCCCCGACCGCACCTTCGTCCCGATCCTGCTGAACGCCGTCGGCGCTCCTCGCAGGGCCGAGCGCGGCGTCGTGCGGCGGGCAGCAAAGGACTGATCCATGCGACGACCCGTAAGACGTCTTCGTACCGCGCTCGCGGCCCTCGCCGTGGCGGGCACGCTCGCCGGGTGCGGGGCGTTCGGCGACGCCCCGACCCAGAGCAGCGAGACCCCGCCCGAGGGGCAGGCGACGATCCGGGTGGGCCTGCCGACCGGGGTGACCAGCTTCGCCAACGCCGACCTCGCGGTGGCGATCGAGAAGGGCTTCCTCTCCGAGGCGGGACTGACCGTCGAGACGCAGAACCTGAAGTCCGGTGTCTCGGTGGTGCAGGGTGTGGTCGCCGGCGCGCTGGAGATCGGCGCGTCGAGCATCGAGCCGGTCGTCAACGCGGCGGCGGGTGGTGGTGACGTCGTGATCATCGGCGCCTACACCGACAAGCTGACGGTCTCGTCGGTCGCCCCCGCCGACGTGCTCACCCCGGCGGACCTGCGTGGCCGTCAGGTCGGCGTGCAGGAGGTCGGCGCGTTCCGCGAGGTGATGACCCGGCTGGTGCTGCAGTCGGCGGGGCTCACCCAGAACGACGTGTCGTACATCCCGGTCGACGCGCAGTCCTACAACTCGGCCCTCGTCGACGGGCGGATCCAGAACGCGATCCTGCAGACCGAGCAGGCCATCGCCGTGCAGCGCGACCACCCCGGCTTCCACTCGATCGCCGAGCTGTCGAACGTCGTGCCGGACTACCACTACGGCACGTTCTTCGTGTCCCGCGCGTGGCTGCAGGCCAACCGCGATACTGCGGTCAAGTTCATGACGGCGCTGACCCGCGCCCACCGCTTCATGTACGAGAACAAGGACGAGACCGTCAAGATCGTCGCGAAGGCCACCGAGTTCGACGAGCAGGTCATCGCGCAGGCCTACGACTCCCTGCTCGGCCAGCAGGGCGCCTTCCCGGTCAACACCGGGCTCGACAAGGCCCGTATCAAGAAGACGATGAACCGCATGCGTGAGCTCGGCATCCTCGAGAAGGAGCCGCCCGTCTACGACCAGCTCGTCGACGCGGGCCCCGTCATCGACGCCGTCGACTCGCTCGGTGTGCAGAGCGGGGACGCGCGCTGGCGCTGATCCGCACCTGCCCCCGCATCCCGCCAGAGCAACATGAGGAGTGACATGACCGCCGACGTGCAGACGGCTTCCGCCACCACTCGCCCGATCCCGGACTCCATGCGCGCCGCCGTGTTGTTCGGGCCCGGCGACATCCGGGTGGTCGACCGTCCGGTGCCCCAGCCCGGCCCGCACCAGGTGCTCGTCGAGGTCGCCATGTGCGGCACCTGCGGCACCGACCTGAAGATCTTCGACGGCCACTTCCCGCAGACCCCGCCGTTCGGCGAGTTCACGCCCGGTCACGAGTGGGCGGGCACGGTGGTGGCCCTCGGGGAGTCGGTCGACGAGTTCGCGGTCGGTGACCGCGTCGCGATCGAGGTGCACGCGGGATGCGGGCGCTGCGACAACTGCATCATCGGCAAGTACACGGCCTGCCTGAACTACGCCAAGCCGGGCAAGGGGCAGCGGGCCAGCGGCATCACCGTCGACGGCGGGTTCGCCCAGTACGCCGTGCACGACGTCAAGGCGCTCTACAAGATGCCGGACAACATCTCGTTCGCCGACGCCGTCCTCGTGACGACCGCGGGCACCGGTCTCTACGGCATCGACGTCGCGGGCGGGTACATGGCCGGCCAGGACGTGGTGGTCGTCGGGCCGGGCCCGATCGGGCTGATGACCGTGCAGCTGTGCCGGCAGCTCGCCGCCCGCAGCGTCACGCTGGTCGGCACCCGGGCGTCGCGCCTCGAGCTCGGTGCCCGGCTGGGCGCCACCGAGGTCATCAACGCCCGGGAGACCGACCCGGTCGCCCGGGTGCGGGAGCTGACCGGCGGCGACGGCGCCGACTGGGTGATCGAGACCTCCGGGGGCGCCGACGTGCCCGACCAGTGCATCGCCATGACGAAGCGCGCCGGGAAGATCGTGTTCGTCGCCTTCTACCCGGGCCCGGTCACGCTCGACCTGTCCGCGGCCGTGCGCAGCGACATCTCGATGTACACCTCGCGCGGCGAGGGCGGCAACAACGTCAAGCGCGCGATGGCGATGGCCGCGGGCGGCGGTCTGCGTGGCGAGGAACTCGTCACCCACCGGTTCCCGCTCGAGGACATCGCCGAGGCGTTCCGGGTGGTGCGCGAGCGCGACGGCGACCCGATGAAGGTCGTCATCGTTCCCTGAGCGTTGAACGGCGGGGGGCTGGTGGCCCGGTGGCCACGAGCCTCCCGCCGTGCAGTGGCCCGGCGGCTTCCTGCGCCGCGCGGAGGTCGGCCCGTAGCCGGTCCTCCACGGGCACTCCCTTGTCGGAGTACTCGCCCGACAGGCAGACCGGGCCCGTCCAGCCCAGCCGGGCCAGCTCCGCGAACGCCGCGGCCCAGTCGGCCATGCCCTCCGGGCCGGGCACCCACCAGTGCCTCCAACCTCCGTCGGACCGCGTGTACACGCCGTTCTTGAGGTTGACGATCGCGAGCCGGTCGGCCACGAGTTCCAGCGTGACGCGCGGGTCGTCGCCGGCGAGGGCGTCGTGCCCGGCGTCCCAGACCACCCGGAACCGGTCGACGGGTAGCCCGTCGAGCAGTTGCGCGACCCCCAGCGCCGAGGAGACGAAGCGCCCGTGGTGGGGCTGCACGCCGACCTGCACGCCGTACCGCTCGGTGAGGGGAGCTGCCTCCTCCAGCTGTTCGCGGACCCGTGCCACCGAGGCCGCGTAACCGTCGGGGCCGAGCCCGGCCATGATCCGGATCAGCGGAACGCCCGCGCTCGCGCAGGCGGCGAACGTCGGTTCGGCGAGGTCGGCCGCGACGCTGATGACGTCGACGCCCTCGGCGCGCATCCGCTCGACGAAGCCGGGCAGCCGCTCCTCGGCGTCGGCGGGTGTGACGCGCGTGTTCTCGCGCACCGGCACTTCGGCGCCGGTGAAGCCGAGCCCGGCCACCAGCGGGCCGAGCTCCTCGGCGGGCAGCGCGGACCAGGCCTTCGTGAAGACGGACCAGATGTGGGTCATGGGATCAGCGGCCTCCGAACCCGCTCATGGTGATGCCCCGGACGAACCAGCGCTGTGTCAGGAAGAAGATGACGATCAGCGGGACGGTGGTGACGGTCGCGGCCATCAGCAGCAGGTTCCACTGGGTGCCGTGGGTGTCCTGGAAGGCCTGGAGGCCGACGGGGATGGTGCGGGTGGCGTCGGTGTTGGAGATGACGAGCGGCCAGAGCAGGTTGTTCCACTGGCCGATGAACTTGAACACCGCGAGCGTGGCGATCGCGGGCACGGCCAACGGCAGGATGATCCGCGTGAACGCCTGCCAGCGGTTGGCGCCGTCGATGCGGGCCGCCTCCTCGTAGTCGCGGGGGATGCCGAGGAAGAACTGCCTCAACAGGAACACGCCGAGCGCGGTGAAGGCGTGCGGGATGATCATACCGGCCCAGGTGTCGATCCCCTGCAGCTTCGCCACCAGCGCGAACTGGGGGATCAGCGTCACCTGCGTCGGGATCATGAGCGTGGCGAGGTAGATGCCGAACAGCACGCCCCGCCCGCGGAACTCCAGCCGCGCGAACGCGTACGCCGCGAGCGCCGCCGTGGCCGTCTCCAGCAGGGTGGTGCCGCCCGCGAAGATCACGGTGTTGAGCAGGTACTGCCCGAGCGGCACGAGGTCGAACGCGCGCTCCAGGTTCTCCGGGTGCCAGCTGGTCGGCCAGAACGACGGTGTGGCGGCCATCGACTCGGCGTCGGACTGGAATGCCACCAGCACCATCATCACGACCGGGATCAGCGTGACGGCGGTGACGAGGAAGCAGGCGAAGACGACGAGCTTGCGGGTGAGCTCAGTTGTCATAGTGGACCAGCCTTCGCTGGAGGAGGAACTGGATCCCCGTGATCACGGCGATGAACGCGAAGAGCACCAGCGACTGCGCGGCGGCGTATCCCTGGTCGTAGTTCTCGAAGCCGGTCCGGTAGATGTACATGACGAGCGTGGTGGTGCCGGTTCCCGGACCGCCGTTCGTCATGATCAGGGCCTGGTCGAACACCTGGAACGATCCGATGATCGACGTGACGACCACGAAGAAGAACGACGGCGACAGCATCGGGATCGTGATCTTGCGGAAGCTCTGCCACGGGCTGGCGCCGTCCACGCGCGCGGCCTCGTAGAGCTGCTGCGGAATGGCCTGCAGGCCGGCGAGGAACACCACCATCCCGAAGCCGAAGCCCTTCCAGACGCTCATCAGGATCAGCGCGGGCATCGCCCACGTGTCGGAGATGAGCCACGCCGGCCCGTCGATGCCGACCAGCCCGAGCGCCGCGTTCACCAGCCCGCCGGTGGGGATGTAGAGCCAGATCCAGACGAACGCCACGGCCACGGTGATCGTGGCGTAGGGCAGCAGCAGGAGGGAGCGGAACACCGCCATCCGCCGCAGGCCCCGGTTGAGCAGCAGGGCGAGCGCCAGGCTGACCGCGATGGTCAGCGGCACGCAGGCGAGCGTGAACCAGGCGGTGTTGACCAGGGCCGACCAGAACGTCGGGTCGGCGCCGAGGCGCCAGAAGTTGTCCAGCCCGGCGAACGTCGGCGGGCTGAAGAGGTTCCAGTCCAGCAGTGAGATCACCCCGGCGGCCACCACCGGGCCCGCGGTGAAGACCAGGAACCCCGCGAAGCTCGGCAGCAGGAAGAGCCACGCCGCGCGCGCCTGCCCGTCGCGCCGTCGCCGCCTCGGCGGGGGCGGGCTGGGCGGCGCTGCCGCTCTCGGGACGGTCCGGACGGCCACGTCGCCCTCCTTCAGCCCCGCCGCTGGGCGGCGAGGCGCACGTTGTCCTGGTGCTGGGTCATGAGGACGTCCAGCCGCGGGGTCAGGCCTGCGACCGCCTCGGCAGGGGTGATCTGCCCGAGGAAGCTGCGGGGCAGGTCCTGGTTGAGCATCTGCTTGACCTGGTTCCAGTTCGTGGTGACGTCGAACGGGTGCCCGCCCGCGATCTCGCCTGCGAGGATCCGCTGGACGATGCCGACGTTCGCAGGCGGTGGCCGGAACGCCGACCCGGCCGAGTAGCGGGCCGGGTTGTTGCGGCCGGCCTTGGCGTAGATGTTGAGCGCGTCGGTGCCGGTGAGCGTCTTGACCAGGTTCCAGGCGAGCTCGAGCTCGGCGCCCTCGACGGCTGCCGGAATGGCGAAACCGGAGCCCGATACACGCGGTGTGCTGCCGGCCGGCCCGGCCGGGAAGGGGACGACGTCCCACTCGAACTTCGCCTTCCGCGCGTTCACGACCTGCCAGGGGCCGTTCTGCATGAACGCGACGTTCCCCTCCAGGAAGTTGGACAGCGCGTTCTCGGTGACGAGGTTGGCGATCGGCGGCGTGACCTCGTCGCGGACGAACAGGCCGATCACGAAGTCGAGGGCCTCCATCGCCTCCGGCGCCGCCAGCGCGCTGGCCGTGGCGTCGGCGTTCATGACGTTGCCGCCCGCGCAGTAGATCCAGGAGACGAGGTCGTCGATGGCCGGGGCGCAGGTGAAGCCGAACCGGTCGGGCGGCGCGGACAGCTCGATCGCGAGCTCCCGGAACTGCGCCCACGTCATCGGTTCGGTGGTCGACGGCGGGTCGACGCCGCGCTCGGCGAGCAGCGTCTTGTTGACGTAGAGGACGTTCGGCGCCACGTCGAAGCCGATCATGTACGGCCGGCCCGCGAACGAGGAGATGGCGCGGATCGTCGGGTAGAAGTCGTCGACGTCGAAGTCGGGATCGGCGGCGATGAGGTCGTCGAGCGGGCGGAGCGCGCCGCGTGCGGCGTAGGTGGGCAGCAGCTGCCCGTTGATGGCGGTGACGATGCTCGCCGTTCCGCTCACGAGCTGCAGGTCGAGCTTGGTGGGGTAACCGCTCGACGAGGTCAGGTTGGGGATCGACTCGACGCCCATCCGCTGCTCGACGTGGTCGCTGAAGGCCGCCCAGACCTCGGCCTCGGCCGGGCTGCTCGACCACATCGACCAGGTGGCGACCCCCTGCGGGCGGGAGGAGCAGCCGGCGAGCAGGCCGGCGAGCCCGGCCAGCCTCAACGCGGTGCGGCGGCTCATTCGGTGAGGCATCGTCGGCTCCCGAGATCTCAGGTGAACAGGTCCTGTGCTTCGGCACGGATGCGTTCCTCGTCGACCTCGACGCCGAGGCCGGGCGCATCCGGCACGGTTGCCACGGCCTTGGTGATCCGCAGCCCGTCGACGTAGAGGTCCGCGAGCAGCTCGGGGCCGTTGAGCTCAGCGGGGAGCGCGAGGTCGAGCTGGCTGAACAGGTGCAGCGCGGCGGCGAACCCGATCCCGCAGTCGGTCAGGCCGCTGGCCAGCAGTTCCAGGCCGTTGGCGAGCGCCACCTGGGCCGTCCCCCGCGCGTTGCGGATGCCACCCGACTTGGCGATCTTGACGACGACCAGGTCGGCGGCCTCCAGGTGCACGATCCGCGCGAGATCGGCTGCGGTGAAGCTGCCCTCGTCGACCGCCACCGGGAGGTCGATCATCCCGCGCAGGCGCCGCAGGCCGAGCAGGTCGGTGCTGGGCACGGGCTGCTCGACGCAGTGCAGACCGGGCACGTCGCCGATCCGTCCGAGCAGCTGCCTCAGCGCGCTCGGCCGGTAGGACTGGTTGGCGTCCAGCCACAGCGGCTTGCCGGCGGCCACCTCGGCCACGGCGAGGACCGCGGCGGCGTCGGCGTCCGGGTCGCCCGCGATCTTGACCTTGTACGCGCCGTAGTCCGCGGACTGCTGCACCCGCTCGCGAACGGCGGCCGGACCGTCCACCCCGATCGCCGAGCAGAGCGGGATCTCCTCGCGGACCCGCCCGCCCAGCAGCGCGTGCACCGGCAGGCCGGATGCCCGGCCGGCGGCGTCGTGCAGGGCGAGGTCCACGGCGGCCCGCGCGAAGGGGAAGCCGTTGGACACCGACGGGCTGAGCACCCGGTTGGCGCGGCGGTGGAACAACTCCACGTCGAACGGGGTGAGCTCCAGCAGCAACGGTTCGAGGTACCGCTTGATCACCACGGCGATGGTCTCGGCGGTCTCGTAGCTCCAGCTGGGCAGCGCGCGCTGCTCGCCCCAGCCGACGACCCCGTCCTCGGTGGTGATCTTCACGAAGACGACGTGGCCGGCGCGCTCCGAGGTGCCGACGGCCCCGCTGCCGAGCACGAAGTCCTTCGCGAACGGGACGGCGACGGGGAAGACCTCGACGGATCTGATGCGCGACATCAGGCCGCGATCTCCCACGACGCCGGGTCGACGAAGCTCGGCCCGCGCTCGCCCCGTTCGAGGTAGGCGAGCACGTCCGCCAGCACGTATCCGGTGAGCGCGAGGTGGCCCTCGGTGGTGTCGCCCGCGATGTGCGGGGTCAGCAGGAGGTTCGGTGCGGCGAGGTGCCCGGGGGCGAGCGTCGGCGGTTCGACGTCGTAGACGTCGAGTGCGGCGGCGATCCGTCCGTCCAGCACGTGCTCGAGCAGCGCTTCCTGGACGACGGCCGGGCCGCGGGAGGAGTTGACGAAGACCGCGCCGTCGGGGAGCGCCTCGATCAGCTTCCGGCTCACGATGCCGACCGTCTCGGGCACGTTCGGCACGTGCACCGAGACGATCGGGCAGGCGAGCGCCTCGTCGAGGGAGGCGGTGCGCACGCCGAGCGCCGCCGCCCGGTTCGCGTCGAGGAAGGGGTCGTAGACGACGATGTCGCAGCCGAACGGCTTCAGCAGCGTGATCAGCGCCCTTGCCGTCGAGCTCGCGCCGAGCAGCCCGACCGACCGGCCGCGGATCTCGTGGCCGCGCAGGTACCCGGGCTTCCACTCGCCGGCGCGCATCGCCGTGTCGAAGCGGGGGAGCTGCCGGGCGAGCGTCAGGATGGCGGCCAGGCAGTACTCGCCGACGGACCAGGCGATCCGGCCGGCCGCCGAGAAGACCGCGACGCCCCTGTCGAACACCACCGGGTCGACGAGCCGCTTCACCGAGCCCGCGGCGTGGGCGACGACCGGCGGGCACAGCGTGGCGTCCAGGTGGGGCGTACCCCAGCTCGTGAGCACCACGTCGGCACCGGCGACGAGCTCCAGCTGCTCGCCGGCCCACGTCACGTCGAAGCGCTCCTCGAGGAGCTCGCGGGTGGCGGCATCACACACGTCGGCGAAGCGCGCGGGGGTCATGGCGACGGCGAGTCGGGGCACGCTCGGACGGTAAGCGCATCCCATGATGCACGTCCAAGCCCGATCCCGTATGGACCGATACCGTGCACGGTATGGATGTGTCGCTGCACCAGCTCCGCGGGTTCGTCGTCGTCGCGGAGGAGCAGCACTTCGGGCGGGCCGCGGCCCGGCTCAACCTGACGCAACCGCCGCTCTCGCGCCAGGTCCAGGCACTGGAGGCGGCGCTGGGAGTGGCGCTCTTCGACCGGGTGGGTCGTGGGGTTCGGCTCAACGCCGCGGGTGAGGTCTTCCTCGCCCACTGCCGCCGCGCCCTCGCCCTGATCGACGCGGCGCCCGACGCCACCCGCCGCGCCGCGGAGGGGGAGACCGGCGCGCTGCGGCTCGCGTTCACCGCGATCGGCGCCTATGCCGTCCTCGGCGACTTCCTCGCGCTCGTCCACGAGCGGCTCCCGGCGGTCGGCGTCGCGCTGACCGAGCTGGCGAGCCCCGGCCAGTTCGAGCTGCTCGGCGCGATGGAGCTCGACCTCGGGCTCGTGCGCCCGCCGATCCCGGAGCAGTTCGCGTCCGTGCTCGTCCACTCCGAGGACCTGGTGCTGGCCGTGCCCGGCGGGCATCCGCTCGCGACGGCCGACGGGCCGGTCGCGCTCGCGGACGTCACCGACGAGTACATCGGCTACAGCCCCGAGGGCTCGCGGTACCTGCACGACATCTGCGCCGCCATGATCGGGATGAACCGGTACCGGGTGAGCCAGCTGGTGTCCCAGGTGCCGACGATGCTCGCTCTCGTCCGGGCCGGCACCGGGTGCGCGCTCGTGCCCAGGTCGATCCGGGCGATGGGGGTGCACGGGGTGCGGTACCTGGAGCTGGCGCCGGCCGACGCGCACTCCGTGACGCTGCACGCGTGTTGGAGCCCGGACAACCCGAACCCGGCGTTGCAGCGGTTGGTGGACTCGCTCGCACGCAATGGATCGCCCGTCCGGAGCGAGCCCGGTGTCACATTCGGCGGCCTGCCGATCGTCATGTACTCGAGGGCAGATGGCTCAGAGGCGGAGGAGGCCGGGAGTGGCCGTGCCGGACGAGGACGAGAAGCGAGCAGCGCACCGGGCTCTGGTGGACCGCGTGCTGGACGGGGAGGGTGAGGCACCTGCCGAGCAACGAGCGCGGGCCTTCGCCAACGATGGCCTCCCACCGCCGTTGGACCTGCTGATCGGCAAGGTCGCCGACCGGCCCGCGCAGGTCGGCGACGCGGACTGGGCTGCGGCGAAGACGTCGGGCTGCACCGAGGACCAGCTCTTCGAGCTTGTGATCTGCGCGGCCGTCGGCAAGTCCGCCCGGCTGTACGAAGCCGGACTGGCCGCCCTGGCGGAAGCGACCGCCGAGGGGAGGCCCGATCATGCGTCTTGACGTCCTCGACCGCGGCTACGGCGCGGGAACCAAGCTGCTGTTCGCGGTCATCCGGCTGTTCTCCGGGCACGCGGTGCCCGACGCCGCCAAGCTGACCTTCTACCGGTCCGACTTCTACGGCGCCCGGGCCAAGGAGTTCACCCACCTCGCGATGCGCGGACCGTCCGCCTGGTCAGTGGGCGACCGGGAGCTGATGGCGGCTCACGTGTCCGCCGTGAACGAGTGCGCGTTCTGCGTCGGCGCGCACACCGCGACCGCCGCTCAGGCGTACCAGGACCGGCCACGGGTCGCGGCGGTGCTGGCCGACCTGGAGTCGGCACCCATCGCGGAGCCGCTGCGGGCCACGCTGCGGATGCTCGGCAAGCTGACCCGGGACGGGACCATCGACGCGGAGGACGTGCGGGAGGTGCTCGCCGCCGGGGTCTCACCCCAGCAGGTCGAGGACGCGCTGGCCGTCTGCGCCGCCTTCAACACGACCAACCGGCTCGCCGACGCGTTCGGGTTCGAGCTGCTCGGTCCCGAGGGCTACGAGGCAGGAGCCGGATACCTGCTCAAGCGGGGTTACCGGTAGTCCCGGTCGACCTGCAGTCGTGCGCCTCGTCGTAGCCGTAGTCGCCACCCGGATCGGGCTTCGGTGGCGGGCTGCTGTCGTGGTGCTGCTCGTGCTGCACCTCGAACTCGAGGCCCGGCTCGTGGACCAGGTCGTACTCGTAGTCGCCGTACGGCTCCGGTGGTGTTCCTGCCATCGGCCGCTCCCTCGTGCGTACCAGGCCGAGGATGAGCCGAGTGGCGCGAATGCACAAGGGAAAGCGACTCCCCAACGCGGCCTCGAAGGTGGAGCCTTCATGGTGAGGCGATCCGGGAGGAGCGAGAGATGCGTGCCATCCCGCACGACGATCGGTCCGAGGTCATCGAACGAGTGCGGCGTTATGCGTCGAAGCGCATGGGTGGGGACGGCGCGCGCATGTACCTCGCGCTCGTCGACCGGTACTACGAGCGGGTCGCCGCCGAGGACCTCGCCGCCCGCGCCGTCCCCGACCTGTTCGGCATCGCGCTCGCCCACCTGCGGCTGGCGCGCCGCCGCCGGGCGGGGAGGCTCAACGTCACGGTCTGCTCGCCGACGTTCGACGGAGAGGGCTTCGCGTGCCCGCACACCGTCGTGCAGGTCGTGACCGACGACATGCCGTTCATCCCGGAGTCGCTCGAGACGGAGCTCGACAGGCAGGGGTTCGGCCTGCACCTCGCGCTGCACCCGGTCTTCGAGGTGGTGCGCGGCGCCGACGGCGAGCTGCTGGGCGTGCTCGGCGAGAACGAGCCGGGGAACGCGGATGTCGTGCGGGAGTCGTTCCACCACATCGAGATCGACCGCCAGGCCGACCCGGCCGTGCTCGAACAGCTCAGGCGGGACCTGGTCCGCGTGCTCGAGGACGTGCGAGCGGCCGACGAGGACCAGGCCGCCATGCGAGAGCGGGCGGTCTCGATCGCGCAGGCCCTCCCGTCCGAGGCGGTGGTCGTCGAACCGCAGGATCGGGCGGAGGCCGCTGACTTCCTGCGCTGGCTCGCCGACGATCACTTCACGTTCCTCGGCTACCGCGAGTACGAGCTGGTGCGCGGGCCCGACGAGGAGGTGTTGCGGGCGGTCGACGGGTCCGGGCTCGGTGTCCTGCGCGACGTCCGGCGCAGGACCGCGTCCCATCCGGTCTCGGCTCTTCCGCCCGACGTGCAGCGGAAGATCCAGGAACCGGTCCTGCTCAACATCACGAAGGCCAACTCCCGCGCCACCGTTCAGCGCGGGACCCATCTCGACTACGTCGGCGTCAAGCGGTTCGACGAGAACGGGCGGGCCGTCGGCGAGCGCCGCTTCCTCGGGCTCTACCCGAGGAGCGTGGCCAAGGCCGCGCTCGCCGACATCCCGATCGTGCGGCAGAAGATGCGGGCGGTGCTCGATCGGGCCGCCGATCCCCGGCACACCTACGAGGCGCAGGTGCTCGTCGACATCCTCGACGGCTACCCGAGGGACGAGATCCTGCAGTCCACCGCGGACGAGCTGTACGGCGACGCGATGGCGATCATCGAGCTGCAGCACCGGCAGCGGCTGCGGCTGCGCGTGCGCCGGGACGGCTTCGGGAGGTTCTTCTCCTGCTTCGTCGACCTGCCGCTCGGACGGCTCGACGAGGCGGCCCGGGTCGGCATCCGGGACACGCTGATGACCGCGTTCCACGGCGTGCACGCCGAGGAGTCGACGCTCGTGACGGACTCCTCCGTGGTCCGGCTGCACTTCGTCGTCTACGTCGAGCCCGGCACGGTGTCCGACCTGGACCCGTCCCTGATCGAGGCCCGGCTCACCTCGGCGTTGCGCACGTGGACCGACGACCTCGCCGACGCGCTCGTCGAGGAGTTCGGCGAGGGACAGGGGGTGCTGCTGTTCAGCCGCTACGCGAACGCGATGCCCTCCGGCTACCAGGACGACCACACGGCGCGGACCGCCGTCAGCGACATCCGCCGGGTCGAGGCCCTGCTGGCGGGGGAGCCGCCGGACGGCCTCGCGATGCACCTGTACTTCGTGCTCGACAGCATCGACCCGTTGCCCCGCCTGAAGCTCTACCGGTACGGCGAGCCGCTGATGCTCTCCGACGTCGTGCCGCTGCTGGAGAACATGGGCACGCGGGTGGTCGACGAACGACCCTACGAGATCCGGCCGGCGGGCGCGCAGCCGGTGTGGATCTACGACCTCGGGTTGCGGCACGAGGACCTGGGCGAGTTCGACGTCGCCGACGTCCGGGAACGCTTCCAGGACACGCTCGCCGCCGTGTGGCGCGGCGAGATCGAGAACGACCGGTTCAACCGCCTCGTGCTCCGCGCCGGCCTGCGGGGGCGGGACGCCACCGTCCTCCGCGCCTACGTCAGGTACATGCGGCAGGTCGGGACGACGTTCAGCCGTGACGTCATGGCCACGACGCTCGTGGACAACCCGGACATCGCGGCGCTGCTCGTCGAGCTGTTCGCGATCCGGTTCGACCCCGACCACGACGTGCGCGATGACCGCGGTCTCGCCGCCAAGCGGGCCGCCGCCGAGATCGAGCGGCGCATCGACACGGTCGCGCGGCTGAACGAGGACCGCGTGCTGCGCAGCATCCTGAACCTGGTGACCGCCACGCTGCGGACGAACTCCTTCACCGACGGGGCCACCTCGCTCGCCTTCAAGCTCGACCCGCGCGGCATCCCCGACCTGCCGGAGCCGAGGCCGGCGTTCGAGACCTTCGTGTACTCACCGCGGGTCGAGGGCGTGTACCTGCGCGGCGGCCCCATCGCCCGCGGTGGCCTGGTCTGGTCGGACCGGCCGGAGGACTTCCGCACTGAGATCCTCGGTCTCGTCAAGGCTCAGACCGTCACGAACGCGGTCGCCGTGCCCGTGGGCGCGAAGGGTGCGTTCGTCGTGCGGTCGCCCCAGGAGCTGCAGGCCTGCTACCGCACCTTCGTCCGGGGGCTGCTCGACGTCACCGACAACGTGGTCGACGGCCGCGTCGTGGCGCCGCACCGGGTGGTCCGGCACGACGGCGACGACCCGTACCTCGTCGTCGCCCCGGACAAGGGCACCGCGGAGTTCTCCGACCTCGCCAACGCGGTCTCCCACGAGTACGGCTTCTGGCTCGGCGACGCGTTCGCCTCCGGTGGGTCCACCGGCTACGACCGCAAGGCGATGGGCATCACCGCGCGCGGCGCGTGGGTCTCGGTGCGGCGGCACTTCCGGTCGCTCGGCATCGACGTGCAGAACGAGGACGTCACCGTCGCCGGGATCGGTGACATGTCCGGCGACGTGTTCGGCAACGGCATGCTGTCGTCGCGGCACATCAGGCTGGTGGCCGCCTTCGACCACCGCCACGTGTTCGTCGACCCCGATCCCGACCCGGAGCGCAGCCACGACGAGCGCGCGCGGCTGTTCGCGATGGCCCACTCGTCATGGGCCGACTACGACCCTGAGCTCATCTCCCCAGGTGGCGGGGTGTTCTCCCGGGCGTCGAGGGAGGTGCCGCTGTCGGACGAGGTGCGCCGGGCCCTCGGCGTCGACGCCGACTCGCTCTCCGCGGACGAGCTCGTGCGAGCGATCCTCGAAGCCCCGGTGGACCTGCTGTGGAACGGCGGCGTCGGCACGTACGTCAAGGCGTCGACCGAACCGAACGCGGACGTCGGCGACAAGCAGAACGACGCCGTTCGGGTCGACGCCGCCAGGCTGCGGTGCCGGGTGGTCGGGGAGGGCGGGAACCTGGGGTTCACCCAGCGGGCCCGCACGGAGTACGCACTGCGCGGCGGGCAGATCAACGCCGACGTGGTCGACGGCTCGGCGGGGGTGAACTGCTCCGATCGCGAGGTCAACATCAAGATCCTGCTCGACCGCGTGGCGCGGGACGGCGACCTCACGCGCAAGCAGCGCGACGAGCTGCTCGCCGCGATGACCGACGACGTCGCGGCCCACGTGCTCGCCGACAACGACCGCCTGACCCGCGCGGTCCACCTCGACTCGGCGCAGGCGCCCGCGATGCGGGACGTCCATGCCCGCTACCTCGACGCGCTGGAGCACTCGGGGCGGCTCGACCGGGCGCAGGAGCAGTTGCCGAGCACCGCGGAGCTCATGGGCCGGGCAGAGATCGGCGGTGGGCTCCAGCTGCCGGAGTTCGCTCTCCTCCTGGCCTACAGCAAGATCGAGCTCTTCGACGAGCTGGTCGACTCCGACGTGCCGGAGGACCCGTTCCTCGGCCGGGAGCTCGAGCGGTACTTCCCCGACGCGCTGCGCGACCGCTACGCGCGGCAGATCCAGGAGCACCCGCTGCGGCGGGAGATCATCGCGACCCGCGTCGCGAACGGCGTCGTCGACCGGGCGGGCATGACGTTCGTGTCGCGTCTGACCGAGGAGACGGGCCTCGCGGCGCCCGACGTGGCGCGGGCCCACACGGCGGCCCGCGACATCTTCGGGCTGAGTGCGCTCTGGGCGCGGCTCGAGGCGCTCGACGACGTCGTCACCACCCGCACCCAGATCTCGCTCTTCCTCGAGCTGCGCCGGCTGGCCGAGCGGGCCACGCGGTGGCTGCTGCGCAACCGTGAGCAGCCGCTCGACGTGGCCGAGGCCATCGAGCTCTTCGAGCCGGGGGTGCGGGAGCTCACGCCGCTGATCCCGGAGCTGATCGGCGAGGACCGGCGCAGCGTTCTGGACCGGACGGTCCGCGGCCACGTCGACGCGGGCGTTCCCGAGGACCTGGCGAGGGCGGTCCGGACGTCGCCCGAGCTCGTCGCGGCCCTCGACGTCACGTCCGTGGCCTGTTCGACCGAGCGTCCTGTCCGGGACGTGGCGGTGGTCCACTTCGCGCTCGAGGAGCACCTGCGGCTCGGCTGGCTGCGGGCCCGGATCCTCGAACTGCCGCGCGACGAGCGCTGGCCGGCCCTCGCCAGGGCGGCGCTGCGGGAGGACCTGCACGTCGTCCACTCGGCGATCACCGCGGAGGTGGTGCGCACCAGCTGGCCGGGCAGCGACGGCCATGAGCAGGTTCGGGACTGGATCGCGACGACCGACGCCGCGGCGAGGCGCTGCCTGCGCCTGCTCGACGAGATCGCCGCGGCCGGCCGGTCGGACCTGGCGACCGTCTCGGTCGCGCTCCGGGAGATCCGGACGTTGCTGCGGGGAAGCGGCGGCTAGCCCGAGCTCTCGACGTTCGGGGCGACGCGCTCGGCCAGGTCGCCGAGGTCGACGTCGTGCACGCTGTCCTTGCCGACGAGGTCGAGCACGTGCGCGGCGGCGAACCCCTCGGCGGCGCACGGCCCCATGACCCGCACGCTGGACAGCGCTGCCGCGTCGCCGTCGATGCAGCGGCCCGCGACGAGCAGGTTGTGCACGTCTGGCGGGGTCATCGCGCGCAGCGGCACGTAGTGGACGTGGTCGGGGCCGAACGTCTCCCACACGTAGCCCTGCGGGGTGTCGTGCAGCTCGATCGGCCATGCCGTGCGGGCCACCGCGTCGGGGAACCGAGTGCCGGCGCGGACCTCGTCGACGGTGAGCTGGTGTACTGCGGCGACCCACCGGGTCTGGCGGCGCCCGGGGAAGCCGTAGCTGCGCACCCGCGCGTTGCCGAAGACCTCGCGGAACTCCGCCCGCAGCAGCGCGATCGCCCGGTCGGCCTGCTCCTTGCCGCGGATCTGCGCGTCGGCGGCCGCGATCGGGTCGAGCGGGGCCTCGATGTGGGTCATGTTCAGCACCGCGGTGCCGCGGCCGGGGAAGAAGAACGCGAGTCCGTCGTGGCGGTGCAGGCCGAACTCCTCCGCCTTCGCGCCGATCCGCGCGGCCAGCTCGCCGGGGTCGGGGCGGCGGCTCTCGTCGAGGCGTTCGACGACGAGCTGCTGGCTGCCGTAGATCTCCCGCTCCGGCAGCCGGCACGGCAGGCCGGCCTCCCATGCCAGCGCCGCGTCGCCGCTGGCGTCGACGAAGCCGGTGGCGGTGACCTCGACGCTGCCGTAGCGGGTGGCGAACCGGACGGTGTCGATCCGGTCGGACGAGCGGGTGACGCCCACGATCACGGCGCCGGTGATCGCCCGGATCCCGTGGGTGGCGACGGTCTGCTCGACCCACCGGCCCAGCCGCACCTCGTCGTAGCCGACGGTGGTGGTGTGGCCGCGGTTGTAGAACAGGTCACCGGTGGCGCCGAGGTCGGCGAACACGTCGTCGAACAGTCCGTGGGTGAGCTGGCGGTGCTCCGGGGCGTTGCCGAAGACGCCGCAGAACAGGCCGATGAGCGAGTTGACCATCTGCCCGCCGAGCACGGGCAACGCGTCGACCAGCACGACCGACCGGCCCAGCCGCGCCGACTCGACCGCAGCGGACAGGCCCGCGATGCCGGCACCCACGACGCACACGTCCGCGGTGACCTCGTGCGTCGCGCTCCCCTCCGGACGCGTCACGGTGCGGACCGGGAGATCGGTGAGCGCGTGCGGCATGCCCCACACGCTAGGAGTCGATGCTCACCGCGAGGAAATAGTCAGTTCGTCTGCTGGCCATCAGGCGGATGGATAGCCGCAGCTCGCGGCGGCGCGGTGGGGGTGCTCCGTTCGGGGGCTCGCCTCCCGGCGGGCCGACCTGGATCGTGGTGGGCCCCGACCGAGGAGATGGCATGGCTCCGATGTTGAAGCAAGCCTTCCGGCGCAAACCGGTCGAACTGATGGCCGCGGAGACCGGGGTCGACGGCCACGGTGGTGGGCAGCTGGCCCGCACGATCGGGCTGTTCCCGCTCACGATGATCGGGGTCGGTGCGACGATCGGGACGGGCATCTTCTTCATCCTGAGCGAGGCGGTGCCGGTGGCCGGGCCGGCGGTGGTCTGGTCGTTCGTGATCGCCGGGGTCGTCGCGGGCCTCACGGCGCTGTGCTACGCGGAGCTGGCGAGCGCGGTCCCGGTGTCGGGGTCGTCGTACTCGTACGCGTACGCGACGCTCGGGGAGGTGGTCGCCATGGGGGTGGCGGCGTGCCTGCTGCTCGAGTACGGGGTGTCGGGTGCTGCGGTGGCGGTCGGCTGGTCGCAGTACCTCAACCAGCTGCTGGGCAACCTGTTCGGCATCCAGATCCCCGACGCGCTGTCGCAGTCGCCGGAGGGTGGCGGGCTGATCAACCTGCCTGCGGTCGTGCTCATCGCGCTGTGCGCGCTGCTGCTGATCCGAGGCGCGAGCGAGTCGGCGACGGTCAACGCGATCATGGTTGTGATCAAGCTCGCCGTGCTGGTGATGTTCGTCGTCATCGGCATCACGGGCTGGAACAGCGACAACCTCGCCGACTTCGCGCCGTTCGGGGTCGCGGGTGTCACGGGTGCCGCCGGGATCATCTTCTTCGCCTTCGTCGGCCTCGACGCGGTGTCGACCGCGGGGGAGGAGGTGAAGAACCCGCGGCGGACGATGCCCATCGCCATCATGCTCGCGTTGCTCATCGTCACGTCCGTCTACGTGGCGGTCGCCCTGGTCGCCGTCGGGGCGCAGCAGCAGGCCCGGTTCGAGGGGCAGGAGGCCGGGCTCGCCGCCATCCTGGAGGACGTGGTCGGCGCCAGCTGGCCGGGCACCGTCCTCGCGGCAGGCGCCATAGTCTCGATCTTCAGCGTCACCCTCGTGGTGATCTACGGCCAGACCCGCATCCTGTTCGCGATCGGCCGAGACGGGATGCTGCCGAAGTTCTTCCAGCAGGTGAACGCCCGCACCAGGACTCCGGTGAACAACACGATCGTCGTCGCGCTCGCCGTCGCGCTGCTCGCGGGGTTCCTGCCGATCAACTTCCTCGCCGAGATGACGAGCATCGGCACCCTGGTGGCGTTCCTCGTCGTCTCCATCGGCGTGATCATCCTGCGGCGCACGGCACCCGACCTGCCCCGCGGCTTCCGCGTGCCCGGCTACCCGGTCACGCCGATCCTGTCGGTCCTGGGCTGTCTCTGGATCATCAACAGCCTGAGACCGATCACGATCGCGGTCTTCGCGATCTGGGTGGCGGTCGTGCTGGTCTGGTACTTCACCTACGGGATCCGCAACTCGCGGCTCCGCACCGGCCACCGGGACGCGTCATGACGGTCCTCGTCGGGCTGCCCCGCGACGAGCGGGCCGCGGCGGCCGTGCACCTCGGCCTGATGCTCGCCCGCTCGCTGGACGAGGACCTCCTCTTCTGCACGGTGGTGCCGCCGCCGTGGCCACCGGGGATGGCGCGGGTCGACGCCGAGTACCAGGAGTACCTCGACAGCAGCGCGCAGGAGACGATCGAGGAGGCGCGGCGCCTGGTGCCCGGTGACCGCAGTGCCGCCTTCGTGGTCGCGAGAGCGCGGTCGACGTCCGCGGGCCTCCTCGAGGTCGCCCGGGAGCACGGCGCCCGCCTGCTCGTGCTCGGCTCGTCCACCGCGGGGGTGCTCGGCCGCGTCGCGTTCGGCAGCGTCGCGGACCGGTTGCTGCACAGCTCGCCGCTCCCGGTGGTGCTCGGCCCGCGCGGGTTCCGCTGCCGGCCCGACGCCACGGTTCGGCGGGTGACGGCTGCGTTCGGCGCCACCGATGGTGCCGACGAGCTGGTCGTCGCCGTCGCAGGCGTGGCCGCGCGGGCGAAGGCCGCCCTGCGCGTCGCGTCGTTCGCCGTGCGCCCGCGCACACCGCTCACCGCCGGGATCGGCTCGCGCGCCGAGGACGCCGTGGTGCGCGAGTGGACCGCGGACGTCGAACGGTCCCAGCGCGCCGTCCTGGAGCAGGTCGAGAAGCTGCCGCGGCAGCCGTCGGCGATCGAGGCGGCGGTGGGCCACGGCAGCGACTGGGCGGCCGCGATCGAGGACATCGGGTGGGACGACGGCGACCTCCTCGCCGTCGGGTCGAGCACCGCGGGGCCGCTGGAGCACGTGTTCATCGGCTCCCGGTCGTCGCGGATCGTCCGGCACTCGCCGGTGCCGGTGGTCGTGGTGCCGCGCGGTGCGCTCAGAGCGCTCGCCGACCGCGCGGAACAGGGGTGAGCAGCTCAGAGCCCGAACGCCTGACGCAGCTGCGACGCGTGCCGGCGGGAGACCGGCACGGTCTCGCGGGAGCGGGCGTCGGTGGCGAGGAACAGCGCGCCCTTGAAGCCCTGCTCCACCTCGCGCACCCGACCGAGGTTCACCAGGAACCGGCGGTGGACGCGGAGGAAGCCCTTGTCCTCCAGTTGCTGTTCGAGCCGGTCGAGCCCTCTCGTGGCGGCCATGAGGCGTCCCTGGTCGGTGGTCAGCCACACCGTGTTGTGGTCGGCCTCCGCGTAGCGGATCTCCCGAGGGTCGAGCAGGACCCACCGATCGTCCCGGAGGCCGACGACCCGGCTCGGCAGCGGGCCGGTCGTGGCGGCGGGTACGAGGTACCCGGCCGGCTGGTCGCAGCCGGAACCGGCGGCCGACCCGAAGGCGAGCAGCATGCCGATGAGGTGGGTGCCGGTGAAGGCTGGCCGGACCACGACCGGGACGGTGAGATCGAGGAAGGGCACGTGGACCTGCGTCGACCCGGTCCAGTCCGGGTCCTTCCCGGCCCGCTCCGCCGCCCGGCGCACCAGGACCGGCAGCGCGGAGAGCTGGGGTGTGAACCGGTGCGCGGGCGCGTACGCGGGCTGGTCGGCCGGGGTGCCCATCAGCACGGCGGCCTCGCTGTTGGCGAGCACGACGTTCCCGGCCAGGTCCACGGCGGCGAGCGGGGTGCCGGGTGCGACGCGGAGGTCGGCGAGGGCGGCCGCGAGCAGTGTGCCGCTGTGGTGGGCCCGCTTGCGCAGCTTGGCCTCGGTGGCCGCGGCCACCGTGCCCAGCCAGGGCAGCACGGCGTCCGCGGGCGATGACTTCCAGCAGGAGACGTTGAGCACGGCGAGCGGCTCGTGGGTGACCACGTCGCGGACCGCGACCCCGGCGCACACCCAGCCCTGGAAACCCTGACACCAGTGCTCGGGGCCCCGCACCAGCACCGGTCGGTGGCTCTCCAGCGCCGTGCCCATGCCGTTGGTGCCGCTCGCCCACTCCGACCAGGTCGACCACGGGGCGAGGTTGCTGTCGGCGGCCTGGTGCAGGATCCGCCTGCTGCCCCAGGTCGCCAGAATCCGGCCGTCGCCGTCGGCCACGGTGACCACGCCGTTCAGCCCGTCCACCTCGCGGGCCGCCGACGCCGCCATGCCTCCGAGCTCGGCGTACACGACGTCGTGGTCGATCGAGTGCGCGCCCACCTCGGCAGCCGGGGGTGCGCGGTCCAGGCGCGGGTCGACCTCGTACTCCTCCCGGCACCGGTACCAGGACATGAGGATCTCCGGCCGCACCCCGTCCACCGACTCCGCTCCGGCGGCGAAGCGCTCCCAGGCCGCACTGGTGGTCCGCATGTCGTCGGCGGCGAGCGCCACGCCGCTCGTTGCGGGTGGTGCTCCGTTCGTTGGGCCCTCGGCGCCGTTCATCCCATCCCCCTATGGGTGGCGGCTCGGAGCGATCCAGGATCAGCGATCACGTAGCGCGCAGCGAACGAACACCACCCGAATGAACGCCGCTCGAATGCCCTGCCGCCACATCAAGGCGCGACCAAGGCTAACGAGCAGGTGATGGCGCTCCTAGGGGCTGAACGCGCGACAGGGGACGACCACGACTGGGGGTACCGGCTCATGCGGGCGGTGGTGTACCGGAAGCCCTTCGACGTCGCGGTCGAGGAGGTCCCCGACCCGCGGATCGAGCACCCGAACGACGTGATCGTGCGGATCACCTCCACCGGGATCTCCGGCGCCGATCTGCACGTGTACGAGGGCCGCACCGCGGCCGAGCCGGGCATCGTGTTCGGCCACGAGAACCTCGGGATCGTCGAGGACGTCGGCAGCGGCGTCACCGGCCTGGAGCAGGGCGATCGCGTCGTGATGCCGTTCAACATCGCGTGCGGCTTCTGCAGGAACTGCGTCGCAGGCCTGACCGGCTTCTGCCGGACGTTGAACCCGCAGGGCGTGGCGCTCGGACTGTGCGGAAATTCCGCGATCGCGCCCTATCCGGGAGGTCAGGGCGAGTACCTGCGCGTGCCCTACGCCGACTTCAACTGCACGCCGCTGCCCCCTGGAATGGATCACGAGTCGGACTACGTCCTCCTCGCCGACGTCTTTCCCACCGGCTACCACGGATGTGAGCTCGCGGGCGTCCGCCCGGGGGAGACGGTCGCGGTCTTCGGTGCCGGATCCCTCGGCCTGATGGCCGCGTACTCCGCGCTGCTGCGTGGGGCGGCTCAGGTCTTCGCGGTCGACCGGGTGCCCGCGTGGCTCGCCACGGCCCGGGAGATGGGCGCGACCCCGATCGACTCCGCCGAGGCCGACCCGGTCCAGCAGATCAAGGACCTGACCGGAGGGGAGGGCACCGACCGGGGGGTCGACGCGTCGGGGCACCACGTCGCAGGCGCGGCTCCGGACCAGGTGCTGAACCAGCTCGTGCAGGTCGTGCGGCCCGCCGGCTCGCTCGGGGTGCCCGGGTACTGCGTGCCGCCGGATCCGGGCCGGCTGCCGCTATCCCTCGACGCGGTGTTCGAGAAAGGCCTGCGCCTCGGCACCGGCCAGGCGAACGTCAAGCGCTACAACCGGCAGCTGCGCGACCTGATCGTGCAGGGCCGGGCGAGACCCGGATTCGTCGTGTCCCACGAGCTGCCGCTCAGCGAGGCGCCCACCGCCTACGAGAGCGTCGAGCGGCAGGCCGAGGGCTACACGAAGGTCATTCTCAAACCCGAAGCAGCTTGACGGCAATTTCGACAAGAGTTCCGAATGAGGAGGTGGAGCCGGTGACGAGTACCGCGCAGGAGCGTACAGCCCTGCTTGGCAAACTCGGCCTGGATGGCCAGAACAAGGCGGCATTGGGCCGCGTGCTGGCGACCGGAAACATTGCGCAGGCCACGGAAAGAAGCGACGGCCGGATGGAGGCGACGGTCCGGATCAACCCGGACGAGCTGGTCTGGGACCCCTCGGTCCTGGTCCTTCCTCACGGCGGGGATCTCGAGCTCACGCTCATCAACGACGACCTGAACACGCATTGCGCGCTGCTGCCGAGCAATGGCGACCGGAAGTTCATCTGGCTGGTCAACCATTCCCGGGGGCGGGCGACGCTCAACCTCGACGGACCGGGCTACTACTGGTTCAGCTCGCCGACCGGGAACGACGAGGGCCGGGGACTCACCGGCGCGATCGTCGTACTCGGCGAAGTTCCACCGGAGGCTCGACTCGACCGGCCCGAACAGCCACGGCCATAGGAAGGAGGAGAGGACATGACGACCGCTGATTACGTCGACGCGGGCGAGGCCATCAACCAGGGACTCCTCAACTACAAGACGCCGGGCGCGGATATTGCGCCACCGGTGGTGGCAGAAGTCACCTACGACCGCATCCTCAACGCCCGTGAGGAGCCGCAGAACTGGCTCACCTACTACGGGGCGTACAACGGGCAGCGCTTCAGCCCGCTGGACCAGGTCAACACGGAGAACATCAAGCGGCTCACCCCGGCATGGGTGTTCCAGGCCGGCACGAGCGGACTGATCGCGGGTGCGTCCACGTACTCGTTCGAGGCCACCCCGATCGTCGTCGACGGGGTGATGTTCGTATCCGGCTGGGACGGCTGGGTATGGGCCCTCGACGCGAAGTCGGGGGTGGAGATCTGGCGCTACAAGCACGCGATCCCGTTCGACGTGTCGCTGTGCTGCGGGAACGTGAACCGCGGCGTCGCCGTGGCCAAGGGGAAGGTCTTCTTCGTCACCGCGAACGCCCACGTCCTCGCGCTCGACGCCACCAACGGCAAGCGCGTCTGGGACAAGACCTACGGCGACGTGCGGGCCGGTGAGAGCGCCACGGTCGCCCCGCTGGTCGTGAAGAACCTCGTCATCGTCGGCAGCTCCGGCGGCGAGTTCGGCGTACGCGGCCACCTCGACGCCTTCGACGTCGACTCCGGCGAGCACCAGTGGCGCTGCTACATGGTGCCGAAGCCCGGTGAGCCCGGCTCCGAGACGTGGCCCGACGGCGAGGCATGGCAGCGCGGCGGCGCGAACTGCTGGCTCACCAGCACCTTCGACGCCGAGACCAACCTGCTGTACGTGGGCACCGGCAACCCGGCGCCCGACTTCGACGGCGAGGTCCGGGAGGGCGACAACCTCTTCACAGACAGCGTCGTCGCCGTCGACGTCGACAGCGGCCAGATCCGCTGGCACTACCAGTGCACCCCGCACGACGTGTGGGACTACGACAGCATCGCCGAGTGCATCCTGTTCGAGCACGAGGACCGCAAGCTGCTCGGGCACTTCGACAAGAACGGCTACTTCTTCGTGCTGGACCGCACCAACGGTGAGCGGGTCAGCATCACGCCCTTCGTGGACCGGATCACGTGGGGGGCGATCACCCGGGAAGGCCAGGTGACGGCCAAGGTCTACCCCGACAAGGAGGGCGAACCGGTCCACTTCTACCCGGGACCGGCCGGTGCCAAGGAATGGACGCACGCGTCCTACAGCCCTCGGACCGGGCTCTTCTACGTGCCGGTGCAGGACACCGGGGCGACCGCCACCCGGCGGCGCCGGGAGTTCAAGGAGAGCATCCCCTACTGGGGCGCGGGCGTTCAGGTGGACATCGAGGACATGGCGGGGTCCATCAGCGCGTTCGACGCGAACGGCGACGAGAAGTGGCGCTACCGCAACGACCTGCCGATGTGCGCGTCGACGTTGGCCACTGCCGGCGACCTGGTGTTCGCCGGTAAGCCGACCGGCGAGTTCATCGCGCTGGACGCCAACACCGGCGAGCAGCTGTGGCAGTTCCAGTGCGGCAGCGGCCACCACAGCAGCCCTTCGACCTACAGCGTGGACGGACGGCAGTACGTCGCCGTGCCGGTCGGCTGGGGCGGATGGGCCGAGGGGTTCCTGCCCGGAATGCTCGGCGCGGGCCACGGCAGCGCGCTCATCACCTTCGCACTCCCCGAGGAGTGAGTCGGCGAATCGTGAAACAGCGACCGAAAGGAGGTGACCCTGTGGAGCTCGCTGAATGGGAGACCCCCGAGTTCGAGGAATTCGCGTGCGCACCCGAGGTGACGATGTACGTCGCTCGGATGGACGACTGAAACGGGTTCTGGGGGACGTCGGCAGCGGCGTCCCCCGAGGAGGGGGACTCCGACGATGTGGATCCGTGTGCTGGGGTCGGCGGCCGGGGGCGGGTTCCCGCAGTGGAACTGCGACTGCCCGGGATGCCGGGCGGTCCGGGACGGCACCCGGCCCTGCCGGCCCCGCACGCAGTCGTCGGTGGCGGTGAGCGCCGACCGGCGGCGCTGGTACCTGCTGAACGCCTCACCCGACGTCCGGAGCCAGATCGAGTCCTTCCCCGCCCTGCGCCCCCGCGACGGTCGCACCACGCCGATCCAGGGCGTGCTGCTCACCGACGCGGAGCTCGACCACACGCTCGGCCTGCTGCTCCTGCGGGAGGGGCGGGGCGTCGACGTGCACTCGACGGAGGCGGTGCGCGCCACGCTCGCCGACGGGACGTCGCTGCTGCGGACGCTGGAGGCGTACTGCCCGGTGCGCTGGCATCCGGTGGTGCCGGACGCCGACGTCCCGCTCGGTGACGGGTTGTCCTACCGGGCGTTCGACGTGCCGACGAGCAAACGCGCTCGCTTCGGTTCCGGGTCGGAGAAGGGGCGGGTGGTCGGGTACCGCCTCACCGACGAGCGCACCGGCCGCTCCGCCGTCCACCTGCCGGGCATGCAGTCGTTCCTACCGGTGCGCGACCAGCTGGACGACTGCTCCTGCCTGCTCGTCGACGGCACCTGCTGGCGTGACGACGAGATGGTCCAGCTCGGCCTGGCCGGCAAGACGTCGCGGGAGATGGGACACCTGCCCATCGACGGTCCCGGCGGGAGCCTGGCGCAGCTCGCCCCGCTGCCGATCGCCCGAAAGATCTACATCCACATCAACAACACGAACCCGATCCTGCTCGACGACTCGCGCGAGCGGCGCACCGTCGAGGAGCACGGGATGGAGGTGGCCGTGGACGGCATGGAGGTGCAGGTATGACGGCGACGGTCGCTGGTACCGATCATTTGGCTACCGATCAGTTCGTCTCCGCGTTGCGCGCCCAGTCCCAGCGCTACCACTCGCTGCACCCCTTCCACCGCCGCATGAACGAGGGCTCGCTGAACCGGCGGCAGGTTCAGGGCTGGGTGGCCAACCGCTTCTACTACCAGGCGAGCATCCCCCGCAAGGACGCCGCCATCCTGTCCAACTGCCCGGACCCGGAGGTGCGCAGGCGCTGGATCCGCCGGATCGTCGACCACGACGGCACCGGGCCCGGCGAGGGCGGGATCGAGGCGTGGCTCTCGCTCGGCGAGGCGGTGGGGCTCTCCCGCACCGAGGTGGCCGACGAGCGGCACGTCGTGCCGGGCGTCCGGTTCGCGGTGGACGCGTACGTGAACTTCGCCCGCACCCGGCCGTGGGTCGAGGCGGTCGCCTCGTCGCTGACCGAGCTGTTCGCGCCGGACCTGATGGCCGAGCGCCTCGCCGCGTTCGAGCGGCACTACGACTGGATCGACCCGGCGGGCCTCGCCTACTTCCGGGCCCGGCTCACCCAGGCGCCCCGCGACTCCGAGCACGCCCTCGAGGTCGTGACCGAGCACTGCCGCACGCCGGCCGAGCAGGCCGCCGCCGTGGCGGCGCTCGCGTTCAAGAACGACGTCCTCTGGAGCATGCTCGATGCCATCGACCAGGCTTGTAGATAGTCACGACCGGCCCCTCCTCGCGCCGCACGTCCGGTTGACGTTCGACCCCGCCCGGGAGCGGCACGTGCTGCTGTCCCCGGAGACCGTCGTCGTCCTCAACGCCACGGGCTCGGACGTGCTCGAACTGTGCGACGGGAAGCGGACCGTCGCCGAGATCGTCGCCGAGCTGAGCTCCCGGTACGCGCGCGTCGTCGACGAGGAGGTGCGGACGTTCCTCGACCGGCTCGTCGAGCGGCGGTGCGTGGAGGTGGACCGTGGATAGGCCGTTCGCGCTGCTCGCCGAGCTCACCTACGAGTGCCCGCTGCACTGCGCGTACTGCTCCAACCCGCTCGAGCTCAGCCGATACACCGACGAGCTGAGCACGGGGGAGTGGCAGCGGGTGTTCACCGAGAGCAGGGAGCTCGGCGCGCTGCAGCTGCACCTGTCGGGCGGGGAGCCGCTGCGCCGCCGCGACGTCGTCGAGCTGGTGCGGACGGGCCGCGAGCTGGGGATGTACTCGAACCTCGTGACGAGCGGGCTCGGTCTGTCCGCCGCGCGGGCCGAGCAGCTGCGCGAGGCCGGGCTCGACCACGTGCAGATCAGCGTGCAGGCCGACGAGCCGGTGCTGTCCGACCGGCTGGCCGGCACACCGTCCTATCAGCGCAAGATCGATGCCGCCCGCACCGTGAAGGAGCTGGGCTGGCCGCTGACCGTGAACGTGGTGCTGCACCGGCAGAACCTGGACCGGATCGAGGGCATCCTCGCGCTCGTCGAGGAGATGGGCGCCGACCGCGTCGAGCTGGCCAACACCCAGTACTACGGATGGGCGTGGCGCAACCGGGCCGCCCTGCTGCCGACCCGGGAGCAGCTCGAACGGGCCGAGCAGGTGGTGCGGGAAGCGCGCGAGCGGCTGCGCAGCCGGATGCAGATCCTCTACATCCTCCCCGACTACTACGAGCGCTACCCCAAGCCCTGCATGGGCGGCTGGGCGAGCCGCCAGGTCGTCGTCGCACCCAACGGCGACGCGCTGCCATGCCTGGCCGCGCACGAGCTCCCCCTGCCCCGCGCGAACGTGCGCGAGCGGTCGCTCGAGTGGATCTGGGAGGAGTCGCCGCTCTTCCAGCGGTTCCGCGGCACGGACTGGATGCCGCAGCCGTGCCGCGGCTGCGAGCGCCGCGAGCTCGACTTCGGCGGCTGCCGCTGCCAGGCGTTCCAGCTCACCGGCGACGCCGCGCGCACCGATCCGGTCTGCCACCTCTCCCCGGACCACGACATCGTCACCGCCGCCGTGCGCCGCGCCAACGATCGGGCCGACGACGCGGCGGGTCCGCACGAGGTGGCGCTGACACCGCGCCCCCATCCACGAGAGGTGGTCCTGTGACGTCGATCCTCGTCTTCATCGCGGGCGCGGTGCTCCTGATCTACAGCGCCGAGAAGCTCATCGGCTACCTCGTCGGGATCGCGAGCGGGCTGCGGGTGTCGGTGTTCCTGCTGGCGATCATCTTCACCGGCATCGAGTTCGACGACATCTTCCTCGGGGTGGCGCTCAACCTGGAGGACCTGGAGGGGGTCGCCCTCGGCGTCGTGTTCGGCACTGCGCTCTCGATGACCGGGGTCGTACTCGCGATCGCCGCCCTCCTGACCCCGACCCGCGTGAACATCCCCCGCGAGTACGTCGTCGCCCTCGGAGCCGCACCGCTCGTGATGGTCGTGTTCACGCTGATGGCGCCGCTCGGCCCGGTGCACGGCGCGATCCTGCTCGCGCTCTTCGTCGTGTTCATCGCCTTCGTCGCCGCGCGCGAGACGCGCGCCGACACCCCGGTCTTCCGGGACGCCGAGATGTACGAGGCGTACGCCGCGGCCCGCGCGTCCGGCGGCAGCGCCACCTCCGGTCCCACCTCCAGCGCCACCGCCGTAGCTCCCGCCGAGCCACCGGACGAGACGGCGTTCTCCGACACGATGCCGTTCGTCACGACCCGGCGCCGATCCGGATTGGCCCGGCTCGGCCTCGCGGTGCTCGCCCTCGCCGGGCTCGTCATCGGCGCCGCGACCACGGGCATCGGCACCGAGGGCATCCTCGAGACCTACGGGCTCCAGGGCACCCTGTTCGGCGCGACGATCGTGACCGCCGTCCTCACCATCGAGGACATCTTCCTGACCGTGGAACCCATCCGCCGCGGCGTGCCGGAGATCGGCGTAGGCAACGTCATCGGCAGCGTCGTCTTCTCCGTCACCGGCAAGCTGGGCGTCATCCTCCTCGCCGGCGGGATCGTGGTGGAGCCCGAGGTGCTCACCTGGCACCTGCCCGCCCTCATCGTCGTGACCGGGCTGGGTGCCTACTTCATCTCCACCGGCAGGCTGCGCCGCTGGCACGGCGTCGTGCTGCTCGCCCTCTACATCGCCTACTGGGCGATCAGCTTCGGCGTCCTCGGAGGGCCGCCGATCGAGATGGACTAGCTCGGCCCGCGACGACGCGGTGACGCGTCGGTACCACCCTGTCACGGTGCGTGGTCGCTACGCGGAAGCCGTCGACGTCGCGATGGTGGCCGTCGAGGCGGAGCCGCTGCGGGAGAGCGCCCAGCGCGTCCTCGTGGAGACGCACGCGGCCGAGGGGAACCACGTCGAGGCCCGCCGCAGCTACACGCTCTACCGCAGCCTGGTGCGGCGCGAGCTGGGCGTCACCCGTCGCCGGAGCTGACGGCGCTCGTCGCCGCAGCGGGCCGGCACCGGTCAACGACCGAGGTGCATCCCGCCGCTCACGTGGAGCACCTGGCCGGTGAGGTGCGAAGCCTGTGGCGAGGCCACGAACGCGACGAGCGCGGCGACCTCCTCGGCCCGCCCGAGCCTGCCGTCCGCGCTGCGGCTCTCCGCGAAGGCCCGGCGCGCAGGCGGGAAGTCCGCCCCGCCGAAGAACTCGGTGCCTTCCGTCGGCCCGGGTGACACCACGTTGGCGGTGATCCCACGCTTGCCGAGCTGGAAGGCGAGCTCGCTGGTCCACGGTTCGAGCGCGGCCTTCACAGCGCCGTAGCTGCCGCCGCCCGACCGCGCGGTCACCGAACCGAGGTTGACGATCCGCCCCCCGTCCGCGATCCGGGGCAGCAGGGCGGTCGTGACGAGCACTGCGGTGAGCACGTTCGCCTCGAAGTTGGCCAGCCACGAGCTGCGCGTGGCGACGAGCTGGTCGGCCGGCCGCTCGGCTCCCAGGTCGGTGTTGCCGCCCGCCGCGTTCACCAGCACGTCGATCGTCTCCGGCAGCTGCGGCAGTGCGGCGGTGACGGACGCCGGGTCGGAGGCGTCGAAGGCCACCGCCTTCGCACCGATCTCGGCCGCGGCCGCTGCGAGGACGTCCCGCCTGCGTCCGACGATCGTGACCTCGGCGCCCTCCCGGCCGAGCTGTTCGGCTACTGCGCGCCCGATGCCGGTCGCGCCACCGGTGACGACTGCGGTCCTTGTCACGGGTCCTCCTCTTTAGCTCTAAAGACTCGGGCGCCTCGACCGTAGCAGGTCTTTAGGGCTAAAGTCTGTGCGGTGGGCCACGACGACCGTGACGCGGTGGACGAGATCGCCGACCAGTGGGCGCGCGAGCGCCCCGACGTGCCCGTGGCGTCGATCGGAGTCGTGGCGCGCGTCCTGCGCATCGCCAAGGCGTTCGCCGATCACCGCAGGCGCACCCTCGCGGCGCTGGGCATCGACAGCGCGACGTTCGACCTCCTCGCCACCCTGCGCCGCTCGGGGGAGCCGTTCCGGATGACGCCCGCCCAGCTCACGCAGGCGTGCCTCGTCTCGGGCGGCGCGATCAGCCAGCGGGTGGCGCGTGCCGAAGCCGCCGGGCTGGTGGAGACCCGGCGCACGGCCGGCGGGCACACCTCGACCGTCGAGCTGACGCCCGTCGGCCGCGAGCGGATCGACCGGGACATCGCCGAGTTCCTCGCGGCCGAGGAGCGGCTCGTCGCCCACCTGGCGCCGGACGAACGCGCCGAGCTGACCCGGCTGCTGCGCGCGCTGCACGCCGGTCTGTGAAAGGGGTCAGGTGAGGCTGCCGGCGAACTCGACGATCGCGGTGCTGACCTCCTCCGGCCGCTCCTGCTGCGTCCAGTGCCCGCAGTCGGGCAGCACGGTGGCGCCCCGCAGGTCGGGGAGCGTGTGCCGCAGGGAGTCGGCGAGGGCGTCGGCCGGTACGCCGGCGATCACGAGGTCGTGCTCGCCGGCCAGGTACAACGCGGGCCGCGTGACCGGAGCCCCGTGCCACGCGGCGGTGAGCTCCCAGCTGCGGTCGATGTTGCGGTACCAGTTCAGCCCGCCCGTGAACCCGCGGTCGCGGTACTCCTCGACGTAGACGTCGAGGTCCTGCTCGGTGAGCCACGCCGGGAGCTCGTCCGGTTCCGGCAGGAACCCCAGGAAACCGCCGCCCGGCTCGACGACCGGCAGCGGCGGCGGCGTCCCGCCCGACGTGTTCGCGAGCAGCCGCCGGAACGTCGCCCGCGGATCGGCCGCCAGCTCGGCGTCGGCCACCCCGGGCGCCTGGAAGTGCAGCATGTAGTACCCGGGACCGAAGCGGCGGGCGAACGCCTCGGTGGGGCGGGCCGAGCCGCGCGGCCGGAACGGCACCGACAACCCGACGACGCCGTGCACGCGGTCGGGCCGCAGCAACGCCGTGTGCCATGCGACCGGGGCACCCCAGTCGTGCCCCACCACGACCGCCCGCTCGGCCCCGACGACGTCCAGCACCCCGACCGCGTCCCCCACGAGGTGCAGCATCGTGTAGTCCTCGATCGCCGCCGGTGCATCGCTGCGCGCGTACCCGCGCTGGTCGGGCGCGACGACGCGGAACCCGGCCGCCGCGAGCGCCACCAGCTGGTGGCGCCAGGAGTACCAGCACTCGGGGAACCCGTGCAGCAGCAGGACGACCGGCCCGTCCACCGGCCCGGCCTCGGCCAGGTGGATCCGCAGGCCGTGCACGTCGACGAACCGGTGCGTGATCGCGGGTGCGTCCATGGTCCTCAACCTACGGGGCACTAGCTTCCGGGAGGTGAACAGCGAACCTCCCGGACCACGCGCGCTGGTGATCGGGTTCGACCCGTACCGGGTGCCAGGACCGTGGGACCCCGCGCCCGTCGCGGAGGCGATCGCCGTCGGCATGGCTCGTTTCGTCGACGCCGGGGTCGGCGTCGAGGCCTGCCTGTTCGGGCTCGACGGGAGCGACGACATCGACGCGGTCGTCACCGAGGCGCTCGACCGCCGCCCGTGGGAGGTCGTCGTCATCGGCGGTGGCGTACGCAACCAGCTCGAGCTGTTCGAACGCATCGTCAACCTCGTGCGCCGGCGTGCGCCTGATGCAGCCATTGCCTTCAACAGCACGCCGGATGGCATCTTCGAGGCTGCTGCGCGGTGGCTCGGCTGAGTTCCGCTTGCGGTTGGCGCGCCGTTCCCGGCTCGCGCCGCAAGGAGTCGGGCACGGCTCCTGGCTTCGCGTGAATTCACGGGCTCGGTCGGCCCTCTTGCGTGGCGTGGTGGCCGGTTTGGCACAACTACCGAATATTGTGGTTGCGCTGGCGGCCGTCACCGACGCGGGGGCACGCCTGCTTGGACGAGACCGTCGCTGCCGAGTGGGCGGGGACTGTCCTGTTCCCGAACCCGTTCGCCACGATCACCACGACGTCGCTGCTTTCCCTGCGTTCCGCGGAACGTCTGCTGCCTGGAATTGTCGGACCCCCGTGTCATTCTGAGGGTGCACATTGATCCGATTCCAGGGGGTTTTCGTGCCCGCTGCTGCTGTGATTTCGCTGCCGACTCCGTTGCAGGCCATGAGCACCTCCGTGCTGGAGTCGGAGTTGCTGGGTTTGGCCGGGCACATCGCGGCTGCGGAATGCCGGTTCCTGCAGTTGCTGGCCGAGTTCGACGAGCGGGGTGGCTGGTGTGGGGACGGGATCCGCTCGTGCGCGCACTGGCTGTCCTGGCGGGCCGGGATGAGCCTGCGCACCGCCACCGAGCACCTGCGGGTCGCGCGCGCCCTGCAGCACCTGCCCCGCATCACCGAAGCGTTCGCTGCTGGGCGGATCTCCTACTCGAAGGTTCGGGCGATCACCCGCATCACCGGCTCGGACACCGCCACCCTGACCCGAATCGCCGCCGACATCGCCGCCGGGGAGCCGCAGCTGCGGCACACCGCGGTCGCGGATCCGGAGACCGCGGAGCGGGTGCTGCTCAACCTCGCGTTGTCCGGCACCGCCAGCCATGTGGAGACGGTGGTGCGGGCCGTGCGCCGCCGCCACACGCCACCCGAAGACCTCGCCGTCCGCCGATCCCTGACCTGGCACTGGGACGAGGACGGCTCCCTGATCCTGCGCGCCCGGCTCACCCCCGAGGACGGGGCCGCCCTCATCAGCGCCATCGAATCTTTGGTCCCCGCCAGCGCCCCGGCACACCATCCGGTCTCGCCCGCACCCGACGACCTGGACCAGCAGGCCCGCGAACACGAACCCGGCCCAGCCGCGGACCGGGTCGCTGCCCGCCGGGCCGATGCCCTGCTCACCCTGGTCAACCGGGAGGGCGGGGAGGAAAGTGGCCCGGTGGTCGAGCGCGGGCAGGCCCAGGTGATCGTGCACCTGGACGCCACCACCGGTACCGCCCGCCTAGAGGGCGGCCCGGAGATCCCGGCCACCACCGCGCAGCGGCTGACCTGCGACGCCCGCGCCCAGGTCCTGCTCAACGACCGGAAGGGCAACCGGCTGTACCTGGGCCGCTCCCGCCGCCTGGCCACCCCCGCGCAGATCGCGGCGCTGACCGTGCGCGACGGGGCGGGCTGCCGGTTCCCCGGCTGCACCCACACCCACTACCTACACGCCCACCACGTGCAGCACTGGCTGCACGGCGGCCCCACTGACGTCGACAACCTGGTCCTGGTCTGCAGCTTCCACCACCGCCTGATCCACGACCACGGCTACCACATCCGATGGACCTCCGACGGCTGGGAGTTCAGCCGCCCGGATAACACTGCGATTCCCGCCGTCGCACCGATGTTGACCGGTAGCCGCGAGAGTCTGATCGAGATGCACACCCGCGCCCGGCTGCGGATCACCCGCACCACCCTGACTCCGGACTGGTATGGCGAACGGCTCGACCCGCAGCCGATCCTGGACGCGCTGCTACCTCGCAGGATCAGGACCGCCGCCTGAACCCCCGCGCCGCGTTCCGCGGAACGCGAAGCACCACCGACCACCTGGTGAGCTAGGCAGGGGTGGCTGCTTCCGGCTCCGGCCGACCGCCTTCGGCCGCCGCTCCCTCCTGGGTCCGGATCAGCTGTGCCATCGCCTCGAGCCTGTCCGCGGCGGCAGTACCACCGCACGTCAGGGAGGCGAGCAGGCCGCCGAGCAGGCCGGCCCGGTCGGCCACGATCCGGACCCGACCGACCTCTACGACGAGACCCAGCAGGTCGAGACGCAGTCCGTCCGGGATGTCGAGGATCACGCATTCCACCGGCGTCGTCATCGTCCGCCCCTTCCTGCTCAACGGGCGTGCGGAGAATTCCGGACGGGCAAGCCTAGTGAGCGGACCTCCTCGGCGGAAGCAACAGCCCTGCGCGGGCGGCGAGGTTCGTCCAGCCGCGCCAACCGCCTACGACGAAGGCCGGGGCTCGCCGCGCGAGGGCGGGTGAGCGTGCGAGCGCCTCAGGTGGTGTCCACCTTGCCGCCGACACTGCTGCGGCCGGCTGGAACACCGACCAGCTCCACCGCTGCGCCCGAGCGGACTCGCTCGCCGAGCACCGTGACCAGGGCGTCCGTCACTCCGGCGGTGAGCCGAGCCACGATGTCCTCGGCGTCGGGACGGGAGAAGGCGGCCTCCTTGATGCCGAACGTGACGCGTGGGGCCGGGTTCTCCACGGGCTTGCCGCCGATGCCCCAGCGGCCGTCGGGGAGGCCGATCAGCTGCACGACTGCGATGTCGCGAGCCCATTCCCCGTAGACCGCGACGACGGCGTCGGTCAGTGCGGCGATCAGCTCACGCTCGTGGCCGGTCAGGTCGCTCTCGCTGGCGTACACGATCAGATGCGGCATACCGTCTCCGATGTCTTCTGAATCAAAGCATTTGATTCCAAAGGTAGTGAGGAGGTCGGCGAGTGTCAACGTCGGAGTCGACCGACGACGCGATCCGGGAGCTGATGCCCGTGCTGCCGCGGCTGGTCGGTCGGATCAAGCGCCTGCCGCCGCCGGAGCGGCTCCGATCGCTGGACCTGACACCGCGGCACCTGTCGCTGTTGTCGATGCTGCTGCTCGACGGTCCGCTCACCGTGTCCCAGCTGGCCGAGCGACTGTCGGTTGCGCCGACCACGGTGAGCTTGATCGTGGGCGAGCTGACCCAGAAGGACGTCCTGCGCCGGCGCGCGGACGAGGCGGACCGCCGCCGCCGCATCGTCGACCTCACCGACGATGCCCGGCCCGCCGTCTCCCAGTGGCTCTCCCCGGGCGCTCAGGCGTGGCGGGAAGCCCTCGGCCCGTTGACGCCCGAACAGCGCCGCGTGGTCGTGGACACGTTCCTGGCCTACGAGGCCGCCTTCACCAGGGCCCTCGACCGGGGCAACGGCTGAGGAGTCTCACGACGAAGCCTCGACGACGAAGAACAGATGGTGGAGATGCGGAAGCCGGCGGCGGTGAAAGCACCCGTCATGGCGTGCAACGGCTTGCGCCAGAACTTCATCGGCACGGTCTGCCGGCCGAACGTCCAGTCGAATGTGTAGCTGGTGGTCGCGAAGTAGTCGGGTCGGGGTTCGTGGATCGTGTACGCCACGAACGGGTGGTCCACCGACGCGATGAGCCGCCCGCCAGGCCTGAGCACGCGTCGCAACTCGGCCAGCGTCGGATTCCAGTCCTCCACGTAGTGCAGGACCAGCGACGAGACCACGACGTCGAACACGCCTTCGTCGAACGGCAATGGGTCGCGAAGGTCGACCTGGTGGAGGTCCGCGTCACCGCCCAACCGCCGCCTGGCCAGCGCCAGCATCCGGCGCTGGCGTCGATGCCGGTGACGACGGCCCCACGCATCGGGCACGGGATCCATCGTCGCAGCCGCACGACGAAGGCCCGGCTCCCCGTCCGAGGACGGGAACGCCGGGCCTTCGTTGCGGATCAGGCAGTACTACCGATCAGCCAGTACTACCGATCAGACGTCGTAGTACAGCGCGAACTCGTACGGGTGCGGGCGCAGCCGCAGCGGGTCGATCTCGTTCTCCCGCTTGTACGCGATCCAGGTCTCGATCAGGTCGGGGGTGAACACACCACCCTCGAGCAGGTAGTCGTGGTCGGCCTCGAGCCGGTCGATCACGGCGCCGAGGCTGCCCGGCACCTGCGGGATGTCCTTGGCCTCCTCGGGCGGCAGCTCGTAGAGGTCCTTGTCGATCGGGGCCGGCGGCTCGATCTTGTTCTTGATGCCGTCGAGGCCGGCCATGACCATCGCGGAGAAGGCGAGGTACGGGTTGCCGGACGAGTCGGGGCAGCGGAACTCGATGCGCTTGGCCTTGGGGCTGCTTCCCGAGAGCGGGATGCGGATGCAGGCCGAGCGGTTGCGGGCCGAGTAGACCAGGTTGACCGGGGCCTCGAAGCCGGGCACCAGGCGGTGGTAGGAGTTCACCGTCGGGTTGGTGAAGGCCAGCAGGCTCGGCGCGTGGTGCAGCAGGCCGCCGACGTAGTAGCGCGCGATGTCGGAGAGGCCGCCGTAGCCGGACTCGTCGTGGAAGAGCGGCTGGCCGTCCTTCCAGAGCGACTGGTGGACGTGCATGCCCGAGCCGTTGTCACCGAACAGCGGCTTCGGCATGAAGGTGGCCGTCTTGCCGTGCTGCCACGCCGTGTTCTTGACGAGGTACTTGAACAGCATGATGTCGTCGGCGGCGTGGAGCAGGGTGTTGAACTTGTAGTTGATCTCGGCCTGCCCGGCGGTGCCCACCTCGTGGTGCTCGCGCTCGACGGTGAAGCCGCTCTCGATCATGTTGCTGACGATGTCGGCGCGCAGGTCGGCGTAGTGGTCGACCGGCGGCACGGGGAAGTAGCCGCTCTTGTAGTTGATCTTGTAGCCGAGGTTGCCGCCCTGCTCCTCGCGCCCGGTGTTCCACCAGCCCTCGACCGAGTCGATGTGGTGGAAGGACTCCTGCGGGTTGGAGGCGAAGCGGATCGAGTCGAAGATGTAGAACTCGGCCTCGGGCGCCATGAACGCGGTGTCCGCCACGCCGGAGGCGCGCAGGTACTCCTCCGCCTTGCGGGCCACGTTGCGCGGGTCGCGGCTGTAGGGCTCGCCCGTGATCGGGTCGTGCACGAAGAAGTTGATGTTCAGCGTCTTGTGCTTGCGGAACGGGTCGAGCCGGGCGGTGGCGGCGTCCGCGAAGAGCGCCATGTCCGACTCGTTGATCGCCTGGAAGCCGCGGACGGACGAGCCGTCGAAGGCCGCACCGTTCTCGAGCAGGTCACCGGCGGTGGACGCGGGGACGGTGAGGTGCTGCATCACTCCGGGGAGGTCGCAGAACCTGATGTCGACGTACTCGACACCCTCGTCCGAGATGTACTTCAGGACCTCTTCGGAGTTGCTGAACACCCACTGACTCCTTCATGCGACACGCTGGTCGGGTAGAACTGGCTTCGTCGGCGGCGAACCTATGGTGGCCTTGTTGCCCAGCCGTCACTCGTTTGTTTCGCAGACGTTAACGGACTCGGGCGGCAGGCTGCTCCTCGTCACACCTGCCTAGGCTGGTGGCCATGGCCCGCTGGATCGAGTCCTGGCTGCCCGGCGCCGCTGCCGAGGTGGGTGGACCATACCCCGGGGATTGGCTGGGGCTACCCGCCTCGGGCGTCAGCTCTGTGGCCGGGCTGGGGCGGCGGGTGGCGGCGCTCGCGATCGACTGGTTCCTGGCGTACGGGATCGCGGCAATGCTCACCGCGCTCGACGACCCGAACCTCGGCTGGTCGGTGCTCGGGATCTGGTACCTGCTCACCGCCGTGCCGGTGGCCGTGTTCGGCGCGAGCGCGGGGATGACGGCGCTCGGGATCCGGGTGGCCTCGCTGGACTCGTCCGCGGTGATCGGCGTGCCGCGAGCCCTGCTGCGCACGGCGATGATCGCGCTCGTGCTGCCCGCCCTCGCCCGTGACGAGGACGGCCGCGGCTGGCACGACCGCGCCACCCGCACGGTCGTCGTCCGCAGCCGCGCTTGACCCTCCCCGTGGGGGAGACCCGAACGTCTCGTGTCATGCACACCGACACCACCGCCCCGGAGCTCGTCGACCTGCCCGCCCGCGTCGTGCTGACCGTCGACGGTGCCGGCGCCCCGGAGGCGCCCGCGTTCACCGCGGCCGTCCGCGCCCTGTTCGCCGTGCGGGCCGCACTCGGCGCCCGCGAGGACGTGCCATTGGAAGGCAGCTACAGCCAGGACGGCGACCCGCTGCGCTTCGACCTCGGCAAGCCCGACGGCTGGCACTGGCGCCTGCTCGTGCCGGCGCCGCCGCACGCCACCGCCGCCGCCGCCGAGACGGCCGGCGGCCGTTTCGGAGCGCCCGTGCACCTGCGCAGCCCGCGGGCACAGCGGGTGGCGCGGCTGCTGCACCGGGGCCCGTACGCCGACGAGGGTCCGTCGCTCGCCGCGCTGTACTCGTTCGTCGAGCGCTCGGGGCTCGTGCCGGCCGGCCCGCACACGGAGGTCTACCTGACCGACCCGTCCACGACGCCGCCCGCGCAGCTGCGGACACTCCTGCAGGTTCCGGTGAGCCGATGGGTCTGATGCCGATCGGCGAGTTCGCCCGCCTGGCGCGGCTCACGGTCAAGGCCGTGCGCCACTACGACGCCGAGGGGCTGCTCGTCCCGGCATCGGTCGATCCGCATTCCGGCTACCGCTACTACCGCGCCGAGCAGGTGCGGACGGCCACGACGATCGCGCTGCTGCGCGGCCTCGACGTGCCGCTGCCGGTGGTGCGGCAGGTGCTCTCCGCGCCCGACGACGCGGCCGTGGCCGTCGTGCTCGGGGAGCAGCGCGAGCGGCTGGCCGCCGAGCTCGTGCGGCGGGAGCAGGCGTTGCGCACGCTCGACGCGCTGCGCAGGGCGCCCGAGCGGGTGCCGTACGCCGTCGCGATCGCGGACCGGGCGCCGGTGCAGCTGCGCGGGCGCAGCGGCCGGGTGCGGGCGGACGCGCTCGACGAGGACACGGGTGCGCTGTGCCGGCTCGTGCTGCGTGAGCTCGCGGATGCCGGGCGCGCCCCGCTCGTCGCGGTGTTCCCGCTGGACCTCGTCGACGAGTTCGACGTGCAGGTGGGCGTGCCCTCGGCCGGAGGGGAGACCGCCCTGCCCGGCGGGTCGTGGGCCACCACCCTGCACGTCGGGCCCCATCCGCAGCTCCCGCTCGCCTACACGGCGCTGCTGGAGCACGTGCGCGAGCTCGGCCACCGCCCGGCGGGCCCGGTGACCGAGACGTACCTGACCGACCCGGACACGGCAGGGCCCGACGAGATGGTGACGCGGGTGGCGGTGGCGCTGGACCGCTAGCGGCGGCGGACCGTGCGCTGCACGCTGCGCATCTTCGCGCCGGCGGGCAGGGGGCCCTTCGGCATGGCCGCAGCGCGGGAGCCCAGCGCGGCCAGCCGCGCCTCCATGGTCTCCATCTCCTGGCGGCTGATGTTGCGGGGCAGCTTCGTGAGGTGACGCTGCAGCTTGGCGAGCGGCACCTGGCCCTCGTCGTTGCCGACGATCACGTCGTAGATCGGCATCGTGCCGGCGATGCGGGCCGTGCGCTTCTTCTCCTGCGCGAGCAGGCTCTTCACGCGGTGCGGGGCGCCCTCGGCGACGAGGATGATCCCGGGCCGGCCGATGACCCGGTGCACGGCGTCGAGGTGGGTGGTGCCCGCGACGCCCGGGGTGACCCGCCACTGGCCGCGCAGGTTGTCCAGCGCCCAGCCGGCGGCACCCGGCTGCCCGTCGGCCTTGCTGAAGACGTTGCGCTGGACCCGGCGGC
The DNA here is from genome assembly GCF_006717045.1 of Pseudonocardia cypriaca. Classification (NCBI taxonomy): domain Bacteria; kingdom Bacillati; phylum Actinomycetota; class Actinomycetes; order Pseudonocardiales; family Pseudonocardiaceae; genus Pseudonocardia; species Pseudonocardia cypriaca. Next base: position 2,200,539 of record NZ_VFPH01000001.1, read on the forward strand.
CGAAGATGCTGACCGCGGCCAGCACGCCGACGGCGATGCCGAGCGGCAGCAGGATCCACTCCAGGCCGAAGAACAGCCCGATCACGAAGAAGACCGCCACCGACAGCAGCAGCGCCCCCACCATGAGCGGCAGCAGCGCCTTGTCCTCGCGGCGCTGCATCTGGAACGCCTGCCAGATCTGCTTGTAGCGCGCCCTGGATGCCTCGCGCCGCGCGCGCTTGGCAGCCTGCTTCGCTTCCTTGTCGGGCTTCCCACCGGCCATGTGTCGAGGATACGGGTGTCCTGCCGGTGTCAGCGCATGCCTCAGGTATCGATTCCGGGAGTGTGCGGAGGCACCGGAGTGGAGACGACGAAGGAGCTCACGGTCTGGCCGTGCAGCAGGAACTTGTCGAGGACGTCCTCCAGCGCGTCGATGGCCGCGACGTGCACCTTCATCAGGAAGCAGTCCTCCCCCGAGATGCGGTGGCACTCGCTGACCTCCGGGACCCGCGCGGCCAGCTCCACGATCTTCGGGATCTGCCCGGGCCCGGGACGCACCCGCACCCACGCGGTGACGGGGAGGCCGAGCGCCGCCGGGTCGACGTCCAGCCGGTAGCCGCGGATCACGCCGGTCTCCTCCAGCTTGGCCACGCGTTCGCGCACCGCGGGCGCGGACATCCCCACCTTGCGCGCGAGCTGTGCCGCGCTCTGCCGGGGGTCCTCGGAGAGCAGCGTGAGGATGCGCCGGTTCACCTCGTCGAGCACGGATCTTCCGCCTGGAAGGCCGTTCGCGATGCGGGGTGTTCGGAACGAGGTCATCAGGCTGTTCCGCCTTCCGATGTCCATGGCTCTCGCCGGTCGCGCCGTCGACGATAGGCCGATGCAGGCCAACCGGGTGCCTCCGCACGCGTACTTCGTCGTGAGCGCCGTCTTCCACTACCTGGGGCCGGCGTTCGCGGTGCTGTTGTTCGCGCGGATCGACGTCCTCGGCGTGGCCTGGTTGCGGATCGCCGCCGCGGGCCTGGTCTTCGCGCTGTGGCGCAGGCCGTGGCGGGTGTGGCGGCGGCTCGACGCCGGCACGCGCCGGCTCGTGCTCGCGTGGGGAGCGGTGCTGGCGATCATGAACAGCGTGTTCTACCTGGCGATCGACCGGATCCCGCTCGGCACGGTCGCCGCGATCGAGTTCCTGCCGGTGATCGTCCTGGCCGCGGTCGGCGCGCGGACGCTGCGCAACGGCGCCGCGCTCGGACTGGCCGTCGCGGGCGTCTGGCTGCTCTCGGACGTGCGCCTGGTCGCCGAGCCGTGGGGGTTCGCGTTCGCCGCGGTGAACGCGGTGCTGTTCGCGCTCTACATCGTGCTGGGCCACCGGGTCTCGCGGAACCCGCACGTCTCGGGGATCGACGGCCTCGCCCTGTCCATGCTCGTCGCCGCGGTCGTGGCAGCGCCGATCGGCTTCCTGGACGCGGCACCGGCGTTCGTCGACCCGGTGGCGCTGGCGGCCGGCATCGGCGTGGGCATCGCGTCGTCGGTGATCCCGTACGTGTGCGACCAGCTCGCCATGGCGCGCCTGCCGCGCGGCACCTACGCCCTGATGGTCTCGCTCCTGCCGGCCACCGCGACGGCGATCGGGATCGTCGTGCTCGCCCAGCTGCCGACCGCCCTGGAGGTGGCCGGCGTTGTGCTGGTGGTGGGTGGCGTCGCGGTGCACCGCGAGCGCCGGGCCGCGGCTGCAGCCGGGTCAGCGCGCCAGCAGTGAGCTCGCCTCCTGCGCTGCCGGTCCCTCGGCCGCCAGGTGGGCCAGCTCGGGGGAGAGCTCCTCGCCGCGGTGGGCGACGGTCTGGGCGTAGAGCCGGCCAGCGCGGTAGGACGAGCGCACCAGCGGCCCGGCCATCACCCCGGCGAAGCCGATCTCCTCGGCCACCTTGGCGTGCTCGACGAACTCCTCGGGCTTCACCCAGCGCTCCACCGGGTGGTGGCGGGCCGACGGGCGCAGGTACTGGGTGATCGTGATGATCTCGCAGCCGGCCCCGTGCAGGTCGTGCAGCGCCGCTGTGACCTCGTCGGGGGTCTCGCCCATGCCGAGGATCAGGTTCGACTTGGTGACCAGCCCCGCCGACCGGGCCTTGGTGATGACCTCGAGGGAGCGCTCGTAGCGGAACGCGGGCCGGATCCGCTTGAAGATCCGCGGCACCGTCTCCAGGTTGTGCGCGAGCACCTCGGGGCGGGAGCCGAACACCTCGGCGAGCTGGTCGTCGCGCGAGTTGAAGTCGGGGATCAGCAGCTCGACGCCGGTGCCCGGGTTGAGCTCGTGGATCTGCCGCACGGTCTCGGCGTAGAGCCACGCACCGCCGTCCTCCAGGTCGTCGCGGGCGACGCCGGTGACCGTGGAGTAGCGCAGCCCCATCGTGCGCACGGACTCGGCGACCCGGCGCGGCTCGTCGCGGTCGAGCGCGGCGGGCTTGCCGGTGTCGATCTGGCAGAAGTCGCACCGGCGGGTGCACTGCTCACCGCCGATGAGGAACGTGGCCTCGCGGTCCTCCCAGCACTCGTAGATGTTGGGACAGCCGGCCTCCTCGCACACGGTGTGCAGCCCGCCCGAGCGCACGAGCGACTTGAGCTCGGTGTACTGCGGGCCGGTGCGGGCCTTCGTCCGGATCCACGGCGGCTTGCGCTCGATCGGGGTCTCGCTGTTGCGGACCTCCAGGCGCAGGAGCTTGCGACCCTCGGGTGCGATCGTCACGGCCCAAGGCTACGCCGCGTCTGCGCACAGGCAGGGGTTGCACGGCAGTAGCACGGGCGCCGGGGCTAGGTTCGGAGGGTGGACCTGCGGATCTTCACCGAGCCCCAGCAGGGGGCCAGCTACGACGACCAGTTGCGCGTCGCCACCACCGCCGAGGCGGCCGGCTACGACGCGTTCTTCCGATCCGACCACTTCCTGAAGATGGGCGACGTGTCCGGCGAGCCCGGGCCGACGGACGCCTGGCTCACGATCGCCGGCCTCGCGCGCGAGACGTCGCGGATCCGGCTGGGCACGCTCGTGAACTCGGCCACGTTCCGGCTGCCCGGTCCGCTCGCGGTGGCCGTGGCGCAGGCCGACCAGATGTCGGGCGGCCGCGTGGAGCTGGGCCTCGGCGCGGGCTGGTTCGAGGCCGAGCACGCCGCGTACGGCATCCCCTTCCCCGGCCTGGGTGAGCGGTTCGACCGGCTCACCGAGCAGCTCGAGATCATCACCGGGCTCTGGGACACCCTGCCCGGCGAGCGGTACTCGTTCTCGGGCGAGCACTACACCGTCACCGACTCACCCGCGCTGCCCAAGCCCGTGCAGCAGCCGCACCCGCCGGTGATCGTCGGTGGGCACGGCCCGAAGCGCACCCCCGCGCTCGCGGCCCGGTTCGCCGACGAGTTCAACGTGGGCTTCTCGCCGATCGACGTCGTCGCCGCGCAGTTCGAGCGGGTCGACGCGGCCTGCCAGGCGATCGGGCGCGAGCCGTCCGAGATCGTGCGTTCCGTCGCCCAGGTGATCGCGGTGGGCCGCGACGACGCCGAGGTGGCTCGCCGGGCGCTGACGATCGGGCGCGAGGTGGACGACCTGCGCGCGAACGGGATCGCCGGCACGACGTCCGAGGTGGTCGACCGGCTCGGCCAGTGGCGGGAGAAGACCGGCATCACCCGGATCTACCTGCAGCTGCTCGACCTCGCCGACCTCGACCAGGTGGAGCTCATCGCGTCCGAGGTGGCCCCGCAGCTGGGCTGAGGAGCCGGACCGGGCTCAGCCGAGCGCCGGGTGCAGGCGAAGGTCGAGCCCGGCCGGCGCCTGCGCCCGGAGCACGGGGTGCTCGGCCACGGGCAGTGAGCCGTCGAGGGCCGCTGCGACGGCCGCGCCCGCGGCGTGGACGACCTCGGCCACCGGTACGGGCCTCCCCAGCTCGGCGGAGAGGGACGTGACGCCCGCGTCGGTGATGCCGCAGGGCACGATCCGGTCGTAGGCGGCGAGGTCGGGCTCGCAGTTGAGAGCGAAGCCGTGCAGGGTGACGCCGCCCTGCACCCGCACCCCGATGGCCGCGATCTTGCGTTCCGGGCGGCGATCGTCGGCCGGCAGCCACACACCGCTGCGCCCGTCCACCCGCCCCGCGGTCGTGATCCCGGCGTCGTGCACCACTCGGATGAGGGCCTCTTCGAGCCGCCGCACGAAGTCGACGACGTCGAGCGGCTCGGCCAGCCCGACGATCGGGTAGCCGACGAGCTGGCCGGGCCCGTGCCAGGTGATCCGTCCGCCGCGGTCGACGTCCACCACGGGGGTGCCGTCGGTGGGCCGGTCCTCGGGCTGCGTGCGCTTGCCTGCCGTGTAGACCGAGGGGTGCTCCAGCAGCATCAGCACGTCGGGGGCGGTGCCGGCGCGGCGGGCGTCGGCGTTGGCGCGCTGGACGTCCCACGCAGCGAGGTAGTCGACGACGCCGAGGTGGTCGATCCGCAGGGGCTCGGTGCTGCGGCGGCAGGAGCGGGTCACCATGCGTCTCACGCTACCTCGGTGGCCTCGTACTCTCAGGCGCGCTCGACGGCGGCCTGGAGCGCCTCGCGGATCGTCAGGTGGCGGAACGGGTAGCCGTGCTTCTGCAGCACCGCCGGCACGACGAACGGGCCGGTGAGGACGAGCTCCTCGGCGAGCTGCCCCAGCACGCCGCGCAGCACGGCGGCGGGCACGACGAACGGCGCCGGTCGGTTCAGCACCTCCGCGAACGCCGAGGTGAACTGGGCGTTGGTGGCCGGCTCGGGGCCCGCCAGGTTGACCGGACCCGCCACCTCGTCGTGCTCCAGCAGGAACCGCACCGCCCCGACCTCGTCGTCGAGGGAGATCCAGGGGAACGCCTGGCGGCCCGTGCCGATCCGGCCGCCGAGCATCAGCGAGAACAGCGGCCGCAGCCGTCCCAGGAGCCCTCCGTGCGGGGCGAGCACGCCGGCCGTGCGCATCAGCACCACGCGGGCACCGGCCTCGGAGGCCGGCGCGGTGGCGGCCTCCCAGTCGCGGCACACCTCCGGGAGGAACCCGGTGCCGGACGGGGCGGTCTCGTCGACGACGCGGGTCCCGGTGTCGCCGTAGAAGTGCACCCCCGAAGCGCTCAGCAGCGTCGGAACGCCGTGCCGCGCCACCGCGGTCGCCAGCACCTCGGTCGGGACGTTGCGGCTGTCGCGTACGAGCTGCTTGCGGGCACCGCTCCACGGCCGGTCCCCGATGCCGACGCCACCCAGGTTGACGACGGCGTCGACACCGTCGAACGTCCCGTCGTCGATCCGGCCCGCCGGCGGGTCCCACCCGCGCTCGTCCGGAGCAGCGGGGCGCCGCCGGACGAGCCGCAGGACCTCGTGACCCGCGTGCCGGAGGTCGGCGACGAGGGCGGTACCGATCAGGCCGGACGAACCGGCTACGACCACACGCACGCCGAGATCCTCGCCGAAGCCGCTCGGGATCGCGACCGGGGGCGCGGGTGGCGGGGTGTGATCATCCTCCGATTCCCCTACGAAGTCGTGAGCGGATACGCGTGCTCCAGCACCCGTATCCGCTCACGACCCCGTGTCAGAGACCCAGATCGGCCTCGAAGGCGCCTTCCTCGAGCCGGGCCTTGATCGCGCTCACGAACCGGCCGGCGTCGGCGCCGTCGACGATCCGGTGGTCGTAGGTGAGCGGCAGGTAGCAGACCGAGCGGACGGCGATGGCGTCCTCGCCGTCCGGTCCCGTCACCACCACGGGCTGCTTGGTGATCTTGCCCGTGCCGAGGATGGCGACCTGCGGCTGGTTGATGATCGGCGTGTCGAACAGCGCGCCTGCGCTGCCGATGTTCGTGATCGTGAACGTGCCGCCAGACAGCTCGTCGGGGCCGATCTTGTTGTCGCGCGTGCGCTGCGCGACGTCGGCGATCCGGCGGGCGAGCCCGGCGATGTTGAGGTCCTCGGCGTTCTTGATCACCGGCACGAGCAGGCCGCGCGGGGTGTCGACCGCGATGGCCAGGTGCACGCCGCCGTGGTAGGTGACCTCCTTGGTCTCCTCGTTGATCGACGAGTTGACCTGCGGGAACGCCTTGAGCGCCTCGACGGTCGCCTTCGCGAAGAACGGCAGGAACGTCAGCTTGACGCCCTCGCGCCGCTCGAACTCGGCCTTGGCGCGGGCCCGCAGCGCGGCGATCCGCGTGACGTCGACCTCCTGCACCGTGGTGAGCTGCGCGGAGATCCGCAGCGAGTCGGTCATCCGCTGGGCGATGACCTGGCGCAGGCGCGGCAGCTTCACGGTGGTGCCCGGCTCCGGGGCGCCCGCCGCGGGCTTCGGCACCTGCCGCGGGGGAGCGCCGGCGGGGGCCGCCTGCGCGGCCGGTGCCGGAGCGGCCTCCTGCGCCGCCGGAGCGGCCGCGGGCTCCGGAGCCGGCTTCTTCGCCTCGGCGGCGGCCAGCACGTCCTGCTTGCGGATGCGGCCACCGACGCCGGAGCCGGTGATCGTGGACAGGTCCACGTCGTGCTCGGCGGCGAGCTTGCGGACCAGCGGCGTGACGTACGGCGCGCCGCCGCGGGCGCCGTTGTCCTGCGCCCCGGCCTCGGGCTCGGCCTGCTCCTCGGCGGGCGCCTCGGCCCGTGCGGCGGCGCCGTCACCCGACGGACGCGCTTCGGCCTGCTGGCGGGAGGGCGCGGGTGCGGGCTCGGGTTCCGGCTCGCGCTGCTTCGGCTCGGCGGCCTCCTCCGGCGCCTGCGCCGGGGCGTCCTGCCCGCCGCCCGCCGCGGCGTCGCCGATGACGGCGAGCTGCGCGCCGACGTCGATGGTCTCGTCCTCGTTCGCCGTGATCTCCAGCAGAGTGCCGGCGACGGGGGAGGGGATCTCGGTGTCGACCTTGTCGGTGGACACCTCGAGCAGCGGCTCGTCGACCTCGACGCTGTCGCCGACCTGCTTCAGCCACCGGGTGACGGTGCCCTCGGTGACGCTCTCCCCGAGCTCGGGCATCCGCACCGCGGTGCCCTGAGCGGCCTGCCCCGTGGCGGCCCGCGGGGCCTCCGCGGGCTCGTCCCGGTCGGAGGAGGGCGCGTCGGACGAGGCCGGGGCGGGCTCCTCCTCGGCGTCGGCCACCTCCTCGGCGGGCGTCGCGTTCTCCGCGGGGGTCTCGACGTCGCCGCCGGAGTCGTCGGCGGGCGCCTCGTCGGCGTCGCCGATCACGGCGAGCTCGCCGCCGACCTCGACGGTCTCGTCCTCGCCCGCGACGATGCGCTGCAGGACGCCCGCGGCGGGCGAGGGGATCTCGGTGTCGACCTTGTCGGTGGACACCTCGAGCAGTGGCTCGTCGACTTCGACCCGGTCGCCCTCCTGCTTGAGCCACCGGGTGACGGTGCCTTCGGTGACACTCTCACCGAGGGCGGGCATCTGGACGGAGAAGGCCATTTCGGGTCGGAGCTCCTCTTTCTGCGGTTCGGGGTTCGAAGGGCCGGTCAGCTGTGGCTGTGGAGCGGCTTGCCGGCGAGCGCGAGGTGCGCTTCCCCGAACGCCTCGTTCTGGGTGGGGTGGGCGTGCACGAGGGCCGCGACGTCCTCGGCCTGTGCGTCCCAGTTGTAGACGAGCTGGGCCTCGCCGATGAGCTCGCCGACGCGGGCGCCGACCATGTGGATCCCGACGACCGGGCCGGGCGTGCCCTCGCCGCCCGCCTTGACCAGCTTGATGGCGCCCTGGGTCTGCAGGATCTGGCTCTTGCCGTTGCCGGCGAGGTCGTAGACGAGCGTCTGGATGTCGCCGTGCTTCTCCCGGGCCTGCGCCTCGGTGAGCCCGACCGAGGCGACCTCCGGCTCGCAGTAGGTGACACGCGGGATGCCGGCCTCGTCGATCGGCGCCGGGGCGAGCCCCGCGATCTCCTCCGCCACGAAGATCCCCTGCTGGAAGCCGCGGTGGGCGAGCTGGAGGCCGGGGACGATGTCGCCGAGGGCGTACACGTTCTGCAGGTTGGTGCGCAGCCGCTCGTCGGCGAGGACGAACCCCCGCTCCATGGTGATGCCGGCCTCCTCGTAGCCGTGGCCCGCGGTGTTGGGTCCGCGGCCGACGGCGACGAGCAGCAGGTCGGCCTCGATCTCCTCGCCGGACTCGAGCGAGACGGTGACCGAGTCGTCGGTCTGCTTCGCGCCGGTGAACTTCACGCCCGTCTTGAACGCGATCTTGCGGCGGCGGAATGCCCGCTCGAGCTGCTTGGAGGAGAACTCGTCCTCCGCGGGGACGAGGCGGGGCAGCGCCTCCACGATGGTGACCTCGGCGCCGAAGCTGCGGAACACCGACGCGAACTCCACGCCGATCACACCGCCACCCAGCACCACCACCCGGTTGGGCACGGTGTCGAGGTGGATGGCCTCGTTGCTGGTGATGATCCGGCCGCCGATCTCGAGGCCGGGCAGCGACCTGGCGTAGCTGCCGGTGGCCAGCACGACGTTGCGGCCGACGTAACGATCATCACCGACCACCACGGCGTTCGGCGCCTCGAACCGGCCCGTGCCCTCCACGAGGTTGATCTTGCGGGACTTCACGAGCCCCTGCAGCCCCTTGTAGAGCTTCGCGACGACGCCGTCCTTGTAGCCGTTGACACCGGCCATGTCGATGCCGGCCAGCGAGCTCTTCACACCGATCTTGTCGCCCTCGCGGGCCGCGTCGGCCACCTCCGCGGCGTGCAGCAGCGCCTTGGTGGGGATGCAGCCGTAGTGCAGGCACGTGCCGCCCAGCTTGTCGCGCTCCACCAGCACCACGGACATGCCCAGCTCGGCGGCGCGCAGCGCGGCTGCATAGCCGCCCGAACCCCCACCGAGAACGACCAGGTCCGCGTTGTGCTCGGGCACGTGTGTTCTCCCCTACCAATCGGCTGCCACAGGTGTGGACACGGCATGTCACGCCGCCGAAGCCATCTTGTCATCCGCCGGTGCCGGGCGCGGCGCCTGGTGGCCCGGGAGCGAATCACCGCCCTCCTGCGTTGAGCGCAACGGGAGGTGGGTCGGATGGGCCTGCTGGCAAGGCTGACGAACGGCCGGATCGGCGCTCGCAGACGCTCCGCCGACGACGGGCTGGCGCACCTGCGCGTCTGGGCCGCGTCACACGAGGGCGTCGAGGGCTTCGTCGAACCGCGCACCACGGTCACCGAGACCACGCTGCTGCTGGTCGACAAGCACGGCGCGTGGACGAGACGGCGCATCACCGGCCCGTCCGAGGCGCGCCGGTTCGCCCGCTCGCTCTCGATGCCCGTCTACGACGTCCAGCTCGTGGGCTACCCGCAACGCATGCGCGACCACGACGCTCGCGAGCGCATCCTCCGCAAGCGGGCGGGCCGGGACGGTCTCGAGCCCTGAGCCGCGAGTCGGGCGGACTGACACGGTGAGTCGGGCGGACTGACACGGTGAGTCCGACGACCGGGGGCGCACGCTCCGTTCAGGCCACCTCCCACCGGGCCTTCGGTGGCGCCGCGCATTGTGCGGGGCCGCTCCTCACGCCTCAAGGGCGCTCCGCGTCGCTCCGCGATCGCTGGCGCGACCCTTGACCCGTGAGCCTCTGCGGCCCCTGAGGGCCCGCTTCGCGGGCAGGCCACGGGCCAGCCCCTTCGGCGCGCGGCGCCACCGAAGCTGGCCTCACGACCATGATCACGGCTTCGGCGCGAGAACGGCCAAATACGGCCGGGAACGCGCCGAAACAGCGATCATGGGGCGGGAGCCAGGTCGCGGCCAGGCTTGATCGGCGCGAGGAGCACGCCAGAGTCACCGGCGAGGCCGTCGTGTACTGCTCGGGGCTGATCTGCCAGGTTCCCGCACCGGTTCTCGGGCCACGCGGCCCGTCGACCGGTTGCATGGACCGACAAGGGGTGCGCGAGCCCAAACCGGGTGCGCGACGCGCAAACAGATGCCCGACACCGGCCTCCTGGCGGCGCCGCGCACCAAGAGGGCAGGTCCTTGGGCCTGCCCGCACTGCTTGCCCTCAAGGGGTCGCAGAGGCTCGCAGGTCAAGGGTCGCGCCAGCGATCGCGGAGCGACGCGCAGCGCCCTTGAGCTGTGAGGGGCGGCCCCGCACAATGCGCGGCGCCGCCAGGAGGCCCTGAGGAAGCAAGGCCTGGAGCCAGGAGGCCTTGACGCAGGAGGCCTGCCCCGGCGAGCAGAACGCCCGACTCGCCGTGTCGGTACGTCGGACTCGCCGGGGTTGGGGTCAGCCGTTCTTCGCGATGTCGGCGAGCAGGGCGTGGAGGGTGCGGACCGGTACGCCGGTGCCGCCCTTCGTCACGTAGCCGTACGGGCCGCCCGCGTGGAAGGCCGGGCCTGCGATGTCGATGTGGGCCCACTGGAGGCCGTCGGGCACGAACTCGCGCAGGAACGTGCCTGCCACGAGCATGCCGCCCCATCGGCTGCCGGTGACGTTGGCGATGTCGGCGATGCGGGAGTCCAGGTCGGCGCGCAGGTGCTCGGGGAGCGGCATCGCCCAGCCGTCCTCGCCGGTGGCGCGGGCGTGGGCGGCCACGCGGTCGCGGAAGTCGTCGCTGCCCATCACGCCTGCCGTGCGCATGCCGAGCGCCACCTGCTGGGCGCCGGTCAGCGTGGACGTCTCCACCAGGTAGTCGGGGTCGTCCTCGGCGGCGCGGACGATCGCGTCGGCGAGGATGAGGCGGCCCTCGGCGTCGGTGTTGAGCACCTCGACGGTCTTCCCGCCGTACATCCGCAGCACGTCGCCGGGCCGGTAGGCGGTGGCGCTCGGCATGTTCTCGGCCATCGGGACGGTGGCGGTGACGGCCACCGGCAGCTGCAGCTGCGCCGCGAGCACCGTGGTGGCGATCACGGCGGCGGCGCCGCTCATGTCCGAGGTCATGTGGTCCATGTTCGCGGCGGGCTTGATCGAGATGCCGCCGGTGTCGAACGTGATGCCCTTGCCGACGAGCGCGACCTCCGCGCGGGGGTCCGGCCCGCCCGCGTAGCGCAGCCGCACCAGCCGCGGCTTGCGGGACGACCCGCCGCCGACGCCCAGCACGCCGCCGAAACCGGCCGCGGCGAGCGCCTCGTCGTCGAGCACCTCGACCTCGACACCCGCGGCCTCGGCGAGCTCCTTCGCCCGGGCGGCGAACGTCTCGGGGTAGAGGTCGTTCGGCGGGGTGTTGACCAGGTCCCGGGCGTTCCGGACGGCACCGGCGACCGCGGTGGCGGTGCGCAGCACCTCCTCCTGCCCGTCCTCGGCGAGCAGCCCGACGCTGCCGACGGGCGTGCGGCCGCCGCCGTTCGACCGGTAGGCGGTGAAGGTGTAGGCGCCGAGCAGGGTGCCCTCCGCCGCCGCGCGGAGGTCGAGCCGCCCGAGCGTGCTGACGGCGCGGTCCGTGCCGGCCAGTGCGCGCGCCGCGGATCCGGAGGCCCGCCGCACCTGCTCGGCGTGCGGTTCCCCGCCCTCGTCGGGGGCGCCGAGCCCCACGCCGACCAGGAGCGGCGCGGTGATCGCCCCGCGCGTGGGCAGCTTCACGACCTCGTCGGCCTTGCCGCCGGCCCCGACCACGGCGAGCAGGCCGACCAGCTCGGCCTCGCCGCCGAACGCCTCGGCGATCTCCGTGGCCCCCGGGGCCAGGCGCGGGAGCTCTTCCCCTTCGGCCGCGGGAAGCAGGCCGATGACCACGGCGTCGACGTCGGCGGTGACGGGCGAGCCGTCGGCGATGTGCAGGTCGGTGGACACGCGTGGGGTCCTCTCGGAAGAAGGGGGCGAGACCGGTTCGAAATGCTAATGACACCCACGTGCCGTCGGAGCGGCCAGGCCCGGGTGCAAGGGTGGACGCCGTGTCCTCGAGCGTGCAGCGCCGACTGGGTACGGCCGACGCCACGGTGCTCGGACTGGCCGCGATGCTCGGTACCGGTGTGTTCGCGGTCTGGGCGCCTGCCGCGGCGGCTGCCGGGTCGTTGCTGCTGGTCGCGGTCGTGCTCGCGGGGATCGTCGCCGCCTGCAACGCCGCCTCCACCGCCGACCTCGCCGTCGCCCACCCGGAGAGCGGCGGCGGGTACGTCTACGGCCGGGAGCGGATCGCTCCTGGTGCGGGGCGGCTCGCAGGCGTGGCGTTCCTCGTCGGGAAGACCTCGTCGGCGGCCGCGGCGGCCGGCGTCTTCGGCGGGTACGTCCTCCCCTCGCAGCCGCTGCCGGCGGCCGTGCTGGTGATCGTCGCCGGCACCGTGCTGAACACGTCGGGGGTGCGCTGGACGGCCCGAGGGGCGTACGCGCTGGTCGGCGGGACGCTCGCGGTGCTGCTGGTCGTGGTGGTGATCGGGCTGCTCGGCCCGGACGTCACCGCCGTCAGCCCCCTCACCAACCCCGACGGCGAGGCGGTGCCAGGTCCCGGTGGCGGCCTCGGCGTGCTCACCGCCGCCGCACTCGTCTTCTTCGCCTTCGCCGGGTACGCGCGCATCGCGACGCTCGGCGAGGAGGTGCGCGACCCCCGGCGCACGATCCGGCGCGCCGTCGCGCTCGCGCTGGGCATCACGCTGCTGACCTACCTGCTCGTGGCCTCGGCCCTCGTGGTCGGGCTCGGCACCGACCGGCTCGCCACCGAGGCCACCCCGCTCGTCACGGTGGTCGACGCGGGGGAGACCAGCGCGCTCGGCGTGCTCGTCCGCGCCGGGGCCGCAGTGGCGGCCGGCTCCGCGCTGCTGTCGGTGCTGGTCGGGGTGAGCCGCACCGCACTCGCGATGGCTCGGCGCCGGGAGCTGCCGGGCGTCCTCGCCCACATCTCCTCGCGCGGCACGCCGTTGCGCGCCGACGTCGCCGGCGGCGTCGTCGCGATCGGCATCGCCGCGCTGGCCGGCCCGGTCGCGGCGATCGCGCTCTCGGCCTGCTCGGTCCTCGTCTACTACGCCGTGATCAACCTGGCCGCGCTGCGGATGGCCCCCGCGGAGCGCAGCTGGCCGCGCTGGACGTCCGCGCTCGGCCTGCTGATGTGCGTCACGTTCGCCGCGCTGCTGCCCACCCGGCAAGTGGTGATCACGGCCGTCGCGCTCGCCGTCGGGTGGGCGCTCTGCACGCTGCTCGGTCGTGGGCGCACCTCCACATCCGGGGACGGGCCCGCCGGGTAGGTTCGCCGCGTGGCCGACCTCCTCACCAGCCCGCTGCACGACCGGCACACCGCGCTCGGCGCCACCCTCGGGGCGTTCGGGGGCTGGTCGATGCCCCTGGCCTACCCGGCGGGCACGGTGGCCGAGCACACGAGCGTGCGCGAGGCGGTCGGCGTGTTCGACGTCAGCCACCTGGGCAAGCTCGCGATCACCGGGCCGGGCGCCGCGGAGTTCGTGAACCGCTGCTTCACCGCCGACCTGGGGAAGATCGGGCCCGGTAAGGCGCAGTACACGCTGTGCTGCACCGAGTCCGGCGGCGTGGTCGACGACGTCATCGTCTACCTCGTCGGCCCGGACGAGGTCCTCGCGGTGCCCAACGCCGCCAACGCCGGCCGGGTGGCCGAGATGCTGCGCGCCGCCGCCCCGGACGGCGTCGAGATCACCGACCGGCACCGCGACCTCGCAGTGCTGGCCGTGCAGGGGCCGAAGGCCGCCGAGGCGCTCGTCACGGTGCTGCCGGGAGCGGCCGACCTGGCCGGGATGGACTACATGGCGTTCGCCGACGTCGCAGGCATCCGCGTCTGCCGCACCGGCTACACCGGGGAGCGCGGCTACGAGCTGCTGGTGCCCGCCGACGACGCCCTCCGCGTCTGGGACGCCCTGCTCGCCGCGGCCGAGCCGCTCGGTGGGGGCCCCGCAGGCCTCGGCGCCCGCGACACACTGCGCACCGAGATGGGCTACCCGCTGCACGGGCAGGACCTGTCCGAGGAGATCACCCCGGTGCAGGCCGGGAGCGGGTGGGCCGTCGGCTGGTCCAAGCCGGACTTCTGGGGCCGCAAGGCGCTGCTCGCCGAGAAGGAGGCCGGGCCCGCGCGGCGCCTGCGCGGGTTGCGGGCCACCGGCCGCGGCGTCCCGCGCGCCGGGATGGCCGTGCTCGTGGACGGGAAGCAGGTCGGCGCCACCACCTCCGGCACCTTCTCGCCGACGCTCAAGACCGGCATCGCGCTCGCGCTCATCGACACCGCGTCCGGCGTCGGCCTCGACGACCAGGTGAGCGTCGACGTGCGCGGCCGCGCCCTGGAATGCGCCGTCGTGAAGCCCCCGTTCGTCCCCTCGCACGTCCGCTAGTTCCCACCGATGGTCGGACGTCCGACCGTTGCGGGGCCTAGTACCGTCTCGGGTATGAGCGAGCAGTTCTCCCGCACCCCGAACCCTGCACCGGTGCCCGCAGCCCGGCGGGCGGAGCTGGTCGCCGATCCCGGCTTCGGCCGGTACTTCACCGACCACATGGTCACCATCCGCTGGTCGTCCGGCGCGGGCTGGCACGACCCGGCCGTGGTGCCGTACGGGCCGCTGAGCCTCGACCCGGCCACGATGGTGCTGCACTACGGGCAGGAGATCTTCGAGGGGCTGAAGGCCTACCGGCAGCCCGACGGGTCGATCGCGAGCTTCCGCCCCGAGGCCAACGCGGCGCGCTTCCGGGCGTCGGCGGCGCGGATGGCGATGGCGGAGCTGCCCGACGACCTGTTCCTCTCCTCGCTCGAGGAGCTCGTGGGCGTCGACCGCGAGTGGGTGCCGCCCGCAGGCGGCGAGGAGTCGCTCTACCTGCGCCCGTTCATGCTGGCCACCGAGGTCGGGCTCGGGGTGCGCCCGGCCGCGGAGTACCTGTACGTCCTGATCGCCTCACCCGCGGGCCCGTACTTCCCTGGTGGTGTCGCGCCGGTGGACGTGTGGCTGTCCACCGACTACACCCGCGCCGCGCTGGGTGGCACCGGCACCGCGAAGACGGGCGGCAACTACGCCGCATCGCTGCTGCCGCAGGCCCAGGGCTCCCAGCACGGCTGCCCCCAGGTCGCCTACCTCGACGCGGAGGACCGGCGCTGGGTCGACGAGATGGGCTCCAACAACCTCTTCTTCGTCTTCGGCACGGGGGACGACGCCGAGGTGGTCACCCCGACCCTCACCGGCAGCATCCTCGCCGGCATCACCCGCGACTCGCTGCTCGTGCTGGCCAAGGAGCTGGGCTGCCAGGTCACCGAGCGTCGCGTCTCCGGCCAGGAGTGGCTGGAGGGCGCCGCCGACGGGCGGATCAGCGAGGTCTTCGGCTGCGGCACCGCCGCGGTGATCACCCCGATCGGACGCGTCAAGCACAACGAGGGCGAGGTCGTGATCGGTGGGGGCCAGCCCGGACCGATCACGATGAAGCTCCGCAAGCTGCTCACCGAGATCCAGCGCGGGGTGGCCCCCGACACGCACAGCTGGATGCGCACGCTGGTCCCGGCCTAGGTCGACAGCGCCACGAGCACCGCGGTCGTCGCGAGCTCGCAGGCGGCGCCGAGCACGTCGCCGGTCATGCCGCCGAAGCGGCGTGCGGTGTGCCAGGACAGCGTGACGACGAGCGCGGCACCCAGCACGACCCCGATCGTCGCGTGCGGGCCGAGGGCGAGGCCTGCGGCGGCCAGCGCCGCCCACCAGGCCGTGGGCACCCACCACGGCTGCGACCCGGCCACGAGCGCGCCGAGCCCGCCGGGGCGGGCCGCGGGTACCCCGCGCCGGGCCACCCAGCAGAAGCCGGCCCGGCCGGTGGCCGCGGCGAGTGCGACGGCCCCGACCGCGGTCGGCCCGGTGGAGGCCAGCTCGGCAAGCGCCGCGGCCTGCGCGCCGAGCACCACCACCAGCGTCACCACCGCGAACGCGCCCACCCCGCCCTCGCGCATCACGGCGAGCGCGCGCTCCGGCGGGCCGTAGCAGCCGAGGCCGTCCGCGCTGTCGGCCAGGCCGTCGACGTGCATGCCTCGGGTGGCGAGCGCGAGGAACCCGACGGTGAGCAGGCCGGCCACGAGCGGTGGCACCCCGAGCGCGGCCAGCCCGACGAGCAGCCCGCCCGCGACCGCGCCCAGCACCGCGCCGACGACCGGCGCCCAGCGCAGTGCACCGGCGCCGAGCCGGGCGGTCGGGTCGACCGGCCGCACCGGCAGGACCGTCAGCAGGCCGAGCGCGAACCGGAGCGACCTCAACTGGCGTCGGTCTCCGCCAGCAGCCGCGCGGCCATCTGCAGCAGCGGGACCGCTGCCATCGCACCCGTTCCGTCGCCGAGCCGGATGCCGAGGTCGAGCACGGGGGAGAGGGCCAGGTGCTCCTCGACGAGCGCCATCGCGGGGTCGGGGGAGCGCTGGGCGTAGAGCCACCAGTCGCGGGCTCCCTTCGCGAGCGCGTCGGCGAGCAGCGCGGCCGCCCCCACGACGAGCCCGTCGAGCAGCACCGGCGTGCGACGGAGCGCGGCCTGCACGCAGAACCCGGTGAGCGCGGCGAGGTCGGCGCCGCCCGCGACGCGCAGCAGGGCGAGCGGATCGCGCACGTGCGGGCGGGCGCGGCGCAGCGCGTCGCGGACGGCGGCGGCCTTGCGCATCCAGCCGGCGTCGTCGATCCCGCTGCCGCGCCCGATCACGGCCACCGGCTCGGTGTGCGTGAGCGCGGCGACGAGCGTGGCAGCCGGCGTGGTGGCTCCGACGCCGAGCGACGCCGGCACCAGCATGTCGGCGCCCGCGTCCACCTCCTCGTCGGCCAGGGCCCGGCCGACGGCGAACGCCTTCTCGGTCTCGTCGGCCGTGAGCGCGTCCTCCCGGTCGATCCGGCCGCTGCCGCGCCGCACCCGGTGGCGGCCCGGGTCGTCGGTGTCGAGAGCGAGATCGACGACCCGCACCGACACCCCGGCGACCGTCGCGAGGACGCCGACCGGCGCCACGTGCTCGCGCACCGCGGTCGCCTGGCGGACCGTCTCACCGGGGCCGTGGACCGACACGCCGGCCGCCGCGATGCCGTGGTCACCCAGGATCACCACGAGGCGTGGCCGCGCGAGCGGGCGCGGTGGGCAGGCCCCCTGCGCCGCCGCGAGCCAGACCCCCAGCTCGGCCAGCCGGCCGAGTGCGCCGTCGGGCACGTCCAGCTCGGCGTGGCGGGCGACGGCGGCCCGGCGGGCGTCGACGTCGGGAGCGGTGACGGCAGGCAGATCCACGGGCTGTTCCTACAGGGCTCGGCGCGACCACCGCGGGCCGGGTACCGGGACCCGGCTCACTTCAGGCGCAGCGGCAGGCCCGCCACCAGCAGCACGACCTCGTCGCACACGGCGGCCAGCGCGGCGTTGAGCGCGCCGAGCTCGTCACGGAAGAGCCGCCCGGCCCGGGTCTCCGGCACGACGCCGAGACCGACCTCCGCCGACACCAGTACGACCCGGTCCGGCGCCGCCGCGACGGCCGCCACGAGCTCGTCGACCGCCGCACCCACGGCGGGCGGGACAGCCGACGCCTCCCAAGCCCCTGCGTCGTCGAGCACGCCGGTGAGCCAGGTGGCGAGGTCGTCGACGATGAGCACCCCGCCGCCCGCACGCACCACCGCGGCGACGTCGACGTCCTCCAGCGTGGTCCAGGTCGCGGGCCGGCGCGCTCGGTGGACGTCGATGCGCGCCGACCACTCGGGATCGCCGGCGCTGCGGCGGGCGGTGGCGACGTACCGGACCGGTGCCTCCGCCGGGAGCAGGTCCTCGGCGAACCGGGACTTCCCGGAACGGGTGCCGCCGAGAACCAGGGTCCTGGTCAGGGGTTCGCGCCCCGCTGGACCCGCGGCTTCGGGATGCGCATCTTCCGCAGCTGGCTGGCCCGGGTGAAGGCGTACCAGCCCGTGGACAGGCCGTTGATCTGCTCGTCCGGGAACTTCGCCCGGGCCTTCCGGGTGATGGAGGCGCCGAGGAAGATCCCCTCGATGATCATCGTGCTGAGCGCGACGAGGCTGAACAGGCTCAGGTATTGCTGGGCTGCCGGCACCGGGACCAGCAGCGAGAGCACCACGACCAGCGCGAGCGGCATGAACAGGCCCATGATGTGCGGCCGCGAGTCGACCACGTCGCGGATGTAGGCCTTGACCGGCCCGCGGTCGCGCGGCATGAGGTAGCGCTCGTCGCCCGCGGCCATCCGCTCGCGCCGCTCCTCGGCGAGGCGGCGGCGGTCCTCCTTGCTCGGCCGGTTCGCCTTGGCCAGCCGAGAGGCCTCGCGCTGCGTGCGCGGCGGCGGCGCGGCGGGGCCCCGCCGTCTGCCCTCGGCCTCGCGCCGCTTCGGCGTGGGCCGCCCCTTGCCCGTCGTGCGCTTGGGCTGGGACTGGTCGGAGTCGGTGGGCGCAGGCGCCGCGGACTCGGACGAGTCGGCGCCGACCTTCGACGGCGTGGAACGGCGCAGGAACCTCACACACGTCACCTTACGGGCGATAGCGTCTGGCGCATGCGAGTGGTCGTGGCACCTGATTCATTCGGCGGCACCTTGACCGCCACGGCGGCGGCCGAGGCGATCGCGACGGGCTGGCGCCGCACCGCCCCGGACGACGAGCTGCGGCTCCTCCCGCTGGCCGACGGCGGCACCGGCTTCGTCGAGGTGCTGCACGCGGCGCGCGGAGGCGAGTGGCACGAGCTGGAGGTCACGGGCCCCTTCGGCGACCCGGTGCAGGCGCGCTGGCTGCGGATCGAGGACACCGCCTACCTGGAGTCGGCCGCTGCGTGCGGGCTGCACCTGGTGCCGCGGGAACGGCGCGTCCCCGAGGTGGCGCGCACGGTCACCTCGCGCGGGGTCGGTGAGCTGATCGCCGACGCGCGCGAGGCGGGCGTCGACGTGGTCGTCGTCGGGCTGGGCGGCTCCGCCACCACCGACGGGGGCGCGGGGATGCTCGCCGCACTTGGTGCCGTGCCCGTCGACGCCGACGGCGCCCCGCTCTCCGGCGGCGGCGCCTCGCTCGCCCGCTGCGCGCGGCTCGACGGTGCCCCGGAGCTGGGGGTGCGGCTCGTCGCGGCCGCCGACGTCGACAACCCGCTCCTGGGGCAGCACGGTGCCGCCGCCGTGTTCGGTCCCCAGAAGGGTGCGGACGACGCCGCCGTCGCCGAGCTGGACACGGCGCTCGCGCGCTTCGCCGACGTCCTGACGGCGGCGTTCGGGGTCGACGTGCGCGACGAGCCGGGCGCGGGTGCCGCGGGTGGCCTCGGCGCCGCCCTGCTCGCGCTCGGTGCACGGCGGGTGTCGGGGGCCGGGCTCGTGCGCGACCTCGTCGGCCTGGACACCGAGCTCGACAAGGCCCAGCTCGCCGTCACCGGCGAGGGCAGCTTCGACTGGCAGTCGCTGCGCGGGAAGCTCATCACCGCCGTGGCGCGCGGTGCAGCCGACCGCGGCCTGCCGTGCATCGTGCTCGCCGGGCAGGTGTCGGTGGGGCGGCGGGAGGCCGCGGCGGTCGGCGTCGACGCCGCTTTCGGGGTGGCCGAGCACGCAGGCAGCGTGGAGGCCTCGATGGCAGACCCCGCGGGCACCCTCGCCGCGCTCGCGGAGCACGTGGCCCGTCAGTGGAGCAAGAGCTGACCGTGGCCCGCGTCACGGTCGTGCCGCTACACGGGCGACTCCGGGTACCGGAGGTACGCTGGGAACAGGATCGCGCCGCACGCTGTTGGGGAGAGTCATGACTGTCGACAACACCACCGCCGTCGAGACCGAGACGCACGGTGTCGAGCTGACCGACGCCGCCGCGCTCAAGGCCAAGGCGCTGCTCGACCAGGAGGGCCGCGACGACATGCACCTGCGCATCGCCGTCCAGCCCGGTGGCTGCGCCGGCCTGCGCTACCAGCTGTTCTTCGACGACCGCGAGCTCGACGGGGACCTGTTCCGCGACTTCAGCGGCCTGAAGGTCGGTGTCGACCGGATGTCGGCCCCGTACCTGCAGGGCGCCGTCATCGACTTCGTCGACAGCATCGAGAAGCAGGGCTTCACGATCGACAACCCGAACGCGGGCGGCTCCTGCGCCTGCGGCGACTCGTTCAACTGATCGCGGCTTCCCAGAAGGACCCCGGCCGGACCCCTCGGCCGGGGTCCTTCGCGTCTGTAGGGTGACTCCCCGTGCCTATCGCCGTGACGGGATCCATCGCCACCGACCAGCTGATGCATTTCCCGGGTCGGTTCGCCGACCAGATCGTCCTCGAGCAGCTCGACCGGCTCTCGCTCAGCTTCCTGGTCGACGACATGGTGATCCGCCCCGGTGGGGTGGCCGGCAACATCGCCTTCGCGCTCGGCGTGCTCGGCCGCTCGCCGCTGCTCGTCGGTGCGGTGGGGGCGGACTTCGGCGAGTACCGGGCCCGCCTGGAGGCCAACGGCGTCGACTGCTCCGCCGTGCTCGTCTGCCCGGACGTCAACACGGGCCGGTTCGTCTGCACCACCGACGACGACATGCGTCAGATCGCGTCGTTCTACACCGGCGCGATGGCCCGCTCCCGGGACATCTCCCTCGCCCCGCTGGCCGACCGGATCGAGCTCGTTCTGGTGGGCGCCAACGACCCCGACGCGATGCTGCGCCACACCGACGAGGCCCGTGAGCTGGGCATCCCGTTCGCGGCCGACCCGTCGCAGCAGCTCGCCCGCATGGAGGGGCCGGAGATCCGCCGGCTCGTGTCGGGCGCCCGCTACCTGCTGACCAACGACTACGAGTGGGAGCTGCTGCTCAAGAAGACCGGCTGGACCGAGGCGCAGGTCGCCGACGAGGTGGAGATCCGGATCACCACCCACGGCGAGAACGGCGTGGAGATCCACGGCGAGCAGACGCTGAAGGTCGGTGTCGTGCCCGAGACCGGCAAGGTCGACCCCACCGGCGTCGGCGACGCGTTCCGCGCCGGCTTCCTCGCCGCGATCTCGGGCGGACTGTCGCTGGAGCGCGCCGCGCAGCTGGGCTCCCTCATCGCCGTGCAGGTGCTCGAGACCGACGGCCCGCAGGAGTGGACCTGGGACCGTGCGACTGCCCTGACCCGCCTCGGCGACGCATACGGGCCGGACGCCGCGGCGGAGATCCAGGCGGTCCTGCCCGCCTGACGGGCTACAGGTCCAGCTCCCACTCGCCCAGGCGGTCGTACTGGCGGTGGCTCTGGACGAGCTCGTACCCCCCGGCCGCCGCGCGCGCCCGGGCGGCGAGCTCCGCCAGCCGGGCGGGGTCGGCGGGCGGCAGGGTGAGGCGCCTGCGCTGGTCGGCGAGGGCCTTGCGGGCCCCGGCCGCCGTGAGGAACGCGGGCGCGGGTCCCGGCTCGTCGAGCGGCTCCTGCGCCTCGATGATCAGCCGGGACCGGCCGGCGGCGCGGGCCGCGTCCGAGAGGTGGTGCAGCAGGCGGCGGCCGATCCCGCGCCTGCGGTGCGCCGGGGCCACGACGAGCTCGGCGAGCGCGACCTCCGGGTTGTCGAGCGTGGGCAGTGCGAGCACCGCGACGCCGACGGCCTCGCCGGCGCCGCCCCGGGCGAGCCAGGCGGTCTCGGCGCAACCGGGATCGGTGGCCACCAGCCGCGCCCGGTGCTCGATCCAGCACGGCGGCGGCCCGGTGGGCACGTCGTGCTCCTGCGCCGCGGTGAGCACCGTGAACCAGTCGCGCAACGCGCGCTCGTCGTCGGGTGCGACGGCGTCGAGGGTCATGGGGACGGCGAGTTCGACCACAGCGTCCATTCCGGCACGGACAGCCCCGCGGGCGCCACCCGATTGCGCCCACCCGGGCCGGTCCCCGGTGGCCTGCTCGGCTAGTCTCTACGCGAGGTCGAAGTCGGCCGGGAACACGCAGCTACGGGTCTCAGGAGGGCGGCGCGCAGTGGGCCGAGCACAGCACGGGGAAGACCGATCCTCGTCGAGGAGGCAGAGCCCGACGAGGCGCGCGGTCCAGCTGGCCGGGGTGGCGCTGCTGGTCCTCCCGCTCACCACCGGTTGCTCGGTGGACGAGGTTCTGCGCTTCGGATGGCCGGTGGGGATCACCCCGCAGGCCGAGTCGATGCGCCAGCTCTGGACGTGGTCGGCGATCGCGGCGCTCGTCGTCGGCGCGATCACCTGGGGCGCGATGTTCTGGGCGGTGGCGTTCCACCGCAAGCGCAAGGGCGACGACAGCGTGCCGCGCCAGACGCAGTACAACCTGCCGCTCGAGATCACCTTCACGGTGATCCCCACGATCATCGTGGCGGTGCTGTTCGCGTTCACCGTCAACGTGCAGAACTACGTCGACATCGACGCCCCGGACCCCGACCTGCGGGTCGACGTCACCGCGTTCCAGTGGAACTGGGAGTTCAACTACCCGGACGCGACCACGCCGGACGGCAACCCGGTCAGCACGCTGGGCACCAGCGAGACCATCCCGCTGCTCGTGCTTCCCACGCAGCGGCGCATCGAGTTCTCGCAGCGGTCCAACGACGTGATCCACAGCTTCTTCGTGCCGGAGTTCCTGTTCAAGCGCGACGTCTTCCCGATGCCCGAGGTCAACGACCAGGACAACGTGTGGCAGATCGACTCGATCGACCGCGAGGGCGCGTTCGTCGGCCGGTGCGCCGAGCTCTGCGGCACCTACCACGCGATGATGAACTTCGAGGTCAGGGCGCTCTCGCCGGCGTTGTTCGACCAGTGGCTCGGCCTGCGGCAGCAGGTCAACCCGGACACCGGCGCCCCCTACACGGCCGGTGAGGCGTTGCAGCGGCTCGGCTGTGGCCAGCTGTGCACGCCCGAGGCCTACACCACCTACCCGTTCAACACCGACCGCACGGCTCGCTCCGCGTCGCAGCCGGTCACCTCGGGGAGCTGAGGCACGCCATGAAGGTCGAATCGCGCATCTTCGCGATCATCACCGCGTTCTTCTTCCTCGCGGCGATCGTCTACACCGTGCTGTCCCACGAGCCCGTCGGCATCGCGGCGCTGTTCCTCACCGGTGGCCTCTCGCTGATCATCTGGACGTACTTCGCGTTCGTCGCGCGCAGGCTCGAGCAGCCGCGCCCGGAGGACGAGCCGGAGGCCGAGGTGTCCGACGGCGCCGGTGACGTGGGCTTCTTCTCCCCGGGCAGCTACTGGCCGGTCGGGGTGGCCGCGGCCACCGCGCTCTGCGGGGTCGCGCTCGCCTTCTGGCACGTGTGGCTGCTGGTGATCGGCGGCGTGCTGCTGCTGCTCGCCGTCGGCGGGCTGGTCTTCGAGTACCACATCCGGCCCGCGGAGCACTAACCTTCCCGCTGTGGCCGAAGGTCAGCAGTCGGCGCTCCGCGTCGAGGAGAACGGCATCAACGTCATCTCCGACGCGGAGCGGCACGGCCGGCCGAGCCAGCTGTTCTGGCCCTGGTTCGCCGCGAACGTCTCGGTGCTCGGGCTGAGCTACGGGGCGTTCGCGCTCGGTTTCGGGATCTCGTTCGCGCAGGCGCTGGTGGCCGGGATCGTCGGCATCGTGTTCTCGTTCCTGCTCGTCGGGTTCGTCGCGATCGCCGGCAAGCGCGGCTCCGCCCCGACGATGGTGATGAGCCGGGCGGCGTTCGGCGTGCGGGGCAACCGGCTGCCGTCGGCGATCTCCTGGCTGCTGACGGTGGGGTGGGAGACCGTCCTCACCACGCTCGCGACGCTCGCAACGGCCACCGTCTTCTCCCGGCTCGGCTGGGGTGGGGGCACCGGCACGCTGCTGGTGGCACTGGTCGTGGTGGCCGCGCTCACCGTCGCGGCAGGCGTGCTCGGCTTCCAGCTGATCATGCGCCTGCAGACCGTGATCACGGTCGTCACCGCGGTGCTCACCGTCGTCTACATCCTGCTCGTCGTCGACGACGTCGACTTCGCGGCCGTGGCCGCGTTGCCGAGCGGGTCGGCCCAGGCGGTCGTCGGCGCGCTGGTGATGCTCATGACCGGGTTCGGCCTGGGCTGGGTGAACGCCGCCGCCGACTACTCCCGCTACCTGCCGCGCAGCGCGTCCGGGCGTGGCGTGGTGGTCTGGACGACGGTCGGGTCGGCCCTCGCGCCGCTGCTGCTCTTCGCGTTCGGGCTGCTGCTCGCCGGCTCGTCCGCCGAGCTGTCGGAGGGGATCGCCGCCGATCCGATCGGTGCGCTCACCACCGCGCTGCCCACGTGGTTCCTCGTTCCGTTCGCGCTGGTGGCGGTGCTCGGCCTGGTCGGCGGCGCGGTGCTGGACATCTACTCGTCCGGCCTCGCGATGCTCGCCATGGGCGTGCGCGTGCCGCGCTACGTCGCCGCGCTGATCGACGGGATCATCATGATCCTGGGCACGGTCTACGTGGTCTTCTTCGGTGGGGAGTTCCTCGGCCAGTTCCAGGGATTCCTGATCACGCTCGGCGTGCCGGTGGCGGCCTGGTGCGGCGTGATGCTCGCCGACATCGCGCTGCGGCGCGGCGACTACGACGAGGCCGCCCTCTTCGACCCCGCCGGGCGCTACGGCGACGTGCGGCCGTTCCCGATCGCCGTGGTGGTCGGCTGCACGCTGCTCGGATGGGGCTTGGTCGTCAACAGCTCGGCGACCTGGCTGGCCTGGCAGGGCTACCTCCTCGGCCCGCTCGGGGGCCGGGAGGGGCCGTGGGCGTACGCGAACCTCGGCGTGCTGGTGGCGCTGGTGCTCGCGTTCGTCGCCACGCTGGTCGGCACCCGGTCGGCGGTGCGCGCGCAGGAGGCGCGGACCTGGCCGATAGGTGCGTGACGGAGCCCGGAAACAGTACCTACTGTGGCGGGTACCGGCCTGTGACGTAGAGGCAAAGGCGGTTCGCCACGATGACGGACGTACACCGGAGCCCGGACGCCGTTGACGAGAGGAGCGGGGGCGGGCTCGGCCTCCCCACCCCGGTCGCGCCCCGCAGACCCCCGCAACGGCCCACGAGCAACCGCGACTGGTGGCCCGACCAGCTCGACCTGAGCATCCTGCGGAAGCACCCGGCCGCCGCGAACCCCATGGGCGAGGACTTCGACTACGCCGCGGAGTTCCTGACGCTCGACCTCGATGCCCTGGCGAGGGACGTCGACGAGGTGCTGACCACGTCCCAGGACTGGTGGCCCGCCGACTTCGGCCACTACGGCCCGCTCGTGGTCCGGATGGTGTGGCACTGCGCAGGCACGTACCGGGTCGGCGACGGCCGGGGCGGCGCGTGCGCCGGCATGCAGCGGTTCGCGCCGCTCAACAGCTGGCCGGACAACCGCAACCTCGACAAGGCCCGCCGGCTGCTCTGGCCGGTGAAGGAGAAGTACGGCCGCAAGATCTCGTGGGCCGATCTGATGATCTTCGCGGGGAACCGGGCCCTGGAGTCGATGGGCCTGCGGACCTTCGGTTTCGGCGGCGGGCGGGAGGACGTCTGGGAGCCCGACGACGACGTGTACTGGGGCCCCGAGCGCGCCTGGCTCGGCGATGAGCGCCACACCGGCGTCCGGGAGCTGACGGGCCCGCTGGCCGCCGACCAGATGGGGCTCATCTACGTCAACCCGGAGGGCCCGAACACCGTCCCCGACCCGATCACGTCGGCCCGCGACATCCGCGAGACGTTCCGGCGCATGGGGTTCGACGACGAGGAGACCGTCGCACTGATCGCAGGCGGCCACACCTTCGGCAAGACCCACGGCGCGGCCGACCCGGAGAAGCACCTCGGGCCCGAACCCGAGGGCGCCCCGCTCGAGGAGCAGGGGCTGGGCTGGCGGTGCGGCCACGGCACCGGGAAGGGGCCGGACACCGTCACCAGCGGGCTCGAGGGGACGTGGACCCCCACCCCGACCCGGTGGGACGACAGCTTCTTCCGCACCCTGTTCGACTACGAGTGGGACGTGGCGCTGAGCCCCGCCGGACTGTGGCAGTGGATTCCGCGAGGCGGCGCAGGGGCGGGCACCGTGCCGGACGCGCACGACCCGTCGAAGTCGCACGCCCCGACGATCCTGACCACGGACCTCGCGCTGCGGCTCGACCCGGTCTACGGGCCCATCGCGCGCCGGTTCCACGAGGACCCGGACCTGCTGGCGGACGCGTTCGCCCGGGTCTGGTTCAAGCTGACGCACCTCGACATGGGACCGATCCAGCGCTACCTGGGCCCGCTGGTGCCACAGGAGACGCTGATCTGGCAGGACCCGGTCCCCGCCGTCGACCACGAACTGGTGGACGCCGAGGACGTCGCCGCGCTCAAGCGGGAGATCCTCGGCTCCGGCTTGTCGGTCTCCCAGCTGGTGTCCACGGCGTGGGCTTCGGCCTCGACCTTCCGCTCCAGCGACAAGCGCGGCGGGGCCAACGGGGCCCGCATCCGCCTGCAACCGCAGCGCGGCTGGGAGGTCAACGACCCGGACGACCTGACCCACGTGCTGAACACCCTCGAAGGGATCCAGGAGTCGTTCGGCAAGCGGATCTCGCTGGCCGATCTGATCGTGCTCGGCGGGTGCGCTGCCGTGGAGCAGGCGGCGGGGGAAGCGGGTCACGACGTCGAGGTGCCCTTCGTCCCGGGGCGCACCGACGCGACCCAGGACCAGACGGACGTGGAGTGGTTCGCCCCGCTGGAACCGCGCGCGGACGGGTTCCGCAACTACCGCGGCAAGGGCGACCGGCTCCCGTCGGAGTTCCTGCTGGTCGACCGCGCCAACCTGCTGGGCCTGAGCCCACCCGAGATGACCGTCCTCGTCGGAGGCCTGCGCGTGCTGGGGGCGACCCACCGCCGGTCCCCGCTCGGCGTGCTCACCACGACACCGGGGGCGCTGACCAACGACTTCTTCGTGAACCTGCTCGACATGCGCACCACGTGGAAGCCGACGGCCAAGGGCGCCGAGACGTACGAGGGCCGGGACCGCGCGACCGGCGAGGTCAGGTGGACGGCCAGCCGCGTCGACCTGGTGTTCGGCTCGAACTCCGAGCTGCGGGCCATCGCCGAGGTCTACGCGAGCCGGGACGCGCGGGAGAGGTTCGTGCGCGACTTCGTGGCCGCGTGGGACAAGGTGATGAACCTGGACCGCTACGACATCGTGCGCGACATCAAGAGCGACATCAGGCGTTAGCGGGGAGATCGGTGCCCGCGCCCCGGCGTCGCACCACCACGAGGTCGTGACGGGCGTCCGGCAGGGTCTGCTCGTCGAGGCCCTCGATCGTGAACCCGGCGTCGGCGATCATCTGCCGGTCGTCGGCGCCCGGCTGACCCTCGCTGGTGAGGTAGTCGCCGAGGAAGATCGAGTTGGCGAGGTGCAGCGCGAGCGGCTGCAGGCTGCGCAGGTGGATCTCCCGGCCGCCGGCGAGCCGGACCTCGACGTCGGGGAACACGAACCGGAACACCGCGAGGATCCGCAGGCAGCGTTCGGGGGTGAGCTCCCAGCGACCCTGGAGCGGGGTGCCGGCGAACGGGATCAGGAAGTTGACCGGCACCGAGTCCGGGTCGAGGTCGCGCAGCGCGAAGGCGAGGTCGAGCACGTCCTCGTCGGACTCGCCCATCCCGAAGATCGCGCCGGAGCAGGGGGAGAGGCCGGCAGCAGCCGCCCGCTCCACCGTGTCGACGCGGTCGGCGAACGTGTGGGTGGAGCAGATGTCGCGGTAGCGGGCCTCGCTGGTGTTGAGGTTGTGGCTGTAGGCGTGCGCGCCCGCGGCCAGCAGCCGGTCGGCCTGGCCGTCGGAGAGCAGGCCGAGGCACACGCACACCTCGACGTCGGGCTGGTCGGCCTTGATCGCGTCGATCGTGCGTTCCACGCGGGTGATGTCGCGCTCGCCCGGCCCGCGGCCGCTCGCGACCAGGCACACGCGCTTGGCGCCCGCTCGTACCGCGCGGTCGGCGATGCTCGCCGCCTCGTCGGGCGCGACCCACGAGTACTTGAGGACGTCCGCCTCGGATCCCAGCCGCTGCGAGCAGTAGCCGCAGTCCTCGGGACACATCCCGCTCTTGAGGTTGATGATCGTGTTGAGCTTGACCCGGCGGCCGAAGAACTCCCGCCGCACGCGGAAACCCGCGGCGACGACGTCGAGCAGCTCGTCGCCGCCGGCGAGCACCCGCAGGGCCGCGTCGCGGGGGATGGGCTCGCGAGCGAGTGCCCTGCGGGTGAGGTCCTCGAGGAAGTCGGCCATGTCCAGCACCTTGGTCAACTTCCGGGCTCGCGGCAAGGTCCGTTCAGGCACGGGCGGCGTCGCCGAGCGCCTGCCGCGCGATGATCACCTGCTGGATCTGGCTCGTGCCCTCGTAGATCCGGAACAGCCGCGCGTCGCGGTAGAACCGCTCGACCGCCACGCCGCGGATGTAGCCGGCGCCGCCGTGCACCTGCACCGCGCGGTCGGCGACCCGGCCCACCATCTCGCTCGCGAAGTACTTGGCGACCGACGGGCCCTGCACCTTGTCGGTGCCTGCGTCGTACGCCCGCGCGACGTCGAGGACGAGCGAGCGGCCGGCCATGTGGTCGGTCACCGAGTCGGCGATCAGGCCCTGCACCAGCTGGAACGACGCGATCAGCCGGCCACCCTGCTCGCGGGTCCGCGCGAACTCGACCGACTCGTGGACGAGGCGTCCCGCCATCCCGACGCACAGCGCCGCGATGTGCGCGCGGCCGTGGGCAAGGCACCTGGCCGCCGTCTGGAAGCCGCGGTCCACGCCGTCGGCCCCGCCGACGAGTGCCTCGGCCGGCACCCGCACGTCGTCGAGGTACACGTCGGCGGTCCAGGCGCCGAACTGGCCCATCTTGTGGTCCCGCGGCCCTACCGTGAGCCCTTTCGTGCCGGCGGGGACGAGGAACGTGGAGATGCCCCGGTTGCCGGCGGCGTCCGGGTTGGTGCGGGCGAACACCATGATCACGTCCGCGATCGGCGCGTTGGTGATGTAGCGCTTCGAGCCGTTCAGCACCCAGTCGGAACCGTCCCGGCGGGCGGTGGTGGCCAGCCCGGCCGGGTCGGAACCGGCGTCGGCCTCCGTCAGCCCGAACGACGCCGTGACCTCGCCAGAGGCGAGCCGCGGCAGCCACCCCTGCTTCTGGTCCTCCGTGCCGCCGACCAGCAGCACCTGCCCCGCGATGCCGTTGTTGGTGCCGAAGAGCGACCGCAGCGCGGGCGTGGTCCAGCCCAGCTCGAACGCGAGCTGCGCCTCCTCGGTGAGCGTCATGCCGAGCCCGCCGTACTCCTGCGGGATCGCGAAGCCGTACAGGCCCATCTCCTTGCACGTGGCGATCACGCGCTCCGGGATCGCATCCTCGGCGTCGATCTGCTCCTCGATCGGCACGACCTCCTTGCGGACGAAGTCGCGCACCGCGGACAGGATGTCGGCGAGGTCGGAGGGCTCCATGGGGGGAACTTACCCGCGGTAGGCCGGCGCATCATCCCGTTCGTAGGACGGGAAGGTCCAGGTGCGTGGACCCGCCCAGCGTGAGGGTGAAGGTCTCGCCCGGCGAGCCGTAGTAGGAGAAACAGGAGGCGTCGTTGCCGGCGATCGCGATCCGGAGCCCGTGGCCGGCACGGAGCAACGCGGACACCGGCAGGAGCTCGACGACCAGGTCGAGGTCCTCCCCGGGTTCGACCGGGAGACGGTCGGCGCGTGCGAAGCTGCGCGGTACGCCCAGACCCGTGGGCTCGGGCGGGCCGGCCGTCGCGCGCTGGAGGAACCGCAGGCAGCCCTCGGTCAGGTAGGTAACCGAACCGTCGGGACCGACGTCCTCCAGGTAGACGTAGACCACGCCGTCGGTGCCGTTCGTCGCCATGCGGAGCGTCATCACCGGGAAGCCGAGAACGTGGAGGTCGGCCGGGAGGGGTGCGGAGGTGAAGGTGAGCACCGTCTCGTCGGAGCCCCGCCGGTCCGGGTAGGCCGCGCCCCGGCCGATCTCGCCGGCGAGCCATCGGTTGGTGGGACCGGTCGACGAGCCGGGATCGACGGCGTACCGGACCGACGACCCGTACCCCGCGTCGTCCGCCAGCTCGCCGGCCGGACCCGGGTACAGCCGGCGTACTTCGAGGTTGTCGGGCGGCCATGAGTCCACGGTCCGCCACTGACCCGTGCCGAGCGTGCTGTACGTCAGCGTGCCGCCTCCCGCAGGCGGCGCCGAGTCCGCTTCGAGGTATCGCGCGAAGAACTCCACCAGGCGGCGGTCCTGGCCCTCCAGGGTGGCGAGATCACTTCCGTCGTGCGGACCGGCGGGCAGCAGGGGGTCGGCGTACGTGCGGCCGCCGTGTCCCCACGGCCCGATCTCGACGGTCTGGTGGTTGGGCAGGGTGGCGAAGCGGGTCAGAGCGCCGGCGACGAAGGCGCCGTCGACCCAGCCGACCCGCACGAACAGGGGGACACCGGTCGAGGCGATCGCCTCGTACGCGGCGGCCGGTGTGGTGACCGCCCAGTCGAGCCCTTCCACCCGGTCGTCGTGGAACGGCACCTGGTCCATCAGCTCGTGCACGTCGGTGTTCGACTGGTGCTCCGCGACCGCCTCGGCCAGCAGGGCCCGCCCGTCCGGGCCGTCGACCGGTTTGACCGGCGTCGGACGTTCGATCGCCTCCGCGGGCAGGCCCTGCATCTCGGCCAGTCGCTCGCGAGCCCCGATCACGCCGTCCTTCAGCCGGCTCTCGCACATCCACCGTGCGAAGCGGCCGGCAGTGGCGGCTCCGCCCGGGTAGAAGAGCTGCCGATATGGGTCGTTCGGGCTGAACAACGCTGCGACGGCAGCCACGTGCGGGTTGCGGAGCCGCGCGACGAGCTCGGCGGCCTGGCCTTCGTAGGACGTGCCGTGGACACCGACCCGGCCGTTCGACCACGGCCACTTCGCCACCCAGTCGACCAGCTCCCCGAAGTCGGCGATCTCGCGTTCACCGAGCTCGCCGGCCCGCATCCCGAACGACGCGCCCGTGCCGCGCGCGTCGGCCACGACGAACGCGAACCCGGCGGCGTTCCACAGCTCGGCCTCCGCCCGGTTGGAATCGAACTCGGGACCGGCGCGAGCCGGCTCCTGCGCGCGGTGGTAGCGGGTGGTCCGGACAACCGCACCGACCGCCTCGCCGGCCGCGACCCGCTCGACCGGCAACCAGACGTCGACAGCGAGCCGTACGCCATCGCCGACCGGGACGTACACGGACTGCAGCCGCCGGTTCGGGTCGAGGACCATGGCCGCGATCCTGGCATCGCGTTCCGCCGAACCGGCAGCGATTATCCGGCGGCTGCTATCCGATCGACGTCGTTCTCACCATCCACCGGCGAGCTGCCCCTTCGCCGCCGCGATCCGCTCCTCGTCGCGGCGGTAGAAGACCCACTGCTTGATCCTCCTGCCGTGGATCAGCCCGGCCCGGCTGAGGACCTTCAGGTGCTCGCCGCACGTGGGCTGGCTGACCCCGAGCTTCTCGGCGATGAACAGGGAGCACACGCCGTCGCGGACCAGGTCGCCGTCGCGCTGGGGCGGGAAGTGCGCCTCCGGGTCGCGCAGCCAGTCCAGGATCTGCAGGCGCTTGTCGTTGGCGAGCGCCTTCACCAGATCCACGTCGAGCACGAAGGCATTATGGCAAACGACTAAGCGTCTTGTCGGACGAGCGCGAGGAGGAAGCCGTCGTAGCCCTTGCTCCCCACCGTCTGGACGACGGTGGCGTCGACACGCGGCTCCTGCGCGATCACCTCGGCCACCTCCCGCGTGCCGCGGACGTCCGGGTCGGAGTTGTAGGTGTCGGCGACCCGACCGCCACGCACCACGTTGTCCACCACGATCATCGTGCCGGGCCGCGACAGGCGTAGGGCGTGCCGGAAGTACTCCGCGTTCGACTGCTTGTCGGCGTCGATGAAGACCAGGTCGAACGGCCCGTCGAGGGTGGGGAGGGTGTCGATCGCGGGCCCGACCCGCACGTCGACGACGCCGCCGAGCCCGGCGCGGGCGACGTTCTCGCGGGCCACCTCGGCGTGGGCCGGGTTGATCTCGCACGTCACGAGCTCGCCGTCGGCCGGGAGCGCGCGGGCGAGCCAGATCGTCGAGTAGCCGCCGAGCGTGCCGATCTCGAGGATCCGGCGGGCGCCGACCGTGCGGGCGAGCAGGTGCAGCAGCTTGCCCTGCGCCGGGCTGACGTCGATCGCAGGCAGCCCGGCGAGTGCGTTCGCCTCCTGCGCCGCGTCGAGCACCGGATCGGGCCCGAGCAGCTGCCCGGTGAAGTACTCGTCGACCCTTTCCCAGGTCTGCCTCTCCATGGTGATCAGCCTATGCGCGCCCGAGTTCGGGTTCGCCCTACCCTCAGCGGGAGGCGCACCGGCTGGGTTGCGTCGCGAGGGGGGACGAGAGTCGCGGTATGACCGAATACGTGCCCGTCACCGGGCCCATGACCGCCTCGCAGCGGTTCTGGCGGGGTCTCGGCTACCTGCTCGGTGGCCTCCCGCTCGCCATCGTCGCGTTCGTGATCGCGGTCGCGGGGTTCGCCGCCGGGGTCGGCACGATCGTGGTGTGGCTCGGGCTGCCGATCCTCGCCGGCACGTTGCGGGCCTCGCGCGGGCTGGCGGGCGTCGAGCGGCGGGGTGCCGAGTGGGCCACGGGCCGCCCGCTGCCGCCGCACCACTACCGCGAGACGCGCGGCCGGGGCATCGGCCGCCTGTTCAGCATGCTCGCCGACCCGCAGTCCTGGCGCGACCTCCTGCACGCCGTGGTGGCCTTCCCGGTGCGGCTCGCGATGTTCGTCATCGCCGTGGTCTGGACGGTCGGGGGGCTCGGCTCGGTGCTGTACGTCACGTGGGAGTGGTCGCTCCCCCGAGGAGACGGCGACGGTGGCCTGTTCTGGCTGATCTTCGGCTACCAGTTCCGGCTGGGCGAGATCGTGCTCAACACGGCGCTCGGCGTGATCATGGTGGCGACGGCACCGCTGGTGATCCGCGGGCTGGTCGCCGCCCGGGCGGGCCTGGCGCGTGGCCTGCTCACCAACCAGACCGCCGCTCTGCGCGCCCGCGCCGCCCAGCTGGAGTCCAGCAGGCGCGCCGCCGTGCAGGCCGAGGCGCAGACCCTGCGCCGGCTCGAGCGCGACATCCACGACGGCCCGCAGCAGCGGCTCGTCCGGTTGAACATGGACCTCGAGGCGGTCGCCCGGCGCCTCGACGACAACCCCGACAAGGCGCGCCCGCTGGTGGCGGAGGCCCTGACGCAGAGCCGCGAGGCCCTCGACGAGCTGCGCGCCCTCTCCCGCGGCATCGCGCCGCCGATCCTCGCCGACCGCGGCCTCGGCCCCGCCCTCGCCGCCGCCGCCGCGCGCTGCCCGGTGGAGGTCTCCCTCGACGTCGCGCTCCCGCACGGGCAGCGCCTCGCGGCCGCCGTCGAGAACACCGCGTACTTCGTGGTCACCGAGGCGCTCACGAACGTCGCGAAGCACGCCAACGCCTCCCTCGTGACGGTGATGGTCAGCGCCGACGGCAGCCGCGTGCTGGTGCAGGTGCGCGACAACGGTCGCGGCGGCGCCCACCTCGGGAAGGGCCACGGCCTCGCCGGGCTCGCCGACCGCCTCGCCACCGTCGAGGGTGTGCTGGACGTGGTGAGCCCGCCCGGCGGACCCACCGTGCTGACCGCCGAGATCCCGCTGCGCGGGGTGGGGGATGATCGGTAGTGTTCCCCACCCGAGGTCCGGTGCCTGCGTCGGCGGATCCAGCTTTCCGCTGGGTGTGCCGGCGGGCCGGCCTCGTACCGGGCGTACTCGGTCGGTTCGCCGGTGCGCCCAGCGGGGAGCTGGGCCGTCGAGGCAGGTGCCGGACTTCGGGTGGGGGACACTAAATGCGTGTGGTGCTCGCCGAGGACTCGCTCCTGCTCAGGGAGGGGCTCGTCCGCCTCCTCGACGAGGCAGGGGCCACCGTGGTGGCCGCCGTCGGCGACGGCGAGAGCCTGGTGACGGCCGTGCAGGAGCACAAGCCCGACGTCGCCGTCGTCGACGTGCGGATGCCCCCGTCGTTCACCGACGAGGGCCTGCGCGCGGCACTGGAAGTTCGCCGCACGGTGCCCGGCACGGCGATCCTGGTCCTCTCGCAGTACGTCGAGGAGTCCTACGCCTCCGACCTGCTCACCGCGGGCGGGGGCGTCGGCTACCTGCTGAAGGACCGGGTCTCCAAGCTCGCCGATCTCTCCGACGCGCTGCAGCGGGTGGTCGACGGCGGCACCGTCCTCGACCCGGAGGTCGTCTCGGCCCTGTTCGCACACCGCCGACGCCGCGACCCCCTCGCCGAGCTCTCCCCGCGCGAGCGCGAAGTGATGGCGCTCATGGCGGAGGGGCGCACCAACACCGCCATCGGCCGCGCACTGGTGATCAGCCAGGGAGCGGTGGAGAAGCACATCTCGTCGATCTTCACCAAGCTCGCCCTACCGCCGTCGGGCGACGACCACCGCCGCGTCATGGCGGTGCTGACCTGGCTGGGCGTCTAGCGCTCAGGGGCATCAGGTGTAGACACCCGTCGCGGCGGCGCGGGCGGCGTCCGTGGCGCATCGGACGGCGAGCGCGTCGTCGACGGTGCCGCCCAGCAGCAGGATCTCGTGGTACAGCGGGGCGGTGGCGGCCACGAGCAGGCGTCGGGCGTCGGTGTCTGCCGGCGCCTCGCCGCGGGCCACGGCCCGGGCGACGACCACCTCGCAGCGGCGGTACCGGTCGTCGAGGAACTCGCGCAGGGCGGCGGCGGCCGCGGGGGAGCGGTACGAGGCGATGATCAGCGCCCGGCTCAGTGAACGCTCCCCGGCCAGGTGCTCGACGACGTCCCGGTTGAGCGCGACGAGGTCGGCGGCGAGCGAGCCGTGGTCGGCAGGCTGCCAGTCGTCCTCCCGGCCGGCGGCCAGCGCGTCGGCGAGGAGGCCGCCGACGTCGTGCCACCGCCGGTACACCGTGGCCCGGTGCACGCCCGACCGCTCCGCCACCCCGTCGACCGTGAGCCCGTCGACACCGTGGTCGAGCAGTTCGGCCTCGACGGCGGCCAGTACCGCGGTCCGGGTGCGAGCGGTGCGGCCCCCGGGCCGGCGCGCGATCGACATGCCTCTATCCTCCTATTGCGACATCAGTCGCGTCTAGGAGGTCTGATGCTCATTCGAACCCCGGTCGGTGAAGCCGGCGCCGGCCCGTACGCCGTTGCCGTCGATGCCGCGGGCGATGCCTGGGTCACGCTCGTGCACTCCGGCCAGGTCGCTCGCCTGCCATCCGACGGCCCGGCCGAGCTGCACGACCTCGGGAACCCGGCCTCCCGGCCGTCGCTGCTCGCGGTCGGACCGGACGGGGCCGTGTGGGTCACCCGGGGCGGCGACGACCGCATCGACCGCCTCGGCGGGGCGGGACGCAGCTTCCCCGTCAGCGGCGGGCCGTTCGGGATCGCCGTCGCGCCTGATGGCGCCGTCTGGTTCACGGCCACCGGCGCGGACGCCGTCGGCCGGCTCGCTCCGGACGGGGAGGTCGCGCTCACGCCGGTGCCCGGTGACAGCGGCATGCCCGCGATGGTCACAGCGGGGCCGGACGGCGCGATGTGGTTCACCCTCAACCGGGGCGCCGCGCTCGGCCGCGTCGACGCCTCGGGCGAGATCACCGTCCACCCCCTCCCGGATCCCGGGTGCGGCCCCGTGGGGATCGCGGCAGACCGCGACGCGCTGTGGTTCGCCGAGATCGGCGCCGGGCGCGTCGGGCGGCTCGTCCCGGGGGAGCCGTTGCAGGAGTTCGACCTGCCGGACCGGGGCGCTCGCCCGCACGCCGTCGCACCGGACGGCGAAGGCGGCTGCTGGGTCACGCTGTGGGCCGCGAGCGCCCTGGCCCACCTCGACGTGGACGGCGCCGTGACCGCCGTGCACGACCTCGGAGCGGGGAGCGAGCCGCACGGCGTGGCCGTTGCTCCCGACGGCGCGGTGCTCGTCGCCCTCGAAAGCGGCGAGGTCGTCACCGTGCGCGGGAAAGGCATTCATAGAGCATGTGAATGAGTATCCGCTGATTTTGACATTGGATTAATTCGTCGGCCGCCGCCATGCTCGCTTCATGACGACATTCGCGGTCGCGGCCCTGTTGCTGATCATGATGCCGGGCCCGGACCAGGCCTTGATCACCGGCAACTCGCTGCGCGGCGGCCGCCGGGGCGGGTTGCTGACCATGCTCGGCGGCGTGCTGGGCGTGGCGGTGCACGCCGCAGGTGCCGCGCTCGGGCTGTCGGCGCTGCTGATCGCGTCGGCAACGGCGTTCACCGCGCTGAAGATCGTCGGTGCGGTGTACCTGCTGTGGCTCGCCGTGCAGATGCTGCGGTCGGCGAGGCGAACCAGCCGCGAGCCGGACGACGCCGCGGTGGTCGCGGTGCCGCAGCGGTGGACGGCCTACGTGCGGCAGGGCTTCCTGTCGAACGCGCTCAACGTGAAGGTGGCGCTGTTCTTCGTCACCTTCCTGCCGCAGTTCCTCTCCGTCGACAGCGCCTCGCCGCGGGTCGAGGCCTTGCTGCTGTCCGCGATCTTCGCGGTGCTCTTCGTGGCCTGGTTCGGCCTGTACGTCGCCGTGGTCGACCGGCTCGGCCGCTGGTTGCGGCGCCCGCGCGTGAAGGCGCGCATCGAGCAGTTCACCGGGCTGGTGCTGGCCACCGTCGCCGTCCGGCTCGCCACGGCCGCCCACTGATGCCTTGCTCTCACAGGCGGCCGGAGCGCAGCTCCGTGACCGCGAGGCGAGCGGCCTGGCCGATCACGGCGTCGGCCCGGGGCAGCAGCTCCTCGGCGCGGGCGGCGCGGGTGAACACCGCGACCGCGACCGGGCGCTCGCCGTCGAACTGCACCACGCCCACCTCGTTGCGGACCGCGGCCAGGGTGCCGGTCTTGCCGGCCACCCGCACCCCGACCGGGGGGAAGCCCGAGCGCAGCCGGTGCTGCCATGCCTGCGCGCCGAGCAGTTCCCGGGCGAACCGGCACCGTTCGGGCGAGGCCGCGCGGTCGGACCAGACGGCGGCGAGCAGGCGGGTCATCTCGCGCGGGGTCGTGGCGCTGGCGAGCACGGCGTCGTACGCACGAACGGCCGGTGCGGCGTCGTTGCTGGTCAGTGCGCGGAACGCGGCGGCGGTGTCGGCGGTGGCGGTGTCGGTCACGAGGCTGCGGTGGACGTCGGCCGTGCCGCCGAGCACGCGCGTGCGCTCCAGCCCGAGGTCGCTCAGGGTCTCGTTCACGTGCGCGAGGCCGACGCGCCGGAGCAGGACGTCGGCCGCGGTGTTGTCCGACACGCTGATCATCGAGCAGGCGAGGTCGCGCCACGACATCGTCACGGGGTCGCGCAGTACGGACAGGCCGGTGGGGCCGGCCGTGTGCTCGGCCGGGTGGACGGTGACCCGCTCGCGCGGGTCGATCTCACCGGCGTCCACGCGCCGGCAGAACGCGACGAGCAACGGCAGCTTGTAGACCGACGCCATCACGGCCGGCTCGTCCGGGTCCACCCCGACCTCGCGGGTCGGCCCGTCGATCGGTGCGGCGTGCAGCCGGCCCTGGACGCCTGCGTCGGCGAACGTGCGGCGGATCTCCCGCTCCAGCCCCGTCACGGCAGGACGTCCAGCACGGCGTCGAGGACGGCGGGCCTCGGACCCCGCCACGCCACGCGCAGCCGTAGCGGCAGCGGCTCACCTGCGATCTCGCGCCGGACGACGCCGGGCGCGTCGAGATCCGGTTCGGCGGTGAGCGCGAACGCCCGCCCGGCGGCGACGAGCGCCAGTGCGGCGCGGTCGTCCGGAGCGCCCAGCGGGGTGGTGACGAGCCCGCGCTGTTCCAGCGTGTCGAGCAGGAGGTCGTGCGCCGCCGGTGCGTGGGCCCGCGGGGGAGCGGCGAGCGCCAGCCCACGCAGCGACCGCAGGACCACGGGACCCGGCGCCGGGTGGCCGGCCGGGAGGAGCAGCGTGGTGGCGAGGTGGTGGACCGGCCCGCTCTGCAGCGAGCCGAGGAGCGCGGGGTGCAGCACGACGGCGAGGTCGAGCCGGCCCGCCGAGAGCGCGTCGAGGAGCTCGGTGGACGGCGCGGTGACGATCTCCGGCGGGTTGCTGCACGCGGTGACGAGCGCGGCGAGCGTCCGGATCGGGAGCTGCGGCACGGCGCCGATCCGGACCGGCGCCGAGCCGTGCGCGCTCGCCGCTCGGCGCAGGTCCTCGGCTCCCTCCAGGAGGGCTCTGGCCCGCGGGAGGAGGTCGCGGCCTGCTGCGTTGAGCCGGGCGCCGCGGGAGCTGCGGTCGACCAGCACCACGCCGAGCGACCGCTCCAGCCGCTGCAGCCCCTGCGAGAGCGGGGGCTGCGCGATCCCGAGCCGGGCGGCGGCGTGCCCGAAGTGCTCCTCCTCGGCGATCGTGACGAAGAACTCCAGGTGCCGGAGGAGATCCACGGCGAGACGGTAGCAGCGGCGATAGCCGATCCATATCGCGCCCCGCGTGTCGTCATATTTGCGCTATCGCTCGGCCGTTGCTTGCCTGTTGCGCATGATCGAGAAGAAGCTCAGTCGCCGTTCCGTCCTCGGCGCGGCGCTGCTGCTGCCGCTGGCCGGGTGCGCCACGGCGTCCCCGCCCCCGTCCCCGCCGCTCGCGCCGCCGGCCCCCGAACCCGTACGCACGGATCGGCTGGCCGAGCTGGAGCAGCGCTTCGACGCGCGCCTCGGGGTCTACGCGGTGGACACCGGCACCGGGCGGGAGCTGGCCCACCGCGCGGACGAGCGGTTCGCGATGTGCTCGGTGTTCAAGGCGCTGGCCGCGGCCGCGGTGCTGCACCGCACGCCGCCCGAGTACCTGGACGAGCGCGTGCGGTTCACCCAGGCCGACCTCGTCGATCCCTCGCCGGTCGCGGCGCAGCACGTCGCCGACGGCATGACGATCCGCGAGCTCTGCGACGCCGCCGTCCGCTACAGCGACAACACCGCGGGCAACCTGCTGCTGGCCGACGTCGGCGGGCCGCCCGGGATCACCGCGTTCGCCCGCTCGCTCGGCGACCAGGTCTCCCGGCTCGACCGCGCGGAACCCGAGCTGAACACCGCGATCCCCGGCGACGAGCGCGACACCACCACCCCGCGGGCGATCGCGGGGAGCTTCCGGGCGCTGGTGCTCGGCGACCACCTCGACCCGGCCGACCGCGACCTGTTCACCCAGTGGCTGGTCGGCAACACGACCGGCGACGAGCGGATCCGCGCCGGGATGCCCCCGGGCTGGCGGGTGGGCGACAAGACCGGCACGGGCAGCTACGGCACCGCCAACGACGTGGCGATCCTGTGGCCGCCCGACGGGGCGCCCATCGCGCTCGCGGTGCTGACGTCCAGGGCGGCCGAGGACGCGACCCGGGACTACGCCCTCCTCGCGCAAGCCGCGGCCGTGGTGGCGCAGGAGCTCGGCTGATCGTCGATCTGTAGGTTCGAACCGGTGTCGACCGCGCGCTCAGCCAGGACCCGACGCGCCGTGGTCGGAATGCTCGTGGCGTCGCTGTTCGGCGCCCTCGCCGCGGTGACGGCGCTGGGCGCCACCGGTCGGATGGTGCTCGTCTGGGTGCCGGTCGTGGGGCGGCCGATCGCGATCGTCGAGGAGATCCCCGGCCCGGAGACCGGTCCGGTGTGCCCGCTCGACGCGCGCTACGTCGACGAGCCCGCGGTGAAGCTGCGCCCGGACGTCCTCGCCGCCTGGCAGCGGCTGCGGACCGCGGCGGGCGGGCAGGGCGTGCAGCTCTGCGTCAACGACGGCAAGCGGAGCCGGGAACAGCAGGCGCGGCAGTTCGCCGACGCGGTGCAGCAGTTCGGCAGCGCGGAGCTGGCCAGCAAGTACGTGCTGCAGCCCGACGAGTCGATGCACGTCCGAGGCATCGCGGTGGACATCCAGCCGCTTGCTTCCGCTGCGTGGGTCGAGCGCAACGGAGTCGCCCACGGGTGGTGCCGCCGCTACGAGAACGAGCCGTGGCACTTCGAGTACGACCCCGCCTACACGACGTCCGGCTGCCCTGCGTTGCTGCCGAGCGCCACCGGGTCCTAGCGCACCGCCCGCAGGTCCAGCACCAGCTCGTCCGCGGCACCGTCGACCAGTCGCACCGGGATGCCCCAGTCCTGCTGGTAGCGGTGGCACGCGGCGAACACCCCGTCGCCGTCGTCGCACGCGGCGGCCGCCACGCTCACCTGCAGCACGCCCTCGGCGGGGGCGTCCGGGGCGAACCGCACCGTGCGCGCGAGACCCGGGGCCGTGCCCGCACCGTCGGCGAGCAGCTCGGGCGGGGATGCGGCCACGGTGAGGGACGTGGGGTCGCCGAAGCGTGCGTCGAGGTGCTGGCCGGTTGGCGGCGTGAAGTCGATCCGCAGCGCCAGCGTGCCAGGGGCGAGGTCGGTGCGGGCCCGCCGGACCTGGTGAGCACCGCCATCGACCCGGGTGCTCGCCGGGATCGCCAGCCGGACGAGCCGGTGCCCGGCCGACTCGACCACGACGAGCGTGTCCCCGTCGACGAGCAGGTCGCTCGGCTCCCGCAGGTCCCTGGCGAGGGTGCTGACGGTGCGGGTCGCGGGGTCGAACCGGCGCACCGCACCGTTGTAGGTGTCGGCGACGGCCACGGATCCGTCCGGCAGGACGGCGACGCCCAGCGGGTGCTGCAGCAGAGCCTGCTCGGCCGGCCCGTCCCGGAACCCGAAGTCGAACAGGCCCATCCCGACCGCCGTCGCCACCTGGGCGCCCGCGGCGGGGGCGGCGTGCACGGACCGCAGGGCCGAGACCTCGGAGTCGGCCACCCAGAGCGCGCCGTCCGGGCCGGTCGCGAGGCCGGAGGGCTGCGCGAAGAACGCGTCCTCGCACGGGCCGTCGCGCAGGCCCTCGTTCGTCGTGCCCGCGAGCACCTCGACCGTGCCGGAGGCCGGGTCGAACGACCACAGCTGGTGGCTGCCGGCCATCGCGACGACGACGCGGCCCCGCCACCAGGCGAGGTCCCACGGAGACGACAGCTGGGCCGCGCTCGCGCCGGGCTCCACCCGGTCGCGCAGCTGCTCCCCGGTGCCGGCGAGCGTGGTGACCGTCCCGTCGGCGAGCCGCACGCCGCGCAGCGCGTGGTTGACGGTGTCGGCGACCACGACGTCGTACCCGCTCGCCGGCTCGGGCAGCAGGAGGAGACCCTGCGGCTCCGAGAAGCGAGCGGGGGAGTCGGAGAAGCCGCGTTCCCCGGTGCCGATCCGCCGCCGCTCGGTGACGAGGTCGGGCTCGAGCTCGACGAGCTGGTGGTGCGCGGTGTCGGAGACGAGGAACGTCCCGCCGGGCAGCGCGATCGCCTTGCCGGGGAAGCGCAGCGCGGTCGCGGGCTCCGGCGGGGCGACGTACGGGCCGTCACCGCGGTGCAGGGTGCCGGCGGCCTCGTGCTCGGCCACGAGCTCCTCGATCAGCACCCCGAGCCCGTGCGCATGCCCCTCGCCGGACAGCTGGGCCACGACGTAGCCGGTCGGGTCGACCACCACGAGCGTCGGCCAGGCCCGCGCCGCGTAGGCGTCCCATGTCACGAGCTCCGGGTCGTCGAGCACCGGGTGGTGCACCGCGTACCGCTCGACCGCGGCCGCGACGGCGTCCGGGTCGGCCTCGTGCACGAACTTCGGCGAGTGCACGCCGACCGTCACCAGCACGTCCGCGTAGCGCTCCTCCAGCTCGCGCAGCTCGTCGAGGACGTGCAGGCAGTTGATGCAGCAGAACGTCCAGAAGTCGAGCAGCACGATCTTCCCGCGCAGCCCGGCGAGCGTGAGGTCCGCGCCCCCGGTGTTCAGCCAGCGACGCCCCCGCAGCTCAGGCGCCCGCACCCGTGATCGACCCACGAGGGGAGTCAACCGGTCCGCCGAGGCGCCTGTTCCCGGCAGCCAGCTGTCGCTCTCGCACCACAGGCGGCGATCATGTTCGGTCGAGGCCTCGAGCTGGGCTGCGCACCCGCGGCCGCGGCGGTCGGGCGGGGGCGGATCGGCAGGAGCCCGGTGCGCATGATCGATCCGAGGTGGCGACGATCGCCCGGTCGCGGGCGCAAAGCGTGCTCTCACGGTGATCAACGCACCATGATCGACCCGGGAGAAAGGTGGATCGCCCTGGTCGGGGCGGAGAACCGCACCTCGGAACGATCACCTGGGCGAGGGCGTGATCAAGTTGCCGCTCTGGGTCTTCGGTCGCGGACCCGGCCCGCGGTGTCGATCTGATCATGGAACGTCGGCTTGGCGCGCCGTTCCCGA
This sequence comes from Pseudonocardia cypriaca, assembly GCF_006717045.1. Taxonomy (NCBI): domain Bacteria; kingdom Bacillati; phylum Actinomycetota; class Actinomycetes; order Pseudonocardiales; family Pseudonocardiaceae; genus Pseudonocardia; species Pseudonocardia cypriaca. The sequence goes on from NZ_VFPH01000001.1 coordinate 2,242,453, forward strand.
CACCCCGCGCCCCGATGCCCTCGGTGCCCCGCTCCCGGCCCACCGAGTAGTCCCACCGGTTCGCCCGACCCCTCGCGTCAGCAGCGGGTCAGGTTGGTAGAACGACCGAGTTCCGTGGTTGCGCGGGCGGCCGTCCCCGACTGGAGGGCACGGCGGTTCGCGGAGAGACCGTCACCGCCGGGTGCCTGCGCAACTATCCGGTGGTCCCGACCCGATCCCACGGGGGTGACCACCGACAGTCGCCGTGCATTCCCCCTGGGAGGCAAGACGAGCATCTCCCAGAGCGCCCACCGGATCGATCTTCTCCTAGCCGGCCACCGCGGCATCGCAGCGCGCGGCACTCCCACGGGAGTCCCGATGGCGAAACCAGGAGGGCGGGCGACTGGGGTCGTGCATCTCCGAGCGCCCGACGCGTGGCGCGGTCGAGGATCGCGCCAACCTGACCAACCGGCGTCAGCATCCGCACGGCCGTCAGCGGTGCCGCTCCGCGCCCACCACCAGGAGGTAGACGACCGTGAGGATGACGAGGATGCCCACGACGTCGAACCAGAACCAGCCCATCTCGAACCACCACCAGCCGGCCGCGAGAGCGCGGCATCACCCTGCTCTCGCTCCGGGGGCGGCCATGGTTACGCGGGCGCGCCACCAGCTCCACGCCACCACGCAGATCGCGAGCCATGCTCCGCCGACCAGCCATCCCGCGATCACGTCGCTGAACCAGTGCACGCCCAGGTAGATGCGGGTGAGGCCGACCGCGCCGACCCACACCGCGGCGGCCGCCACCATGGCGGCGCGGACGGCGGGGGTTCGCCCCGGCCAGGCCAGCACCACGAGCGTGCCGATCACGACGACGGCCGTGGTGGCGTGCCCGGAGGGCAGCGACTCGCTCACGGCGTGCACGAGCCGGCCGCTCTCCGGGGGCCGGGGGCGGTCGAGCAGCAGCTTGAGGCCCCGGAAGACGAGCTGGGCGCCTGCCATCGCACCGATGACGAGCACGGCGTCGGCCCGCCGGCCGGTGATCCACAGCCGAACACCGGCCACGACGGCGAGCACGGCCATCGCGGCCGTGCTGCCCAGGTGGGTGACGACGACGGCCGCCGCGGTGAGCGGGTCGGTGCGGGACTCGACCGACTCGTGGAGCACCGCGGCGTCGAGCTGGGCCGGGCCGACGCCGGTGAACGCGGCCCAGAGCCCGGCCAGCGCCGCGAGCGCGAGGAGGACGGTGACGGCCACGCCGACACCGGGTCGCGGGCGCGGGAGCGGTGTCGGTTCCCGCAGCCCGGCGGGGCGATCGTCGTCGGGTCCAGCCATCCTTCCTCGCGGTCAGGTCAGGCGGGGCGCCCCCGCATCTCCCGGTAGCGGCGCACGAGCGCCGCGGTGGAGGCGTCGAGGCCTCCGGTGTCGGCCTTGTCGGCGGCCAACACGGGGGCGAGCTGCTTGGCGAGCACCTTGCCCAGCTCCACGCCCCATTGGTCGAACGAGTCGATGCCCCAGATCGTGCCCTCGACGAATGTGACGTGCTCGTAGAAGGCGATGATCTGGCCGAGGGTGGAGGGGGTCAGCTTCGGCGCGAGGATCGTGGACGACGGGCGGTTGCCCGGCATCACCTTGTGCGGCACGACGTGCTCGGGGGTGCCCTCGGCGGCGATCTCCTCGGCGGTCTTGCCGAACGCCAGTGCCTGGGACTGCGCGAACAGGTTGGACATGAACAGGTCGTGCATGTCCCCGTCGCCGTCCACGTCGATCCCGTGGTTGGGCTGGGCGAAGCCGATGAAGTCGGCGGGCACGAGCCGCTTGCCCTGGTGCAGCAGCTGGTAGAAGGCGTGCTGGCCGTTGGTGCCCGGCTCGCCCCAGAAGATCTCGCCGGTGACCGTGGTGACCGGGCTGCCGTCGCCGCGGACGGACTTGCCGTTGCTCTCCATCGTGAGCTGCTGCAGGTACGCGGGCAGCCGGTGCAGGTACTGGCTGTAGGGGAGCACCGCGTGGGTCTCGGTGCCGAAGAAGTTGACGTACCAGACGTTGAGCAGGCCCTGGATCGCCGGGAGGTTCTCCTCGAGGGGGGCCTTGCGGAAGTGCGAATCCATCGCGTACATGCCGGCGAGGAACTCGGCGAACTGCTCCTTGCCGATCGCGACCATCAGCGAGAGGCCGATCGCGGAGTCGACGGAGTAGCGGCCGCCGACCCAGTCCCAGAAGCCGAACATGTTGGCCTCGTCGATGCCGAACGCGCGGACCTCCTTCGCGTTCGTCGACACGGCCACGAAGTGCTTGGCCACGGCCGACTCGTCGCCGCCGAGCCCGTCGACCAGCCAGTGGCGGGCCACCTTGGCGTTGGTGAGCGTCTCCAGCGTGGTGAACGTCTTGGACGAGACGATGAACAGGGTGGTGGCCGGGTCGAGGTCGCGGGTGGCCTCGGCGATGTCCGTGGGGTCGATGTTGGAGACGAACCGCATGGTGAACGAGCGGTCGGCGTAGGCGCGCAGCGCCTCGTACGCCATCACCGGGCCGAGGTCCGAGCCCCCGATCCCGATGTTGACCACGGCGCGGATCCGCTCACCGGTGTGGCCGGTCCACTGCCCGGACCGCACGGCGTCGGTGAACTCGCCCATCCGCCTGAGCACGGTGTGGACCTCGACGGGCACGTCCACGCCGTCGACGGCGAGCGCCGTGGCCTCCGGGGCGCGCAGGGCGGTGTGCAGCACCGCGCGGTCCTCGCTGGTGTTGATGTGCTCGCCCGCGAACATCGCCTCCGTGCGCTCGGGCAGCCCGGCGGCGCGGGCGAGCGCGGCGAGCAGCGGCAGGGTGTCTCGGGTGATGCGGTGCTTGGAGTAGTCGAGGACGAGGTCGGCCCCCGCGGCGGTGAGGGCGGTGGCGCGCTCGGGGTCGTCGGCGAAGAGCTCCCGCAGGTGGCGGCCGGAGACGGCCGCGTGGTGCTCGGCGAGGGCCGTCCACTCAGGGGTGGCGGTGATGTCGGTCGCATGGACGTCGGAGGACACGGACGCCATAGTGCCGCGTCCTCAGGACGGGGCGGCGGTCGGGACGCGCGGGCTGTCACCCGTCCGCTCCCAGAGCGCGATGCCGCCCAGCAGCCCCGAGATGTTGGGCACGATCGTCCGGTTGGGGCCGATGGTGTCGGGGTCGAGCTTCTTCGCGTTGCCACCCCCGATGTACAGGTGGTCGGGCAGCACCATCGCCTCGAACGCGTCGAGCGCCTCGTGCACCCGCTTGCGCCAGTGGTCCTTGCCGATCTTCTGGCGTTCGTTGTCGCCGCAGGCGACCTCGATGGACGTGCCGCCGAACGTGCCGTGCGACAGCTCCATGTGCGGCAGCAGCCTGCCGTCGAAGAACACCGCGCACCCGACGCCGGTACCGAGGGTGATCACCAGCTCCATGCCCCGGCCCTCGATGACCGCGCAGCCCTGCACGTCGGCGTCGTTGGCCACGCGGATCGGCTTGGCCAACCGCTCCGCGAGCGCGGCCTCCAGCTCGAAGCCGGTCCACATCGCCACCAGCTCCGGGTCCGGCGGGAGCCCGGGCCCCCGCCGGGAGAACGCCGGCACCTCGCGCACCCGGCCGTTCCGGATCGCGCCGGGGAAGCCCACGGAGATGCGGTCGTGCTCGGGCTGGGTCGCCACCAGGGCGGTCAGCTCGTCGAGCAGGACGGGCGGCGTGCACGGGTAGGGCGTCTCCCGGCGCGTACGCTCCGACGCCATCTCGCCGTCGGGCTCCAGCACGATCGCCTTGAGCCCGGACCCGCCGATGTCGATCGCCAGCGTGCGCGGTCCGTCCATGCGTGCGTCCTCCTCGTGCCCCTGCTCCACGTCGGGGCACGGTAATCGCCGCAGCGCGGGCTGTCACAGGTGCGTCCTATTGTGACGCGGGTGCGGTGGAGCGTGGACCAGGTGCTCGCGGTCGCACCCGATCCCCCGTCCGTTGCCGCCGGACGCGCGCAGGCGGTGGCCGCCGGATGGACCGGCCTCGGCGCGTCGGATGCCGCCGTGTGGGGTGCCTGTTCGGGTAGTGGCAAGGACCCCTACCTGACCTGCGTCGACCTGGCCGAGCCCGCGTTCCGGTGTTCGTGCCCGAGCCGCAAGTTCCCCTGCAAGCACGCGCTCGGCCTGCTCTTCCTGTGGACCGACGGCGCGGTGCCGGTGGGGGAGGAACCGGAGTGGGTCCGCACGTGGCTGGCCGAGCGGGCTCGGCGGGTCGGTCGGCGCGCGACGCAGCCCGAGGCGCCGCGCGACCCGGAAGCCGCCGCGCGCCGGGCCGAGCAGCGCGCCGACCGCGTCGCCGCAGGCGCCGCGGAGCTGCGCGAATGGCTGGCCGACCGGGTGCGCGGCGGCCTGGCGGGGGCAGACGTGGAGGAGCTGTACGGCGTCGCCGCCCGCATGGTCGACGCGCAGGCGCCCGGCCTGGCGGGCGGGCTGCGGCGCGCCGCCGGCCTGATCGGCCGGGGTCGCGACTGGCCCGGTCGCCTGCTCGCCGAGCTCGCGCTCCTGCACGTGCTCGCAGGGGCCGGCACCCGGCTGTCCACCCTGCCCGCCGACCTCGCCGCCACGGTCCGGACGCGCCTGGGCTTCCCCATCGACACGGCCGGGGTGCTCGCGACCGGTGAGCGGGTGGCCGACGAGTGGCTGGTCGCCGCGGTCACCGACGAGGTCACCGAGCGCCTCACCACGCGCCGCACCTGGCTGCGCGGGCAGGTCACCGGCCGGCCGGCGCTCGTGCTGGCGTTCGCCCCGCCCGGCCAGCCGCTGCCCCGCACGTTCCCCGCAGGGCACGTCGTCCGCGGGCAGCTCGCCTTCTACCCGGGTGCCGCGCCGCTGCGAGCCCTCGCCGCCGACATGGACGAGCCGGTTCGTGCTGGCCGGCCGGACGGCGACTCGGTGAGCGCGGCGTTGCAGTCCTTCGCCGACGCGCTGGCCGCCGATCCCTGGCTGGAGCGCTGGCCCGTCCTCCTCGCCGACGTCGCCCCGGTGGCCGACGGCGCAGACTGGGTCCTCGTCGACCCCGAGGGTGCCGCGCTGCCGCTGGCTGAGCGGGTGGACCCGTGGCCGCTCCTCGCGGTGTCGGCGGGCGCCCCGGTCACCGTCGCGTGCGAGTGGAACGCCGCCGGGCTCCGCCCCCTGACCTGCTGGGACGGCGACCGGGCGATGCGGCTGTGAACGGGTGGGACGATCTCGTGAGCACCGCGCTGCTCGGCACGGGGCGGCGACGCGTCGATCCGGCGGGGCTGCCGGCGGCGGTGCGCCCGCTGGTCACCGGGGAGGCCGAGGAGGCCCTGCTGACAGCGGCGGCGGTGCTCGCGAACTACCGGCGCGCCGGCCACGTGCCCGCCCGGCCCGACAACAGGCTGCCGGCAGCTGAGCGCGACGTCCGCCCGCTCGTCCCGCCCGCGGCCCGGCGGCGACTGCTGCGCATGCCCTCCGAGCTCCTCGGTGAGTGGCTGCGGGCGGTGCACCAGAAGGGAATGCGGGTGCCGCCGGAGCACCTGCCCGCGCTCGCCGAGGCCGCGCGCACCAGGCCGGGGCTCCGCCCGCCGCTCGCGGCCGTGGCCGGCCCGGCCGGGAGCTGGCTGGGGGAGCGCAACCCGGAGTGGTCGTTCCTCGTCACGGTCACCGGCGACCGCGCCTGGGAGTACGGCACCCCGCTGCAGCGCCGGGAGTGGCTCCGCCGCACGCTCGCCACCGACCCCGGCGCCGCCCGCACCGCGCTGGGGTCGACCTGGACGCGCGAGCCGGCAGGGGAGCGGGCCGAGCTGATCGCCGTGCTGGGCGAGCACCTCGTCCCCGACGACGAACCGTTCCTGGAGACGGCGCTGGACGACCGGGCCGGGCAGGTGCGGGAGATGGCCGCCGAGCTGCTGGCCCGGCTGCCCGGGTCGCGCCTCGCGGCTCGGATGCGCGAGCGGGCCGCCCGGCTCGTGCAGCCGGCCGGGGAGCGGTGGGCCGTCACGCTGCCCGACCCCGACGATGCCGGCCTCCTGCGCGACGCAGGCGGCGTCCGGCATCCCGCTGAGCTGCTGCGCAGGATCGTCGGCGCCACCCCGCTCGACCACTGGACGCGGTACGGCACCCCCGAGCAGGTGCTCGCCCGTGCCGAACCCGGGGTGCTGCGCGGCGGCTGGGTCCTCGCAGCCGGGCGGCAGGGCGACGCGCCGTGGGGCGCCGCTCTGCTCGCCGCCGCCGACCCGGCGAGCATCGACGGCACGGTCACCGAGATGGTGCGCCTGCTGCCCGCCCGGCTGCACCGGCCGGCCGTGGCGGTGCTCGCCGCGAAGCTCACGCCGCAGGCGATGGCGTCGGCGGTGGCGCTGCTGCCCGCGCCGTGGACCGTCGAGCTGGGCGCCGGCGTGCTCGACTGGCTCGCGAGCCATCCCGGCAACCGGGGCCTCGGTGGCGCCGCCCGCACGGCCGGCCGCACCGTCCCGATCGGCTGCCTGCGCCACCCGATCGCCACCGCGCCCCTCCCGGTCGGCGCCGCCCCCTGGTGGCGGGAGCTCGCCACCACCCTGACCTTCCGCCGTGAGATGCACGAGGAGCTGGACCGATGACCGGATCGATGGCTGCGGCCGTGTTGCGGCCGCACGCCGAGCAGGACCACGCCGACGAGCTCGCCGCGCTCGCCGCCGCCGACGACCGGCCGCGCCCGCCCTCATGGCGGCTCTCCCCGTGGGCGGTGGTCACCTACCTGCTCGGCGGCACGCTCCCCGACGGCACGGAGATCACGCCCAAGTACGTCGGCCCGCGGCGGCTGGTCGAGGTCGCCGTGGCCACGCTCGCCACCGACCGCGCGCTGCTGCTGCTCGGCGTGCCCGGCACGGCGAAGACCTGGGTGTCCGAGCACCTGGCCGCCGCGATCAGCGGCGACTCCACGCTGCTCGTGCAGGGCACCGCGGGCACCGCCGAGGAGGCGATCCGCTACGGCTGGAACTACGCCCGCCTGATCGCCGAAGGGCCGAGCCCCGCCGCGCTGGTGGAGAGCCCGGTGCTGCGCGCCATGCGCGACGGCAAGATCGCCCGGCTCGAGGAGCTCACCCGCATCGCCGCCGACGTGCAGGACTCCCTGATCACGATCCTGTCCGAGAAGACGATGCCGGTGCCGGAGCTGGGTAGCGAGGTGCAGGCCCGGCCCGGCTTCAACCTCATCGCCACCGCCAACAACCGCGACCGCGGCGTCAACGAGCTCTCCAGCGCGCTGCGCCGCCGGTTCAACACCGTCGTGCTGCCGCTGCCGGACACGGCCGACGCCGAGGTGGAGATCGTCGCCCGCCGGGTGGCGCAGCTGGGCGCGTCCCTCGAACTGCCGTCGGACGTCGCGGCGCTCGCCGAGGTCCGCCGGGTGGTCACCGTGTTCCGGGAGCTGCGGTCCGGGCGCACCGAGGACGGGCGCACGGCCGTGAAGTCGCCGTCGGGCACGCTGTCCACCGCCGAGGCGATCAGCGTGCTCACCGGGGGCCTCGCACTCGCGGCGCACTTCGGCGACGGCGTGCTGCGCGCGGACGACGTCGCCGCCGGCATCCTCGGCGCGGTCGTCAAGGACCCGGTGGCCGACCGCGCGGTGTGGGTGGAGTACCTGGAGACAGTGGTGCGCGAGCGGGAGGGCTGGGCCGACTTCTACCGGGCCGGCCTGGAGGTCAGCGGGTGAGCGACACCCGCCTGTTCGGGATCCGCCACCACGGCCCCGGCTCGTCCCGGGCCCTCACCGCGGAGCTGGTGGCGTTCCGACCGGACGTCGTGCTGATCGAGGGACCGCCCGAGGCCGACGCACTCGTGCCCATGGCCGTCGACCCCGCCCTCGAGCCGCCCGTCGCGCTGCTCGCCTACGTCGTCGACGACGTCTCGCGGGCCGCGTTCTGGCCGTTCGCCGTGTTCAGCCCCGAGTGGCAGGCCATCCGCCACGCCGTGGACGCCGGTGTGCCGGTGCGGTTCTGCGACCTGCCGGCCGCCCACCAGTTCGCTCTCGACGGCCGTCCCGGCGGCTCCGGCGACCCACTGGCGCGACTCGCCGCCGTCGCGGGCTACGACGACCCCGAGCGCTGGTGGGACGACATGATCGAGCACCGCAGGGAGCCCGCGTTCGACGTGATCGCCGATGCGATGGCCGCCCTGCGTGCGGACGATCCGGTCGGCGACCACGACGCTCGCCGCGAGGCCTACATGCGCACGGTGCTGCGCCGCACCCGCAAGGACGGCTTCGAGCGGATCGCGGTCGTCTGCGGCGCGTGGCACGTGCCGGCGCTCACCGACCCGCTCCCGCCCGCTTCCCGCGACCAGGCCCTGCTGCGCGGGCTGCCGAAGCGCAAGACGGCCTGCGCCTGGGTGCCCTGGACCCACGGCCGGCTGGCGGCCTCCAGCGGCTACGGGGCAGGCGTGACGTCCCCCGGCTGGTACCACCACCTCTTCACAGCGGACGAGGACGTCACCGCGCGCTGGCTCACCGCGGTGGCGGGGGTGCTGCGAGCCGAGGACCTGCCCGTCTCCACCGCACACGTGATCGAGGCGGTGCGCCTCGCCGACACGCTCGCCGCGCTGCGCGACCGCGTGTCCGCCGGGCTCGCCGAGGTCACCGAGGCCACGCTCTCCGTGCTGTGCGGGGGCGACGAGGTGCAGCTCGACCTAGTCACCCGGCGTCTTGTCGTCGGAGAGCGGATGGGCGCGGTTCCCGACGACGCCCCGCTCACGCCACTGGCGGCCGACCTCGCCGCCACCGCCCGCCGGCTGCGCCTCAAGCGCGAGCCCCAGCCCCGCGAGCTCGACCTCGACCTGCGCAACCCCGGTGGGCTGGAACGCTCCCGGCTGCTGCATCGGCTGCGCGTGCTCGGGATCCCGTGGGGGAGGCCCGCCGCGAGCGCCCGCCGCAGCACCGGCACGTTCCGCGAGACCTGGCAGCTCGCCTGGCAGCCGGAGTTCGAGGTCGACCTGGTGGCGGCCGGCGTCCACGGCACCACGGTCGCAGGCGCGGCCACCGCCCGCGTCCGGGCCGCAGTGGCCGACGCACCCGCGCTCTCCGACGTCACCGCCGCCGTCGAGCGCTGCCTGCTCGCCGACCTGCCGGACGCCCTCCCGGACGCGCTCGCCGCCCTGGACGCCCGGGCCGCGGGCGACGCCGACGTCGCCCACCTCATGGCGGCCTTCCCCGCGCTCGCCCGAGCCACCCGCTACGGCGACGTGCGAGGCACCGACACCGGATCGCTCGGCACCGTCGCCGAGCGGGTGCTGGCCCGGATCTGCGCCGGCCTGCCGCCCGCGGCGCACGGGATCGACGACGACGAGGCGGCGCGCCTGTCCGGGCTCGTCGACGGCGTGCACGACGTCACGGGTCTGCTCGGCGAGGCGGCCACCGGCCGCTGGCTCTCGGCGCTCGAACGGCTCGCGGAGCGGCCCGCGCTGCCGCCGCTGCTCGCCGGCCGGCTGGCGCGGTTGCTCGCCGACACCGACCGGATGGCGGCCGACGAGGTCGAGCGGCGGCTGGCCCGCGCGCTCACGCCCGGTACGCCCGCTGCGCACGCCGGTGCGTACGTCGAGGGGTTCTTCGCGGGTGGCGCGTTGCTGCTCGTGCACGACGACCGGCTGCTGCGGGTGGTCGACCGCTGGCTCGCCGAGGTGGCGGCCGACCAGTTCGACGAGGTGCTGCCGCTGCTGCGCCGCACGTTCGGCGCGTTCGCCGACCCCGAGAAGCGGGCGATCGGGGAGCGGGCCGCGGCGCTCGCGGGCCCCGCGCCGGCCGCGCGGGTCGCCGAGGGGCTGGACGAGAAGCGGGCCGAGCTGGTGATCCCGGTGTTCGCGCGTCTGCTGGGGGTGAGTGCATGAGTGACGACGAGCGGCTGCGGCGGTGGCGCATGGTGCTGGGCGGCGGCCCGGACGACACCGCGGACGGCACCGGCGTCGGGCTGAGCCCCGACGACCGCCGCGTCGACGCCGCCCTCGCGGCCCTCTACGACGGCGGGGGAGGCGAAGGCAGCGGTCCCCGGACGGGCGGCCTCGGCGGCTCGGCGCCCCAGGTGGCGCGTTGGCTCGGCGACATCCGGCAGTACTTCCCGACGTCGGTGGTGCAGGTGATGCAGCGCGACGCCGTCGAGCGGCTGGGGCTCACGCGGATGCTGCTCGAGCCGGAGCTGCTCGCCGCCGTCGAGCCGGACGTGCACCTGGTCGGCACCTTGCTGTCGCTGAAGGGCGTGCTGCCGGAACGGACGAAGGAGACCGCGCGGGAGGTCGTACGCACCGTGGTGAGCGAGCTGGAGCGCCGCGTCGCCGACCGCACCCGCGCGGCCGTCACGGGCGCGCTCGACCGCTCCGCCCGCACCCGCCGCCCGCGCCCCGCCGACATCGACCTGGCCCGCACCGTCCGGGCCAACCTGCAGCACTACTCGCCCGACCTGCGCACGATCGTGCCGGAGCGGCTGATCGGGCACGGGCGGAAGCGCCGGAGCGTGCAGCGCGACGTGATCCTCGCGGTCGACCAGTCGGGCTCGATGGCCGAGTCGGTGGTCTACGCGGGCCTGTTCGGCGCGGTGCTGGCGTCGATGTCGGCGCTGCGCACCCGCTTCGTCGCGTTCGACACCGCCGTCGCCGACCTCACCGACTCCCTCGGCGACCCGGTCGAGCTGCTCTTCGGCACCCAGCTCGGCGGCGGCACCGACATCAACCGGGCGATCGCCTACTGCCAGTCCCTCGTCGCCCGCCCCACCGAGACGCTGTTGGTGCTGATCAGCGACCTGTACGAGGGCGGGGCGCGCGCCGACCTGCTGCGGCGGGTCGGCGCGCTGGTCGCGGCCGGGGTGCAGGTGGTGGCGCTGCTCGCCCTGTCCGACAGCGGCGCCCCGGCCTACGACCACGACAACGCCGCCGCGCTCACCGCACTGGGCGTCCCCGCGTTCGCCTGCACCCCGGAGCTCTTCCCCGACCTGATGGCCGCCGCGATCCGCGGTGACGACCTGTCGCGCTGGGTCGCCACCGCGCTCGCGTGATCTCAGGCGCGCAGCTCCTGCACGGCGGCCCGGAAACCGGCGATGCCCGCGTGGTAGAAGCGAGGGCCGTAGGACACCCGCGCGACACCCAGGCCCCGGAGCGTGGCCAGGTCCAGCTCCTCGCCGGTGTTGCCGTTGACCGGGCCGGGCAGTTCTGCGACGAGTTCGGCGATGTCCGCCTTGCTCCGCACCGCGATCGGGTAGATGCAGTCGGCGCCCGCCTCCCGGTAGAGCCGGCCCCGCCGAATCGCCTCCGGAAGCCGCTCCGGTTCCGGGATCCCGCTGCTCGGCAGGAACGTGTCGACGCGCGCGTTGATCACGATCGGCACGTCAGCGTCGCCGGCTGCGGAGCGGACGCCCGCGAGCCACTCGGCGTGCTTCTCGGCGTCGGCGAGGCCGCCCGCCCGGTGGTCGGAGTCCTCCAGGTTGCAGCCGACCGCTCCGATCTCCAGCAGTCGGTCCACCAGCTCCCGCGGCTGCATGAGGTACCCGGCCTCGGCGTCCACGGTGACCGGCACCGACACCGCCCTGGCCACCCGCCCGGCCGCGGCGAACATCTCCTGCCACGGCGCACCCTCGCCGTCGGGATAGCCGAGCATCGCGGCGATGGCGTTGCTGGCGGTGGCGACGGCCGGGAACCCGGCCTCGGCCACCACCGCCGCGCTGGCGGCGTCCCACGCGTTGGGGAGCACCAGCATCTCCCCACCGTGCAGCTCCCGGAGCCGCTCGGCCCGATCCTTCAGATCCGTCACAGTTGAGCCCTCTCATCCTGAGCCACCGCGTCCGCGGTGACGGTGCCGGTGGCCGGCCGCCTGCCCGGCATGCCGAGCGCGACGAGCATGCCGATGATCGCGAACGCGGTGACGGTGCCCATCCCCGCGGTGAAGCCCGAACTGAACTCCTCGGCCGATGCGTAGCTCCCGACACCGGCGAAGACGGCGACCGTGACGGCGACGCCGAACACCCCGCCGAGGATCCGCAGCGTCATGAACACGCCGGAGGCCTGGCCGATCTCCCGCGGCTGCACCGCGCCGACCACTGCCTTCTGCGCAGCGGGCATGGCCATGGTCAGCCCGATCCCACCGATGACCAGTGCGGGCAGCACCTCGAGGTAGCCGGTGTCGGTGTCGGCGACCAGGGTGATCCAGCCCATGCCGATGCTCTGCAGAAGGAGCCCGCCGACCAGGAACGTCCGCTCGCCGTACCGGTCGACCAGCCGGCCGGCGATCGGTGCGCACACCATCAGCGTCGCGGTCCACGGCATCAGCTTCAGGCCGGCGTCGAGCGGCCCGTCCCCGAGAACCGTCTGGAAGTACTGCGCGAGGAAGAACAGGGTGCCGTACAGCGAGGCGTACAGGCCGAACGTCGCCGGGTTGGCCGTGGCGAACGCCCTGGCCCGGAAGAACCGCATCGGCAGCATCGGTGCCTGCGTGCGTCGTTCCCAGAGCACGAAGCCGACCACCAGCGCGGCCCCGAGCACCAGCGCAGCCAGCACCTCCGCGCTGCTCCACCCCGCCGCGTTCCCGCGCACGAGGCCCCAGACGATGCCGAACGCCCCGAGGGTCACGAGCAGGACGCCACCCAGGTCGAACCGGGTGTTGGGGCCGAAGCTCTCGTCGACCCGCCGCGCCGTCAAGACGATCGCGACCAGGCCGACCGGCACGTTCAGCCAGAAGATCCACTGCCAGGCCAGTCCCTCGGCGATGACGCCACCGATGAACGGGCCGCTGAACGTGGCCAGACCGGTGATGCCCAGGTAGAGCCCCATCGCCTTGCCGCGCTGCTGCGGTGGGAACAGGGCGCTGATCAGCGTGAGCGACAGCGGCAGCACCACCGCGGCGCCCACCCCCTGCAGCGCCCGGGACGCGACGAGAACGCCGATGTCGGGGGACAGCGCGCAGCCGGCCGACGCGACGGTGAAGATCGCCAGCCCGACGGCGAACATCCGGCGGCGGCCGAACCGGTCGCCCAGTGCCGCTCCGGTCAGCAGCAGCACCGCGAACGTCAGGTTGTACGCATTGACCGTCCACTCGAGCGACTCGACCGATGCCGCCAGGTCCTGCCGGATCGTGCCCAGCACCGTCGTCACGACCGAGCTGTCCAGCGCCATCATGAACGACGCGAGTGCTGCCAGGCCGAGGCCCCATGCCTGCTTCGAGGTCATCGGTTCACCCCTGCCCGTCCGTCGGGCGCAGCGACCGGGGAAGCCCGAACGTCGCCAGGAGCGAGTTGTCGATGAACCGCGTCACCGCGGCGACCCGGTCGCCGGACAGGGTCAGCACGATCACGCCGTGCGCGTGCAGGATCGGGGTGCGCGGGTCGCGCTGGTAGCAGCCGAACGCCGGTTGGCCGTTGGCCCTGGTCGGGATCAGCACGTGCCGCTTGCCGTCCCGGAGCGCGACTGTGGCCAGGAAGTTCCGCACGGCGTCCAGGCCCTGGTACTCCAGCGGCAGCGGCGGCATCGTCAGCCACGCGTCGTCGGTCAGCAGGGCGACGACCGCATCCACGTCACCGGCCTCGAAGGCGCGGACGAAGTCGGCCACGATGCGGCGCTCCTGCGGCGAGCTGGGGAGCGGCGCGCTGCCGCCGCCGGGGCCCGGCATCCCGCGCCGTGCTCGTTTCAGCGCGCCCGCCACCGCGTCCTCGGTGGTGTCGAGCATCGCCGCCACCTCGGCGGCCCGGTATCCCAGCACGTCCCGCAGCACCAGCACCACCCGCTGCTTCGGCGGCAGATCCTGCAGCGCCGCGAGGAACGCCAGCGACACCGACTCCCTCAGCTCGTAGCGCGCCTCCGGCCCTGGCGTGTGGTCGGTGATCTCGTCGAGCAGCACGTCCGGGTATGGCTCGAGCCAGCTCGGTTCCGCTCGCCGGTGCGACGGCTCGGGCAACGCGACCTCCGGTCGGTAGTCCGCGTACTCGGGCGGACGGCGCGCGCCTGCCCGCAGCGCGTTGAGGCAGCGGTTGGTGGCGATCCGGTACAGCCAGGTCCGCAGGGATGCGCGCTCCTCGTAGCCGCCGATCCCGCGCCACGCGGCCAGCAACGTCTCCTGCAGCAGGTCCTCGGCGTCCTGCACCGAGCCGAGGATGCGGTAGCAGTGCACCTCGAGCTCGCGCCGGTACGGCTCGACGAGCGCGCGGAACGCGTCACCGTCTCCGTCGCGCGCCAGCGCGAGCAGGTCCGCTGCCCCGGGCATGGGTGGCTCTTTCCCTCGTGTGACTCTCACGTATGGATGGACACTGCCACTTCCGGAAAGTGGTCGGTCCACGCCGAGTCTCCCGGTACGGGATTACGGTCGGACCATGCGCGCACTGGTGCTTGCCGACTTCTGGAAGCTGACCGTCGACGACGTGCCCGAGCCGGAGCCCGGGCAGGCGGACGTGCTGATCGAGGTGGTGGCCACCGGCATCTGCGGGTCCGACGTCCACGGCTACACCGGCGAGAACGGGCGGCGGGTGCGCGGGCAGGTCATGGGGCACGAGACCGTCGGACGGGTGCTCGCCGTCGGTTCCGAGGCGGGCCAGGATCTGGCGGCCGGTGACGCGGTGACCGTCAACCCGGTGCTGTGGTGCGGGAACTGCCGCCAGTGCGGGGTGGGGCGGGAGCAGTCGTGCCCGGACAAGCGGATCGTCGGCGTCACCCCCGAGCTGCACTCCGCGTTCGCGGAACGGATGGCGGTGCCCGCCCGCAACGTCGTGAAGCTCCCGGCCGGCATGCCGATCGAGCACGGCGCGCTCGTGGAGCCGCTGGCGGTCGGCTACCACGCGCTGGTCCGCGGCGGCTGCCGCGAGGGCGAGGCCGTCCTGGTGATCGGCGGGGGACCCATCGGGCAGGCCTGCGTGCTCGCGGCGCGGCGGCAGGGCGCGGAGCGGGTGGCGGTCTCCGAGCCGGCATCGCACCGGCGGGAGCTGAACGCGCGGCTCGGCGCCGCCGTCATCAACCCGTCCGCGACCGACGACTTCGCGGCGGCGGTGCGCACCGCGCTCGACGGGGAGCCGACCCTCGTCGTCGACGCGGTCGGCACCCCGCAGACGCTCGCCGCCGCCTTCGACTGCGCTCCGATCGGCACCACCGTCGTGCTGGTGGGCATGGGTGCGCCGACGCTCGACGTCGCCGCGTACGAGATCTCGACGAAGGAACGTTCGGTGGTCGGCAGCTTCTGCTACAGCGCCGACGAGTTCCGCGACACCGCGGCGTGGGCGGCGAGCGTGCCGGACGCCCTGGACACCTTGATCGAGAGCCGCACCGACCTCGACGGCGGTCCGGCGTCGTTCGAGGCGCTGGCTCGCGGCACCGCGCAGGCCAGCAAGATCCTCGTCTTCCCGCAGGGGGTGCAGCGGTGAAGATCACCGGCTACGAGCTCTTCGCCGTCGCGCCCCGCTGGCTCTTCCTGCGCCTCGACACCGACGAGGGCGTCAGCGGCTGGGGCGAGCCGATCGTGGAGGGCCGCGCGGCCACCACGGCCCGGGCGGTCGAGGAGGCCATGGAGTACCTCGTCGGCGGGGACGCCACCCGCATCGAGGACCACTGGCAGGTGCTCACCAAGGGCGGCTTCTACCGCGGTGGGCCGGTGCTCAACTCCGCGGTGTCGGGGATCGACCAGGCGCTGTGGGACATCGCGGGCCGCGCCCTCGGCGTCCCGGTCCACCAGCTGCTCGGCGGCGCGGTGCGTGACCGGGCCCGGGTCTACGGCTGGGTGCACGGCAGCGAGCCGGCCGAGCTGGCCGACGCCGCGCGGGCGCAGGTCGAGAAGGGCCTGACGGCGGTCAAGATGACGCCGTCGGAGCTGCTCGCACCCCTCGACACCCCGGCCGCCATCCAGCGCGTGATCGAGCGGGTCACCGCCGTGCGGGACGCCGTGGGCCCGGGCGTCGACGTCGCCATCGACTGCCACGGCCGCTTCTCAACGGCGATGTCCCGCCGGGTCCTTCCGCTCCTGGAGCCGCTGCAGCCGCTGTTCGTCGAGGAACCGGTGCTGCCCGAGCACACCCCCGACCTGGGCGCCGTCGTGCAGGCCACGACGATCCCCGTCGCCACCGGCGAGCGCCTCTACTCCAGGTGGGACTTCCGGCCGGCGTTCGAGGCGGGGATCTCGGTCGCCCAGCCCGACGTGAGCCACGCGGGCGGCATCTCCGAGACCCGGCGCATCGCGGCGATGGCCGAGACCCACGACGTCCTGCTCGCCCCGCACTGCCCGCTCGGCCCGATCGCGCTCGCCGCATGCCTGCAGGTCGACTTCGCCGCGCCGAACTTCCTCATCCAGGAGCAGTCGCTCGGCATCGGCTACGGCGACGACTCGGGCCTGCTCGGCTACCTCGTCGACGCGAGACCCTTCACGTTCACCCACGGCAGCATCGAGCGGCCCACCGGCCCCGGCCTCGGCATCGAGGTGGACGAGGCCGAGGTCCGGCGGGCGGCCGAGCGCGGGCACGCATGGCGCACGCCGCTGTGGCGGCACGAGGACGGGTCGCTCGCCTCCTGGTAGCTACTGCTGCTGGAGGGCCGACCGCTCCCAGCGGCCGTCGGTGTCCAGCTCGAGCAGCTCGTCGTGGAAGCGGCGCAGCGAGCTGCGGTGCCCGACGCTGACGATGACCATGTCGGGCAGCTCCTCGCGCAGCAGGTTGTAGAGGCTCTGCTCGAGGCCCTCGTCGAGGGCCGAGGTGGCCTCGTCCAGGAACGCCACCTTCGGCCGCACCACCAGGATGCGGGCGAACCCGAGGCGCTGCTGCTCGCCGGGCGAGAGGCGCCGGGACCAGTCGTCGACCTCGTCGAGCTGGTCGGCCAGCTGCGGCAGCTGCACCTTGCGCAGCAGGTCCGCCGCCCTGGCGTCGTCCATCTCGGTTCCCGGACCGGGGTAGGCGAGCGCGTCGCGGAGGGTGCCCAGCGGCAGGTAGGGCTGCTGGGGGAGGAAGAGCGAGCCGTCGCCGGTCGGGCGGCGCACGGACCCTGCTGCATACGGCCACAGCTGGGCCAGGCTGCGCATGAGCGTGGTCTTCCCGCCGCCCGACGGGCCGGTGACCAGCAGCGACGCGCCGGCAGCTAGCTCGAGGTCCAGGTCGTCTACCAGCACGCCCTCGTCAGGGCGGCGCACGGTGAGGTCGTGCACCTGCAGGTCGTCGGCCTCCTCGACATCCGCGGCGGGCAGGGCGCGGGCCGCTTCGTCGGCGTCCATCAGGCCCGTGAGGCGGTTGAGGACTGCGCGGTAGCTGGCGAACTCGTCGTATGCGTTGCGGAAGAACGACAGGGCGTCGTGCACCTCGCCGAAGGCGCTCGAGGTCTGGTTGAGGTCGCCGAGCGTGATCTGCTGGCTGAAGAACCGGGGGGCCTGGATGATGTAGGGCAGCACCACCGAGATCTGGCTGACCGACAGGTTGAAGCCCCTGAACTTGATGAGGCGGAACAGGACCGCCCATGCGTTGGCGATCACGTCGCTGAAGCGGGTGCCCAGAACTCCCCGCTCCACCCGCTCACCCCGCTGGAACGCGACGTTCTCCGAGTTCTCCCGCAGCCGCACGAGGGCGTAGCGGAAGGACGCGTTGAACCTCTCCTGGAGGAAGTTCAGCAGGATCAGCGGGCGCCCGATCCGGAACGCGAACACCGACGCGATGATCACGAAGGCGAACACGATGAATGTCATCGCGCGCGGGACCTCGACGCCGAGGAGGGTCAGCGGCCCGGACAGCTGCCAGAGGATGAGCGTGAACGACACCAGGGACACCAGTGAGCTGACCGCCCCGACGCCGAGTGTGATCGAGTCGTTGGGGAACGAGTTGATGTCCTCCTGGATGCGCTGGTCCGGGTTGTCCACGGCCGCGGGGGTGTAGCGGCCCTTGTGGTAGGCGCGCCCGTCCAGCCAATCGGTGATCATCCGATCCGTGAGCCACACCCGCCACCGGATGATGAGGGCGGTCTGGACGTAGACCTCGTACATCGACCGAACGACGTGGATCGTGGCGAGGATGCAGAAGATGCCGATGTACCGCCAGAAGCTCGGAGCGTCGAGGTTCTGCAAGGCCGTGAGCATGCCGTTGCCCTGGTAGGACAGCAGCACGTTGAGGCGGACCGACATGATCGCCAGTAGGAGGATCAGCAGCACGCTGAGCAGCGGCCGCCACCCTTCGTCGCCGCGCGGCGAGAAGTAGGGGAAGGCGAGGCGGCGGAACTGCCGCCCCCACACCGTGTACCGCGTCAGCAGCACGAGCAGCAGTGCAGAGCCGAGCGCGGTCGCCACGAAGACGCTGACGATCCAGATGCTGCTGGTGAGCCACTCGCTCGACCAGTCCAACTCAGTGCCCACGGGGCCTCCCCGCTCCTCGATCCTCCGGCGGGATCATCAGGGCGCGGAGCCTAGCGGGACCGGTCACAGGCGGTTGTGAGGCCCGTGGCCGGAAGCATGACCGTTACAACCCCTTCGGTAACGGCTTGATCACGACGAGCGGTTCCTCGCGCGGGGTGACTGACCGAGCACGTGCAGTTGCACGATCGCTCTGTTACCGGGGGTCCAGCTCGTCGCGCAGATCCGTTCGGCCGCCGCCGTCCTCGTCCGACAGGCCGTGTCCGGCCGCATCCCTCGGGTTAACTGCGATCACTCCTTGAGGTACTTCGATCACAGACCGTATGGAGGTATCTGTTGAACCGTCCGCTTCCCATGCCAGCTAGTGACTGGGCGCTGCTGATCACCCGCGTCCTCATCGGCGTCGTGATGTTCGCCCACGGCTACCAGAAGATGGTGATCAACGGCATCGGCCGCACCACCGAGGGTTTCGAGAACCTGAGCATCCCGCTCGCGATCGTGTCGGCGTCGTTCGTGACCGTGGTCGAGTTCGCCGGCAGCGTGCTGCTGATCCTGGGCGCCCTCACCCCGCTGATGTGCGGACTTCAGCTCGTCATCATGGTCGGCGCCGCGGTCTTCGTGCACGGCGCCAACGGCATCTTCATCTCGAACGGCGGGTGGGAGCTCGTCGGCGTGATCGGCGCGGGCCTCATCGCGCTCGCGGCGGTCGGCCCGGGCCGCATCAGCATCGACCACCTGGTCCGCAGGCGGCAGGCTCAGCACCGCCGCGAGATCGAACGGTTCCACGCACCGCAGCCGATGATGGCGCAGCACGCTGGGCACCTGGCGGCGCACCGCCGCTGAACCGGCACGCAGGGAGTGGGGTCGCTCGGGGAGGGCGGCCCCACAGTGCTTTCCTCGGCCGAGTGCGAGGATGATCCGGTGCTGCGCCACGTCACAGCCACCCGGTACGTCACGCCGCTGCGCGAGGGCGGCTCCCTGCCCGGGCTGATGGAGGCCGACGACCTGGGCACCTACGTCGTCAAGTACATCGGGGCCGGGCAGGGCCGGAAGGTGCTCGTCGCGGAGATCGTCACCGGCGAGCTCGCCCGCGGGCTGGGGCTGCCGGTCCCGGAGCTGGTCACCGTCGAGCTGGACCCGGCGCTCGGGGTCGCCGAACCGGACCAGGAGGTGCAGGAGCTGCTGCGCGCGAGCCCGGGGCTCAACCTCGGGATCGACTTCCTGCCCGGCGCGCTCGACCTCGATCCGCAGGCCTTCCCGATCGACCCCGGATTCGCCGGGCGCGTGCTGTGGTTCGACGCCCTGGTCGGCAACGTCGACCGCTCGTGGCGCAACACCAACATGCTCTTCTGGCACGGCAGCCCGTACCTGATCGACCACGGCGCCACCCTGACCTTCCAGCACGCCTGGTCCGGGGCGGCGGCCTGGGTGGAGCGGTCCTACGACGCAGCCGACCACGTGCTGCTCGGCTGCGAGCCCGACCTCGACGCCGCCGATGCAGCCTTCGCCCCGCGGGTCACGCCGGAGCTGGTGCGGACCGCGGCCGACGCGGTGCCCGACCAGTGGCTGGCCGGCGAGCCCGGCTTCGCCGACGCGGACGAAGTCCGGGCGGCGTTCGTCACGCAGCTCGTGGCCCGGTGCGACACGCGCGCCGCCTGGCTCCCCGGCGTCCGGGCGGCGATCGACGAGCGGGTCGAGGCCGGGGGCCCGCCCTCCACCCGCGGTCCCGGCACACCGTTCTGGGCGGGCCGATGAGCACGAGGCATCCGTTCGAGTACGCGCTGCTGCGCGTCGTGCCGCGGATCGAGCGCGGGGAGTCCCTGAACGCCGGGGTCGTCCTCTACAGCCGTCCACTCGACTTCCTCGGCGCCCGCGTCCACCTCGACGTCCAGCGCCTCCACGCGCTCGACCCGGCCGCCGACCCGGCGCTGATCACGGCCGCGCTCGAGGCGGTGCAGTCGCACTGCTCGCACGAGCGCGTCGAGGCCCGGCACGCGGCGCCGGCAGGCCGGGAGGACCGCGGCCGCCGCTTCCGCAGGCTGACCGCGCCGCGCAGCACGATCGTCCAGGCCGGGCCGGTGCACACCGGCCTGACCGCCGACCCGGAGGCGGAGCTGGAGCACCTGCTCACCACCCTGGTCCTGCCGTTACCCCGGTAGCACGAGCGGCTCAGACGTCGACCGTGGCGGGGGAGAGGCGCACCGGCATCGTGGCGTAGCCGCGCAGCACGCGGGTGGGACGGCGGCGGGGCGGGCCGGCGGGGGTGAGGTCGGGGAACCGGTCGAAGAGGGCCCGCAGGCCGACCTCGCCCTCCATCCTCGCGAGCGCGGCGCCCAGGCAGAAGTGCGGCCCGCTGGAGAACGCGACGTGCTCGCCCGCGTTGGGCCGGGTGACGTCGAACCGGTCCGGGTCGGGGAACACCGCCGGGTCGCGGTTGGCCCCGCCGAGCATGAGCACGACGAGCCGGCCTGCGCGGATGCGCTCGCCCGCCGCCTCGGTGTCGCGGTGCGCGATGCGGCCCGTGCGCTGGACGGGGGAGTCGATGCGCAGCACCTCGTCGACGGCACGCGCCCAGTGCTGCGGCTGGGCCCGCAGCAGCGCGAGCTGGTCGGGGTGGGCCGTGAGGAGCCCGACACCGTTGCCGATGAGGTTCACCGTGGTCTCGAAGCCGGCGGCGAGCAGCAGCATCGCGATGCTGATCAGCTCGTCCTCGCTGAGCCGCCCCTCGCCGTCCCGGGCGTGCACGAGCGCCGAGAGGATGTTGTCGCCCGGGTTCCGGCGCAGGTGGGCGAAGTGGGCTTCCATCCACGACTGCAGGGCGGCGAGGTCCCGCTCGGACCGGCGGAACTGCGCGTAGGTCAGGCCGGCGTCCAGCGACAGCGCGGCGCCCTCCCCCCAGTGCAGGAACTGCCGGCGCATCTCGACCGGCGCCCCGAGCATCTCGGCGATGACGGTGGCGGGCAGCAGGCTGGCGTAGTCCTCGATCACGTCCGCGGCAGGTCCTCTCGCTGCCATCCGGTCCAGCAGCTCGGCCGCGATCTCCTCGGTCCGCGACCGCAGCGCGGCCACCGCCTTGGCGCTGAACGCCCTGGTGACGAGTTTGCGGTAGCGGGTGTGGTCGGGCGGGTCGGTCGCCAGCATCGACGGGGGATCCACCGGTCCGTGCGGGCCGTCGCCCCCGGCCGCGACGGCGAGGCGCAGCATCGCCGGTGGCCGCCCGCTCGGGCCGCCGACCACGCCGAAGTCGGGGCTGCGCAGGATCGCGGTGGTGAGGTCGTGGTGGGCCGTGTTGAGCACGATGCCGTTGTCGACGACGCGGCCCTGCGCGCGCAGCGTCGCGTAGTGGGGGAACGGGTCGGCGACGAAGCCGGGGTCGAGCATGAGCCGGGCGGTGACATCACCCGCCTGCCGGCGCTTGCCGAGCGCCCGCCGGATGAACCCGTGCCGCACGCCCCACCGAATCGCCTGCCGCACCTGTGCAACCGCGTTCATCGCGCCTCCCCGATCGTCGCCCGTGACCGAAGTTACCGCCGGTAAGTCGGTGTCGGCCAGCCCGTTCGGCAGCGGTCGGGTACGACTGTGGGGTGAGCGACCCGCGGCTCGTGGCCGTCAGCGACCTGCACGTGCGCTACCCCGACAACCGCGCTGTGGTCGAGTCCCTGCATCCCACCAGCGACGACGACTGGTTGATCGTCGCGGGCGACGTCGCCGAGGAGGTCGGGGACGTCGTCTGGGCGCTCGGTCTGCTGCGGGAGCGGTTCGCCCGCGTGGTGTGGGTGCCCGGCAACCACGAGCTGTGGACGCGCGGGAAGGACCCGGTGCAGCTGCGCGGCGTGCAGCGCTACCTCGCGCTCGTGCAGGCCTGCCGCGAGCTGGACGTGCTCACGCCCGAGGACCCGTTCCCGGTCTGGGACGGGCCCGGTGGCCCGGTTACCGTCGCGCCGCTCTTCGCGTTCTACGACTACTCGTTCCTCCCGGCCGGCACGATGACGGCGGAGGAGGGGCTCGCCGCCGCGTACGCCGCCGGGGTGATCTGCACCGACGAGCACCTGCTGCACCCCGACCCGTACCCGGACCGGGCGGCGTGGTGCGCCGCCCGGATCGAGGAGTCGGAGCGCCGGCTCGACGAGTGCGACCCGGACCTGCCCACCGTCCTGGTGAACCACTGGCCGCTCACCCGCCACCCCACCGACGTGCTCCGCCACCCCGAGTTCGCGCTCTGGTGCGGCACGACGCGCACCGCCGACTGGCACGTGCGCTACCGGGCAGCGGCCGTCGTGTACGGGCACCTGCACATCCCACGCGTGACGTGGGAGGACGGCGTGCGCTTCGTGGAGGCGTCGCTCGGCTACCCGCGCGAGTGGCAGCCGCGCGACGCCCGCAACGGCACGGTGGTCACCGACCTGCTGCCGCGCCGGATCCTGCCGACCGCCTGATCAACGGCGCGTGCCGTAGCGACGGCGGAACTTCTCCACCTGACCCGCCGCGTCCAGGACGCGCTGCGCCCCGGTCCAGTACGGGTGCGAGTACGCGGTGATGTCCACGCGGACCAGGGGGTAGGTGTTGCCGTCCTCCCAGGCGATCGTCTCCGCGGACCTCGCCGTGGAGCGGGTGAGGAACGCATCGCCGGTCGAGCGGTCCTGGTAGACGACGGGACCGTAGGCGGGGTGGATGTCGCGGCGCATGGCTGCCTCCTGCATCGGGACGGCTTGATGGACACCACAGTAACGACAATGATTGTCGTTATGTTCCGAGGCGGTGACGCAGGACGTCGACGTTCGGCCAGGTGGCGGATAGCGTCGATGGGCCCCACTGGGCCGACCGCACCGATCGAGAACCGCCGACGGCGCGACGGGCGCCGCCGAGCGACTGCCGTCCCCGCTTCCGGCGGCGACTCGACTCGTGTGCAGCAGGATCGAGTTCCGTGATTCGCTCCCCCCTGTCACGCCTCCTGCTCGTGGCCTCGGCCTGCATCGCAGCCTTCGGTATCGCGGCCTGCGGTCCCTCCGAACCGGACGAGCACGCCGAACACGCCGGCCATCAACCAGCCGCTGCCGCAGCGCCCGAAGCCCAGGGCGGGCACGGCGGTGGCCATGGTGGTGGCCACGGCTCCGGTGCCGTCATCCCCGCGCCCACGCTGTACGCGGTGCAGACCGGCCCGCTCGGCATCGTCCTCACCGACGGCTCCGGCCGCCTCGTGTACCGCTCGGACGCCGACCGCGCCGATCCGCCGACGTCCACCTGCGTCGACCAGTGCGCGCAGAACTGGATCCCGATCACCGCCCCGCCGGACCAGGAGCTCGACCTCGCCGGCGTCAAGGAGGAGCTGGTCGGGCGGTTGCAGCGGGCGGACGGCAGCTTCCAGCTCACGCTCGCCGGGTGGCCGCTCTACCGCAACCGGGACGACGACGGGACCCTCGCGAACGCAGGCCACAACGGCGCCGACGGCACGTGGTTCGTGGTCACGCCGCAGGGGGAGAAAGCGACCCCCGCCTGAGGTCTCGGCAGCGGCCGGGTCAGGCGCGCCGACCGTTCAGCGGAACGCGCCGGGGCACGACGCGGCGATGGTCGATCCGCCAGCCCGCCTCGGTGGCGACGACCCCGTCCTCGTACGTGACGGTGCCCACCGTGCCGTCGGTGTTGACCCCGATGCCCTTGGACCGGACGCGGGCGGTGCCGTCCCCGTGCTCGGTGATGACGATGTTGGTGACGTGGTGGCCGAGCGGGTTGTGTTCGCCGAGCGCGAGCGCTGCCGTGCGGATGGCCTCGATGCCGTGCAGCGCACCGCCGCCGAGCTCCGACACGTCGTAGACGACCGACGGGGTGAACAGCACGTCCAGCCGGTCGAGATCGCCGTCGTCGAAGACGTGACCGTGCAGCGAGATCAGCTCGGCGATCGCCGAGCGGTCGTCAGGGGAGAGCGTCATTGCGCGGAGCATGGGGCTCGTTCGGTTCAGGACGCAAGCGGATTCACGTCTGCAAGGCCAGCCAGGCCTCCAGCTCCCGCACGTACTGCGGCGCCCACTTCGGCGTCCACCGCAGGAAGTAGACGCCCATGGACAACGCGTGGATGGCGTGCCCCAGCCGGACCCGGGACTCCCAGCCGTCCGGGAGCGGGCAGACCGCGTCGTACGCGTCGAGGAACGCAGGCCTCCCCTCGGGGAACTCGTCGAAGATGTGCTCGTCGAGCTTGCCGAAGTCGAGGAAGCGGTCCGCGTAGCGGCCGTGCTCGAAGTCGAGCAGGCAGGCGATCCGCCCGTTGCGGAGGATGACGTTCTGGCGCCAGAGGTCGCCGTGGGTCAGCGACGGTGTGCCGTCCGCGGGCACGGCCTCCACCGCCCGGTGCAGCGCTGCCGCCACGCCGCCGCGACCGGCCGAGGTGAGGTCCTCCGGAGCCTCGGCCAGCCGGGAGTCGACCAAGGCGTGCAGGAAGCTCGGCATGTCCGGGTATCTCTCCGCGCCGAGCACGTCGCCGAACCACGGGCCGGAACAGGAGTGGACCCGCCCCACGACCTGGCCGAGGTCCTCGGCGAACCTCGTGCGTTCGGCGAGACCCATCGACTCCCACGCCTCGTCGGCGGGCGTGCCCTCCTGGAACTCCTGCACGAGCACCGGGCGCTGGAGGGCCGTGCTCCTCGGCGCGAAGGCGCGGAACCGCACCACCGGGACCCCGCCTTCGCCGGCTCGACGAGTGGTGGCGATCAACCGCCGGAGGTGCTCGGGGTCGGTGTCCCGCACGGGTGCCTTGACCAGGAGAGGGCCCTCGTCGGTGTCGGCGACCCACTGCCTGCTGGTGTATCCGGCGTCGAGCGGCCGGATCGTGGCCACCCGGACGCCGGGGCATGCTTCCACCAGCGCGCTCCGGACAGCATCCGGCGTGATGGCTGGTTCATCTGTGCTCACCGTCACGCGCCGAGATTAGCGAAACCGATCATCGCTGTGCCGGGATAGCATCGCCGCGTGACGATGGATTGCTGTGGGCAGGACCTCACCCCGGCGGTGGCGCTGTTCCGCTCCCTGGCCGACCCGGCGCGGTTGGCGATCGTGCAGCGGCTGGCCCACGGAGAGGCGCGGGTGGTCGATCTGACCCGGTCGCTCGGGCTGGCGCAGTCGACGGTGTCGAAACACCTCGCGTGCTTGCGCGACTGCGGGTTGATCGACTTCAGGACGCAGGGGCGTCAGTCGTTCTACTCGCTGACCCGCCCGGAGCTGATCGACCTGCTGCGCAGCGCCGAGCTGCTGCTCGCGGAGACCGGGGAGGCGGTGGCGCTCTGTCCCGTCTACGGCGAGGCGGTTGCCGAACCACTGGGTGTGGCGCGGTGAGCAGCGTCGGGACGGCCCCGGAGCGCCGCGCGCTGCTGCGGCGCCGGATCCGATGGCTCGTCGCCGCCACGATCACCTACAACGTCGTCGAAGCCGTCGTGGCGATCGCGGCAGGGACGATCGCGTCGTCGGTCGCGCTCATCGGGTTCGGGCTCGACTCCCTGATCGAGGTCAGTTCCGCCGCCGCCGTCGCCTGGCAGTTCGCCGGCCCCGACCCGGAACGCCGCGAGAAGGTGGCGCTGCGCGTGATCGCGGGCTCGTTCTTCGCGCTCGCCGCCTACGTCACCGTGGAGGCGTTGCGGCCGCTCGTCGCAGGCGACCACCCCGATCACTCCAGCGTCGGGATCGTGCTCGTCGCGATCAGCGTCGTCGTGATGCCGGTGCTGTCCTGGGCGCAACGCCGGGCGGGTCGCGAGCTGGGCTCGGCGTCGGCCGTCGCCGACTCCAAGCAGACGCTGCTGTGCACCTACCTGTCCGCGGCCGTGCTGATCGGGCTCGTCCTGAACTCCGCGCTGGGCTGGTGGTGGGCCGACCCGGTCGTCGCTCTCGGCCTCGCCGCCGTCGCGATCCGCGAAGGGCGGGAGGCGCTGCGCGGGGAGACCTGCTGCCCGCCCGTCCACCTCGACGAGGACGACGCGCCCGGCGAGACCGGATGCACCGACGGGTGCTGTACGGAGCTCGGGCGCTGACGCGGGGTCCTGTTCCTGGCCGTCGGCCCCTATACGCAACGTCTATCGATGGTCACGCTCCGCGCAATGAGGGTCCGGGCTGCGCGCCGTCACACAGGGGAGGACACCACGAGAGGAGCGGCGGTATGGGACCAGGCACAAGCGGCGGCATGACCGGCGGCGCGGACGGAGTGGACGCGATCCGTGCGGGGGACGAGGCGGCGTTCGGGCGGGCGGTCGGCCGCCACCAGCGCGAGTTGCAGGTGCACTGCTACCGGATGCTCGGCTCCTTCGAGGAGGCGCGCGACCTCACCCAGGAGACGTTCCTGCGCGCGTGGACCGGGCGCAGCACGTTCCGCGGCGACGCCACGCTGCGCGCGTGGCTCTACCGGATCGCGACCAACGCCTGCCTGGACTTCCTCGCCAAGCACCCGCGGGAGCCGCTCGGTTCGGACGGGCCCGCGCTGCGGGTGCCGTGGCTGCAGCCATACCCGGACGACGGCACGCTCGATCTCGTCGCTGCTGAGCCGACGCCGGACAGCGTCGCGGTCGCGAACGAGACGGTCGAGCTCGCCTTCCTCGCCGCGCTGCAGCACCTCAGCCCGAAGGAACGGGCGGTGCTGATCCTGCGGGACGTGCTGGGTTGGTCGGCCCCGGAGGCCGCTGAGGTGCTCGGCGCGAGCGTCGGGGCCGTCACGAGCCGGCTGCAGCGCGCTCGGGTGACCATGCGGGTGCACCTGCCGGAGCGGCGGGCCGACTGGAGCGCCGCCACCGAGCCCGGTGCCCAGCTCGCGGTCGTGCGGCAGCTCATGAGCGCGCTGGAACGAGCGGACGACGACGCGATCGCGGCGCTGCTGCACGAGGACGTGCTGGTGGCGCACCAGGGCCACGCCGGTGGCAACTCCGAAGCGGTGCCGGTCTGGTACTCGGGCCGCGCGACCGTCATCGAGGGTTGGGCGCCGATCCTGCACGGGCCGCACGCGCAGGACCTGCGGTTCGTGCTAACCCGCGCGAACAACGCGCCCGCCTACGGCGTCTACGCCAGGGGAGCGGGCAGCGACGGGCCGTTCGAACCGTTCGCCTTCTCCGTGCTGCGGATCGAGGACGGGCAGATCGTCGAGCTCACCACGTTCGGCGTCGAGATGGTGGCGGCGTTCGGGCTGCCCGCGGCGGTGGCGGCGTGATCCCCGCCCTGTCGATCAGGTGACACGAAACGAGCTGGGCCGGCAGCAAACCCCTGCGCGGGTCGGCCGAGGGCCTGGCGGCCCGAGCCGCGTCGGCGCCTGGTCACCGCTCAGATGTCCAGGCGTGGGAGCGTGGGCCACCGGTCGGAAGCCCAGGCGGGCCAGCTCTCGAACGGTATCGGAGGCGGAGGAGGTGAGCAGCCTTGGAGCTCGTCGGTCGTGGGCGGCGTGAACGAGGTGCGGAACCGCTCGTGGTCGTCGAGCGTCATCTCGAACGTCTCCTCCGGAGCCTCGCGCCACCGCGCCGTTGCTCGCTTCCTGCGCTCGTCCTCGGGAAGAGTCACGTAGTGCAGCTCGAAGTCGGCGCCGGCGAGGTCGGCGATCGCACGGAGGGCGTATCGCTCCTCGGGGGACCAGCAGCCGAAGTCGAGGATCACGGACCCGCCCGCTCGCAACACCTGGTGGGCGACCCAGACGAGCCGGCCTTCCAGAACGTCGCGCTTCCCACCGAAGTCGGCCCACCGAACCCCGAACAGCGGCAGCATCCACTCGTCGGGTGTCAGCCGCAAGGCACCGCTGGCCCGCTCCAGCTCGCGAGCAAGGGTCGTCTTGCCCACGCCGGGTAAGCCGACCGTGAGATGCAACTTCGGCTGTGAGCTCACGGGCATCACCTCGGGCCGTGGCCCGAAAAAAGGTCAGCCCCGGCTCTGCCGGGGCTGACCTGCACCAATGCTGGTGGGCGATACTGGGATTGAACCAGTGACCTCTTCCGTGTCAAGGAAGCGCTCTCCCACTGAGCTAATCGCCCGAGGCGGAGGCGGGAATCGAACCCGCGTACAGGGCTTTGCAGGCCCTTGCCTAAGCCACTCGGCCACTCCGCCGGAGTCTGGATCCTCGTCCTTGGAGAGGTCCGTGGATTTCGATCCGTGGAGGTCCGACGGGACCCGAGGTTCCTCCGAGCGGACGACGGGACTCGAACCCGCGACCCTCACCTTGGCAAGGTGATGCGCTACCAACTGCGCTACGTCCGCGTGTGCAGCGTTTCCGCTGCGGCGATGGGAGAACCTTAGCGCAGGCCCCGAGGGGGTTTCAAACCACCCCCCCTTTGCTGCGCGAAGGGCCTCTGACCTGCGCGTTCAGTCCCGCGCGGGGTCGTTGAGGAGATCGGAGAGGGCCAGGTCGAAGTCGAGCCAGGCGTACTCGCTGCCCGCCGGCACGGTGAGGTACGTGCGGTGCAGGAAGTCGCCGAGGGTCTTCGCGCACGTCATGAAGACGGCGTGGCCGGACGGCGAGGAGAGCTCGAGCTGCACCTTGTCCGGGTCGAGCGGCACCGGCTGGACCTGGACGTCACCCGTCCCCGCCGGAGCGATCAGCCCCTCGTGCAGGAGGTCCCGGGCGAACACCCACTCGACCGCCGTGGTGGAGCCGGTCCGGAACGACGCCTGCACGGCGTACGGGTCCCGGCTGTTGTAGGTCAGTTCCACATTGACGGGCACCGCCGGGGCGTCCGGGGCGATCAGTTCGAACACCGCCGGTGAGCAGATGACCGTGTGCTCGTCGCGCATCGTACGTCCTCTTTCTGGGTCCTGCGTGGCTCGTCATGCGGAAAACGACTGTCGGTGGAAGGCGTGACGGGTCGAAGTCGGAAGACCCCTCCACGCGGGCCCTCGGTCACTCTGACGGCGCAGTGCCCCACGACGAACGGTTCCGCTGACGCGACGTGCGGCCAACCCGCGCGCTCCCAATCAGTAGGATTCGGGGCAGGTCGGACGAGGCGGTGGAGAGCTGAGCGGCAACGAGTACGGGAAGCGGATGGGCTTCCGCGCCCGCATCGAGGAGAGGCCCACGCTGCGGCGCACCTACCAGGTGGGTGTCGCCCTGCTGGGAGGACTCGTCCTCGCGGCGGGTGTGATCATGATCCCGTACCCCGGCCCCGGCTGGCTCGTCGTGTTCGCGGGCCTCGCGATCCTCTCCACGGAGTTCATCTGGGCCCGTCGCGTGCTCGACTACGCACGGGGGAAGTACGACGCCTGGACCGACTGGCTCGGCCGCCAGTCCCTGCTCGTGCGCCTGGTCGTGCTCACCCTCACCGGCCTCGTCGTCGTGGCCACCCTGTACCTGCTGAACGCCTTCTACCTGGTCGCCACGGTCGTGGGGCTCGAACACTGGACCTGGTTGCAGAGCCCCTTCTTCGCGTGAGGTAAGGTCTTCGACGGCACGGGCGATTAGCTCAGGGGGAGAGCGCTTCGTTCACACCGAAGAGGTCACTGGTTCGATCCCAGTATCGCCCACCGCTGTAAGGCCAGGTCAGCCCCGGTATCACCGGGGCTGACTTTTTTCGTGCCAGCTGTGTGCCAGATGCCTCGCCGTGCCATCCGCCGTCATCCGGGACCACGCGCCGTGGGGATGGGACGAGCGAGTGGTCCAGCTCGCTCAGGTCGACCTTCACCAGGCGGGGACCGACCCGGTAGCCGGTGAGCTGCCTTGGGCCATGTAGCGGCGCAGCGTCCGTGTGGAGAGGTCGGAGTAAGCCCCCGCAGACAGGTCGACGAGTTGGCGTATGGGAGTCGGCAGCGTGGCTGCGGAGGTTTCGTCCGACACCGCTTGTTGGCGAGTTCTGACACCGCCGGGCACGTGTCGGTGCCGCGGATGTTGGTTTGCGTCGACACCGCTTCCGCGCCCGACGGGTGTCAGGTTGTCCGCTGCTTTGTGGCTTGGGCCAGACGGTAGGAGTCGGTGCCGGTCTCGAGGATGGTGCCGCCGAAGGTGAGTCGGTCGACGATGGCTGCGCATAGCCGGGGGTCGGTGAAGGTCTTGGTCCAGCCGCCGAAGGACTCATTGGACGCGATCGCGACCGAGGCCTTCTCCTCACGCTCGGTGAGGACCTGGAAGAGGAGTTCCGCGCCGCGGCGGTCGAGTTGCATGTAGCCGAGTTCGTCGATGCACAGCAGGTCGACGCGGCCGTAGCGGGCGATGGTCTTCGCCAGCGTCATCTCGTCGGCGGCCTCGACGAGCTCGTTGGCAAGCTGGGTCGCCAGGGTGTACTTGACCCGGTAGCCGGCCATGGCGGCCTCGGTGCCGAGTGCGATCAGCAGATGGGACTTGCCGGTGCCGGAGTCCCCGATCAGACAAAGCGGCTGTCCCTTCTGGACCCATTCGCACTTGGCGAGGGTGTGGATCACGGCGGGATCGATGTTGGGGTTGGCGTCGAAGTCGAAGGCCCGCAGGGACTTCTCGCGGGGGAACTTGGCGGCCTTGATCCGGCGTTCGGACCGGCGTCGGGCGCGATCGTCGCACTCGGCAAGCAATAGTTCGGCGAGGAACCCGCGGTAAGACATCTGCTCACGCCCCGCCCGGTCGGCGTAGTCGGTGAAGGAGTTGCGGATGGTGGGCATTCGCTCGGCGAGGGAGTCGACCTCGGGGATAGGGACGAGGTGGTTGCGTCGGAACCAGCCGATCTGCCCCTCGACGCCGCCCTTCTCGTGCGCACCTTGGATTCCGGGCTGGCAATAGAAGGCTTCGATGCCGTAGTGGGAACGGACGGCGGTCCACCTGTCGGCCTCGACCCGCTGGCGGGAGAACCCGATCACGCTCGCGACGGCGGCCTTGAGGTTGTCGTAGCGGATCTTCCCGGTCGGCACCCCGCCGAGCACGTTGAAGGCGTGGACGTGACCCTCGAAGAAGGCTTCCTGCCCAGCCGAGGCACTGACCCTGTGCACGGCCTTGCCCGAGTAGGAGAGCCGAAGGCTGAACAGCGCGCAGGTTACGAGCTCGCCGCGCAGGCGGATGGCGACGTCGCCGAAGTCAACCTCGGCCTCGCGGCCCGGGAGGTGCTCTTGCGGGATGAACGCGTTGGCAGGTTCCCGTCCGACCTCGACGCGAATCTCACGGCGTCGGGTGGCGACGTACTCGCGGACCATCCAGTACGACACCACCCCGGCCCCGTCATGTTCGTCAAGCAGTCGATCGAAGATCCGCTTCGCCGTGTGTCGCTGCTTCCGCGGCGCGTCGAGGTCCGAGCGCAGCCAGTCGTCGATCACCACTCGGTACGCGTCAAGCCGTGAGCCGCGTTTGGGCGGTTGCTTTCTCTCCTTCGGCCATGCAGATTCCA
The DNA here is from genome assembly GCF_006717045.1 of Pseudonocardia cypriaca. Lineage (NCBI taxonomy): Bacteria > Bacillati > Actinomycetota > Actinomycetes > Pseudonocardiales > Pseudonocardiaceae > Pseudonocardia > Pseudonocardia cypriaca. The sequence continues at coordinate 2,274,000 of NZ_VFPH01000001.1, forward strand.
GCGCCGCTGTCACGGTTCGGAAGCCGACGCCGTGCTTGCGCCGCAGCGCGCGGTTGGACATCCCAGATCGGGCATCCCGTCGGATCGCCGCGTACAGGTCGACCCGGGAACGCGGCTGCGTCATCGGTGGCACTCCTGACGTGAGCACGCCGTGGGCACGACTTTCGGCACCGGGCCACCGCCCGGGAACGGTGACCGCATGCGACCACAGCCCGGAATCACTGGCCCTACCGAGGTGCCTGGTCATGTGCTGCGCAGGGCTTCGGTGGGCGGTACTGAGTCGGCCCGGAGTGCGGGGTACGACCGACGACGGAGCCGATGAGCAGCGAGTAGGCCAGGTCGAGTCCCACTGAAGCCCAGGTCGGTATGACGGCCCGGCCTTGCGTGGTGACGAGCACGCCCAGGATCAGGCCTGTGATGCCGCCGACGACATCAACCTCGACACCACCTGTCCGCCCCGTGTCCCTGGCGCGACGAAGATCTGCTTGCGCGGTGCCTAATCGGTCTTCCCGCAGCACCTCGCGGGCCCCTCAGCGTTCGCTGCTGAAGAACCGTAGCAACAGCGGGCCGACGGTCTGTGGGTCGACGACGTGATCCGGCCCCTCGAGGGTCTCCCGTTGAGCGTGGGGTAGTAGGTCTGCGAGCTCGTCGGCCGCGCGGTCGAAGAAGTCCGAGGGCAGGCCTGCCATGTAGGGGACCGTGATCGGTCCTCCGGTGGTGACCAGGACCGGTTGGGTGACCGTTGCCAGTCGATCGGCCGGCAATTGGTAGCGGTTGAGGAAGACGCTGTCGTGGACCAGCGTGGGCGCGAGGGCGACCGAATCCGCCCAATGCGCCGTCTGCTTGCCTGCCGCTTTCCTGGCCGCGATGTTGTCGTCGGAGGCGCCGGTCACGCGCATGAACAGTTCGAGAACCTCCTCGTCTCGCCCGGCGTCGAAGGCGCGTCGGGTGTCCGCGATGTACTCCTCGAATCGCGGGCGTATGTCGTCCCCGACCACATAGGGCACCTCCCACACGGCGATCGTGTCGATGGCTGACCCGGCCGCGGCGGCTTCCAGCGCCAGCGCGCCACCAGAGGACGCCCCGAACAGGTGTGCCGAGCCGCCCGCCTCCGCGATCAACGCATCCAGGTCCTCGATCTCCCTTTCCACGGCGTAGGGCTCGGTGAAGCCGCTCGCGCCGCGTCCCCGACGGGCATAGTTGTAAACCGTGAAGTGCTCGGCGAGAGCAGGTACCAAGGGAGCGTTCTCGGCTCCGTCGTCCAGTCCGCCGCCTACCAGGACGACAGCCGGGCCGCTTCCCTTCCGGTCGTAGGCGATGGTGGTGCCATCGTTTGATGTCACGCGAAAGGCCATCTCGTTCATCTCACATCTCCGTTCGAGAGGTTTGTCTCAGCGCCTGAGCAGCGTGCCGACGACGGCCTCGGTGCGCGACCACCGCGCCCTTGCGATCACGGCCGCCACGACGAGAAAGGCGAGCGGCAGCCAAGGGCTCTGCTCGAGCACGAACTGATCGGTGATGACAGCACCGGTCAGCAATGCCGCCAACCCGAGACTGGCCAGGCCCGCCAGAGCCGGGATCAGAAGTCCAACCCCTCCCGCGACCTCCAGCGCTCCGACCAGGTACCGGAGCCACTGGCCAGCCCCGATGTCGGCGAACATGTCGACCATGACCGGGTCGCCGGCGAGCTTCGAGATTCCGCCGCCGCCGATTATCGCCGCCAGCACGACTTGCAGAATCCAGACCCCGATGCTGCTCGCCCGCCCGGGCGTGTGCGCAACGGTTTCCGAGTTGTTCTTGGGGATGGTGCTCATGCGTCTCTCCTTGTCGTGTCCGGGCCTGGTACCGGTGATGGCGTTGGCCGAGTGGGCCGGGTTGTCGGAGTTGATGTCGACCAAGTGCTCGCGGTAGCGGGATCTACTTCTTCTTGCGGTAGAGGACCATGGTGATGGGACCGAAGACCGCGACGAGAAGTACGGACGAGACGAGCACCCAGCCGATTTCCCCGGCGGGCACCGAGCCGTCCATCAGGCCGCGTACCACGGTCGCCAGGTGGGTGATCGGGTTGACCTCGACGACCGCCTGCATCCACCCGGGCATCGTCTTCGGGTCCACGAAGATGTTGCTCACGAACGTCAGTGGGAACATCACCATCATGCTGACTCCCGCCACCGAGTTCGGCGTGCGCAGGATCAGGCTGAGCATCGTCCACAGCCACGACAGGCAGAACGAGAACACCAGCAGCAGCGCGACCGACAGCACCACGCCGACGGCGCCACCCTCCGGCCGGAACCCTAGGACCAGGCCGAGCATGATGACGATCGCCGACCCGATCGAGTAGCGCACCAGATCGCCGAGCAGGGCGCCGACCAGCGGGGACGGTCGCCACACCGGGAGCGACCTGAACCTGTCGAAAACGCCTTTCTGAATGTCGGTGTTCAGCGTAATACCAGTGTTCATGGTGATCATGACGTTCGCCTGCACCAGGATGCCCGGCAGCAGGAACTGCAGGTACTCCTGCGTCGACCCGGCGAGCGCGCCACCGAACAGGTAGGTGAACATCAACGTGAACATGATCGGGAACATGGTCACGTCGACGAGTTGCTCGGGCACGTGCTTGATCTTCAGGAGGGCGCGCCAGCCGAATGTCAACGAGGTGCTCACCGGACCGGGTCGGGGCGGGCGCTCACCGGCCAAGAGCACACCGCGCAGCGCGTCCTCGGTGACCGGCGGCGACGCCTGCTCCGCGGACGTGGCATTCATGCGGCATCCTCCTCGGGTGTCTCCTCGGACGGGTGACCGGTCAGGGCGAGAAACACCTCGTCCAGGCTCGGCTGACCGAGCGCGAACTCGGTGACGTCGATGCCGCCGCGGGATAGCTCGGCCAGGGCGCGGGCGACCCGCTCGGGGTCGGAGATCCGCGCGGACAGCGCGACCGGGTCGGCGGACGGCTCGGCCGGCACGTCGAGAGCGGCGGCGAGGACCCGCTCGGCCTCGGCCCGCTGCTCGGGACTACGGAGGCGTACGTGCAGCGAGCCGGCGCCGACCGATGCCTTGAGCTGGCCGCTGGAGCCCTCGGCGATGACCTTCCCGTGGTCGATCACCGCGATGCGGTCGGCCAGCTGGTCGGCCTCGTCGAGGTACTGCGTGGTCAACAACACGGTCGTGCCTTCGGCGACCAAACCCCTGACGATCTCCCACACCTGGTTCCTGCTGCGCGGGTCGAGCCCGGTGGTCGGCTCGTCGAGGAAGATCAGTTCCGGGGGGACGACCAGGCTCGCTGCGATGTCGATGCGCCGGCGCATCCCGCCGGAGTACTTCTTCACCTGCCGGTCGGCGGCATTGGCGAGGCCAAACGCGTCGAGCAGGTCGGCCGCTCGCCGCCTGCCCCGCGGGCGCGAGTAGCCGAGCAGCCTGGCGAGCAGCAACAGGTTCTCCACCCCGGTGAGATCCTCATCGACCGACGCGAACTGCCCGGTAAGGCTCACCCGGGTCCGTACCGAACGCGCATCACGCACGACGTCGTAGCCGAGCACTTGCGCCTCTCCGGCGTCGGGGCGCAGGAGCGTGGCGAGCATGCGGATCGTGGTGGTCTTGCCCGCCCCGTTCGGGCCGAGCACGCCGTACACGCCACCGGCGCTCACGGCCAGATCCACACCGGCGACCGCGTGGGTCTTGCCGAAGCTCTTCTTCAACCCTCTCGTCTCGATCGCGAGCTTTCCCATGGGTTCGAGTCCTTCTCTCGGTGTTGCGAACGGATTGGTTGAGCTAGTCAAGCTTGACTACTTGGCCAGAGTACACGAGGAGGAACGTCTAGTCAAGGTTGATTAGAAGCGCATCTTGAGGGGATCGTGGACCGTTCGCCACGAACCCGGATCATCGGCCATGGTGTAGGCGCCCTCAGACAGTCGTTTGCTCAGGTTCTTCGCCCACTCCAGTTCGGTGCGTGCGTGTCCCGCCCACAGTTCGGCCTGATCGCGGACGTGTTCGGGAATGTCGGGGTTCGGGTTCTCCCACCCCTTGGCCTGCCCTACGAGCTCCGCTTCCAGGCGCGCGACCCGCTCGTTAACGTGCGCGATGGCATCTGTCCTGGTCAGCATGGGCAACATAGCGATGGCCGCGTCGAGCATGGTGGGGTCATGGGTGCGCCGCAGACCGTCGCGGACCAGTTCGACTATCTCGTCACGTCCCCGAGCTGTCGCGCGGTACAAAACGCGCTCCGGCCCGGAGTTGCCCGGCTCGGCGTGTTCGGTGAGGAGGCCATCAGCCGCCGCCTTTTTCAGCGCGTGATAAATCGAGCCGGGCTTGATCTTGGCCCAAATCTCCGCACCCCAGCTCTGCAGTTCGGACCGCACCTGGTAGCCATGCGCGCCGCCGGAGAGGTGCACGATTCCGAGTACCAGGAGCTTCGTCGCCGACATACGCCCACCTCCGCTCAACCTGCTCGGACTCGCTCCGCTTGCGCGCCCGCCAGGGTGGTGTCAACTCCCACCAACACTAGGGTGCCCTCCTGGTCCGGGTGGTGTCAGCACTGACCTACAAACGGTGCTGGTGGAGACCTCCAAAGCCAGCAGCGCTACAGGGCGCCGGCATCGAAGGTGTCGAGGCGAAGCACCTCGATTGGCGGTACGACACGTGGAAGGCGCGGCGACGTGTACGGCCGCACCAGCGCCGAGGCCGTGGTGGGCGGGATGCCCGGGTCGAGACAGGGCCACGTACACGTCAGTCGCGCGGCGTCATTCTGCTGGCGACGTGAACCCCTCCGTGCGCTCACATGCATCGATGATCTTGTCGAGCGGACCGGCCACCACGTCGTCCTCTTGATCAGGCATCACCGAATGCAGTCCGCAGGAGCGGAAGAACGACATCCGTCCCGAGGTCTCGTTGCTCTCGTCAACCTTGCAGACGAGGTGCGTCGAACCCGCCTCGCGGGCAGCCCGTGCGAACGCGGCCACCAGTGCGCGCCCAACGCCCGTGCGGCGATGAGATCGCGCAACTGCGATGGTGCTGATCCACGCCTGCGGCGGTGTGACGTGTGGAGCGATGCGTACGTCGTAGTCCGTGGACAGCTTGCCATCGAGAACGCCCACGACCTCGCCATCCTCCGTGACCGCCACGAACATGTCGTAGTACCGAGCGGGATGCTGAAGTTCCCAGGCCTGATCAGCGAAGCCAGCGTCAGAGAGAATCTCCTGCAACATTGCAAGATCGTCTGGTCGCTCGCCGCGAATCGTCAGGCTCATGGAGGCAACGTAGAGGTCGAGAACGAGTCGGACCGTGAACAACTCGCTGCTCCTCGGCCAGCCAGGTGCGGGCCATGGCCGCGAAACGGCGATGAAGCCCGCTCGGCATTGAGCTATCGGCCCGGCTTGGGGCAGGGATGGCGCCGCGACCAGGAGTAACAAGGTGGTCGCGCACAGCGACTGGCTCCCGTGATTCAACCCGTTACTTCAAGTGCGGTGGGGTCGAGAACTCCGAAGTGCAGCGACGACGCCCTCACCGGGCGGGGCAGCTCAACGGGACGCCCGGCGCGCGAAATCCCGCCGGCCTCCCCGAGGGGCAGCCACACCAACCCTGGTCAGCTGGGACCGCGAGCTGTGGGAATGGGACGGACCAGCTGGTCCAGCTCGGTCAGGTCGACCTTCACCAGACGGGGGCCGACCCGGGCCACGTCCGCGGAGGTGGTGTACAAGATCGCCCCCGCGTGATCTTGGTGAAGGTTATGCGGTGAGCGCCTCGGTTGTCACCGGTGGCTCGCTGGTGGCCGGGTTGGGTTCGGTGGTGATGATGCGGATGCGGGACTTGGCCAGCAGTTCCAGGCCCATGTAGCGGCGGCCTTCGGTCCATTCGTCGCTCTGCTCGGCCAGGACGGCGCCGACCAGGCGGATCAGGGCGTCGCGGCCGGGGAAGATCCCGACCACGTCGGTGCGGCGGCGGATCTCCTTGTTCAGCCGCTCTTGCGGGTTGTTGGACCAGATCTGGCGCCAGATCTCGCGTGGATAGCTGGTGAAGGCCAGTAGCTCGGCGCGGGCCGCTTCGAGGTGTTGGGCCGCGTCGCGGAAGCGGGGCTCGAGGGCGTGGATGACGCGGTCGTACTGGGCGTGCACGGCGTCGGTGTCGGCCTGGTCGAAGATGGTGCGCACCTGGGTGGCCACGTGCGGCTGCGCGCTCTTCGGGACGCGGGTGAGCAGGTTGCGCAGGTAGTGGGTGCGACACCGCTGCCAGGCCGCGCCGGGCAACGCGGAGCCGATCGCCGCGACCAGGCCGGGGTGGGCGTCGGAGATGACCAGCTGCACCCCGGACAGGCCGCGGGCGACCAGTCCGCGCAGGAACGCCAGCCAGCCGGCGCCGTCTTCGGCGCTGGCGACGTCCAGGCCGAGGATCTCCCGATGGCCATCGGCGTTCACCCCGGTCGCCACGAGCGCGTGCACGTTGACCACGCGGCCGTCCTCGCGGACCTTCACCACGAGAGCGTCGACCCAGACGAACGTGTAGGGCCCGTGATCGAGGGGGCGCTGCCGGAACGCGGTGACCTGGGCGTCGAGGTGGGTGGCCATCTCCGACACCTGCGATCGGGACAGCGACTTGACGCCGAGCTGCTCGGCGAGGCGCTCGACTCGGCGGGTGGAGACGCCGAGTAGGTAGGCGGTGGCCACGACGGTGACCAGGGCCTGCTCGGCGCGGCGGCGGTGGGTCAGCAGCCAGTCGGGGAAGTAGGAGCCCTCGCGCAGCTTCGGCACGGCGAGCTCGACGGTGCCGGCGCGGGTGTCCCATTCCCGGGCCCGATACCCGTTGCGCCGGTTGACCCGCTCCTGGCTGCGTTCGCCGTAGTCGGCGCCGCAGGCCTGGTCGGCCTGGGCGGACATCATCGCGTTCGCCAGCGAGGCGATCATCTGCCGGAGTAGATCCGGCGACGCGCCCTGCAGCTGCTGCTCCAACAGTTCGGTGACCTCGATATGGTGCGGTGCGGCCATCGTGGTGATCCTCTCGGTGAGTTCCTTGGTCGGTACTCATCAAGATCACGCGGTGGCCGTCTCACATCACGACGCCACGCCGCTCACCAGCGAGGGACTCGTACACCACCTCTGAGGACGCAGCCCCCTGGATTCCTGGATCACCGACTACAACTGCGCGCGCCCGCACCAGGGCATCGACATGGCCCGCCCCGCGGATCGATTCGCACCGTCGCAGACACCCGCCGCCCGCGCCGAGGAGAACCTGCTGCCGCTGCGCCTGCCACCGGTCCTGACCAGCACACCACCACCAACCCTGCAGGTCCCGACCGAGTCACCCGCCGCGCAGCACCAACCCGAACCCGCACCCGCGGTGTCGACGCCCTGGACCGGCGGACCGGTCGAGTTCGACCGAGTCGTCCCACCGAGCGGGAACCTCGGTGTCGCGGGCAAGCAGTTCTGGCTCGGCCCCGCCCGCGCCGGGGTCACGGTCACGTTCTGGGCCGACCACGAGGTCATCCACCTGCTCATCGCCGGCGCCCGGATCAAGACACTGCGCTCGCACCTGTCGGGCACCGACCTCGCCGCGCTCGCCGCCACCGGCGGACGCGCCGCCGGCCCCTCGCCGCTGCCCCCGGCCGAACCCGACACCACCGCGATCGAGGTCGACCGCACCGTCGCCCGCAACGGCGTGGTCTCCCTCGGCTCCACCCAGGTCCTGGCCGCCGAGATCCTCGCCGGCCGCCGGATCAGCATCCGGATCGACCCCACCCTGCTGTCGTTCTTCGACCCCGAAACCCGCCAGCTGCTCCGCACCCGACCCAACCCACTGACCTGGGACCAGGTCCTGAGGCTGCGCGGCTCCCGCCCGGCCGGGCCGCCACCCCGACCCGTCACCGAACCGATCACCGTTCAGCGCCGCACGTCCAACACCGGCGTGATCATGATCGCCGGACAGCAGATCGCGCTCGGACGCACCCACGCCCACCGCGTCGTCACCGCCCACGTCGCCGACACCACCATCACCATCGACCTCGACGACGGCGACCAACGCACCATCTCCCGGACCACCACCCAACCGGTCCGCAGCACCAAAGCCCACCGACCCCGCACAACCCATGTTTCCTAGGCCGAGTGACAACCATGTCCTGAGACTCAACTGTCAAAGATCTGCTGAGACTGGACAGCCCGCAGGACCCCGCAGGACTCGCTCTGGATATGCCACGGTGACGGCTGGGTGTTCTAGCTCCCGGCGGTCTTTTTCCGCTTCTTCCGTATACCCGCCGCATCGATCGGAGTCACCTGCCCGGCGACGAGTTTGGACAGTGCTGCGGCGATTACTCGATCTCGGTCCTGAGCCGCGTGTTGGTAGCGCAGCGCCGCTCCCGGCGTGGAGTGGCCGAGTCGGGCCATCAGTTCGGCCAGGGTTGCGCCCGTGGACGCTGCGAGAACGGCTCCGGTGTGGCGCAGGTCGTGGAACCTGAGGTCCTCGCGCCCCGCCTTCATCCTCGCCGGGTAGAACACGCGGTAGAGAGTCGATGGTGCGAGCTGCTCGCCGTGCCCTGCCGGGAACAGCAGTCCATCACGCCCCATCGCAGCGTGATCGCGGATGTGGTCCTTGACCACCGGGAGCAGATGAGGCGGGAGAGCGACGGTGCGCTTGCCAGCGTCGCTCTTGGGGCCCTTGACCACGCGGCCGGCGTTTGTCCGCACCACGCCACGACGAACGTGAATGACGCCCTTTACGGCGTCGACGTCCGAGCGCCGCAGCTCGGCAAGCTCGCCGAACCTCAGGCCGCACCACGCTGCGAGCAGCACCAGAAGCTGGTACTTGGCGGGCATCGCCTTGGTCAACGCCTCAAGCTCGGCCAGCGTTGCAGGAACGATCTTCTTGACGCGCTTGGTCTGCCCGGCTCCGCGGACTCGGCACGGGTTGGCCGCGATCAGGTCGTCCGCCACTGCGGTGTTCATGATCGTGCGCAGCAGCGCGTAGGCGTGCGAGCGCGCCGTCGGTCCGGTGACCTTGCCGAGGTTGGCATGCCAGGTCCGCACCTCGGCGGGGGAGACGCTGGGAACCGGGGTCGAGCCGAATCGCGGGAACACGTGGTCGCGCAGGAGCTGGGCGTAGTGGTCCCGGGTCCGGTCCTCCAGGTCGCGATGGCTCAGCCACGCTTCTGCGAACTCGCGCACGGTCACCGGGGCGGCTTTGGGGGCCGCCGGGGGAAGCCAGTCGTTGCGCAGGATCTCCGAACGCCGCAGCGACAGCCAGTCGTTGGCGTCGCCCTTGGTCTCAAACGTCAGGGGTTGGCCGTTCTCGCGGCGAGCGGAGTACATGTGCCCGTTCGGGCCGGTGTAGCGAGCCTGGAAGCGGCCTGAGGGCAGCTTGCGGATGCTGCCGAACTGCCGCTTGCCCTGCTTGGTCGCCATCAGCTCGAACCCCCCGTGTGTCAATGCTCGTGCCAGCTGCGTGCCAGATCGAACGTGGATCCGTGGCCACTCGTCCTGATCTGACACGCGACACCGGGCCGCATCTGCCCAGCTAGAGGAGGGTATCAGCAGGTAGCGCCCAGTGTCGCGCTTCGTAGGAAGTCACTGGTTCGATCCCAGTATCGCCCACCGTGTGTTTTGCCTCGTCAGACGGCCTGTCGATGATCTTCATCGGCAGGCTGTTTGCGTGTGCGGGGAGCAGGGTCTGCTGACCACCTCCGTGGTCCGAAGTGTTCACGCGCGTCCGGGCCCGGCTCGAGGAGCTGAGCCACGCTGATGCGCAGCTTGCGGCAGGGGTTGGTGCCGATGAGTCCTTCGTCGACCGCTTCGCCGAGGATCATGGAGAACAGCACCAGGATGTCCTGGCAGCTCTTGTCGCTGAGCGTGCGGCGGAGCTGGTTGTTCACCCAGCCCTTGACCGCGATGCGCGCGATGTCTCCCACGGGGGTGCCGGACCAGCGGGGCAGGATGTGGTTGCGGATGTGGGAGTCGTAGGTCGCGCGGGTCGTGTCGGTGACGTAGTGGGCTCGGGACCAGTTGCGGATCCGTTCGTCGATCGAGGTCTGTGCCAGGCGGGGGTCGACGAAGCGGCCGCGGCGTTGGTCGGACTCGATGTCGGCGGCGCGGTCCTCGGCGTCGTTGCGGTTCCCCGAGGTCTGGGATCAGGTTCGTCGTGCGGTTGATTCCGGCTCTCCGCCTGGGCACTTGATCATCGCCGGCAGTTCGGCGCCTCGGGGCGCGGTGATTCACTCGGGCGCCGGACGGATCGTCCGATGCGGACGCGCCCGCTCAGCGGGGCGGAACGGGCTCACGGATCACTCGTCGTCGTTGCGAGGCGCGTCGACGTGGGTGACGAGGTTGATGCCGCCATCGACGTGGATCACCTCACCGGTTACGAAGGGGACCTTGATGAGCGCCAAAACCATCGCTGCGACGTCGGATGGTTGCCCGAGCCGGCACAGCGGTGTCATTGCCGCCGTGCGCGCCGCCCGTGTGGCGAGGCTGTCCGAGGTAAGTCGGGTCTCGACCGGCCCCGGGGCGATCGCGTTCACCCGGATGTCTGGACCCACGGCCTTGGCCAGCAGTCTCGTCAGGTGGTCGAGGGCGGCCTTGCTGACGGAGTAGGGGATCGAGCTGCCGAGGGGGCGCGAGCCGCCCACCGAGGTGATGTTGATGATCTGGCCGCCGGGCTCCATGACCTTCACGGCGGCGACGGAGACCTGCCACGTCCCGACGACGTTGACGCCGAGGATCCGGTGCCAGTCGTCAGCGGTGATCGCATCCAGGTCGGTGTGGGGGACGGGTCGCGACACGCCGGCGTTGTTCACCAGCAGGTCGAGCTGGCCGTGCCGCTCCACGGCCGTCTCCACCAGGCGCACGGCGTCGGAGGGATCGGCGATGTCGGCCTGGATGTAGCTGGCCCCCGGGAGCTCGGCCGCGAGCCGCTCACCGGCGTCGACCGAGGTGGACGAGGTCACCACGACGGTAAAGCCGTCGGCCGCTAGCGCGCGGGCGATCCCTTCTCCGATCCCGGAGCTCGAGCCCGTCACGATGGCGACACGTGGCGGGCTCATCGAGCGACTCGCTCGGCGACGGGCGCTTTCAGCGCGTTCACGATCGCCCGGCCTCCGCTGGCGAGGATCGAGGTGTCGTTGCGGACCACCACGTAGTCGTAGCCCCGGGCCAGTGCGGCCCGGGCCTGGTCAATCGTGGCGGACGCGGTGCCGATGGGAACACCTGCCGCGGCAGCAGCCGCCAGCGCGGACGTGGCGAGCCGGTCCACCTCGTCGCTTCCCGCCGCGACGCCCATCGACATGGCAAGGTCGGCCGTCCCGACGAACGCGGCACCGATGCCGTCGAGGGCCAGGATCTCCCTCGTGTTCCTGATCGCCACCTCGCTCTCGAGCTGGACGATGCACAGGGCCTGCTCGTTGCCGTACTCGAGGTAGTCCGCCCGCGGCAGCAGCCCCAGCGACCCGCTCGGCTGGTGCCGCCGGACCCGCGGTCGCCGCGCGGCGGGAAGCAGGTGGCCCGCACGACCGCCCGGGCCTGCTCGACCGTGTCGAGGTGCGGCACGACCACACCGGCCGCGCCGGCGTCCAGGACCCGCTGGATCACGCTGAGGCCGTGGTCAGGCACCCTGACGAGCGGGTACACCCCGAGGGCGCGGGCCATCGCGATGTGGGTCGAGGCGGCGCCCAGGTCCAGTGTCGTGTGCTCGAGGTCGATGACCACGAAGTCGAAGCCCGCGTAAGCCATGATCTCGACACTCTCGGGGCTGGAGAGCTTGATCCAGGTCTCGAGCGTGCCGCCGTTGATCCCGTCGCGCACCCGTGCCACGGGCTCAGACCTCGCCGGCGGTGTCGGTGGGGGTGGCGGTCCAGAAGACCAGCCACTTGCCGAGCCGCACGACGACCGCGTGCAGTGCGATGCCGATGGCCGACAGCACGACGATCACCGCGAAGGTCCTGGCCACGTCCAGGGTGAAGTTGCTCGCCTGGATCAGGTAGCCCAGACCTTCGGAGCTGCCCACGAACTCCGCGACCACGGCGCCGGTCACGGACAGGATGACGGCGACCTCCAGTCCCGCGAAGATGTGCGGAAGCGCCGACGGGATCTGCAGGTGCTGCATGACCTGCATGCGGGACGCGCCGAAGGACCGGAGCATTTCGACCTGCTCGTAGGCGGCGGACCGGAATCCCAGGATGGCGTTGATCAGCAGGGGGAAGAACGCGATCAGGGCCACGGTCAGCACCTTCGAGCTGATCCCGATGCCGAACCAGACGATCAGCAGAGGCGCCATGGCGACCTTCGGGATGGTCTGGGTCAGGATGAGCAGCGGGAAGAGCACGCGCTCCACCGCCCGGAACTGGGTGATGAGCACCGCGGAGAGCAGTGCCGAGCCGACCGCGATGCCGAACCCGATCAGGATCTCTTTCAGGGTGACGACCGAGTGGGTCATCAGGCTGCCGTCCTGGAAGCCGTCGACCAGGGAGCCGACGACGGCGGTGGGCGCGGGGACGAGGATGTTGGAGACGTCGAACATCTTCACGATGGCCTGCCAGACCACCAACAGCCCGATGAACACCAGCACGCTGTAGGTGATCTCCGGTACTCGGCGGCGTCGGCTTCGGACCGGGTTGTCCGAGCTCGTGGGCACCCCCACCGGCACGGTCTCGCCGTCCGGGACGGCGAGTGCCTCTCGGCCGGCTGCGCGGCGATTGGTGTGGGTGGACATCAGGTCTCCTAGTGGGCGCTGTGCTCGGAGTCGAGCAGCTTGCGGATCTTCAGGACGATCGCGCCGAACTCAGGCGTGTTGATGTTCTCGAGCCGCCGCGGACGAGGGAGCGCGACCTCGACGACGTCCGCCAGCCGGCCGGGTCGCGGTGTCATGACCACGACGCGGTCGGCGAGGAGCACCGCCTCGGGGATGCTGTGCGTCACGAACAGCACGGTCTTGCGGTCCTGGTCCCAGATCTTCAGCAGGTCCAGTCCCATCTGGTCGCGGGTCATCGCGTCGAGGGCGCCGAAGGGCTCGTCCATGAGCAGGATGCGCGGGTCGTGCATCAGGGCGCGGCCGATCCCGACCCGCTGCTGCATCCCGCCGGACAGCTCGTGGGGGTACCGGTCGCCGAACTCCTCCAGGCCCAGCATGACCAGCAGCTCGGCGGCCTTCGCGTGGGTCGCGGCGTCCCGCGCGTGGTGAAGGTCCGGCGACGTCAGCAGGTTCTTCCGCACGGTGCGCCATGGCAGCAGCAGCGGCTGCTGGAAGACCATCCCGAGCTGGTTGCGGTGGGTGTCCTCCGACGGCTCGAAGGTGACCTGTCCGGAGGTCTGGCGGGACAGGCCCATGATGATCCGCAGCAGCGTGCTCTTGCCGCAGCCGCTGGGGCCGACGATGGAGATGAACTCACCGGCTCGGACGCTGAGGGAGACATCGTCGAGAGCCTGGACGGTCCCGCCGGACTTCGTCGGGTAGAGCATGGACAGCGAGTCCAAGCGGATCACGCAGTCGGTGTCGGTGCTGGTCGGCATGTCTGTCCTTCCTCACCTGGTTCGGGCACAGACTGCCCGCGCCCGGGTTGTCGGGCTGGCAGCGTTAGCCGGTCGCCTCGGGCCACGTGCCGCCCATCTCCTTGGTCAGCTGCTTGCAGGCGGCCTTCAACGCCGTGGCCTCTCGGGAGTCCAGCGCCTCCGGCAGCATCCGCTCGGTGCCGACGGCCGCGATCGTGGCGCAGATCCCGGCCGCCGCGAACACCGGCGCCGCGAGGACGCAGATGCCGCGGTGGTTGACGTTGCTGCTCATCCCGGCCTGCCGGATCGCCTCGATACGACGGCGAGTCTCGGTGCGCTCGGGCTCGGGGAGGCTGCCGGTGAGCCGTTCGGCATGGAACTGGTCGGGGAGGAAGGCCAGGAAGACCTTGGCCTGCGAGGAGTTCAGGGCGAGCTGCGAGCCGACGCGCACCGTCACCAGGGTGGCATGGTCAGCCTCCTCGACCAGCGAGACGACCGGGCCGGAGGCGCCCCACAGCGACAGCACGGTGCTGACCTTGATCTCGAGCGCGAGCTCGCGCAGGTAGGCCGGCGCCATCTGCATGATGCGCTGCTGTCCCAGCATGAAGCTGCCGAGCTGCAGGATCGACCGTCCGGGACGGACGAGTGCGGAGTCCTCCACGCGCTCGAGCAGGCCCGAGCTGATCATCGAGCTGAAGTAGCGGTGCACCGTGGTCCGCTTCAGACCGAGCCGGCGGGTGGCCTCCGCGACGGAGAGCTCCGGAGTCTCCGGACCGAACAGTCCGAGGATCTGCGCGGTCCGGCTCACCGCCTGGATGTCCTGCTCGCGAGCAGTCACCGGCTCGTCCTGGTCCTCCGCCATTGGGTTTCACCCGTCTCGTTTAATGTCCGCAAGGTGTGCGTGTAGTCCGCAGTACGGACGGAGGGTACGCATGGCCTGCGTCTCACAGCAAGATCTTCCAGGGGTTTTCGTCGAAGCATCGTCCGGAATACTCTCTTGACAGACCGAATCGCGAACTCTCAGTCTGTGATGCGAACACTGTCGACGCCTGGAGACTTCATGACCGACTCACCCGCCGTCATCAAGCTGCTGAACGGCTGCGTCGACCTGCACTGCCATTCCGGCCCGAACCCGTTCCCTCGACGCATCGACCATGCCGAGGCCGGCAAGGACGGCGAGCGGCTCGGCATGCGGGGCGTGCTGGTGAAGTCCCACCACCACAACACCGTCATGGACCTGCTCGCGATGCGCGACCGGCTGGCGAAGATCAGCACCCCGGTCTTCGGGGGCATAACCCTGAACAGCATGGTCGGCGGCATCAACCCGCAGGCGGTGGCCATGTCACTGCGCATGGGGGGTAGGGCCGTGTGGTTTCCGACGTTCTCGGCCGGCCGGCACATCGACTGTCATCCGGAGGGCGTCGGCTTTCCCACGGCGAGCGTCGAGGTGCCGTCGTCCCGGGTCGACATCCACCAGGACAACGCCGAGCTCATCCCTGAGGTCCACGAGGTGCTCGACCTGGTGAAGGAGAGCGGCGCGATGGTGACCGGCGGTCACATGGAGACCGAGTCGATCACCCAGCTGTTTGCCGCGGCCAAGGACAAGGGTGTCACCCGGATGCTGCTCAACCATCCCGACTACGTCATCGGTGCGGACGAGGCGAAGTGCCGTGAGCTCGTCGGCTACGGAGCGTTCGTCGAGCACGAGACCGGCTTCTACGACCCCGAGGGGACCAAGAAGTGGGATCCCAAGATCCTTCTGGACTGGATCGAGAAGATCGGCCCGGAGCACACCGTGATCGCCTCCGACCTCGGTCAGAAGGATCGGCCGCTGCCGGTGGACTCCTACATCCGCGTCGCGACCGCGCTGCTGGACCTCGGCCTGGACGAGAGGTCGCTGCGGCAGATCTTCTGCGACAACCCGGCCTTCCTGCTCGGCCTGGACGACTGAACCGGCATCTTGCCGCTGACCCGAAAGGACAGGCGATGACCACCCTGGCCACCCCACCCGACGTGGAGTTCTCCGACCTCGGTACGGGCGATCCCGACGAGACGACCCCTGGCGGATCGTCGACGTGGTACTTCCGCGGACACAACTTCGTGCTCGCCCACACGACGCTGGTCGCCGGCGACGTGCTGGAGCGGGGTGATCAGCCGGACGAGTACGTCGTGATCCTCCCCTACGAGGAGTGCAGCGTCGAGGTCCGCGCGTTGGGGGAGGCCGCGTCGGTCTCGGGCAAGGCGGTGGTGATGGTTCCGCCGGGCAGCAGCACGATCGTCGGCGTCGACGACTGCACCGTCGTGCGGCTGTTCAGCTCTCGGTCCACCGACCTGCTGGACAAGGCGCGCAACCGGGATTCGTACGCAGAACCGCACCCGAACGTCAAGCCGTTCGAGCCGTGGCCGGACCCGCCGGAGGGTTATCGCATCCGGCCCTACCGACTGGCCGACCTGACGGTGACGCAAGACGCCGTCCGCCCGGGCCAGATCGTGCGGTGCAGCACCTTCATGGTCAACTTCCTGGCGCCCAGGATCGGACCGCGTGATCCGGACAGCCTCTCGCCGCACGACCACGACGACTTCGAGCAGTGCTCGCTCGCCGTGGAGGGGGAGTACGTCCACCACCTGCGGACCCCGTGGTCGAAGCGTCGCAGCGAGTGGCGCGACGACCGGCACCTGCGGTGCGGCAGTCCTTCGGTGGCCGTGATCCCTCCGCCCATGATCCACACCAGCGAGGCCGTGGGCTCTGGGACCAACCAGCTGATCGACATCTTCTGTCCGCCGCGTCTGGACTTCTCCCGGACGCCGGGCCGAGTGCTCAACGAAGACACCTACCCGCTCCCCACCCAGTAAGTGGAAGGTTCCATCGTGAAGACCAGACGAACGATGCAGTTCGTGAGTGGTGCGGTCGCCGTCCTGTGCGCGGCCGTAACGCTGAGTGCGTGCGGTTCCGACAGCGGATCCGACGACTCGGCCGAGTCCGGCGAGCTGACGTCGGTGAACTTCGCGATGGCGTCCCCCAGCTGGAACGCCGGCTTTGCGGTCATGGCCGTCGTGGAGGCCGAGGGCTTCTACGAGGAGGAGGGTCTGAAGGTCACGACCAACCTGTTCCCGTCGGCCACCCAGGCAGCGCAGCAGGTCGCCGGCGGCGGAGCCGACCTCGGCCTCATGACGGTCGAGCCCGTGGCCATCGGCCACGACAAGGACCTGAACCTGGCCTATTTCGGCTCCTACTGGCCGAAGTGGATCTACAGCCTGCAGGTGCCGGCCGGTTCGGCCGTGAAGAGCATCGCCGACCTGAAGGGTAAGAAGATCGGCGTCACCGCGGTCGCGAGCTCCGGCGCAACATTCGCCCGGACCGCGATAAAGCTCAACGGGATGGACGAGAACGCGGCCAGCCTGGTGCCGATCGGTGCCGGCGCCCAGCAGATCAACGCCATCAAGAGCGGACAGGTCGATGCGTTGGCACTCTGGGACATCCAGTACCAGGCCGTCAAGAACGCCGGCGTCACCCTGACGCCGCTTCCGATCAAGGAGACGGCGGACGCGTGGGGCGGCGGCTTCGCTACGACCCGGAAGAACCTCGACGCCAAGAAGGACGTCCTCGAACGGTTCGGTCGTGCGGTGGCGAAGGCGTTCGTCTTCGCCAAGGCCAACCCCGAGGCCGCGATCCGCGACCTGTGGAAGCTCCACCCGGAGACCCGCGGGTCCGACCCGGAGGAGAAAGCGCTGGCTGACGGGATCAAGGTCCTCCAGGTCCGTCTGGACGGACAGGGCTTCGACGACAAGACCCTGGGCCGGATCGACGACGCTGCGTTCACCCGTTCGCTCGACTTCATGGCCTCGGCCGGACTGATCAAGAAGTTCCCGGCGAAGGACATCTACACCGACGAGATGTTCACGGCGTTCAACAACTTCTCCTACGACGACGTCATCAAGCGAGCAGAGAGCGCCGGCTGAATGCGGCTGGGGGTCGCGCTCGACCTGAGCTCCCAGGAGCCGGTCCGCGCACAGGTGGATCGCACGGTCACGATGCTCGCCCGCGCGGAGCAGCACGGTTTCGACTCCACGTGGGTAGGGGAGAGCTACCACGCGGCCCCTCAGCCGTTCCACCTCCCGTCCGCCCTGGTGGTCCTGGGACATCTGGCCGGACGGACGTCCCTGGCGCTGGGATCAGCGGTGCTGCTCCTGCGCGCGTACAGTCCGGAGAAGCTGGCCTACGAGGCCGCGCTGCTCGACCAGCTGTGCGGCGGGAAGCTCACCCTCGGCCTCGGGCTCGGCGGCCCGGAGGTCGCCCAACGGGCCGGGCTGCCCGCGTCAGGTCCGGCCGGCGCGGCCTTCGACGCCACGCTGAGATTGCTGCGCGACGCCTGGTCCGCCGACGCGAGTACCGGTTCGCCCGTGGCGATCCCACCCCCGGTGCGGCGCGGCGGGCCGCGGATCCTGGTGGGCGGCAAGTTGGCCGCCTCGGCCCGTCGTGCCGCGACGCTCGCCGACGGATTCTACGGCGCGACGAACTACTGCGACGACCTGTTGATCAAGCAGTCGGCCGCCTACTGGTCGTGTCGCGGCGGACGGCCGGTCGGGACGGGTGGAGTCGTCGCCACCACCAGGTTCTGCGTCGTCCACGAGAATGCCGCCACTGCCCGCGAGCTCGCCGCGCGCCACCTGAAGGCCGCGACCGACTACTACACCGAGCGGGGCTCATGGATGGGTGCGGACGGCCCTGCTGAGCTCGAGCTCCCCATGGTGGGCACGCCCGACGAGATCGACGCGACGATCGCCCGGTACGTCCGGGCGGGGGTCACGTCCGTCCAGCTGCGGGTCGCCCCGTTCGGCACGCCGCGGGACGTCACCCGCCACACGCTCGACCTCGTCGGGCGGCACGTCCTACCGAACTGGCACGACACGACGCCTCCGGATAGGGGGCAGGAAGTGGAGACAACGCGGTGAGCAACTCATTCGTGTACGCGTCGGTCCGGACCCCGTTCGGTCGCTTCAACGGAGCCTTGGCCGACACGAGGACCGACGATCTGGCCGCGACCGCGCTGAAGGCACTTCTCGACCGCTCGCCGGACCTGGACCCCAGCCAGGTCGGCGACGTGTTCTGGGGCAACGCCAACGGCGCCGGCGAGGACAATCGCAACGTTGGCCGGATGGCCGTGCTGCTCGCGGGCATGCCCGTCTCGGTGACCGCCACCACGGTGAACCGGCTCTGCGGCTCGTCGCTGGACGCCGCCATGATGGCCGCACGCATGATCGAGGTCGACGACGCGGAGATCGCGATCGCCGGAGGCGTGGAGTCGATGACGCGGGCGCCATGGGTCCTGCCGAAGCCGTCGCGCCGGTTCCCGGCAGGCGACGTCACCGCCGTCTCCACGACGCTGGGCTGGCGTCTGGTGAACGAGCGGATGCCCGCCGAGTGGACGGCCTCGCTGGGCGAGTGCAACGAACAGCTGCAGGAGAAGTTCTCGATCTCGCGCGAGCGGCAGGACGAGTTCGGCGCTCGCTCGCACCGCCTCGCGGCGGAGGCGTGGGAGAAGGGCTTCTACGACGCCCTCGTGGTGCCCGTCCCCGGCACCGACCTGGTCCGGGACGAGAGCATCCGTGCCGACACCTCGCTCGAGGCGCTGGCCGGGCTGAAGCCGGCGTTCCGGCCCGACGGGACGATCACCGCCGGCAACTGCTCACCGTTGAACGACGGCGCGAGCGCGGTCCTGCTGGGCTCGGCGAGCGCGGCCGCGGCCATCGGTCGTGACCCGGTCGCGCGGATCGCCGGTCGCGGCTGGGCGGCGCTGGAGCCGCAGCAGTTCGGCTACGCCCCGGTCGAGGCCGGCAACGACGCGCTCGAGCGGGCGGGCATCACCTGGGACGACATCGGCGCCGTCGAGCTGAACGAGGCGTTCGCCGTCCAGTCGATCGCCTGTGTCGACGCCTGGCTCGAGCTCGGGCTGCGGGACGCCGAGGTCGTCAACGCCAAGGGCGGGGCGATCGCCATCGGGCACCCACTGGGTGCCTCGGGCGGGCGCATTCTCGGGACCCTCGCGGCGCGGCTCGTGGAGTCCGGCGAACGATGGGGCGTGGCAGCCATCTGCATCGGTGTGGGTCAAGGCTTGGCGGTCGTGCTGGAGAACGTCGCATGACGCTGCTCTGCACCTCTGCCGACGAGGCGGTCAGCGGCATCGCCGACGGCTCGACGGTGCTGGTCGGCGGCTTCGGCACGGCCGGCATGCCGTTCGACCTGATCGACGCGTTGATCCGGCAGGGAGCGCGAGACCTCACCGTCGTGTCGAACAACGCGGGCAACGGGGACACCGGGCTCGCGGCGCTGCTCGCGGCCGGGCAGGTGAGCAAGATCGTGTGCTCGTTCCCCCGGCAGACGGACTCCTGGGTCTTCGACGAGCTGTACCGCAGCGGGAAGATCGAGCTCGAGGTCGCGCCGCAGGGGAACCTGGCCGAGCGCATGCGCGCCGCCGGAGCCGGGATCGGCGGGTTCTACACCCGCACCGGAGTCGGGACCCTCCTCGCGGAGGGAAAGGAGACCCGCGAGATCGACGGCCGCACGTACGTCCTCGAGCTGCCCATCGCCGGCGACGTCGCGCTTATCAGCGCCCACACCGCAGACACCCTCGGGAACCTCGTCTACCGCAAGACGGCACGCAACTTCGCTCCCGTCATGGCGACGGCCGCGACGACCACCGTCGTGCAGGTGCAGCACGTCGTCGAGCCCGGAGCGCTCGATCCCGAGGCCGTGGTCACCCCAGGCATCTACGTCCACCGGATCGTGCAGGTGCCGTCATGAGCGTGGTGTCTCCGAGCATCGTCGAGCACACCGACCGTGGCCCGCTCGGACGGGACGAGATGGCCCGGGTGCTCGCGGGCGACATTCCCCGCCGGGCGTACGTCAACCTCGGCATAGGTCAGCCCACGACCGTCGGCGACCACCTCCCCCCGGAGTCGGGGGTCATCCTCCACACCGAGAACGGCATGCTCGGCATGGGGCCGGCGGCGACGGGCGACGCGATCGATCCCGACCTGATCAATGCCGGCAAGTTCCCGGTGACCGAGCTGCCCGGCGCCTCGTACTTCCACCACGCCGACTCGTTCGCCATGATGCGAGGCGGCCACCTCGACCTGTGCGTTCTCGGCGCCTACCAGGTCTCGGCAGCGGGGGATCTCGCCAACTGGCACACCGGCGAGCCCGACGCGATCCCGGCGGTCGGCGGGGCGATGGACCTCGCCGTGGGCGCCAAGCAGGTCTTCGTACTGATGTCGCTGTTCACCAGGACCGGCGAGCCGAAGCTCGTCACGGAATGCACGTATCCGCTCACCGCGCTGCGGTGCGTGGACCGGATCTATACCGACGTCGCCACGTTCGAGATCACCGGCGGGGACCAGGTCCTCGTCCGGGAGACGTGGGGGATCTCGTTCCACGAGCTCCGCTCGCGCGTCGACGTCCCGCTCACCGTGGCGACACCGTGACCACGCTCGTCAGGAGGTTGGAGAGCGACATGTCCACCAGGCACCTGTTCTACATCGGGGGTGCGTGGGTCGAGCCGGCCGCGCCGCGGACCTTGGGCGTCCTCGACCCCGCGACCGAGGAGACATTCGCGACGATCAGCCTCGGGACGGCCGAGGACGTCGACCGCGCGGTGGTGGCGGCGCGCGCGGCCTTCGCTGCGTACTCGCAGGTCAGCGTGGAGCAACGGCTGGAGTACCTCGAGCGGATCATCTCCGGCTTCCGGGCCCGGCTGCCCGAGATCGCCCGGACGATGACGCGCGAGATGGGGTCGCCGATCACGTTCTCGACGGAACGCCAGGCCACGGTGGCGCTGTTCCACTTCGAGGAGGCGGCCCGCGTGCTTGCGGACTACCGCTTCGAGGAGGAGATGGGAGCCGGGATCGTGCGGCGCGAGCCGATCGGCGTCTGCGGTCTCATCACGCCGTGGAACTGGCCGCTGAACCAGGTCGCGTCGAAGGTGGCCCCGGCCCTCTCCACGGGATGCACCGTGGTGCTCAAGCCGAGCGAGATCGCGCCGCTCAGCGCCATGGTGCTCGCCGAGGTCATTGACGACGCCGGGCTGCCGCCCGGCGTGTTCAACCTCGTCAACGGTGACGGTCCCACGGTCGGCGAGGCGATCGCGGCGCACCCCGACATCGACATGGTCTCGCTCACCGGCTCGACCGGCGCCGGCATCCGGGTCTCCAAGCTCGCGGCCGACACGGTGAAGCGCGTCGCGCTCGAGCTCGGTGGCAAGTCGGCCAACATCATCCTGCCCGACGCGGACCTGGAGTCCGCGGTCGTCGCCGGGGTGCACTCGTGCTTCACCAACGGCGGCCAGAACTGTCAGTCGCCCACCCGGATGCTCGTGCACCGCTCGCAGCGCGACGAGGCGTACGCCGCGGGGCGACGGGCGGTCGAGGAGGTCCGTCTCGGGGACCCGCTCGATCCGTCGACCACGATGGGGCCCGTGGTGAGCCAGGCTCAGCTGGAGAAGATCACCGCGCTCGTGCAGTCAG
This sequence comes from Pseudonocardia cypriaca, assembly GCF_006717045.1. Classification (NCBI taxonomy): domain Bacteria; kingdom Bacillati; phylum Actinomycetota; class Actinomycetes; order Pseudonocardiales; family Pseudonocardiaceae; genus Pseudonocardia; species Pseudonocardia cypriaca. Next base: position 2,295,974 of record NZ_VFPH01000001.1, read on the forward strand.
GGATCGACGAGGGCGCGACGCTCGTGGTCGGCGGCCCGGGGCGCCCCGACGGGCTCGACGAGGGGTTCTACGTCCGCCCGACCGTGTTCGGCGACGTCACGCCGCAGATGCGGATCGCGCGCGAGGAGATCTTCGGCCCCGTGCTCTCGATCCTGCTCTACGAGACCGAGGACGAGGCCGTCGAGATCGCGAACGACACGCCGTTCGGGCTGGCGGGCTTCGTGCAGTCGAAGGACCCCGACCACGCCCGCAGGGTCGCCAACCGCATCCGAGCGGGCCGCGTCTACCTCAACGGCGCTCCGTTCGACCGCAGCCTGCCGTTCGGCGGCTACAAGCAGTCGGGGAACGGACGAGAGTTCGGGCGGTTCGGCTTCGAGGAGTACCTCGAGGTGAAGGCCGTGCTCGGCTATCGGCAGTGAACGAGGGGACGACATGGTGAACCCCGACCACGGCGAGCGGCTGGCAGTCCTCCTGGACCGGGAGGAGCTCTTCGACCTGGTGAGGCGGGAACGCTTCGCCCGCGACCAGCGACTCTTCGACGTGATGCGTGACTGCTTCCACGACGACGCCTACGTCCGGACCACGTGGTACGACGGACGCGGCGGCGAGGCCTACGTCGAGGCGACGAAGACGTGGATGAGGCGGACAGGGAACAGCAAGCACTGGGTCTTCCCCGCCTACGCGCGGGTCGAGGGCGACCGGGCGACGGTCGAGAGCCCGGCGAAGATCTTCAACCGGACCACGGTGGAGGGAGTGGAGGTCGACTTCCACGCCTACTGCCGGTTCTTCTCACGTGCCGTTCGGGACGAAGGACGGTGGAGGCTGATGAGCTTCGAGGTCCTGCTGGAGCGCGACGAGCTGCGCCCCGTCCATGCAGGTGAGGCGCTCCCGGTGGACGTGGCCCAGCTCGCTGGGCTTCGGCCGTCATACCGGTTCCTCACCTGGATCCAGTCGACCCGCGGCGTGACGGTGAGTCAGGACCTTCTCGGCGACGACCGGCCGGCCGAGCTCGACGCGTTCCACCAGGGCGAGACCGCTTGGCTCACCGGCACTGGATAGCGGTCAACGCCGCGGACCCTGACTGACATATCGTCTGAGTCTCAGGCCGGGGTGTGCACTGGCAGGCCGAGCACGGGGCGTTCACGCTCGAGGACCTCGCGGCACGCGCTGGAAGAGGGGCGCCGCCTGCTCGTTCCCGCCGTCGTCGTGGCCCAGGCCTGGCGTGATGCCCGTCGTCAGGTACAGCTCGGGGGGTTCCTCAACAGCTGTGAGGTGCTCCCGATAGGCATCGAGACGGCGAATGAACCGCCCCGGCGTGTCTGGAGACTTGATCTTCTGAGGAGATGGAGTCATGACAGGTCGTTGCCAGTCGCCCTACCCGCCGGTGTTGCGTGAGCGGGCGGTGCGCATGGTCGCCGAGATCCGCGACGACTACGACTCGTCGTGGGCGGCGATGAACGCCGTCGCGCGCTGTCGCTGATCAAGCAGCTGATCCGGGTCATGGCCACCGACACCGACCCGTGGGACGACCCGGTGTGGATCGTCGACTCCACCCCGGTCGAGTGCGCCCGCTCCCGCTCCACGGTGAAACGGTCGAACCTGGCCGGGTGGGCCGGCTACAGCTACTGCGCCTCGCACTCGCGGTTCTTCTGAGGACTGCGCCTGCACCTGGTGTGCACCCCGGCCGGGCTGCCCATCACCTGGGCGCTAGCCGACCCCAAGCTCGACGAACGCCAAGTTCGGCGACCGCAACGACCACTACGACGTCAAGGTAGCTGGCATCACGTTGCGTGACCGGTGGATGCCGCTGTGACGGTCGACTGCTAGCCAGGCGTGAAGCGGGCCCGACAGCACGGTTTCTCGAAAACGTGCTCGCGCGCAGCGAAGCTCGTGGAGCGGGCGATACCGAAGTCCGCCACGGTCGGACCTGGACTCCACGTCAGGGCCCCGTCTCCACGCGGTCAGGAGGGAGCGGCGATCGCGTCGACGGTTCCCCACCCCGTGTACAGCACGCGGGCCTGGTCAGGCCCGCCGCCTGCGGACGGGGGGAGATCCATCCGCAGCAGCCGCTGGTCCGGGTCGACCCAGAGCCGGGCCGACCCCACCGCGAAGAGGGTGTCGGCGAACCGGGTACGCCACCCGGGATCGGTCTCCCGGCGGGCAGCGAGGTCCTCATCGAACGCGACGTCGAACCACCTCGCCCGTACACCGTCGACGAGCCCGATGTCCGTGGCGGTCACGCGGGCGGCTGGACCTGCGCGAACGAGCAGCGCGAGGGGATCGGCGAGATCCTGTTGGTAGAGCGTGAAGGCGCACTCCGCGGCGTACAGGCCGCCTTCCTGCACCGAGCACGGGTCCCACCCGCCCTCCGGGAGCGGGTAGATCCCCTTGATCCACCGTTGCCCGTCCACGACGGCGACCTCACGGACGTGCATCTTCGGATCGCTCAGCCGGGCGTGCACCGAGGCGGTGTCGCCGTCGAAACGGACCTCTCCGGTGCTGCCGAAGTAGCCGAGGCCGTCCCAGAGCTTCCCCGGATCGGCGGTGTAGGACGCCGACCCGTCGCGGCGGGACTGCGTGTAGGTCTCGGCGAACGCCGCGGCCGCCGTGGTCGGGACCGGCGCGGGCGCTGACGGCTCACCGGAGCCGACTTGATCCGCCACACCCGAGGGACGCAGCGATCCCCAGACCGCCGCGCCGGCCAGCACCAGCAGAAGGCCGGCGACCACACCGGCGGTGCCGCGAACGACCGACGACTGTGCCGTGCGCTGCCGTGGGGCGGTGTCGAGCGGCTCCGTTCCCGTAGCGTCGCCCGGGCGCGGCACGTCGATGTCCCGTTGGCTGCCTGCCGCCGCGGCGGGCGCGGTGCGGACGGGGTCGGGGCGCCGACGATCACCCTCGATGAGCTCGACGTAGGTCGTCGCGAGGAAGGCGGCGACGGCCATGTAGGCAGGGACGGCGAGTGCGCCCGCGGCGATCCAGGACAGGGGAACCGGGAGAGTCGATGCCAGCGCCTCGGTCCCCCACCACCACCCCACCGCCGGCGCCAGGGTCATCAGGAAGCGCGCGGCGGTGGACCAGAACCGGCCCCGGACCAACCCCAGGCACCGCCGCAGCCCACGACCCTCGACCGTCACCACCGCGATGACCGTCGAGCCCAGCACCACCAGCAGGTAGAGCCCCGGGACCAGGAGCGCAGCCAAGCCCGCCACCACGAGAACGACGGCGATCAGCAGCCACCCCACCAGCAACGGGAGGCGTCGACCCGCCTTCCCGAGAGCGGCGACGGCACCCACCGGCGCCCCGCCCGGCTGCACCAGCATCAGCATTGCCGCGCCGTAGACCCACGCCCGGACGACGAGCGAGACCGCCTCCCCGATCCAGGCCACCAGGCCGACCGCGAGGATCGACGCCAGTGTGCTCGCCATGGCGTCCACGGCGGCGGCCAGGGCCGCCAAGGCCGCCAGGGCAGCTCCCCCACGCCTCAGGAAGCCCAGCCCGGTGCGCCACCATCCCGCGATACCCGGGCTCATCCGCGGGCCGCCGCAACACAAAGGGTGAACTCCTCGCCCGGCCCGGCGCTGCCCCGGATCGACCCCGTGGCCTCCGGGATCGCCTCACAGGCGCCGACCGACGCAGCGAGTCCCTCGATCCGCTCGAGGACGAGGTACTCCGCCTCCGGCATCACGCACTCCAGGACACGGAACCCGGCCTCGCCCCCTGCGTCCGCTACGCAATCACCGGGGCGGGCCAGCTCGATCGGCGACGCGGGATCCGCGCGGGCCGGGCCGAGGCAGAGGGAGACGGCGTCCGTCGACAGCGCGGCCAGGCCGTCCCCCTTCAGCCGCCACTCGTACTCGGCGGTCGCGCCCGGGACCGCGAAGCAGTCGGCGGTCACCGCCTCCACCCCTGCGACCCGGTGGACCACCCGCGACTCCGCCCGGGCATCGGCGCAGTCCACCCGGACGCGGAGGTCCCCGCCTGCCTCCGGCGCGAGGCAGTCACCGACCTGAGCGGTGTTGATCGCGGAGCCGGGATCGGCGTCGGGTGGACCGAGGCAGAGCTTCTGCCCCGCCCCGAGCTCCTCGTGCGACCGGGTCACCGCCGGCACGTCGTGACACGGCTCGGCCGACGAGCGGACCTCCAGTACGCGCAGCGCGCCCGCGTCCCCGCAGCCGGCCGCGCGGACCTGCTCCTGCACGCCGTCGCCCTCGATGAGGACGCACTCGCCACGCTCCGGCGACGGGCCCGCACAACCCGCGGCGACGCCAAGCGCCATCACCAGCACGACGAGCAGGAGGGTCGACACGGTCGGAGGGCCACCCGGATCCGGCCACCGCTTCCGGCGGTGCAGCCGGTGCTCGACGTGCCCGGGGTGGGCGTCGGTGCTCTGCGCCGCGCCCGTGCCGAGGCCGTCGAACGACACGGCGTGGTCGTGGACCCGGGCGAGGGGCATGGTGGTGCTCTCCTTCACGTGACGTGGCAGCGCGCGGAGCGTTCCAGCCCTTGCAGGCCCCGGCAATGCCGTCGCCGGTCCGCGTCCGGATCTTTGGGACACCGGGCGGGGATCCCGGAGCGGCCCTCCCAAGCACCCGATCACGGAGCGGCTGGGTTCGCCGCACCAGCCATTCGACCTACCTCGAATCTGACTATTGAGCAGCAGCGTCTCGCCTGACACTCCCCCCACCCATCTATCGGCCAGCGCGGCGAAGATCAGCGTCTAACCGGCCGCGCCCGCCGCAGCGGGCCGAACTCTCCGTCGAAGTTAGATCATCAACATGATCTACAGGATGCGCATCTACCGCATGACGCCAGACGGGGCTGCGGTGTTCCACGGGTTCTTCCACACCTGGCTGCTTCCTGTGCAGCTCCGGCATGGCGCCAGGTTGGTCGGCCGGTGGGAGACCGAAGACGACCGGGTCGTCGCGGTCTGGGAGTACGACGATCGTGCCGCCTACGAACGAATCCAGGCCGCCGTCAGCCAAGACCCAGACAGTCGACGAGCGCAGGAGCATCGCAAGAGCCTTCCGGTCATGTTCACCGACCAGGAGGAGATCTTCATGAATTCGACACTATGACGTGGCCATCGCGACGACGGTCGATCCCACCACCCCTGGGTTAGTTAGGCTTCCAGACGGCGGTCCGAATGCATGTAACGCGCCGGTGCACCGAGCCGGTCTGGAGTCGAGAGGCGGCTCCACTAGTGGCTTGTCACGCAGCTTCGACCGTGTAACTGGTCCAGGTGCGGATCGGTGAGTCGACCGCGAAGTTCGTCTTGGGTTGGGCGCTGGCGTTGCGCCAGCGGACGTAGGCGGCGACCGCGGCGTTCTGCTCGTCGTGGCTGCGGTGGTCGGTGCCGTTGAGGGCGAAGTAGCGCAGGGTGGCGAACTCGGTGGCGCCCCGTAACGGGTATCGCGGTTTGGTAATCCCAAAGATTGGGCCACATGTCATTGAGCTCGCATGTCGCGTGAGCTAACGAGCCGTGGTTACCAGGAGTTATGATTGATCACCCGAACGAGTGAACCGGGTTTGTCGCCCGGTTGTGCTACCCCTAGCCTTGCTCGCGGCTCTCATAACCCCGATGGGGAGCCGACCCACTACGACTACATCGCAATTCTGGCGAATTGTGGTGGTGAGGAAATGATGCTGAAGAAGGCTGCAATTGCTGGCGTGACGGTCACTGCTGCGCTGCTGCTCTCCCCCGGAGCTGCGAACGCCATCGAGATCCCCGAGCTGCCGGCCATCCCCGCTCCCTCCCTCCTGCCCGTGTCCGCTGAGCAGGGCACCGCGGGGGAGCCGACCGAGTCCGAGTCCACCCCGGAGGAGGAGTCGTCGTCGAGCCCTGAGACCGAGTCCGAGGCCGGCGCGGGCACCGAGTCCGAGGCTCCGGCTGAGGAGACGTCGGCTGTGGAGCACCCGGCACTAACAGCTATTGAGAATGAAGTGGCGGCTGTCCAGGAGGACCCGGCAGCAGCTGTTGAGGGGCACCTGTCGGCTGTCCAGGAGGACCCGGCAGCTGTCATCGAGGGCGAAGTGACGACTGTCGAGGGGGAGGTCGCGGCTGTTGAGGAGGAGGTCGGCGGCTTCCTGGGATTCCTGCATGGCATCCCTGGTCTGAGCTCCCTGCTCGGCTGAGTTGTGCTGCACCCACGCGGGCCGCTGCAGTTGTCGGCGGCCCGCGTGGCGTTGTACGCGCATGACCCGGGGTCGTTGGTGTACGGGGCGTGGAACAGTCACCGGAAGGGGCGTCCGCAGAAGTTCCGCGGGGTGCACTCGAGCGAGGTGGTCGGGTTGGAATCCGGCTCTCGGCACCCGTGACGCAGGGCGGATGGGTCCGCTGAACCTGCAGGGTGCGCGAAAGGGCGAGGCGGACGGCTGGGAGTTCATTGCGGTCGCGAAGAAGGCCAGGGACGAGCGGCTCAGCGAGATCGGACACGGGAACGTGGCCCCGAACCCCCGCAGCACGACGGTGTGACGATCTCCTCGGCGCAGCGGTTCGCGACGTTGACCGCACCTGGACCGAGCTCAGCGCACTCGCGGCCGAATCGGTGGACGGGATCGACGTCTCACCTGGCCTGCACCCAGCTCAGCGCCACCTTCGCTGGTCGCAGCGTATCCCGCGCATCCGGTGACGTCCCGCTCGGCATCCGAGGTTCGGAAGTCAGACTCGCCGAAGCGCCGCACGGTTACGGGACCAAAGATGTTGCGACAGACTACCTCAACGCCGGGTCCGGGGTACTGCGCCAAGCGGCCGAGGAACGGGCGCGACGCAACAATTACCGCATCCTGCACGTGGGCGGGCACGCCAATGTGACATGGGGTCAATCTGAATTCGTAGCCAAGGTCCCCGCGAGCCCCTGTCGCCGCAGCCCGGCTCGCCACTACCTAGTGCGGTGGCCACACTGGAGATGACCCGAGAGGTCAGCTCGAGGATCGCAGCCCACGGGAGCGGACGCCCCCGGGCGGCGCCTGACGGGTCCTGTCGATGGGAAGACGGACTCGCCGTACCCGAGGTGGACGCCCGCGGACCGCAGCGCGCGTCGAGGTGGCCGGCCCAGGCGGGATGTCGGATGTGCTCGGCGCTCACCCGAGGAAAGACGATCACGGGATCGCAGGTGCGCGCCTGGACTGCATCGCCGCGACCGCCAAGAGCAACAAGGCGCAGATCTACCACTACTTCACCAGCAAGGAGGGTCTGTTCGACGCGGTGCTGCGGGAGCTGGCGGCGACCTTCGTCCGGGAGTCGCCGAGTCGACGCGACGAACCTGCCGGAGTACGCGGGCCGCCTGTTCGACCCGTGCGCCGACAACGCGATCGCCGGCCGGCTGGCCACGTCGTACCGGCTCGAGCGGGCCGCCGTCGGACCATCACTGGACGTGGTCATGGACAGCACCCGCCAGAAGGTCGAGGCGATCGAGAAGGCGCAGCGCGACGGGTTGGTCCCGACCGGTACCCGCCGGGCCGAGCTGCTCGCGCTGGTCGTCCACCTGTCGACGCTGTGGCACTCGGCCACACCGGACATGGCCACGATCACGGAGGGGCTCAGTCGCGAGCAACGCCGCCACGTGGTCACCACCGCGGTCGCGGCCCTGCCCAGGGATTGACCACCCTGAACAGGAACGCCGCGAGCGGCACCACGGGCACGGCGCTGCTGGACGATCTCGCAGCGGACCAACATGTGCTCGCACACCCACAGCGGGCTGCAGCCGTAGCACCCGCACGTCAGGGGTGGCGACCTACACCTTCGCCGCCCACCCACTCTCGATCATCTGGTCGTCGCTCATCTCGATCAGCCAGACCGGGCAGGCCGCGTTTGCGACCTTCCCGGGGAAGCCGTCGGGGTCACGCCCGGGAGAGCCCTCCGGGTGCTTCAGCGGCGGCGCGACCATGGCGCCGCAATGCCCGTCGAGGGCGCAGGTGCTGACGTCCACGCTCCGGCTCCCCGGGACCTCCGCTCGCGAGACCGCGACTCACGCATCGGTTCGCAGGAACGCTCCCAGTGAGTCGTCGGGCTCGTCCCACCACGGCGTGTGGTGCACGGGACCGGTGGTGCCCGTGCACGGCGAGGAGAACGACTTGTCCCGGTAGCCGGTGATGCTCTCCTCCTTGTGGTGCTCCCACGTGTTGAAGTGCTCGCGGACCAGGTCGAGGTCGAACGCCGCGTAGTCGACGTCCTCGAGCAGGTCGCGCACGTAGTCGGTCTGGAAGTCGATGTCGTCCGCGGGGCCGCCGAGGGTGTCCTGGCGCTCCCGCCACGACGCGATGTCGCGCTCCATCTCCCCCCGCGCAGGCAGCGGGATCCGGCCGAGCACGACGTCGCGGGCGAACCACGCCTGCGCGTCGAACATGTTGAACGTGTAGTACTGGTCCTGCATCCCGAGGTACATCAGCTTCGGGTTAGCGGTCCAGACCACACCCTTGTAGAGGTCGGCCGGGTAGAGGACGTTGTCCGTGCGCAGCCGCAGGTTGTCCTCGATGAACGGGAACCAGTGCCGGTATCCGGTGCACAGCACGATCGCGTCCACGTCACGGGTGGTCCCGTCGACGAAGTGCGCGGTCCTGCCCTCCAGGCGATCGAGCTTCGGCACCTCGGAGATCCCCTCGGGCCAGCCGAAGCCCATGGGGGCGTTGCGGTAGCAGATCGTGACGGAGCGGGCCCCGTACTTCTTCGACTGCAGTGCGATGTCCTCCGCCGAGTAGCTGCTGCCCACGACGAGCAGGTCCTTGCCGGCGAACTCCTGCGCGTCCCGGAAGTCGTGCGCGTGCAGCACCCGCCCGGGGAAGCTCGCGAAACCGGGGTACTCGGGCATGTTCGGTGTGGAGAAGTGGCCGGTCGCGACGATGACGTGGTCGAACTCCTCGGTGCGTGTGGAACCGTCCTCGCGCGACTCCACCGTGACCTCGAAGACGTCGCGGGCCAAGTCGAAGGAGACCCACCGGACGGCCGAGTCGAACTGGATGTACTGGCGGACGTTGCTCTTCTTCGCCCGCCCGGTGATGTAGTCGAAGAGCACCTCACGCGGCGGGAACGACGGGATCGGCTTGCCGAAGTGTTCGTCGAACGTGTAGTCGGCGAACTCCAGGCATTCCTTCGGCCCGTTCGACCACAGGTAGCGGTACATGCTCCCGTGCACGGGGTCGCCGTACTGGTCGAGCCCGGTACGCCAGGTGTAGTTCCACAGGCCACCCCAGTCGCTCTGCTTCTCGAAACAGACGACCTCGGGGACCTCGACACCCGCCCGACGCGCCTGCTCGAACGCGTGTAGCTGGGCCAGGCCGCTCGGGCCTGCACCGATGACGGCGACACGTGCCATGTCTCTCCTCTTGGGTGGGCTCGAAGCGAGCGGGGCAGAAACGGGGTCAGGGCTTTCCGGGGTCGCTCCGTCAGTTGCGCTCACAACTTCTTGACGAACGTCCTCGCCTGGTAGAGCGCCAGCAGCGGGAGCCCGATCATCAGGATCACCATCAGCACCGGGCCCGCCGGATACGCGAAGAACGTGCTCATCTGCTTTCTCTCCCATCAGGCCGGACTGCCGCATGCGGCTGCGCCCGAAGTCGTTGAGGCCGAACTTGAACAGCAGCTTCTCCTCGCCGCGCGACTTCTCCGGATCCACGGCCGTCTCGATCTCGTCGAGCAGGCCGCTGGAGAACAGGTCGGTGAGCGTCAGCCGCACGGTGCCGAACCAGTAGTCGCCGGAGACCCCGTAGGCCTGCATCACCTCGTCGGCGATGTCGTAGTCCCACATCGGCCCCCGCTCCGCGAGCAGCTGCAGCATGTGGCCCTTCATGTGCATGTCGGGTACCTCCTCGGGCGTTGGTGCCGGGTCGACGTGGGCACCCGGGACCGCCCGGACGACCTCCAGCACGTCGCGCTTCTCGGTGAACAGCACGAAGCTGCCGATCACGGCGATCAGTCCGCCGACGACGAACTGGACGCCCGGCGCCTCGAGGGTGAACAGGTACAGCCACACCAGCGCGAGCGGCCCGTACAGCGCTGCGATCGCCTGGCCACGGCCGACGCCGATGAGCGGGAAGGACTTGTACCAGGCCACGTAGCAGAAGCCGAACGTCAGCCCGAGCAGGACGAGCAGCAACAGGTTGTTGGGGTTGGCCAGCGTGGCCCCGATGACCTCCCACAGCCGGTTGCCCGCGAGCACCCACGTGATGGGCACGACGACGAGCACCCACAGCGCCACCTCGGCGGTGAACCGCAGCGTGAGACCGACGTCGGGGTCGCTGACGTCCAGCGCGCGCCCCGCGATGGCGCCCTCGACGCCCCAGCCGATGAACGCCAGCGCGCCACCCACGTAGCCGAGCATGCCGCCCGTGCCGGCGCCGGCGAGCTCCCCGACGATCCCGGGAGCGAAGATGATCACTCCTCCGGCGACGATCACGATGATGCCCACGGCCGCCTGGCGGGTGATGCGCTCGTGGTACCAGAGCCTGGCCAGCAGGGCGCCGATGATCGGGTACAGCAGGGCGGCGACCGCGGCGAACGCGGCACCCACGTAGGCGATCGCGAGGATCGAGCCGAAGATCGCCAGCATGCCGGCGAGCCCGGCCGGGGCGTACCAGCGCGAGATGCGGGTCCGCCGCATCGTCTGGACGTACTCGCCGGTCTTGCCCAGCACCGCCACCCACAGGTACATCGCCAGCAGCACCGCCACCGCGTTCAGCGTCGTGATCACCATGGCCGCCAGCAGGTAGTCGCCGGTCGATCCGGCGAGATCCACGAACGGGACCTCCGAGTAGATGACCGTGCCCGGCACGTACCAGGCGCCCCACAGAACCGCGCACCAGATGGCCCAGATGAAACCCCACCGCACCTGCCGGTTGCGGTACTCCCGACGCAACTGCTGCACCTTCTCGGTGCCTGACATAGCGACTCCTTCAGTGCGCGACGAGGCGCACGGCGTCGAGAAACGATGGATCGGTGTCCGATGGGTAAATGCGCACTGCGGGAGGTGCCCCAGGGCACCCACTACTGAAGATTGCGAGACAGCATCGCCGAACGATTTCAGCTTTTACACCCTCCTGTAGAACAGGATGCGTCAGCCAACCCGGGGGTGCGCCAACCAACGCGGCGTGCATGAGCGCCGGTCAGAGTCGGTGCACGAACTGCTGGTGATGCGCCTGCGGCTGCGGGGCCGCGCGCAGGATGGCCGCGAGCTCCGCATCCGCGGCTTCCTCGCGGACCGGGCCGGTGAACCACGGGCGGTATCGCGATCTCTCGTCAGATAGGTAGATGGGCTCGACATGCTGCTGCCTCGGTTCGTCTGGTCTCGGGGCTCGGGGGAGTCGGAGGGGCACGAGCTACCCCTCGAGGAGGGTCATGCCGATCGCCTCAGCGCACTCGGCGAGGGCGGTCCGGTGCGGATGCCGCGGGGGGAGCGACTCGGCGTCCTGCATGGCCGCGCTGAGCAGGGCGGCGGCCGCATCGAGGTCGCCCGCGGCGGCCTGGGAGCGCGCCATTCCCATCCGGGAAGTGAGAGTGTCCGGGTGCGCGGGTCCCAGCACCCGGATGCGCTGAGCGATGACTTTGCCGGACAGCTGCACCGCGTCGTCCACGTCGCCGTGGAGCCGGTACGCCACGGCGAGCGCGTCACGGGCGGTGAGGGTGCGCGGGTCCTCCTCGCCGAGCACACGCGATCGGTCGGCGACGTTCTCGGCGATCAGCCGGATGCCCTCCCGCCGCTGCCCCGCCGACATCCGAGCGGCCCCGAGATTGCCGGCGACGGTCAGCGTGGCGTGGTGGTCGCGCCCGAGCAGCGCTCGGCAGCCGCGCAACGTGTCCTCGAACATGTCCGCGGCTTCCTTCACGTTGCCGGCGGTGAACAAGGCCGCGGCGCGTGCGTTGCGGGCGGCCAGGTCGTGCACACCCCCTCGCACCACGGGTTGCCCGGCTTTTACGCCAGCGGGCGCGCCGTCCGCGTCCCCGGACCTCCAGGGCATCGTCGAAAACCCCCCGTTGAGTACGATGTCGTGAGGAACGCCAACGCACCTTGCGTGACAGCGTCCTCACCGAACGTGGCAAGTAAACCCGATCGAGTGATCGGGCTGCGAGCCTCCCCCTCCTCATTCGGAGCACTGCCGGTTACCGATGGGTACATCCGTGTGACATGACCGGTTATGGTCGTTCGCCCGCTAGGCCAGGGCGTGCTGACCGCAGGAGCGGATCTCGCCGTGGACGCCCACGTACCGTCGGGACACTGCACGCACGGCTCGGCCTGGCGGCGGAGTCTGGTGCCGACCTCGACGACCCGGTCCTGGAGTGGGGCACCACGTACCTGCCGAACGACACCCGCTTCCGGGCCCAGCTGCGGCTGCGCCGCGAATTCGACGACGACGACCGGTGCGGTTCGAGATCGGTCTCGAGGGCGCCCGGCCACCGGAGGAGGCGATCTGGCGCCGGCCGGGACGAGTGTGCGACAGATCCGCGAGGCGGTCAGGGACGAACGGGTCTCGGTCTGGTTCCCGTCACTGCCCGCCGATCCCGTGCCAGAGGAGGAGCCGGACACGACGGCCGAACTCGCCGCCCTGACGGCGACCCTCACGATGGCCGCACCCGGCGGGTGGCGGCGGCTCGTCGTCGAGTGCGAGGCATCGGGGCCCAGCCCGTGGTCGGCGGGCTCGGGGCCGGGCAGTTCGCGTTGGCGGTCGGGCTGATGGCGCGCGCCCGCGGCGTGCTGGTGGACGCGCACGATCGTGGAGTCGGCCGACACATCCGAGGTGATCAACCCGGCAGCATCGCCGAGCTCCTGCAGCCGTGCCCAGACCTGGGTCCAGGTTCCATCGCGCTGCCAACGCCGAAACAGCCCGTAGATCGATTGCCAGGAGCCGTAGCGTTCGGGCACGTCACGCCACGGGGCGCCGGTGCGGATCCGCCATCGGATCCCGTTGATCAGTTGGCGTCGGGTCCAGATCGGGGGCCGCCCGAGCGCGCTCATCGCTGGCAGGAGTGGTTCCAGCAGCCGCCACTGCGCGTCGGTGAGGTCCTTACGTCCGCCCGCGGGTAGGTTCCCCACGAGGTCTCCGGTGTGATGGTCTTCTTAGAGCTCGTTTCAAAATGATCTCGGTGTGTCTGCTGTGGACTGGCGGCGAGCTCGGCCACGCTCCCCGTCGTGGTGAGTGATCTTGTTCCGGACTCGCTGTGGGAGCGGGTGTCACCGCTGCTGCCGCCCCATCCGCCGCGGCGGCATCGGTTCCCCGCCGGAGTCTGTTCCGGGGGAGGCGCCCACCTGCGGAGGGTCGGCTTCGTGCTCGCTGAGGTGCCCCTCAGTCCGTCAAATCGCTGCGATCGGTGGAGTCGGCTCGCAGCATCATTGTCACCGCCGCCGTCGACAATCGGGCGAGCGAGCCTCGCGGAGATATCGCCGTCCTGGTTTGACGATCAAGGCTGTCGGGTCGCGGCATCGCGAGCGGGAGCACGGTGGGGAGCAGCGGGGGAGCAGGGCCTTGCGCTCGACGGGCGCGAACTGACGTCATCGGCTCTCAACGCACGTGCGCTGACCTGCACGAGCCATGTTCCCGCAGGTCAGCGCACTGTGCTTGGCATAGTTCACACCGAAGAGGTCACTGGTTCGATCCCAGTATCGCCCACCGTGTGTTTTGCCTGGTCAGACGGCCTGTCGATGATCTTCATCGGCGGGCCGTTTGCGTGTGTGGGGAGCAGAGTCTGCTGACCACCTCCGTGGTCCGAAGTGTTCACGCCGCGTCCGGGCCCGGCTCGAGGAGCTGCGCCATGCCTCGGCCGCCGCTGTGCAGCCATCGTTGTTGCAGCGCGGTGAGCATCTTCTCGCGCATGGCTGGGGTGACGTGGGTGTAGAGGTCGTCGATGTCCTCAGGACGGCGGTGTAGTCCGCCGTTGGCGCCGGTAAACACGAAGGGTGTGTCCGGGTGGTGGTCGCGATGGACGGTGAGCAGGTCGGCCAGGAATGGCGGCAGGTGCACGGTGCGGGCGCCGGCCGTGGACTTGGGCGGGCCGAGTTCGAGGCGCCCGCCGAGTTCGTGCAGCGCGCCATCGGTCGCGTCGACGTCGATGCGAGGGCAGGCATCGTCGAGGTGGGTGCGGGTCCACTGCAGGCCGGCGAGCTCGCCCCAGCGTAGGCCGGTGTAGGCGGCCGTCAGGATCATCAGCCCGGCGCCGATGGACATGCGCGCGGAGCTGGCGACGACCTCGCCGGGTGTGGCGTGGGGGCGTTCGGGGCGCTCGGTGAAGGTGATGCGCAGCTTGCGGCAGGGGTTGGTGCCGATGAGTCACCGCGTGTCGGTGGAGGGGTCTTCTCGGGCAGCGCTGTGCCAGTAGGCCGCGATCTCGCTGGTCTGGCGGACGAGCACCTCTGCCCGGTGGGGGGCGGGCCACAGCTGGAGCAGGTAGCGGTCGAGTGCGGGCTCGTCGTCCATCCGGGTGTCGGCCTCGTGGGCCTCGTCCATTCCGGAGGCGCACCACCGGGCCCGGTAGCTGCCGGGAGCAGGCAGCTGGATGTCCTCCCGGAAGTCGAACGCCGCGAGGATGTACCCGCCGGGCTCGAACGTGCAGGAGACCTCGACGACCTCCTCCCAGTCCGCGCCCACCGGCGGCTCGCCGTCGTGGGCCTCGATCCGCAGCGGAACCTGCCCCGTGTGCAGCCCCGTGGTCATCGACAGACACCCCGGTTCGGCGGCACCGCACAGGCCGTTGAGCTGCCCGGCACGACCGGTCGCCGGATCCGCGGCCGCCATGGCGGGCTGGAGTGACAGGAACCCGTAGTGCACCTCGATGTCGGCGTCGAACAGCACGGACACCACAGGACATCCCCTCCAAACGGGCTAGGCTTGACGATCATGGCGGAGTGATCGGGATCGATCAAACGGGTCGCGGTCAGTCGTGTTCGAACATCTGCTGGATCTCCGTGACGTCCTTGGTGATCGTCATCGCGAACATGAGCAGGACACGGGCCTTCCACGGCTGGAGATCGTCCGCGGCGATGATCGACCGGAACCATGACGACCGGCTGGGCGACGATGAGCTTCGCCGTTTCCAGGAGGCGGACATCCGACCCGCCGGTGGTGCCAGATGCGATCGCCCGGAGAACCCGCGGCGGCGCTGAACCCGCACCGATTCGGCGGTCGCGACGGGCGGTGAGCAGGTCGGCCAGGAATGGCGGCAGGTGCACGGTGCGGGCGCCGGCCGTGGACTTGGGCGGGCCGAGTTCGAGGCGCCCGCCGAGTTCGTGCAGCGCGCCGTCGGTCGCGTCGACGTCGATGCGAGGGCAGGCGTCGTCGAGGTGGGTGCGGGTCCGCTGCAGGCCGGCGAGCTCACCCCAACGTAGGCCGGTGTAGGCGGCGGTGAGGATCATCAGCCCGGCGCCGGTGGACCCTCGACCCCGGGGCCGCGTGGGGTTGCCGCTCGGGAACAGACGCGCCCGCCAGCGTCCGACTCATCGGTCCTCGGACGGCTCGACGCTCGCCCGGCGGGCCAACCGCCAACTGGCTATGGCCACAACTCGATGCGCGACAGGCGTCGCGGTGCTGGTCGCCGCGCATCGGATGCCGCGGTGGGGTGCTCTCGAAGCGGAGATCCGGATGCGGCTGCCGGGCGACGAGGTGGTGGTCCCGGGCAGCCTGCCGACCGTCACGACCGTTGTGACAATCGCGGCGGCTCCGGAGGCCGTCTGGCCCTGGGTCGTGCAGATCGGTCGTGGACGAGCCGGCTTCTACATCTGCACGTGGTCGGGGAACGCGCTCGGCGCCCACATTCGGCTGTTGAGTGAGCATTGCGTCGCTCCGCCACGCGGGCTCCCTGCGCGGATGGCGGCCACGTTCTGGTCCCCAACGCCGATGTTGCGTTGGCCATTCGGCGGACGCGATGCGAGTGACATCGACTGCCCGCCCCACCCACCCGCTCCGGACGACGCGGGCCCGTTCCGGCCTCGGCACTCTGCGGGGACACTGCACCCGAGCATTGGGCGGATTCCGTGACCTTCACCGAGACGATGGAACACGTCGCAACCGGCGTGGAGTTACTGGGTGTCGGGGTGCTCGTCGTGGGAATCGCGTGGTCGGGGGTGCGCGCTGCGATCGGGTGGGCCCAGACGTCGGATGGTCGTCGCACCTACGCCGAGCTGCGTGAGAGCATCGGGGGGAGTCTGCTGCTCGGCTTGGAGATCCTGGTGGCGGCGGACCTCATCAAGACCGTCGCCGTTGCGCCCACCGTGGACAACGTGCTCGTGCTCGGTCTGATCGTCCTGATCCGGACTTTCCTGAGCTTCTCGCTGCAGATCGAGATCGAGGGGGCGTTGCCATGGAGGCGCGGCCGTCGTGAAGCCGGCTCCATCCCTGGGGCGAGCCCTACTAGGGGGTCGTGAGCGGCCTTCCCCGTTCCTCGAACCCTTCGGAGACCCAGGACTTCGCCGCGTCCAACGCGCTCACGGGGAAGCCGCGGATCTGCCCGGGTGCAAGCACCGAAAGGACCCGCAGCGCCGGCCGTAGCCACTCCTCGTCGGTCACGACCGCCACCTTCTCGTACGCCGAGGGATGATGCGCCACGGAGCGGACCTTCTCGCCGAATGCGTCCGCCTCGTACTTCCGCATCCGGGGACCGAGCAGGTACAGCACACGCACCTTCCCGCCCTGCGCTATGTGATTGCGCAGGACGGGGGCGACCGTGTCCTCGACGTCGTCGTCATCGACCTTTCCGATGGCCTCGAACCCGAAGGTTCCGGCCGGCATTCCGCTGATCCGCTTGAGCATGTCCACCCTCCAAGGGACCCGAACAATGGCGTCAGCACGCGGACCGGCCGGCGAGGACAACCGCTCCGAGCACGAGGGCGAGTACCGCTGCGAGGACGAGCGCGATCTTCACGATGGCCTCCTTGGCGGAACCTGGTCCACCGATGCTCCCGTGGAGCCGTGCTTCGCCCACCGGGGCGACCACCGCAGTCCCGGCCGTGTCCGGTGTTGAACCGTCGCGGGCATCGGCCCCTCGCACGTCACCCGGTGGGGGTGATGCCGCTCGTCGCCGCCCTCGCCGGTTTGGCCAACTCCTTCCGCATGGGGAGGCTCCCGGATCCGAAACCGTCCGGTTCGAGCGACGTGGTCCTCGGCTGACGAAGTCGAGGCGCAACGCCGACGGATGGTGCGCCACGAATCGAACTCCCTCGCCGAACGCGTCCGCCTCGCACTTCCCGCAGTCGCTCGTCCGGGGCTGCGGCCGGATGGCCTCCAGAGGTGGTCGGTCGAGGTCGGCCGGCCGGGGGAGACCCCGGCCGGCCCGAGTGCCTTAGCTCATCGGCGCCGCACCAGCCGCCGGGCGACGCGCCGCCCCGTGCGGCGACCAGTTCGGCGCGCGATCCGCCGGTGGGGTCCCAACATCGCTACACCACCCCTTTTCAGACCGTGTCCGCCGACATCGCAGCGAGCGCTTCGGCTTCCTCCGCCTCCACGAGTCCCACCGCGACCAGGTCCAGCGGGCTGATGAACTCCGACGCCAACCGCACCCCGCGAGCCCGCATGATCGCGTCCCGCAGCGGGATCGCCCAGCGGTGTTCGAGCAGGACGAGCGCGGCCGCGGAGTCCTCCGGGATCTCGGCGAGCGCATCCCACGCTTCCTCTCCGAACACACCGCCCTGGTCGGCGACCCGCTCGGCCCCGGCGGCTGCGCCGGCCTCGACTCCCACGCCTTCGCCCAGCCCCACCAGTGCGCCGACGAGCGCCCCGAACTCCACCATCTCCTCGGCGGCGAGCTGGCTCTCCTTCAGCGCCGTCACCTCGCCTCCCGCCGTCTTGTGGACGCCGAGGAAGTCGATCACCCGAACCGTGTCGTTGTCGCGCAGGCGCTCCAGCTCCGCCCGGATCTCCCCGTGGAATTCCGGACGGTCGAACCCGAGCACCAACAACTGCACCGGACCGATCGTCATCGCAGCTCCTCCTTCGTCTTCGCCGACCACCGAAGGCTCTACTCCGCGCACGACGTCAGCACCGCCCGAGGCGGATGAGTCCGGGCGTCCGGATGCATCATCTGCCTCAGTCGATCAACGGCTCCGCGGCCACGACATGCCCCGAGCCGATTGCCGAGACGAGCGCGCCGTGGTCGTCGGTGTTGCGGTCGGCGTACCGGCGGGCGAATTCGGCGACGGCGACGTCGAAGGAGGCCCCGGAGCCGAGGTAGGCGGCGATCGCGATCCGGTCCCCGGATCGGGCGTGAGCTCGGGCGAGCGTCCACCCGCACAGCTCCCCGTACGCCTTCATGCCCGCCGGGAGCATCGTCTCCACCTCGGCCGAGCCCTTCCAGTCCCGCAGCTGACGGAGGTAGAAGTCGCGGCGCCGGCCGTCGAAGCCGGAGGCCCGGATCCAGCCGAGGAAGATGTCGCTGACCGTCTGCATGAGCCGCTGCCCGACCACCACCCGTTGGCCGGCGTTGTCGTACTCGCTGCGCCCGACGTAGGCCTCCAGCGCCGACGGCTCGGCCTCCTTGGCCTGCAGGAACAACGGGTCCCGCTCGTCGGTGCCGAGCAGCAGGAGCATCCAGCACCGAGTGCCGACACTGCCGACCCCGACGACCTTGCGCGCCATGTCGACCAGCTGGAACCGGTCGAAGAGGGCCCGCCGTTCCGGCTCGAGCGTCTCGCGGTACCGGGCGAGCATGTCCCGCAACTGGGCAGCCAGCTCGTCCGGGTCGGTTCCGGGCTCCACGAGGTCCCGGACCGGGACGACGAGCGGGGCGTCGGCCAGCAGGCGCTGCTGCCCGTCCTGCTCCCCGACGAAGCGCTCCAGCGCCCCGAGGTTGCTGCGGGTGCGTGCCTTCGCGAAGGTCTTGGAGAGCAGCTTTCGCCCGGACCGGGACACGTTCGAGCCGAACCGCTCGGCCAGCTCGTCGGAGGTGATGTGGGTGTACCAGACCTCGAGCGAGGTCTTCCCGGCGAGATCACGCATGCAGTTCCGGTAGGCGGCGACCGACGCTTCGACGATCGCGCGCCGCTCCTTGGCCGGGTAGCCGTTCTCCCGGCCGGCGACCTCGACGCTGGTCGCGAGACGCTTGACGTCCCACTCCCACGGCCCGGGCAGCGTCTCGTCGAAGTCGTTGATGTCGAAGACCAGGCGACGCTCCGGGGAGGCGAAGAGCCCGAAGTTGGACAGGTGCGCGTCACCGCACGCCTGGACGGTGAGCCCGGTGCGGGGGGTGGAGGCGAGGTCGTCGGCCATGACCTGCGCCGCACCCCGGTAGAACGTGAACGGCGAGACCGCCATCCGGGCGTACCGGATGGGCAGCAGCTCCGGTACCCGGGCCGCGTCCTGCGAGCTCAGCAGCTCCAGTGGATCCCGATCGCGGCGCTCGGGAGGCAGCTCGGCGTGGCTGGAACGGGGAAACTCGCTCCGCAATGCTCGTCCCGTTGCCACCCGCTCCGCGCGCGTCGGGTGCCGCACCTCGGCGGCGCCCGGGGTTCGTGCGGCCGCCCTCGTCCGCCCAGCGGTCCGTGTCATCGCGCACTCGCCTTGCGTCGACCGGAGTGAGGAGCGTGAACATCCTTGGCCTGCTCGTCCGCGGTGTCGGGCTCGGTCTGCTCCACGGGCGGCGCCGGCTGGTCGCGCGCCGCCGTCTTCCACGTGAGCTCCACCTCGAACTCGACCTCGTCCCGGTCGATCTCCACTTCGACCTTGCAGCGCACCTTCCCCGGGACGTGCACCTTCATCTTCGTGGCACCGAGTTCGAGCTCGACCTCGCCCTCGTCGGCGAGCGCCGCGGCGAGCGCGGACAGGCACCGGGCGGTCTCGTCCCTGGTCAACGGCTCCTCGTAGGTGACTTCGACGTCCGACATGGCGTGGCTCCGATGGGTTCGTCCGGCTGCCGGGATCGGCGTCGGGTCTCAGCGGGATGTGAGGGCCTGGTCGATGACCAGACCCAACCGCGCCAGCAGTTGTTCGGAGTCGGCGGTGCTGATCACGCCGCGTCGAGCGGCGGCGCGGACCTCCGCCCGGAGGAAAGTCATCAGCTCCTCGCCCCACACGGCCTGCTCGGATGGGACCGGTGCGAACGCGACGCGTCTGCCGGGAATCCCGGCGGTCGGCCTCGGCGGGACCACTCGCAGGCGACGGAATCCGTCGACCAGATCGTCCGCCATGATCGTTCCTTCCGCGGTCCGCACATGTGCTCCTGCGCTGCCGTCGCAGGTGGTGCAGTCTCAATCGTCAGCCGGCGGGACACCTCATCCGCGCGGGGTGAGCGTCCCTCCCGGCGCCGGCGGTGGTCGTCCTCCGGGCTGCGGTCGTGCTGTACGTGATGTTCCCGCCGGGCCTGTGGGTGGTCGTCAGCCCGCGCCGTCGTTCGGTGCAGGACGTGGTGCTCCTGTCGGTCGTCGTCCACGACTGGCGCGATGACGCCGGCCTGCAAGAGGTGCCGGGATCCGCGGAATCACCCGTCACGGATGGGGGACGTGAGCCCGCGAGGGGCCAGCGTTCGTGTTTGGCCGCCAGCGTGGCTGACAACGGAAGGAATCCGATGAGCACACCCGCCGCGTCCCGCCCGGCCGTACCGGGAGGTTCGCCCACAACGTTCGCGACCGGCTTCGCCATGTTCGCCGGCGTCCTGATGATCATCGCAGGTATTTGGAGCGTCCTCGCCGGATTCGCGGCGATCCTGAACGACGAGGTGTACGTCACGACACCGCAATACGTGTACAGCTTCGACATCACCGGCTGGGGTTGGATCCACCTGATCCTCGGTGTGCTCGTGGCGGTCGCGGGGGTGGGCGTCATCCAGGGCGCGACATGGGGAGTGGTGTTCGGCATCGCGTTGGCCTCGCTCAGCGCCCTCGTCAACTTCGCGTTCATCCCGCACTACCCCGTCTGGTCGATTCTGATCATCGCCCTGGACGTTGCCATCATCTGGGGGCTCGCCACCTACCGACGCGAGGCGTGACCGCACCCGCCACGTGCGCCCGTGAGGCGGTTCACCTGAAGGAGAGATCGGAGCCCGGAGGATGACCGCAGGAGAGGAAACCGAGTCGGCGCGCACGAGGCAGCTCGCAGGCATCAGGACGTTCGCAGGCGTGCTGATGCTCGTCATCGGCGGATACCACGCGATGGCCGGGATCGCCGCGCTGAGGGAGGATGAAATCTTCGTCGAGACCCCGAGCTACACCTACGCCCTCGACGTGACGACGTGGGGATGGGTGCAGCTCGGGCTCGGCGTTCTCGTCGCGCTCGCAGGGGCCGCGGTGCTACGGGACCGGTTGTGGGGCCGGCTCGTGGGCATACTGCTGGCGGGGCTCAGCCTGTTCGCCAACTTCCTGTTCCTGCTCTACTACCCGCTCTGGGCGGCGCTGATCATCGCCTTCGACGTAGTGCTAATTTGGGCGCTCGCGGCGTACCGCCCTGAGTCGGTCTGATCCATTCGGTCGTCACGCGACAAGGCGTTCGAAGGTGATGAGCAGGCCCTCGACTCCGCCCGGACCGACCCGGCCCTTGACCTCGGTGCTCGTGATCGCCTTGAGCTGCCAACCCTGACGGGCTTCGTCGTTGAGAACGTCCTCCAGCTTGTCCGGGGAGAACTTGCCGCCGATCATGCTCTCGCGCATCTGCAGGACCCGGTACTCGAAACGTTGCATGCGCCGAAGGTGGCACGTCCCCCAGGCTGTCGCCTCGCCTCGATCAGGTGGTCGACGGCTCATCCGCAGGCGGCCGAGTTGATCCGGCACACCCTCGGCGACCGCACCCGGCGGCGGTCGGCGCGGCCGAAGTGGGGTCGTATGCGGCTTCGGCACCGAGGACGGCACCGAGGACGAGCAGCAGCCCCAGCACAACCATCCAGGACACCAGGACGAAGGCCACCCCGATCAGGCCGTACCGGGCGGCCTGCGTCTCGATGGCGACCTGGAGGTAGACACCGGACAGAGTGATGACGACGACCTGGCCCACACCCGACAGAACCGCACTCGGCAGCAGCTGTCGCCAGGTCACGCGGCCGCCGAGCAACAGCCTCTGCACCGGCCACCACAACAACACGGAGAGGACCAGGTTGACCGCGACCGTGACGAGCGCCGCGCCGCGGAATCCATCGACGAGCAGACCGACCAGGAGGACCAGGACGACCTCGACGACCAGCGCCGCTGCGCCGAGCAGGCCATGGACGAACCCGCGCAACCCCTGCGTCGGCAGGAGCCATGCCGCTTGGTAGGTCCGCTGCAGCGTCCGGGTGAACCCGACGACGGAGACGACGAGCAGGGCCGCGCTGAGCAGCGTCACCGGTTCGGTGGGGCCGGGTGGACGCTGCATGAGTTGCTGCAGATCGGCCGCCGCCGAGCCGGACAACCGCAACCGGTCGACCAGGAAACCCCCGGCAGCCGGGCGATCGTCGCTCGGCACAGCTGCGGCCACCACGATGAGCATCGGTACGAGCGCCACGAACACCTGGGTGGCGAGCGCGAGCGCGCGGTCGTAGCCGCCGATCGCGACGTAGCGCGCGGCGACCCGTACGGGGAACCACCCGCCGAATCGCCGGAGCAGCTCCTCACGGCGAAACACCGACACCCGCCGGGGCGAGTCCGATCAGCACGATCAATCCACGCTGCAGCGGCCAGGGCGAGACCGCCGTCACCTCCGGAGTTGCCGTCACGTCCCAATCGTCCGCGCCCGCCCCCGACGTGGCGTCATCACGACAGGGTGAGGTGCAGGGGAAGCAGGGTCCCTCGCGGAGCGAGGTCCCCGCACCCCGGGCGCGCCCGGTAGCTCGACGCGGTCGGCCGAGGCATCAGCCGGCCGCGCCGAGGGGCGCGGGCGCGATATCGATGACGGGCGGTGGTACGAGCACCGCGAGCAGGGAATCGGCACCCATGGACCCGGAGTCGCCGCGCGTCAGCGACGGGCAGCTTCGCGGCCGTACGAGCAGAGGGCCCAGATCACGGACACGTCCAGCGCGATGATCAGCAGTGACCAGATCGGGTAGTACGGGACGAACAGGAAGTTGGCGAGCATGCTCAGGCTGGCGATCCCGATCCCGATGACGCGTCCCCACATGTGGCCAGCGAGCACTGCCCCACCGGCAACGGCGACGAGGACACCGACGAGCAGGTGGATCCAGCCCCAGGTCGTGACGTCGAAGGAGAACACGTAGTTCACGCCGACGACGTACAGCTCGTTCTGGAAGAGCGCCACCAGCCCCGCGACGGCCTGGAAGACCCCTGCGATGATCATGATTGTTCCGGCGAACAGGGCGAGCCCGCTGGCCAATGGCGAGATGCCGCCCACGCCGCGCACTGTGGCATCGCGATAGTCGGCCTGGCTGCCCTGGTGCGATGTGGACATCGGGCTGTACCTCCTCCTCGTGCCGTTCGCAGCGATCGTGGCTCTCGGAGGCTGCAGGTCCCTCACCCGTGACGGGTGAGCCGGGCGATGGAGCCTCCGCTCGCGCTCGGCCCGGGCCCGAGTCGACTCCGTGGCAGCGCCAGGGGGCGGGGACAGCGGTGCAGTCGTGCGCCTCGCGCGGCCGGCTGAACTCGGCCGCGATCTTGCCGGCCCGCGGCCGGGTCGGGGTCGTTGTCGCCTGCCGTACTGCGGATTTCGCCTGCTCCGGGTGAGGCCGAGGCGTGGAGTCCGACGGAGCGTGAGAGCGTGCGCGATGACGAGCGGCGGGGCGACCGACCCGACGAGTTGCCCGGTGGTCGAGGGGACACGGCACTGGGCGTCGGGGCCGCCCTCGCTGACCTGGTGGGCACGCTCGCGGCGCCCGTCCTCGCCGCTGCAGGCACGGTGCTCGGGCTCGGCCTGCGGATGTCCCGCATCGGAGCGGGGGAGCGGGTGTTGGCAGGCCTCGCCGATCGCGGGGGGCAGGTCCGGGCTGAGCTGGAGCACGCGATGCGGGCGACCGTCCGCCGGCTCGTGCTGGCGGTCGTCGACGTCGTCGACCTGACCGAGCTCGTCCGCCGGAACGTCGATCTCGACGCGCTCGCCCGCGAAATCGATGTGGACGCCGTCGTCGCCCGCGCCGACCTCGACGCCGCGGTGAGCCGCGCTGATCTGGATGCTGTCGTGGCCCGGGTGAACCTCGACGCCATCCTCGGCCGCATCGACCTCGACGCGATCGTCGCCAGGGTCGATCTGGACCTCGTCACATCCCGTCTCGATCTCGATGCGATCGCGGAGCGTCTCGATGCGGATACGGTCGTCGGGCGGGTGGACCTCGACGCCGTGGTCGCCCGCCTCGACCTCGCCAGGATCGCGCGCGAGGTAATCGACGCGATCGACCTGCCCGAGATCATCCGCCAGTCCAGCAGGGCGTTGTCCTCCGAGACCGTGCACGGCCTCCGGGCGGAGGGCATGCACGCCGACGATGCGGTTGCGCGCTTCGTCGGCCGGATGTTGCGACGGCCGGATCCAGCTCGGCCTGCACTGCAATGAGTGATCTTGCAAGCGGGTCATCGGCACAGCGAGGGCGGGAGATGAGCGCCACCCCCTGGCCGTGTCACGCGGGCGTGGTCACCCGGCTTCTCGCCGCCGCCGTGGACCTCGTCGTGGTCGTGCTGCTGACCGTGTTGGTGTACCTCTCGATCGCAGGCGTCCGGTTCGCGTGGTCGCCCCTCGCCTTCA
This sequence comes from Pseudonocardia cypriaca, assembly GCF_006717045.1. Lineage (NCBI taxonomy): Bacteria > Bacillati > Actinomycetota > Actinomycetes > Pseudonocardiales > Pseudonocardiaceae > Pseudonocardia > Pseudonocardia cypriaca. Next base: position 2,320,535 of record NZ_VFPH01000001.1, read on the forward strand.
CGTGGCCCCGACCGACGACGGAGGTCACCGTTGTCGTCGGAGGACTGATCGCGACCGCCTACCTCACCGTGGCGTGGGCCACGACCGGGTGCACCTACGGCGCAGGCCTGCTCGGGGTCCGGGTGCTCGCGCGACGGGGCCGCCGGCTGGGCTGGGCCCGCGCGTCGGTGCGGGCACTGGCGTGCGTCGCGTTCCCCGTCGGGCTGCTGTGGTGCGCGATCAGCCCGACGCGCCGTTCGGTACAGGACCTCGTCGCCGGCTCGATCGTGGTCTACGACCGAAAGCCGAGGTTCGCATCCGCACCGGGCGAGACCCCTGCGGGGTCAGCGCACCACGGGATACCGGGTGGCCTGCGCGTCGTCCGTGGGCACGATGATCCTCCCGAGCGGGACGAGCGAGACCGGGATCAGCTTCAGGCTGGCCCAGGCGAGCGGGATCCCGATGATCGTGACCGCCAGCGCGACGGCCGTGGTGAGGTGCGCGAGCGCGAGCCACCAGCCGGCGAAGATGATCCAGATGACGTTGCCGATCGTGGACGGCGCCCCGGCGTCCTCGCGGCGCACGAGTTGCCGGCCGAAGGGCCACAGCGCGAAGTCCGCGATCCGGAACGACGCCAGCCCGAACGGGATCGTGACGATGAGGAGGCAGCAGACCACTCCGGCGAGGACGTAGCCGATGGCGAGCCAGATCCCGCAGAGGAGCAGCCAGATGACGTTGAGCACGGTTCGCATCGCGGTCCTCCGTCGACGAGGTCCCTCTGAGCGTGCAGCGGGCCGTGGCCCGGCCGCCTCACCCGCGTCGGGCGGCTCGTGCCGCGGTGTGGGCCCCCGGAACGGGAGCCGTGCCTCACGCGACGACGCCGTACGTACCACCTCTGCCGGCCGATCCTGACGAGCGACCGGTTCGCCCTCATCGGATGAGTTCCCGGAAATGGCGAGGTCCGAGACTCGGCCCCGCCGTGGGGCGAACCAGGGGAGGTCGCGGTGGGAGCCGAACGCGAACGGACCGAGGGGTTCGGGCACGTGGAGAACGGGTGGGGGCAGGCGAGCCCCTGGTACCTCTGGGGGCCGTACCTCAGCGAGCGGCAGTGGGGCACGGTCCGCGAGGACTACAGCGCCGACGGTGAGGCCTGGACCTACCTCCCGCACGACCGCGCGCGATCCCAGGCGTACCGGTGGGGCGAGGACGGCCTCGCCGGGTTCAGCGACATCGAGCAGCGGTTGTGCCTCGGGCTCGCGTTGTGGAACGGCCGCGACCCGATCCTCAAGGAGCGGGCGTACGGGCTCACCGGGTCGGAGGCCAACCACGGTGAGGACGTCAAGGAGTACTGGTGGTACCTCGACGCCCTGCCCAGCCACGCCTGGAACCGGTACCGCTACCACTACCCACAAGGTGCGTTCCCCTATGAGCAGCTTCGCGTGGAAAACGGTAGGCGGACCAAGTTCGATCCCGAGTACGAGCTGCTCGACACCGGCGTTTTCGACGACGACCGCTACTGGATCGTCGAGGTGCATTACGCGAAGGCCGATCCCACCGATCTGTTGATGACCATCGAGGTGACCAACGCAGGCCCGGCGGCCGACGTGGTGCACGTGCTCCCCACGCTGTGGTTCCGCAACACCTGGTCCTGGGAGCTCGAGGCACCCGCGCCCGTGCTGGAGGCCACCGGTTCGCGGTCGGTGACGGTGCCGCACCCGTTCCTCGGCGACCTGGAGCTCGTCGCCGGACCCGGTCCCGATGGCGCCGACCCCACCCTGCTGTTCTGCGACAACGAGACGAACACAGCGCGGCTGTACGGAGCGGACGCAGGCCCTCGCTTCCCGAAGGACGGCATCAACGACCACGTCGTCGCGGGCGCGGCGACGGTGAACCCGGAGCGGCGCGGCAGCAAGTGCGCGGCCTGGTACCGGATCGACGTCGAACCGGGCGAGACCGTCGAGCTGCGGCTACGGCTGCGTCCGGCAGAGGTGGCGCCGGAACCGGTCGTCGCGGTGGGCACGGTGGGCACGGACTTCGAGCTGGTCCGGGCAGCACGGCGGGCCGAGGCCGACGAGTTCTACGCCGAGCTGACCCCGCCCGCCGCATCCCCGGACGAGGCGGCCGTGATGCGCCAGGCGTTCGCCGGGATGCTGTGGAGCAAGCAGCTCTACCACTACGACGTGGCGCGCTGGCTGGACGGCGACCCGAACGAACCGCTCCCGCCCGGATCACGGCGATCCGGCCGCAACTCCCGATGGCGCACGTTCAAGGCCTTCGACATCATGTCGATGCCGGACAAGTGGGAGTACCCCTGGTTCGCGGCCTGGGACCTGGCCTTCCACTGCGTCACGTTGGCGCACGTGGATCCCGCGTTCGCCAAGTCCCAGCTCCTCCTGATCTGCCGCGAGTGGTTCCAGCACCCGAACGGCGCGCTGCCCGCGTACGAATGGGACTTCGGCGACGTCAACCCGCCGGTGCAGGCGTGGGCGGCGCTCGAGGTGTTCGCCATCGACGGTGGCCGGGACATCGAGTTCCTCAGCCGCGTGTTCGACAAGCTGCTGGTCAACTTCACGTGGTGGGTGAACCTCGAGGACGCCGACGGCTCGAACCTGTTCGAGGGCGGGTTCCTCGGGCTGGACAACATCGGTCCGATCGACCGTTCGCACCTGCCGGATGGCTGGGTGCTGGAGCAGTCCGACGCCACCGGGTGGATGGCCACCTACGCCCTGTCGATGGGCACGATCGCGCTGATACTGCGGCGCGCGGGGCAGCGACCGGCCGACGACCTGGTGCTGAAGTTCCTCGAGCACTTCGCCGCGATCCGCGACGCGATCGACTCGCAGGGGCTGTGGGACGACACCGACGGCCTGTTCTACGACCGGCTCGCCACGCCCGACGGCCAGCGGGTACCGATCAGGACCCGCACGATGGTCGGCATCATCCCGATGCTCGCCGCCGGGGTCGTCGACGAGCACATGCTGGACCGCGTCGAGGCAGCCGGGAAGTACTTCACCGAGTTCCTGGAGCGCGAAGGGCTGCGGGACCGGGAGAAGCTCGTCAAGCTCGGGCTCCTGCGCGGCGGCCCGGACCAGCGCCAGCTGCTGCTCAGCGTGGTCAGCGCCGACAAGCTGGAGCGGATCTTCCGTCCGCTGTTCGACCCGGCCGAGTTCCTCTCGCCGTACGGCCTGCGCGCCCTCTCCGCGTATCACCGCGAGCACCCTTACGAGCTCGACGTCCAGGGGGTCCGCGCCACGATCGACTACGAACCGGCTGAGTCGACCACGGACATGTTCGGCGGCAACTCCAACTGGCGGGGCCCGGTGTGGTTCCCCCTCAACTACCTGGTGGTCGAGGCGTTGGATCGATATCACCGGTTCTTCGGCGACGACTACGCGGTCGACTACCCGACCGGGTCTGGGCACAGGATGTCGTTGGGTGCGGTGGCGCGGGATCTGCAGGATCGCCTGATATTGATCTTCTTGAGGGACGCCGACGGCCGGCGGCCGTGCTTCGGCTGGGTGGACCGACTGCAGGACGATCCGGCGTGGCGGGACAACCTGTTGTTCAACGAGTACTTCCACGGCGACAACGGGGCCGGGCTCGGCGCGTCCCACCAGACCGGGTGGACCGGCGTGGTCGCCGATCTCATCCGCCGCAGGCACGGCGCAACCGAATCGATCGGCACCGTGTTGCGCCGCATGCGCGACGAAGGGGTGCGATCGTGACGACCACGGTGGCGTCAGCCCTGCCCGGGAGCATGTTCCCGCTGGGTGCGGGCCCGACGACCGGTGGCACGAACTTCGCGGTCGCCTCGGGTGCGGAGGCGGTGCGCCTCTGCTTGTTCGACGACGGCTCGATCGACGGCGGCCCGATCGACGGCAGCGGAGAGCGCCAGGTCGAGCTCACCGAGTACGACGCGGGCGTCTGGCACGGGTTCGTGCCGGGTGTCGGCCCCGGCCAGGCGTACGGCTACCGGATGTCCGGGCCGTGGGATCCGCGCCGGGGGCTGCGCTACAACCCGGCGAAGCTCCTGCTCGACCCCTACGCCCGGGCCATCAGCGGGGAGGTGCGGTTCGGGCCGGAAGTGCTCGCGCACCGGCCCGACGACCCGTACGCGCGCAGCGACCTGGAGTCCGCGGCGCACGTGCCGCGCAGCCTCGTGATCGACACGGGGTTCCGGTGGAGCGAGCGACCTCGGCCCCGGCGCCGGTACTCGGACACGATCCTCTACGAGGTGCACGTCAAGGGCTTCACCGCGAGCCACCCCGACGTGCCCGCCGCGCTCCGCGGGACCTACGCCGGCCTCGGGCACGACGCTGCGCTCTCCCACCTGGTCGGCCTCGGCGTGACCACGGTGGAGCTGCTTCCGGTCCACCACAACGTTCCCGAGGCATTCCTGCCCGAGCGCGGCCTGACCAACTACTGGGGCTACAACACGATCGGCTACTTCGCCCCGCACGCCGGCTACTCCGCAGCCGTGCGCGCCGGACGCCCCGGCGGGCAGGTCGCCGAGTTCCAGGCCATGGTCGACGCCCTGCACGGCGCCGGGCTGGAGGTGGTGCTCGACGTGGTGTTCAACCACACCGCCGAAGGCGATCACCTCGGCCCCACCCTGTGCCACCGTGGCATCGACAACGCCGCCTACTACCGTCTCGACCCGGCGGACCGGAGCCGTTACGTCGACACGACCGGATGCGGCAACTCGCTCAACGCGGCGGACCCGTTCGCCCTGCAGATGATCATGGACTCGCTGCGCTACTGGCTCACCGAGATGCGGGTCGACGGATTCCGCTTCGACCTGGCGCCGACGCTCGCCCGCGAGCAGGGCGGCTTCGACCGCCTCTCGGCGTTCTTCGACCTGGTCGCGCAGGACCCGATCGTCTCACGGGCCAAGCTGATCGCCGAGCCGTGGGACGTCGGCCAGGGCGACAGCTACGACATCGGTCGGTTCCCGCCGCTGTGGCGGGAGTGGAACGGCCGCTACCGCGACACCATGCGCGATTTCTGGCGCGGCCACGACGGCCTGCTCGGCGATTTCGCGACACGCTTCGGCGGTTCGGCGGACCTCTACGGTGGCCGGGGCCGCCGCCCCACCGCTTCGGTCAACCTGATCACCGTGCACGACGGGTTCACCCTGGCCGACCTCGTCTCCTACGAAAGCAAGCACAACGAGGCCAACGGCGACGACAACCGCGACGGGTCCGACGACAACCGATCGTGGAACTGCGGCGCCGAGGGTCCGACCACCGATCCGGACGTGCTCGCCCTGCGCGGGCGGCAGCAGCGAGCCATGTTGACGACGTTGTTGCTGTCCTTCGGCGTGCCGATGCTGCTCGGCGGCGACGAGCTCGGCCGCACGCAGCAGGGCAACAACAACGCCTACTGCCAGGACGGCCCGTTGACGTGGTTCGACTGGGACCACGTCGATGAAGAACTGCTCACCTTCACCCGGCACCTGATCGCATTCCGGCGGGGGCACCCGGTGTTCCGGCGACGACGGTTCCTCTTCGGCGTCGATTGGCAGCAATTGCGCTGGTACACACCGTCCGGAGAGATCGTCACCGGCGAGGAATGGGCTGATCCGGGTGCGCGCAGTGTGGCGATCTACCTCGACGGGGTCGACGAGCCCGACCATGCCGAGGATGGCGCCCTGCTACTCGACGACGACTTCCTCGTGCTGGTCAACGCCTGGTGGGCGCCGCTGCGGTTCGTGATACCGCCGACGCGGGACGGTCAGGTCTGGGAGCCGGAGCTGGACAGCTCCGAGCCCACGGGCGTCGCTTCGCCGGCAAAGCTGGGCGTCGGCGATCCCGTCACGGTCAATGCCAGGTCGTTGGTCGTGCTGCGCGGACCCGTCACGGGGGCCGAGCTGATCGGATGAAGGACGTGGAGCCGGTTGGGCTTGCCCGGCGTCAGCGCACGTCGACGTAGGAAACCTCGACGGCGTTGTTGCCGTAGCCGAGGCGGTTCCAGGGTGGAACCTCGGGTTGCACGTTGCCGGCTTCGTCGATCGCACGGGCGCGGAGGCTGTGGCGGCAGCGCTCGGTCGCCTCCCACGCGAACGACCAATCCTGCCACTGGTACGGGCCCTTCGGGGGTTCGACCTGCGCCGGGTGCCATTCGCCTTCGCCGGTGAGGCTGACATCGACGTTCGTGATCGGTCCGGTGCCCGACCAGGCCTTTCCGCGCACGGTGTAGGTGCCAGCGGGGATGGTCGCGCCGCGAGCGGGATCGGTGATCCGCGCGCGTACACGCATGACGGTGACGCGCTCAGGCGGACGATCGGCCCACTGGTACATGTAGTGCCCGGTCTCGAACTCCCCGGCGTACGGCTCGGTCAGGACGTCGATGTGCCTCAGCCATTTCACGGAGGCGACGCCGTACCAGTGAGGCACGATGAGCCGGAAGGGCGCGCCGTGGTCGGGGTTGAGCGGCTCGCCGTTCATCTCGTAGGCGATCAGGATCTCGGCTTGCGGATCGGTCGCGTGGGCGAGAGTCAGGGATCGCACGAAGGCCAAGTCGGACCGCTTGGTGACGGCAAGGACCGGATGGAGCAGGTACGAGCCGTGGTCGGCGCCTGCGAAGCGAACCTCGACGCCCTCCGCTGTCGGCTTGGCCTGCTCCAGCACCTGGTGCAGGAGGGCACCGGTCCAGCGAGCCGTGGAGACGGCGTAGTCACCCCATGGTTCGCCGGCCGGCAGCGGTCGCATCGCGAGGCGCCCGTTCCCGGCGCATTCCATCGTGACGGCCCGCTCGACCGAGGGCATGGCGCGCAGGTCGTCGAGCGTCAGGGTCCTCGGGTGCTCGATCGCGCCACCGACCTCGAGCGATCCATCGTGGGCGGGTACCGCGAAATTGCTGCGGACGTAGTGGAGTTCCGTCGGCGTGGTGTCGCCTTCCAGGGCCTCCGGCGGGGCTTCTGCGTTGAAGGGCTCGTCGTGGATCATCGTGAGCGCCGAACGCGCCTGCGCCAGGTCATCTGCCAATGTCATGTTCTCCGCCTCCTCGTGGCCGGCCGCGGACGCGCGGGTCGCGCCTCAGTAGTCGGGATCCTGAAAGGTGGGCTCCCGGTCGTCGTTGAAAGCGCCGATGCCTTCGACGCGGTCGGGGTGCACGGCTGAGCGCCAGTGGGCCTCCATCATGATCGCGATGGCCTGTTCGATCGGCTGCCCCTGGCCCATCCGGACGGCTCGCTTGACCGCCTGGACCGCCGTGGGAGAGTTGCTGGCGATCTTGTCCGCGATGCGGTGCGAAACCTCCAGCAGCTCGTCCTGGGGGCGGAGTTCGTTGACCATGCCCAGCCGGTATGCCTCCTGCGCGGTGATCGGGTCGCCGGTCATCAGCATCTGCAGGGCTTTGCCCGGCGGGAGCAAGCGGGGCAGCAGGGCCGGCGAGCCGCCACCGGCGGCCAGGCCGATCATCGCTTCGGGCTGGCCGAAGGTCGCGTTGTCGGACGCGATGATGAAGTCGGTGCTCTGGGCGATCTCGCAGCCGCCGCCGTAGGCGATGCCGTTGACGGCGGCGAAGATCGGCTTGCGCAGCTGGCGCAGGGTGTAGAGCGTGCGGTCGAAGTCCTGGCGCTGCCGCAGCCATTGCTCCTTGGTCATGTCCTTGCGCTGGCGCAGGTCGCTGCCGACCGAGAAGGCTCGGTCGCCGGCGCCGGTGATGATGGCGACGCGCACGGCGGGACGGACCGCGATCGTCTCGAGGACCTCCGTCAGCCGCGCCCCCATCTCCGTCGTGATCGCGTTGTCGGTGTGCGGCCGGTTCAGGGTGATGAGTGCCACGCGTCCGCCGGAGCCGTAGTCGACGAGTACCGGCAGTTCGGGCTCCGCCAGCCCCGACGGCGGCGGGCCGAAGTCGAGTGCCTTCCAGCGGTCGGTGCTCGTCGGGCTCGTTGTCACGTCGCCCTCCTTTCCTGGGATTTCGATGCCCGTTCAGGTCTCCAGCTCCGCCAGCCAGCGCAGGGCTCGCAGGCCCGGCACGAAGCAGTACTCGCCACCGCGGGTGACGACGAACGGCGGCAGGCCCTGCAGCCGACGCCGGATCGGCCGCTGCGGGACTGTGAACGCGCCGGACCCGTCGTTCGCCCCGACGAGCGGGTCCTTCTCGGCCGGTGCGCCGATGAAGATGCCGTCGTTCAACCACTGCGTCTTGACGAACTCGAACTGGCGCTTCAGGTGCGCACCGACGAACACGAAGACGATTCCTCGGTCGGCGCCGTCGTCCTCCAGGACGCCTTCGGGCAACACGGGGCCGTAGCTCGTGCCGCGCCGGATCATGCGGTGGAGGCGGACGTTGACGCTTCCCTCGTGGTCGAGCGCGTCACGCGGGTTCGCCCGCCGCGCGTGCGCGCCGGCCGGGCATCCGAAGCCCCGCAGATCGTCGTGGTAGTCGAAGTCGTTGTTGCGCGCGGGATCCGCACCCAGCTGGGGATCGTCGTGGTCCGGCGACAGCGCCAGGGGCGCGCCGCTGTGCCAGCGTCCGATCATCTTGGCGCCCAGCAGCGCTTCCTCCTCGCGGCTGGCGGCTCGTTCGCGGAGGTAGCGCCGGTAGGCCGCGACGCGGGTGTGCAGCTTCCGGAACACGATGTAGGTGCCGTTGCGACCGAGCAGCTGAGGGGTCGGCATCGGCGGCAGGCTCCCCGTCTCGTCGGGATAGCCGAGGATGAACTCGCCCGCCTTGATCGGTCGCTCCCTGGGGTTGGAGCCCGGGATCCCGCTGCCCTCCACAGCCGGCTGGCCGATCCCGTCCTTGAAGCCGAAGGAGGTGCGCCCCGTGGGGAGCTGGTAGCAGTCCTGGCGCCAGATCACCTCCACCCCGGGCAGCTCCTGGTGGGCGCGGCGGGCCCGCTCGACCACGGCCGCCAGCCGCGCGGCGTCGGGCGACAGTGCCGCCAGCGCCACGTGGACGTCGGGGGTTCCGAGCGGCTTCTCCCAATTGGCCGGGCTGCTCTCGCCGACGTCGCCCAGTTGGGCCGCGCGGGCCGCCATGCCCTCCCGGAACTCCGGCGCGAAGCTGTCCAGCGACTCTTGCGGCACGCCCAGCGCCTGCAGGCCCTGGTAGGTGAGGGCAACGGTGACCCAGGCTCCGCGGGCCGGGTCGGAGGCGGGCCGGCCGGCGCTGACCACCGGGTGCAGCCGTCGCACCAGCTCCCGCCCCGCCGCGCGGTCGTCGATGCGCAGCAGCAGGTAGGTGCCGACGTACGGCGACGGTCGTGGGTGGAGCACCCCACTTTGGACGTCGTCGAGCTCGAGGCCGACGGTCTCCCGCGCGCTCACGGTGTCCATGGACATCCCATTCCTAGAAGTGCTCGGGAGGCTGGGGAGGATCCGGGTTCGGCGGCGACAGGTACGGGAAAGTGCAGGAAGCGGGCATCGTCGCCCGGTCGACGCCGTCGCGGATCGTGGGCCCGTTCCCGGCGTTGACCAGCAGCGTGAACAGGGTGTCCATCGCGTCGTCGTTGAGGGCCCGGCCACCGCAGGTCTGGTGTCGGCGGGCCCCTCGGGTGGCCAGCTCGATCTCCAGGAAGGAGCCCTGCTCGGCGTACGGCTTGGTGACGTCCACGACGAGGAAGTCGGCCAGCAGCTGTTCGGTCAGCGGGTGCGCGCCGTTCAGGTCCGCGGGCCAGTCCCGATTGCCGTCCAGGCGGTCCCAGAAGGCGAGGTTGGCGTTCAGCCGCGCCCTGTAGGCGCCCTGGTAGGCCGGCGCGAGCGCGAACGCGTCCTCGCTGTTGTACAGGTCACGGATCTCCAGGTCGCGGTTGACGGGGTCGAACTGCTTGGGCGCCAGCAGGAGGTTCTTCACCTCGGGTCGCCCCACGCGTTCCATGCGGACGGCGATCGGGCCTCGGGTCAGGGTCTCGGCGACCACCCCGACCAGCTCCGCGCCGCCGAGCAGCCCGGCGCAGTCGACCTCGACGACGAGGCTGAGGACGTTCTTGCCGTCCAGGAAGATCGCACTCGGATCGGTGAACGCCAGCTTGCCCGTGGCGATCGTCTCCAGCGCCGCGGGGGCGTCCATGATGAACGGATCCCAGCGCGGGCCGGCGAAGACGCGAACACCGGGAGCCGAGCCGGCCCGCTCGTCGTTCACACGGAAGGAGACCGTCTCGCCCGCGGGCGTGGTGCACGCGCCGTCCTGGTCGGACCCGGCGGCGCCGCCGCCGCTCACGGGGGTGGAGAACACGCAGTCGAACGCGAACTCCTCCGGGCCGACCACGAACAGCGCAGGATCGTCCGGGGCGGCCGCGGCGACCGGGCGCAACCGGAAGCGGTAGACCAGCCCGTCGGAGAACCGCGCGGATGGCTGGGCGAACGGGAGGGTGTTCATCACCAGCACGAGCCGGCCGGAATGCTCCGGGCTCGGGAACGCGTAGACATCGGTGATGTCCGCGATCGGCTCGGCCAAGGCCCGCGGTCCTGAGATGTGGTCCGACACGCCGCTCCTCCATGGCTCCTGCTGGTTGGCTCCCGAGGGGCTACGTGGAGTCGGCGGCCTCGTCCAACAGCGGCTTCAGGGCCGGCTGTTGCAGCACCGTGGCGGCCTCCGGGTCGTCGAGCACCTGCTGGAAGGCCCTGTTCACGCGCACGGCCTTGCGGATCTCCTTGACCGTGCCGGGGTAGTTCCGCGCGTAGGCGGCGGCGCTCACCTGGGCGCCCAGGACGAACGCCCTCACCGCCGCGACGTCCGGCAGGGATTCGTAGCCTTCGACGTGCTGGAAGATGGCGTCGAACAGCTGCAGCGTCGGCCCGGACGTGGCGAAGTCGTCCATGTAGGCGTCCCACGAGCCGTCGAAGCTCGTCGCGAAGAGCAGGCGCGTGTCGTCGTCGAACAGCACGAACCTGGCCTCGTGGATGCTCGCGATCGCCATGTGGTACTCGCCGGGCCGGTACCCCGGATGGCTCTGCAGCGCCCGGAGCGCTTCCCGCAGGGCTTCCCCCTGACCCGGCCTGACCTGGAAGAACAGGCTGAACTCACTCGTGGGGCCGACGCTGACGCCCGGCCGGGCGGCTCCGGTTGCGGTTGTTGCCATTCTTCCTCCCCTGGACCGGGCCGCGTTCCGAAACGGCATTCCGCATTCGTCCGCCTCAGCCGCCGGCTCGACCTTCCCCTGCAGCTACGACCCCTGCTTCCCTCACTCGGGGTGCGCCTACATGCCACTTGCGCTCGTACGCCACTGTCGCCTCGAGTCAGGCGAGCGTTCTCATCCGTTGCGGGTGGTTTCGTGCCTGGCCGGCGCTCGTCGGTCGCCGCGGGCCTGACCTGCGGTTTCCTGCTTAGCAGGGGGTTGGCGGACGCCGCATCGGCCGAGTTCGGCCCTCAGGCCCAGGACCTGAAGGAGGCGATCTCCGCCCTCGGCAGCACGGTCGAGGGCCTGCAGAACCAGACCGACCCCTCCGCGAAGCTCGGCGAGATCGCCACGTCCGTCGGCGAGGTCGAAAAGGCCGCGGCCCTCATCGTGGACAGCGCCCAGGCGGGCTGCCCATCCAACTCGACCCCACCACCACGTAGCGGCCGCTGGAGGGTGACACCTCGATCGGTCCGGCCGCCCCGTCACCCGAATCGGACGAGGCGCAGCGAACCGCGTCGCTCTAGGTTCGCCGCGGTGACGCGCGTGGACATGACGGCGGCGGAGTTCCGTGAACTCCTCCACTCGGTCTCCGACTGCGGGCGCTGGGGCGACGGGTCCTCGTACGACCGTTCGCCGCTCGAACCGATAGCGATCTTCTGAGCATGCTCCATCTCAGGGTTTATGGTCACGCCGACTCGCTCACCCGGATCGGCGGCGACCTCGAGGATCGCGGCGCGGCGCGCAACATCGCCCTCGCCCCAGGGGTACGCGCTGGGTACGTCCTCCTCAGCGCGGAGGTCTTCGCGGAGTCGGCCGACGCCGTGCTCGAGCTGCTCGTGGGCAGCGGGGTTGCCCAGGAGGACATCAAGCTCGCACGGATCGACGAGATCGGGCCGATCAAGCCGGGGCGCACGGCCGGGAGCCTGATCTGGGCCGACGTGCTCGGGCAGGCCAGGGAGAACTCGCGTCCGGTCGCGCGCTACCTCGTGTTCCTCGTCGCGGCGGGCGTCATCGCGGGCTTCGGCGTGATCGAGGCGAGCGGCATACTGATCGTCGGAGCGATGGCGCTGAGCCCCGACCTGCTGCCCATCACCGCGGCCTGCGTCGGCTTGGCGAGCCGTCGTGGTCGGCTCGTCCTGCGGGCGCTCGCGACGCTGGCCATCGGGATGGGCGCGGCGTGCCTCGCCGCGGGGGTGCTGAGCAAGTGCCTCGGTCTCCTCGGTGTCCTGCCACCCGGGTTCGTGGTCGGCGAAGCCGTGGTCGCCGGGCTGACGACGATCAACGTTTCGACCATAGGAGTCGCGCTCGCGGCGGGCGTCGCCGGCATGCTCGCCCTCGAGACCCGTGCGAGCGCGGCGGTGGGCGTAGGCATCTCGATCACCACGATCCCCGCCGCGGCGTATCTCGGGGTCGCGGCCGGCGTCGGCGAAGCGACCAAGGCGTTGGGCGCACTCGCTGTCCTCGGCACCAACGTGGCCGTGCTGGTTGCGGCCGGGACGCTGACCCTCGTGGTGCAACGTCGGCTCGCTGCGGGCGGCAACGCGGTGCGGCTCCGCCGTGTCCTCCACTCGGGCTCATGACCGAGGCGGCGGGGTCGTCGGTGCGCCTGCGGTGCCGTCCGGTGCTCATCGCCCACGTCGAGGTCGTCATCGATCAGGCGCAGCCGCCGCGACGGCAGCCGGACCCCCGGACCTGACTTCCGGGTGGTCACATCTCCTGCGTCACGATCCGGCAGCTCCCGAGCTGGAGGTGTCGTCGCTCCCATCGGGCGCCGCAACAGGTGCACAGGACGTCGACGGTGCCGTCCGGGTAGCTGCGCATCACGGAGATGTCGATGACACCGGCGGGCGTGACCAGCCGGTAACGCTTGCCCGCTGGACCGGCATGAGGCGATGGCGATGCGGCCATGGTGCCTCCTCGGAAGGACGACCGAGGATTCTCGGTCTCGCCGGGGAGGACGTTAACGGCGGGCGAGAGCGTTCTGATCCTCCGCCGCGGGTGAAGCTCCTGCCGCGCGCCGCTGCGCTGCAGGCCCCTGGTATCCCCAGGATCCCGGGCCGAACTCATCCCGCATGGATGGGGCCGAGCGCACTGCTTCCGCTGACCATCGTTGCGAATGCACGACGGGAACGACGGAGGCTGCTGTGCGCCACGGGGTACTGCTGCTCCTGGTCGGATGGGCCGCGATGGGGTTCACGATCGCAGTGCTGCCCGGCGTATCCCTGGATGTGCGCTGGGCCGTCCTGCTCGCCGTCGTGCTCCTCGGGCTGCTCGCCGCGGTGCTGCGGCCCGCGTTCGTGGCCGTGGCCGTGCGGCTCGGATGGGCCGGGGTGATCGCGGGGTGGCTCCTGAGCCAGGCCGTGCTGATGTTCCTGGCCCTTTCGGTCACCCCGGGAATCCACGTCGGAGGGTTCTGGGACGCGTTCTGGGCCTCGTGGCTCTACGCGATCCTGGTGAGCGTCGCCAGCTGGTTCGTCACGGCGGGGGACAACCGTGCGGTCATCGCGCACCTCCTGCGCAGCACGCGCAGCGCCCGCCGGGCCGCGAAGCCAACGGATGTCCCCGGTGTCGTCATGATCCAGATCGACGGCCTGTCCGCCCCGCTCGCGCGCTGGGCCGTCCAGGCGGGCAACCTGCCGACGTTGAGCCGCTGGATCCGGTCGGGCAGCCACACCCTCACCGAGTGGCACGCCGAGCTACCGGCGACGACCCCGGCCAGCCAGGCCGGCCTGCTGCACGGCGGGAGTGCCGAGGTGCCGGCGTTCCGCTGGTGGGAGAAGGACGCCGGCCGGCTCGTCGTGACCAACCACCCCAAGGACAGCGCGCTGGTCGAGTCACGGCTGTCCGACGGGCGCGGGTTGCTCGCCGACGACGGCGTGAGCCTCTCCAACATCTTCTCCGGTGACGCACCGATCAGCAGCCTGACGATGAGCACGGCGGGGTCGGGTTCGGCACACCGCCCGACCCGCTGGCTGAGTGCCTTCTTCGTGGATCCCTACGGGTTGACCCGCTCGCTGGTCCTCACCGTCGCGGAGATGATCAAGGAGCTGTACCAGGGCCGCCGCCAGCAGCTGCGCGGCATCGAGCCGCGGGTCCATCGCGGCGCGTCCTACGTGGCCCTGCGTGGCGTGACGAACGTGCTGCTGCGCGAGCTGAACACCTACCTGATCGCGGCACACCTCCGCCGGGGAGCACCGTCGCTCTACTGCGACCTCGTCGACTACGACGAGATCGCCCACCATGCCGGCCCGACGCGTCCCGAATCGCTGGCCTCGCTCGAGGGGATCGACCGGGTGCTGGGCACGCTCGAGCAGGTCGCGCGGGCCGCGCCCCGGCCGTACCGCTTCGTGGTGCTGTCCGACCACGGGCAGAGCCAGGGCGCCACGTTCCTGCAGCGTTACGGCATGCGGTTGGAGGACCTCGTCCGGCAGCAGATGCGCGCCGGGGCCGAGGTCGCGGCGGCGACGCACGGGCAGGAGCAATGGGGGCGGGTCAACACGCTCCTCACCGAGGTGACCGCCGAGGGCGGGATGGCGGGCGGCATGACGCGCCGCATCCAGCGCCGGCGTCCTCCCGAGGAGGGGAGGCCAGCGGGCCGGCCGCCCGGCGCCGAGCGCCCGGATCTCGTGGTCGTCGCGTCCGGCAACCTCGGGCTCGTCTACTTCCCCCGCGTACCGGGGCGTCTGACGCTCGAGGAGATCGATGAGCTGCACCCGAGGCTGATCGCCGGGCTCGCGACGCATCCCGGGATCGGGTTCGTCGTGGTGCGCTCCCGCACCCACGGCCCGCTCGTCCTCGGCGCGAACGGCACCCGCAGGCTGCGCGACGACCACGTGGAGGGCATCGATCCGCTGGCGATGTTCGGCCGGCATGCAGCGGATGACCTGCGCCGTCACGACCGGCTTCCCCATGTCGGCGACATCCTCGTGAACAGCCGGATCGACGTGTCCACCGGCGAGGTGGCGGCGTTCGAGGAGCTCGTCGGCTGCCACGGCGGGCTGGGCGGCTGGCAGTCCCGGTGCGTGCTGATCCACCCCGCGGACTGGCCGGTCGCCGGGCACCTGGTCGGGGCCGACTCGGTGCATCACCAGCTCGTGGCCTGGCTCGAACGGCTCGGGCAGCGGCGGCAGTTGCCTCAGATGAACCGGACGGTGCGGTAGCAGGGCAAGGGCCCACCCCGGACCGAGCCGCCTCCCACGATCGCCCCTCCGGGGTGATGGCGCGGCGGGTCGCGGTCAGCAGAGTGCGTGACGACCGATCGTTCCTGAAGGAGGCCGGGCATGGCAGCAACCTTGACGGTGTGGAAGTTCGACACGGTGCACGGAGCGGAGGGTGCTCTCGGGCTCCTCCAGCGGATGCAGAAAGAAGAGCTGATCACGATCAACGACGCCGCCTACGTCTACTGGACCGAGGGGCGGAAGAAGCCGAAGACGCAGCAGCTGCGCAGCCTCGCCGGTGCCGGGGCGCTGGGCGGCAGCTTCTGGGGTCTGCTGTTCGGCCTCATCTTCTTCGTTCCCCTGCTGGGCATGGCGATGGGGGCCGCCATGGGGGCGCTGATGGGCTCGATGTCCGACGTGGGCATCGACGACTCCTTCGTCCGCCAGGTGCGGGAGCAGGTCACGCCGGGCACATCGGCGCTGTTCGTCATGGCCTCGAACGTCGTCGTCGACAAGGTCCTGGACGAGTTCAAGCAGACCGGCGCCACCCTCCTGTCGACGAACCTGTCGAACGAGCAGGAAGCCAAGCTGCGCGAGGCCTTCGCCGACACCGAGTGAGTCGCTCGAGCACAACGCCGGAAACCTGATCCAGAACGGAGACCGTGATGTCGGACGTCGAGATCAGCCGGAAGGAGTCGCTCACCCGGCACGAGGCGGCCCGCAGGCTCTCCGCGCTGGCCGATGCGCTCGGCGCAGGCGGCCACGTCGAGGTCGAGCTCGGCGCCAGCACCGTGAAGCTCCACGTTCCCGACCACGTCCGCTGCGAGGTCGAGGTGGAGGTCGACGGCGACGAGGTTGAACTCGAGGTGGAGTTCAAGTGGTCTACCGCGTCGGCCGAGCCGGAGCCCGCCGCGACGCCGCGCGAGCACGCCCGCGGCGGCAAGGCCGCGGCGCGGTCACACTCCTGACCGGGTGCACTCCGGACCGGCCGGCGCGCGGTCACCGCTCGCCGGCCGTCCGGCGAGCGGTGCCGACCTGAGCATCGGTGGAGGTCGGTCCCGTCCGATTGCGGTCTCTCACCCGTGACGGGTGAGCCGTCACCTGCGGTCGGGCGCGTCCGGTTTCCGGCCGTCCGGGGCCACCGCCCTTGCCGGGCTCTCGCTCTCCCGCCGTCGAACCGCCGTCTGCACGGCGCCCAGGAGGACCTTCGCGACCAGCCCGACGACCACGAGGCCGGTGATCATCTGGAACATCGTGAGGATCCGCGCGAGTTCGCTGCGTGGTGCGATGTCTCCGAAGCCGACGGTGGTGAAGACGGTGACCGTGAAGTAGAGCGCGTCGGTCCGGCCCAGCGCCTCGCTGAAGCTGTCCGGGGCATCGCGGGAGATCCGGAGGTAGGTCGAAGCGAACAGCAGCAGGAGCATCGGGAGGCCGATGGCGACGGCCTGGATCGCACGGAGGCGCGGGACGTCGGAGACGAGGATGGCCCGCACCTGCCAGGCGATGACCGCGGCGAAGGCCGCCAGGCCGAGCACGAACCCGATCCAGGTCGCGGCATTGAGTGGTCGGTCCAGCGGGATGGAGTAGTACGCGAGCACCAGCAGCGTCACCGAGGCGCCTGCCCGCAGCAGGGACGCCACGACCAGTCGCTTGCGCGCGGCTGGGGTCAGCTTGTCGTAGTGCTTCCTCGTCACCGGCCGCTCCGTCCTCGGGTGGGCACCGAACCTGCCCGACGACTGCGGCGAGGTGCCTCATCCGTCAGGGATGAGGCCGCGGGTGCATCGCGACGACCCGCGGATCACCCGTCGTGAGTGACGCGGCCGAGGCCACAACACGCGAGGGTCGGCGTCGACCGGACACGCTTCGACGACGGGCAGGGTGCTGATGATCCAGAAGCCGCCGACCGGGTCCACGGAGTCCGCCCATCGGGAGATGTCCACGACGCTGCCGTTCGGGAACACGGCGGACTTCGATGACGCCGCTCGGGGGTTCTTGGGGGCGTGGGAGCCGGGCGTGGTTCGTGCTGCCGATGGCCGGGTGGTGTGGGAGAGCGACAGCTACGCGTTCCTGACCGGCGAGGCGCCTGCGACGGTCAACCCGAGCCTGTGGCGGCAGTCGACGCTGGTGGCGAAGCAAGGTCTGTTCGAGGTGGTCGAGGGCATCTACCAGGTGCGCGGCCTGGACCTGTCGAACATGACGATCGTCGAGGGTGACACCGGGTCGATCGTCATCGACCCGCTGATCTCCACCGAGACCGCGGCCGCGGCATTGGCTCTGTACCGCGAGCATCGCGGTGACCGGCCGGTGGTTGCGGTCATCTACACGCACAGCCACGTCGACCATTTCGGTGGCGTCTTCGGGGTCGCCACGCAGGACGACGTCGACGCCGGGAAGGTTCAGGTGATCGCCCCGGAGGGCTTCACCCAGCACGCGGTCGAGGAGAACGTCTACGCGGGCACGGCGATGGCCCGCCGCGCGGGCTACATGTACGGCGCGGCGCTCGCGCGCGGCCCTCAGGGCCAGGTGGGCGCCGGGTTGGGGCAGACGACGTCGACCGGTGAGATCGGGCTGATCGTGCCCACCCACGACATCACCACGACCGGCCAGACCCTGACCGTGGACGGGGTGGAGATCGAGTTCCAGATGGCACCGGGGACCGAGGCTCCCGCGGAGATGCATTTCTACTTCCCGCGGTACCGCGCGTTGTGCATGGCGGAGAACGCGACCCACACCCTGCACAACCTGCTGACCCTGCGTGGGGCCCTGGTGCGTGACCCGCACGTGTGGTCGCAGTACCTGACCGAGGCCATCGAGACGTTCGGGGCGCGGACCGACGTGGCCTTCGCTTCCCACCATTGGCCGACGTGGGGCCGCGAGCGGGTCGTCTCGTTCCTCTCGACCCAGCGCGACCTGTACGCGTACCTGCACGACCAGACGTTGCGCCTGCTCAACCAGGGGTTCACGGGCGTCGAGATCGCCGAGATGATCGAGCTGCCGCCCGCCCTGACGGACTCGTGGAGCACTCACGGCTACTACGGCTCGGTCAGCCACAACGTCAAAGCGATCTACCAGCGTTACATGGGCTGGTTCGACGGCAACCCGGCCCGGCTGTGGCCGTACCCGCCTGCCGAGCTCGCCACCCGCTACGTCGGCGCGCTCGGGGGCATCGACCGGGTCGTCGAGCTCGCCCAGGCGGCGTTCGACTCCGGCGACTACCGGTGGGCGGCCACCCTGCTGGACCACGCGGTCTTCACCGAGTCGGATCACGGCCCTGCCCGCGAGCTGTACGCGGACACCCTCGAGCAACTGGGCTACGGCGCCGAGAACGGCACGTGGCGCAACTTCTTCCTGTCCGGCGCCACCGAACTCCGTGAAGGCAACTTCGGCACCCCGGCCGCCACGGCCGCGCCCGCGATCGTCGCCCAGCTGACTCCGGCGCAGCTGTTCGACTCGCTGGCGATCTCGGTCAACGGACCCCGCGCGTGGGACCTCGACCTGTCCCTCGACGTGACGTTCACCGACATCGACACCAATCACCGGCTCACCCTGCACAACGGTGTGCTCGTCCACCGCGAGCGACCGGCCGACAACACCGCGGACATGACCCTGACCTTGACCACCAGCAGGATGCTCGGGCTCCTCGGAGGCGACACCACCAGTCCGGGTGCCGACGTCGCGGGGGACGGGAAGGTCCTGCAGTCGCTGCTGGACGTGCTCGAGAGAGGCAACCCTTCCTTCAACATCATGACGCCGTAGGTGGCGATGTCAACAGATTCCACTACCCCCTCAACGTCCCCGGCCGCACCGAAGATGGTCGAAGGTGGCCGCACCACGACTGCTGATGGCGTCTCCATGAAGAGGTACCCGCGGGCCGCCGTCATTCTCGTCGGCCTGGCCGGTGCGACCGTCGCGGGGATGGGCATCAGCAGCCTGCGGGGAATCCTGGCTCCGACGCTCCTCACGCTCGTCCTCACGATCTGCGCAGCTCCCGTTCGCGACTGGCTGCCGGCGCGCGGCGTGCCGAGGGGAATCGCCACACCAACCATCGTCCTCGTCGTGTTCGGGGTACTGGCCGCATTCGTGTATGCGATCGTGATCGCTTTGGCCCAGTTCTTGGCGATGTTGCCGACCTATTCGGATCAATTCGCTCAAATCGGTGAGGGTGTCGCTCGATGGTTGGGTAGTGCGGGAATCGGTCAGGCGCAGATCCAGGCCATCGTGGCAGGGATCGACCCCCGGAACATCGTGGCAACGGTCGCCGGTGCGCTGGGCGGAGTTGCGGCGCTGACCGGTGCGCTGGTGATCGTTCTCACGATGATGATCCTGATGGCGGCCGATTCAGCGTACGCTCGCGTGATCTTCGGCCAGCTCCGAGAGGTCAACCCGGACTTCATCGCCGCGATCACACAGTACACGTCGAATGTGCGCCGTTACATGGTGGTGACCACGTTGCTCGGCATCGTGCAGGGGACGCTGAACACCATTGCGTTAGCTTTCCTGGGCGTACCGTCCGCACTGTTGTGGGGGATGCTCTCCTTCCTCTGCAGCTTCATCCCGAACGTCGGCTACTTCATCGCCCTCATCCCGCCCCTCTTCTTCGGATTTCTCGTAGGAGGCTGGTCGACAGCGGTCGTCGTGTTGGTCGTGTACGCCGTCATCAACGCGGTCGTGCAGTCGATCGTCCAGCCGCGGGTCGTCGGCCAAGCGGTATCGCTGAGCCAGACGGTGACGTTGTTCTCGGTGCTGTTCTGGGCTGTGATCATGGGCCCGATCGGAGCCATTCTGGCGGTCCCGCTGACGCTGCTCGCCAAGGCCGTTCTCATGGATGCAGATCCGCGTGCCCGCCGGTGGCAACCCGCCGTCGGGCCAACGGCCGAGACCCGTGCCCTCCTGAGCGCTGAGGTGGAGCAGGAACGAGCGGATCGAAAAGCAGCGCGTACGGCGACCGAGCCGGCGCCGCCGCCGTTGAAGGGATGAACCAGAAATGGATCCAGCGCAGGTAGCCCTACCTTCGGGCGTGCTCCTCCTCCTGGTGGGGCTGGTGCTGTGCTTCGCCGGGGGCCGTTCGCTCCGGCTGACCGGGTTCTGTCTGGGCTTCGCGCTTGCCTGGGCGTTCGCCGACCTGCTCGGCGCGGACGTTCCCGTCGGACTCGTCATAGCTCTCGGCGGGGCGATCGCCGGGCTCGTCCTCGTCTCGTTGGTGTTCAGGTTCGCGATGTGGGTGATCGGGGGACTTGCCGGCGCCACGATCGCGCTCAAGGTTTACGTGCACGTGGGCCTGGGTGAGGGCAGTGCACTGGTCGCGGTGCTCTTCGCGGCGGCCCTCGGTCTGATCGTCGGGTTCCTGGCCGACCGGCACCGAGAGCCTTTGCTCGCGGCCGTGACCGCGCTCAGCGGCGCGAGCATCATCCTCAACGCACTGGCGACCCTCGCCCCGGCCGGCCTCGCCTTCCTCGGTCAACCCACCACCGGCGCACAGAGTGCACTCGCCACCGCCGCCTGGGTGATCTTGGCGGTTGTCGGGTGGCTCGTGCAGAAACGCGCGCTGCGGACCAGGGCAGGGCGAGTCTCCTGATCGGCGATGTGCCCGCTCGGCGCGAGTGAGTAGCTCGCGGGCGCGGCTGGTGGCCCGTCGTTGGTCGTCCCTCCGGTCTCCTCGTCACCTCGCGTGGGTGACGCGCGAGCACCGGGCTGCAGCGGACGATCCGGAGTCGGCCGGCACGATGCTCGCGCGTCTGTGACGGGGATCCGGTGGTCACATGGAGGATCCGATGATCTGGGCGTTGTTGGCCGCGTACCTCACGAAACGACCGGCCTGGGTGCAGGCGGTCGTCGTGGGTCTGTGCACGGGCTTCTTCGTCGCGGCCGGGACGTACGCGAACCAGCGGGACCCGTTGATCAGCTCACTGGTCCTCTTGGTGCTGGCCGTTGCCGTCGTCGCCGGCGTCGGCTTCCATCTCGCGCTCCGCGCACGGCTTCGCCACGGCTGGGCCGCGGGCAGCGTCCCGCCGACCTGGGTCAACCTCGTCTATGCCGCGGTGTGGCTGCTGTCCCTGATCGCCGCGGTCCGTGCGCTGCTCGGCGCCGGTGGCCTGAAGGTGGCTGTGCTCGCGATCGTGCCGATCGTGCTGCTGGCCCCACCCGCCCTCGTCGGTATCCGTGCCCTTCTCGGGCGGTCAACGGCGCACGACGGTGACGCGCCGAGGGCCGGGGGGCAGCCCGGCTAGCGTTCCGGCGCGCTGTGGGGATGGACGATCCGTCCCGACCGGCGGGGGCCCTCATCCGTCAGGGATGAGGCTGTACACGCTTCACCGCCGCACCATCGGCCCTGCACCCACGGCGGGATCGGTGACGGAGGCGGCGATGAGCACTGAGGCACCGGCAGGCCCTGCGACGGGCAGGGCGGGCTCCGTGCTGCTCACCCTCGCCGCGGGCCAGTTCCTGATGACCCTCGACAGCTCGGTCATGAACGTCGCCATCGCCACCGTGGCCAAGGACGTCGGCACGACGGTCACCGGCATCCAGGCGGCCATCACGCTGTACACCCTGGTCATGGCGATGCTGATGGTGACGGGCGGCAAGGTCGGCTCGTTGATCGGGCGAAAGCGCGCGTTCACGATCGGCTGCGTCGTCTACGGCGCCGGTTCGCTGCTGACCGCGGTGGCGCCGAACCTGCCGGTCCTCATCATCGGATGGTCCGTGCTGGAGGGCATCGGAGCGGCGCTGATCCTGCCCGCGATCGTCGCGCTGGTCGCCGGCAACTTCCCGCCCGAGGGCCGCCCGCGCGCGTACGGGCTGGTGATGGGCGCCGGCGCAATCGCGGTGGCGGTCGGCCCGCTCGTCGGCGGGGTCGCGACGACGTACTTCTCCTGGCGGTGGGTGTTCGTCGGGGAGGTGCTCGTCGTCGCCGGGATCCTGCTGCTGGCCCGGCGGGTCCAGGACGCCCCGCCCGAGGTGCGCACCCGGTTCGACGTCATCGGTTCCGTCCTCGCGGCCGTGGGGCTCGGGCTGGCGGTCTTGGGCGTGCTGCAATCTTCGGAGTGGGGCTGGGTCGTCCCGAAGCCGGACGCACCGTCGCTGCTGGGCGTCTCGCTCACGGTCTGGTTCATGATCATCGGGCTGCTGATCGTGTGGGCCTTCCTCGAACGGGAATCGCGCCTGGAGGAGGCGAACCGGGATCCCCTGGTCAAGCCGTCGATGTTCACCAACCGCCAGATGACGGGCGGGCTCCTGATGTTCTTCCTGCTCTACCTGGTGCAGGCAGGGCTGTTCTTCACGATCCCGCTGTTCCTGTCGGTGTCACTGGGTCTGACCGCGATCGAGACGGGGGTCCGGATCCTGCCGCTGTCCATCACGCTGCTCGCGGCCGCGGTCGGGATCCCCAGGTTCTTCCCGAACGCGTCCCCGCGCCGGGTGGTGCGGCTGGGCCTGCTCGCGATGCTCGCCGGCGTAGTCGTCCTGCTCGTGGCCATCGACCCGGCCGCGGACGCCCGGATCGTGACCGTGCCGCTGCTGCTCGCCGGGCTGGGGATCGGCGCGCTCGCGTCGCAGCTCGGAGCCGTGACGGTGAGCGCGGTGCCCGACAAGCTGAGCCCTGATGTCGGCGGGCTGCAGAACACGGCGATGTACCTCGGCGCCGCTCTCGGCACCGCGCTCGCCGGCTCCATCATGATCACCTCCCTGACCGCGGCCTTCCTGCTGGGGGTGCAGGAGAACCCGGCGATTCCCGAGCAGGTCAAGACGCAGGCGAGCGTCCAGCTCGCCGGTGGCGTTCCCTTCATGTCGGACGCCGACCTCCAGGAGGCGCTGGATCAGGCCGCCGTGCCCCCGCCGGTCGCCGATGCCACCCTCGACGCGAACCGCGACGCGCGGGTGGAGGGCCTGCAGTCGGCCCTCACCGTGCTGGCGCTCTTCGCGGCGGTCGGGCTCTTCGCCGCCCGCCGGATCCCGGACCACCCACAACGCTCGGCGCCCGCGGCCGAGCAGGCGGGGCAGGAGCCCTGAGGGCGGCCTCGACAAAGGCTCGACACTCCCTGGGAGGACTGCCATGTGCCTGTTCCTGATCTTGCTGCTGCTCGGCCCCAGGTCTGTGATCGTCATCTGGTGGTTGATCCAGCCGATGCGCTGGGAGGCGAGCTTCGGCTCGTTCATCGTGCCGTTCCTGGGATTCCTGATCCTCCCCTGGACGACCCTCATGTACGTGATCGTGGCGCCGGGTGGGCTGGTCGGCGGCCTGGACCTCCTCTGGATGGGGATCGCGGTGCTCGCCGACATCGCCAGCTACGCGGGCGGCGGCGTGTACGGCGGCCGCAGGCGACGCACGAGCACGGCGTGACCGGGCCATCCTGGTGGTATGCGGACGCGGGCTTCCTCTTCGGCCCCCGGGAGCCGATCGGTCATTGGGTCAGAAGACCGTGGCCCGGTCGTTCTCCGTCACAGCTGCTCGTTTGCCCGGTGGTCCTCGGGGTGCAGCACGTCCGGCGTCGGCACCCGGCCCGCGGCGATCGCTGCCAGTGCGCGGAAGCCGTCCACGACCCGGTCGGGCTGCATCGCCGATGGTGACGCCCCTGGGTGCTGCGGGGCGATCCGGACGCGCAGCGTGCGGGGTCGGATCCGGAAGCGGATCGGTGGGTCGAGCACGACGGCCTCACCGTCGATTCCCAGCGGGACGGGTTGTGCCGAGTCGATCTGGAACGCCTGCGTCGACCACTGCCGCAGCAGCGAGGACGGTCCGTGCCCTGCCGTCCCGTCGTCACCACGGGCCGGTACCACGGCGACGCCGAGCTGCCCGGTGTCGATGCGCGGACGGGTCCCGGAGCCGACGGCACGGCCGAGCCGGTAGGGGTTGTTGGACACCAGGATCGTGGCCGCCGACGCGTGGGCCACACCGTCGGGAGAGCTCCAGCGCAGGTCGAGCTCGGAGCCGGCGGGACCCAGGACCGTCGGTGCGGTGTCGAGCAAGGTGCGGATCTTCGCGTCGCGGTAGCCCTCGCTCTGCACCGCCTCGGCGTACAGGCCCATCGAGACGTTGTTGACGAACACCCGGCCGTTGACCTCCCCGAGGTCGACGACGTGTTCGCCGCCGTCGACGAAGGCGTCGAGGGCCCCGACGACGTCGTCGCGATCCACACCCAGGTCGAGCGCGAAATGGTTGCGGGTGCCGGCGGGAATGCACGCGTAGGGCAGGCCGTGTTCGGCGGCAGCTGTGGCGACGATGGCCTGTGTGCCGTCCCCGCCGGCCGCCGCGAGGCCGTCGGCGCCCTCGGCGACGGCGTCGCGGACGAGTTGCTCGAGATCGTCGCCGCGGTGCAGCTCAACGGTCCTGATCCCCCGGGCGGCGGCTTCGTCGGCCAGCCCGACCTTGGCGGCCTTCCCGCCGCCGGACCACGGGTTGACGAACAGCACCGGTCGCCGCGGCCGGTCGGCGGCAGGAAGGTGAACATGCGCCTGGAACGCCGCGCGGGCGGCGGCGTGCCAGATCGCGATTCCGAGCACGAGCAGCATCAAGGGGAGCCAGCTGCCGTTGCGGATCAGCAGCGCCGCGCCCCCCAGGAGGGCCAGCACCGCCACCGCGATCCCTACGCCGCGTTGCCGACCGCCTCGCACGACCCCGAACCAGGCCGCCCCCAGCGCGATCGCGACGCAACCGAGTACGCCGAGGCCCTCCGGGAAGTCGGTGATCGCCACCACGACGGCGAGCACAACCGTCAGCACCGCGGTGAGGAGCGCGACCGCGGCGGCTGCGCGTTGCCTGCCGGACACGGAAGCCGCGGGAACGGTCATGGCGTTTCCCGCTAGCCTTTCTTCCCGAATTTCTTGGCGATCTTTGCCCGCGCTTTCGGGTCCTTGGCCTTGCGCATCGCGGTGTCGCGCAGTTTCTTCCCCTTCGATGATTTCGCGAACTTCGACAGTCTATTCTTCAATGAGCCCATGCTGCTGCTCCTTCGGTATCCACGAAGCCAGAAATTCTCGCACGGCAATTCGAAGGGGTGCATCACCCTGAAGGGGTGACCCCGTCCACGAGAAGCCGGACGAGCTTCACGTCACGACCAGGAACAGGCCGTACCCGACGATCAACGCGACGGCCACCACGCAGACCGCGGCGATGGCCGCGCCCACCGCGGGCCGCACCGGTGGTGGGGCGCCGTCGTCCCGGCCGCCGATCGGCCGGTGGGCGCGTGCCGAGAGCCCGACGACCGCGAACGCGACCAGGGACACGACGCCCAAGGTGACGCCGGCGGAGATGACCGCCGCGAGGACGAGGGAACCCCAGTCGATGGTCACGCGGCCTCCTGACCCGAGCGGGTCGCGGCGGGTACGGGCGGAAGCGTGGGCACGTCGTTGACGTTGAGCGCGTTCACCGGGTTTCGACGCGACGCGGCGTACATGCCGGCCGCGAGCGCAAGCCCGCCCACCGCGACCACGACGACGCCGAACGGCCCGCTCGCCGCCGTCCACGAGGCGGCCGCTCCGACGACCGCGGCAGCGGGCAGGGTGACCGCCCAGGCCAGTGCCATCCGGCCCGCGACACTCCAATGCACTGTCGCGAGCCTGCGTCCCGCTCCGGCACCGAAGATCGCACCGGTGCACACCTGTGTCGTGGAGATCGGGAGGCCGAGGTGGCTGGAAGCCAGGATGACAGTGGCGCTCGTGGTCTCGGCGGTGAAGCCCTGGGTCGTCTGGATGTCGCTGATGCGCCTGCCCAGCGTCCGGATGATCCGCCAGCCGCCGACATAGGTGCCCAGCGCGATCGCCAGCCCCGCGGAGGCGACCACCCAGAACGGTGGCGCGGAGCCGGGTGCGAGAGCGCCCGCCGTGATCAGCGTCAGCGTGATCACACCCATCGTCTTCTGCGCATCGTTGGTGCCGTGAGCGAGCGCGACCGTCGAGGCGGAGACCACCTGACCGATCCGGAAGCCGCGATGGGCGGTCCCGGCGTCGGCCCGTGCGGTGATCCGGTAGGCGACGAACGTCGCCGTGACGGCCACGAGACCGGCGAGGAGCGGCGAGACCACGGCCGGTAGGACGACCTTGCCGAGGACGGCCGTGCCGTTGACCGCGTTCGGCCCTGCCGCCATCAGGGTGGCACCGATGAGTCCGCCGAACAACGCGTGCGAGGAGCTGGAGGGCAGCCCGAGCAGCCAGGTCAGCAGATTCCAGAGGATGGCCCCGACGAGCCCGGCGAAAATCACGACCGGGGTGATCAGGGCCTCGGCGACGATCCCACCGGAGATCGTCTTGGCCACCTCGACGGAGAGGAAGGCACCGGCCAGGTTGAGGAGTCCCGCGATCGTGACGGCGGCCTTGGGGCGCAGCGCTCCGGTGGCGATGGAGGTCGCCATCGCGTTCGCCGTGTCGTGGAAGCCGTTCGTGAAATCGAAGACGAGTGCAGTAACCACGACCACCACGACGATGACCAACACGTCCATGGTCCGCGCCTTCCAGACGCCGGGATGGGGAACCGAGCTGTGCGGGGGAGCGTGACGGCCTGTCGATCAGTCCAGCATGGTGGGCGATGCCGCTGAGGCTTCCTCGTCGAAGACGCAGAGGGCCCAGACCACGGCGAAGCCCAGCATGATCCCGAGGATCGACAGCGCGGGATGGTGCGACAGCGACAGGAAGCTCACCCCGATGGCGACGGCGGTCACCGCGATCCCGATCACCCGTCCCCACAACGTCCCCGATATGACGGCCATCCCCGCGAGACCCACCAGCGCGCCCGCGACGATGTGGATCCAGCCCCAGGTGACGGCGTCGATCGAGAACACGTGGACCAGGCCGGGCACGGGGGCGGTGCTCTGGAACAGCGCGCCCGTCCCGGCGACGATGTACAGCACGCCGAGGAGGGCCATCGCCAGACCGGCGAAGCGGGCGAGCCCTGTCGCCCACGACGTGGTGGTGTGCGTGGCCTGATGCGTGGCGACGGATTCCGGGCCGGTGCCGTTCGCCTGCGCGGTCGGCTCGGTGGTCGGCTTGCTGTTCATCGCCGGATTCTGAGCGCCTGGACCGACGTCGGCATCACCCGCGGGAGATGGCTCCGACCACTCAGCGGCCCGGACACGGAGTGCGGCCGGCACAGGTTCCCTCCATGGCGTTCTCGGCATCGCTCAGGCCGGGTCGTGCCAGGCCTCGCCGTTCGGGAGCAGGCTGTCGGCCTCCTTCGGTCCCCAGCTGCCCCGCGGGTACGTGTGCACGGGTACGGCGTCGCCGAGAACCGGGTCGACGACGCGCCACGCCGCCTCCACGGTGTCCTGCCGGGCGAAGAAGACCCGGCGACCGTCGAGGGCGGCGCCGATGAGCCGGTCGTAGGGTCGCATCTCCTCGCCGGCGTGCTCGGCGAACACGAGGTCGTTCAGCCGCGGCTCGGCTCCCGGGCCCGGCTTCTTCCCGGCCAGCGTGAGGCTGATCCGGGTGTTCGGCCAGATGCGGAACCGCAGCGCGTTGGTGAGGTTCTTGCCGGTCACGCCGAACATGGCGAACACGTCGTACGGCACCGGGCGGAACTTGATACTGATCTCCGTCGCGGTCACGGGCAGGGTCTTGCCGGCGCGGATGAGCAGGGGCACGCCCGCCCACCGCCACGAGTCGAGCGCGAGCCGGACCGCGACGTACGACTCCACCGTCGACAGCGCGTCGACACCGTCCACGTCGCGGTAGCCGTCGTACTGGCCGCGGACCGTGTCCGCAGGCGTCAGCGGCCGCAGTGCGGCCACCACGCGCGCCTTCGCGTCCAGCCACGAGTTCGCGCCGGAGCCGTCCGGCGGGTCGGCGACCACGGTGGCCAGCACCTGCAGCATGTGGTTCTGCACGACGTCGCGAATCGCACCGGTCGCGTCGTAGAACCGGCCCCGGTCGGCGACGTCGAAGGCCTCGGCCATCGTGATCTGGATGCTCTCCACGTGGTCGCGGCCCAGCAGCGGCTCGATCATCGAGTTGGCGAACCGGGCAACGAGGACGTCGTTGAGCGAATCCAGGCCCAACCAGTGGTCGACGCGGTAGATGGCGTCCTCCGGGAAGTACCGGTGCATGGTCTCGTTGAGCGCGACGGCACTGTCCAGGTCGGTACCGAAGGGCTTCTCCACCATCACCCGGGCGCCCTCGGCCCGCCCCGCCTTCGAGATGCCCTCGGCGATGCGGCCGAACAGGAACGGGGGCACCTCCAGGTAGAACAGGGCCCGCCGGGCGTCACCCATCTCCCGGGACATCTCTGCGTAGGTGGCGTCGTCGCCGAGATCCCCGTCGACGTAACGGAGCAGGCCGAGCATCGTCCGCGCCGCCGGCGACTCGACGTCCATGCCGTTGTCCCGCAGCGACCGCGCGGCGTAATCACGGAAGCGGTCGAGGTTCCAGCCGCTCTTGGCGACCCCGATGACGGGGACGTCGAGCACGTCCCGGTCCACCAGTCCCACCAGGGCGGGAAAGGTCTCCAGCTTCGCCAGGTCACCTGTTGCCCCGAATATGACGAGAGCGTCCACCCGGTCTGCTGCCACGGTGCTCCCTCTCGATCATCCGAGTCGCGTTCGAGCATCAGCACGCATCCCGGACGGGGCGAGCCGGTGGGCGAGCGTGCCGCCGCCCGCTCCGGTGCCGATGACGACGGCGTCGTACTGCCGGCCGACTGACACGTCGACTCCTCGGGCGCCGGTTGAGCGCGACGTCGAGGAAGCCCACGGTCCGGCGGCGCCGACGGCGACGCATCGCCTGGCTGAGGTGAGCGGCGGGCGGGGCTTCTGTCGCGCGCTCCCGACCGAAATCGGGGCGCTGTCGGGCAGCGGGCGCACCGGGCGGGCAGGACCAGGGCGGGCCCGTGGAGGCAACTGCGGTCGCTCGTCCGTCGCGGGTGATGCCTCGGCCGTCCCGTCCGGGCACGGTGGCGGCTGTGGCCGTGGGGCGTGACTTGCTCGCGGAGCGGTCTCTCGTTCGGCACTACAGGAGGCAGTCATGACCGAGGCAGCGATCGCCGACCACGGACTGATCGGCGACCTGCAGACGGCGGCGCTGGTGAGTACGGATGGATCGATCGACTGGTTCTGCTGCCCGCGTTTCGACTCTCCGAGCGTCTTCGGCGCCCTCCTCGACGACGAGCGCGGTGGGCACTTCCGGGTGCGGCCCGAGCGTGACTGCGAGTCGAAGCAGATGTACTTCCCGGACACCGCCGTGCTGATCACGCGGTTCATCACCGAGGCCGGGGTGGGCGAGGTCGTCGACTTCATGACGCCGTCGGGCCGGGAGGCCACCGGGAACCACCGGCTGGTGCGGATGCTGCGCTGCGTACGCGGCGAGATGAGCTTCGAGGTCGACATCGCCCCGCGGTTCGAGTACGGCCGTCGCGCGCACCGGACGGAGCTGACCCAGCACGGGGCGGTGTTCAGCACCGATGCGCTGACGCTGACCCTGCACGCGGTGCGCGAGCCAGACGACGCTCGGTTGGCGCAGGTCCGCGTCGAGGAGGGCGACGTGCGGGTGTCGATCGATCTGAAGGCCGGGGACGTGCGCGGTCTGGTGCTGGAGTCGGCGGCCGACGGCCCGCCGCGGGAGATCCGGGTGGCGGAGTTCCAGCAGATGTTCGACGACACGGTCTCGTTCTGGCGCTCCTGGCTGGCCCGCTCGACCTACACGGGGCGCTGGCGGGAGGCACTGCAGCGCTCGGCGATCACGCTCAAGCTGATGACCTACGCCCCTACCGGCGGGATGGTGGCCGCTCCGACCATGGGGCTGCCCGAGCAGGTGGGCGGCGAGCGCAACTGGGACTACCGCTTCACCTGGGTGCGGGACGCGTCGTTCTCGATCTACGCCCTGCTGCGGCTGGGCTTCACCGAGGAGTCGGCGCAGTTCAGCGGCTGGCTGCGGGACCGGGTGGCCGAGCGCGTCGGGGGTGAGGGTGGCCCGCTGAACATCATGTACCGGGTCGACGGGTCGTCGGATCTCAAGGAGGAGGCGCTCGAGCACTGGTCGGGCTACCGCGGCTCGCGCCCGGTCCGGATCGGCAACGGCGCCTCCGACCAGCTCCAGCTCGACATCTACGGCGAGGCCCTGGACAGCATCTTCTTCGCCGACGAGCACGGCCTGCAGGTCGGGCACCGCGGCTGGATCGCGATCCGCGAGCTCCTGGACTGGCTCGCCGAGCACTGGGACCAACCGGAGGAGGGCATCTGGGAGACCCGCGGCGGCCGTCAGGACTTCACCTACGGCCGGTTGATGTGCTGGGTGGCCCTCGACCGGGGCATCCGGATGGCGGCCTCGCACGGCCGTCCCGCCGCCGTCGACCGCTGGCGCGGAGCCCGAGACGCGATCTACGACCAGATCATGACCAAGGGCTGGAACGCGCAACGGAAGGCGTTCGTCCAGCATTACGCCAGCGACGTGCTGGACTCGTCGCTGCTGCGGATGTCCAGTGTCGGGTTCGTCGCCCCGCACGACCCGATGTGGGCGTCCACGCTGCGGGCGATGGACGACGAGCTGGTCACCGACAGCCTCGTCTACCGCTACGACCCCGGCGCGTCGCCCGACGGTCTGCTCGGCTCCGAGGGCACGTTCTCGCTCTGCTCGTTCATGTACGTCGACGCGCTCGCGCGGGCGGGCAGGCTCGAGGACGCCCGGCTCGCCTTCGAGAAGATGCTCACCTACGCCAACCACGTCGGGC
Organism: Pseudonocardia cypriaca; assembly: GCF_006717045.1. Classification (NCBI taxonomy): domain Bacteria; kingdom Bacillati; phylum Actinomycetota; class Actinomycetes; order Pseudonocardiales; family Pseudonocardiaceae; genus Pseudonocardia; species Pseudonocardia cypriaca. The sequence goes on from NZ_VFPH01000001.1 coordinate 2,351,388, forward strand.
TGTTCTCCGAGGAGATCGCCCTCACCGGTGAGCAGATCGGCAACTTCCCGCAGGCCTTCACGCACCTGGCGCTCATCGACGCCGCGATCACCCTCGACGAGGCGCTCGACCGGACCGCCAGCGGATGACGGGGACCGAGGTGTCCGCGGTCAGGCTGGCCCGCGTGCAGTTCGCCGGCACGTCGATGTACCACGTCCTGTTCGTGCCGGACAGGCAGTGGTAGGAGGCGGCGATGCAGTTGACCCCACGGGAGCGGCGTGCTCTCCGCGCGATCGAGGAGGCCCTCGCCGCGGAGGATCCCGCGCTGGCCGGACTCCTGAGCCACTGGCCCACGCCGTGGCGCGCGCGCCTAGTGCGCTGGGGGACGTGGGCGGCCGTCGTTGTTGCGGCGATCCTGCTGCTCGTCGGGCTGGTGCTGTCGGATTCTTGGTTGTTCGTCGGGGCCTTGCTGACGATCGTGGTGCTCATCACGATCTTGCGGCGGGCTGGAGGTGGGACGAGAGCGTGACGAGCGTCCCGCGGCCCGGGCCGCAGTAGCTGCATTCGCCCGCCGCGGGTGACGCCGCGGGTCCGGCACCGGTCCTACCGTCCGCGGGGTGACCACACCGGCAGCCACTCCCGCCATCCCGGCCGCCCGTCCGCCCTCGGATGGTGTCCGCTCACGCCCGCCGGCACGGCAGGGTGCCCTGCCGCGGGCGATGGTCATCCTCGTCGGTGCGGCCGCTACGGTGATCGTCCTCGCAGGGGTGCAGGCGGTCGCGTGGCTGATCGGCCCGGCGTTCATGGCACTCATCATCGTGATCGCCGTGGCGCCGGCGCAGAGCTGGCTGCGGCGCAACGGGTGGCCGGGATGGGCCACGACGCTCGTGGTGATCCTCCTCGTCTACGCGATCATGTTGGGCCTGGCCCTCGGCATCGTCTTCTCCGTTGCCCGGCTGGCGACCGAGCTGCCGAAGTACGCGTCGACGGCCGACGGCCTGGTGACGTCCGCGACCGCGCAGCTGGCCGCGCTGGGAGTGGGACCGGAGCAGCTCGCACAGGCGAGGAGCTCCCTGAGCCTCGGCAGCTTCGCCGGCGTGCTCGGGTCGCTGCTGAGCAGCGTGGCCGGGCTGGCGTCCAACCTCGTGTTCCTGCTGGCGCTGCTGCTCTTCCTCAGCGTCGAGGCCGGGGGCACCGGGGACCGGCTGGCGTCGATCGCGGCGGACCGGCCGAGGATCGCCGACGCGCTCGGGCACTTCGCCTGGGGCACCCGGCAGTACCTGCTGGTGACGACCGTCTTCGGGTTGATCGTCGCGGTGCTCGACTCGGTGGCGCTGGCGCTGATGGGCATCCCGCTGGCGATCACCTGGGGCCTGCTGTCGTTCATCACCAACTACATCCCGAACGTCGGGTTCATCATCGGCGTCGTGCCACCCGCGCTGCTCGCGCTGCTGACCGGCGGACCGCAGCTGATGGTGATCGTCATCGTGGTGTACTGCGGGATCAACTTCGTGGTCCAGTCGATCATCCAGCCCCGGTTCATCGGGGACGCGGTGGGGCTGTCGGTCACCGTGACGTTCGTGGTGCTGGTGTTCTGGGCGTGGTTGCTCGGTCCGCTCGGGGCGATTCTCGCCATCCCGCTGACGCTGCTGGCCAAGGCGCTGCTCGTGGACATCGATCCGCAGGCCAAGTGGGCCGATGCGCTGCTGCGGGACACCCCGAAGGAACCGGACCCGGATGCGCCCGCGAAGAAGTCGCGACGTGAGCGGCGCAGCGAACGCCAGCAGCAGAAGCAGGACCTGAAAGCCGCGCCGACCTGAAAATGTGTTCGAGAAGCGCGGAGCGCCCGCCAGGACCAGCAGCAGGCCGACGCGCCGGAACCCGTCGAGCCCGAGGCCGCCGGGGGCATGGACGACACGCTGGCGCAGCTGAAGCAGCTCGGCGAGCTGAAGAGCCGAGGTGTGCTCACCGAGACCGAGTTCCAGCAGCAGAAGAGCCGGATCCTGAACGCGTGAAAGCGGCCTGGGCGACATGAGCACGGAGGCGCTCGTTCTCGCCCTGACCGCCGTGATCCGTCCGACGAGCGCGGCGGCCGTGTTCGCGATGCTCTCGACGCCGCGTCCGCAGCGGCTGCTGGTGGCCTACCTCGTCGCGGGGCTCGGGTTCAGCCTCACCGTCGGGACGCTGGTCGTCGTCCTCCTCGGCGGACTGCAGTCGACGCGCGCGTCCTCGGCGGTCCGCCCGCTGCTCGACCTCGTGCTGGGAACCTCCGCGGTGGGCTGCGCCGCTGGTGCGTGGGTCGGATGGCTGCCCCGATCCCGGCCCCGCGGCTCGGCGGAACCCGACAGCTGGCTACGGCGCCGGTTGACGGACATGTCGCCCTCCGGCGCCGCGGCCGCCGGTGTGCTCACCCACCTGCCCGGGCTCGTCTATCTGGCCGCGCTGAACGCGATCGCCGCCGGCGCGGGCGGCACCGCGAGCGGCGTGCTGCAGGTGGTGGTCTACAACGGCATCTGGTTCAGCCTCGCCATCTGGGCGCTGGTGCTGTCGGTCTACCGGCCGACCGTGTCCCGCGAGTTCCTCGAGCGGGTCATCTCATGGATCCGCGAGCACCAGCGGGTGATCACGATCGTGTTCTTCGGCGTGCTGGGCGGCTACCTGGTCGTGGTCGGCGTGCTCGGCCTGGTCGGCGACGCGTCCTGACGGCCCGTCCCGTGGTCGAGGTGCGGCTCGGCAGGGCCCCTCGGCCCACGTCATCCGTGACGGGCGAGGCACACAACCCGTCGACGGACGAGCGTCCAGTGGTCGTCGACGCTGCGGAGGTACCGGAGATGTCCCAGGTGCAGGGCCGCGAGATCCGGCCCGACGAGGTCCGGGCCCCGTTGACAACCGACGAACGCGCCGAGCTCACGCGGTTGCGGGAGGAGAACTCGGCGCTGCGCACCCAGCCGCACCCCCCGCGTCGGCGCATCCGCTGGCGGTCGGTGATCGCCACCGTGCTGCTCGTCCTCGGCTGCGTGCTGGCACCCGTGGCACTCGTCGCGGTGTGGACGCGCAGCGAGGTCTCCGACACCGACCAGTTCGTCGAGACCGTCGGACCGCTCGCCGCTGATCCCGCGGTGCAGGAGGCCCTGACGAACCGGATCACGACAACCGTGTTCGAGCACGTCGACGTGCAGGCACTGGCGAACGAGGCGATCGACGCCCTCGCGGCGCAGGGCCTGCCACCCCGGCTCGTGCAGCGGCTGCAGGCCCTGACCCCGACGATCGAGTCGGCGACCACCAGCTTCGTGCGGGAGAAGGTCGGCGAGCTCGTGGCGAGCCCGCGGTTCACGGCGGCGTGGGACCAGGCCGTTCGGGTGGCCCACCAGCAGGCCGTAACAGTGCTCTCGGGCGACAGCCGCGCGATCGCGGTGCAGGGCGACACCGTGTACCTGGACCTCGCGCCGTTCATCGACGCGGCGAAGCAGCGGCTGAGCGCGGAGGGTCTGACCGTCGTCGCCATGGTCCCCGAGGTGCACCCGACGATCGCGCTCGCTCCGGCCGACCAGCTGGTGCGCGCGCAGACGGCCTACGCCACGCTGGGCTCCCTCGCGAGCGTGCTGCCCTGGATCACGCTGCTGCTGCTCGCGGTGGGCGTGTACCTCGCGCGGGTGCGGATGCGGGCCGTGGTCGCCGCCGGCCTTGGCGTCGCGCTGGCGCTGGTCGTGCTCGCTGCCGGGCTGCTCGTGGCGCGCGGACTGCTGGTCGGTGCCGTCCCACCGGCCGGAGCGCCGGCTGCCGCGTCGGGCTTCGACATCGTCGTGGAGTCCCTGCGAACCGCCGGGCGATCGCTGCTCGTGCTGGCCTTGGTCGTGGCACTGGGTGCTTTCCTGGCCGGCTCGTCGGCGACGGCCGTCGGCGTCCGCCGGTGGGCTACCGGGCTGCTGAACCGGATCCGGGTCGGCCCGTCCTCGACCGGCGCGGTCGGCACCTGGGCCCACGCGCATGTGCGCGGCTTGCGGATCGGGGCGGTCGCACTCGCCGCGCTGGTGTTCGTCTTCCTCGACCAGCCCACCGGCGTCACGATCCTGATCATCGCTGCCGTGTTGCTCGGCGTGCTCGGAGTGATCGAGTTCCTGGGCCGCCCGGGTCCGGTGGCGTCCGCTACGGGAACGGGGGGCTGACCGACGATGCTGTGGTCAGCTCGTCATGGTCCGGAGCGAGGTGCGCACGCGGGCCAGCACGCTGCCGACCGTGGACCACCGGCTTCGGGGCGGCACCACCTTCGGCGGATGACCCGGGGCGAGCGGCCGCCATGCTCGCCCGCGAGTAGCTGCAGGGCGCCCACCCCGCGCCGGGCGATCTTCGGTCACTCCACCCGGGCCGGGCGATGTCCCGTTCGGCAGGTGAGCGCAGGGTGCCCGGGTGGCAGACGATCGATGTCGGCCGCCGGCCCGCGACCCGAGATGAGGCGATGAGGCGATGGCAACGATGCACTACGAGTTCCGGGTCGAAGGTCGGCTGACGGACGAGGCCAGGGCGGCGTTCGGCGACATGCGGATCACCGAGGTTCCACCGGAGACGGTCATCGACGGTGAGGTGCTCGACGAGTCGCACCTGCACGGCATCATCGTCCAGCTCCAGGCGCTCGGGATCACCGTGGTGGCGGCGCATCCGATTCCCGAGTAGCGGCGGACTGATGTCGTGTGAGGTTGTGGTCCTGCCAGGCTCATCAGTGCAGGGCGTACTTCAGCCCGATGATGGCAACGCCGAGCAGGGCGGTCCCGGCCGCCCAGCCCAGAGCGGCAGCGGTCGGGGCGCCGGAACGGCGCGCGGCCTCGTACCCGAGGCCGCCGAGCAACGCGGTGGACAGCCCCAGCGCCGCCAGCACCGCTCCCCGCAGCTCCGCACCGAGCGCCGAGGCCGCGAGCAGCACGATCACCGGAGCGTAGGAGGACTGCAGCATCGGCCAACCGCGCCGCAGCGCACCGACGACGCGGCTCCGGTTGGGCGCAGGCCCTTGCACGCCGGAGCCGAGTACGTCGGCGTAGCGCTCGGTCAGCCAGTAGACGAACAACGTGGCGACGACGGCGATCACGACCTGGCCGAGAGAGCCGTGCAGGCTTGCGGCCACCATCACCGCAGACCCCACCACGGTGCCGTTGACGGCATCGGCCAGCTCCCGCTCGTCGGTCCACCTGGAGCGGAGTCGACCGACCGATCGCCGCATTGCTCCTCCGGCCTCGCTCACACCGGCGCGCCGCTCATCGCTCGCCCTCGCTGCGCTCGGGCGGCCCGGCCATGAGGAGTGAACGCAGCGCGCAGGCCCTGTGACATCGATTCGCTCGCGAGCTCGCTCACTCGGGCTGCACGCCGGGGAATCGCAGTGGTTCCGTCACGTGATGGATGAGGTGGTCGCTTGCTGGTCGCGGCGCGCGTGAGCACCCTGCACCGGGCCATGGCCCAGGGCCTTGGCCTTGGCCTGTTCGAACTCCTCGGCCGAGATCGTGCCCCGGTCTCGCAGGTCGGCGAGCTTGGCGAGCTCGTCGGCCGTGCTCGTCGTGCCGGCCGCGGCGGTCTCCCGGACGTACTGCCCGAACGCCTGCTCGTTGCGCAGGGCCTGAGCCCGAGCGCGCTCGTTCATCGAGCGGCCGCGAGCGATCAGGTAGACGAGGGCACCCAGCCAAGGCGCTACGACCAGGAACAGGATCCAGAGCGCCTTGCCCCAGCCGGACAGCTCGTGGTCCCGGAAGATGTCGCCGAAAATGCTGATCAGCAGCCAGATCCACGTGAAGAGAATCATGAACCAGAAGATGGATACGATCACGTCCCACAAAGGCATCTCGATCTCCTCGATCCGTGCCTGGGGCACCGCTACTGGCACGGGGCCACCGCCGATTGGCCAACGGTCGACCCCTGGCATCTGACCGGCATCACCCGCCGCAGATGAGCCGGGGTCGTGTCGACGTCGCCGACGCCGCTCCAAGTGCCGGTCGGTGTTCCTGCGCTTCAGCTCGTGCGCTTCAGCTCGCGGCCGTGCACCACGATGGCGTAGATCACGATGACGTCGACGGCGATGACGATGGTCGACCACACCGGGTATGCGGAGATGAAGACGAGATTCAGGATGGCGCTGATCAGCGCGATCGCGATGCCGGCCACGCGGGCGAACGTGTTGCCGACCACGAGCCCGAGCCCGACGGCGACCGCGACGGCGCCGAGGACGAGATGCGTCCAGCCCCAGGTGGTGTAGTCGACGTTCACCACGAGCCCATCGGGGCGAACCAGGTAGAACCCGTCGTTGAACAGCGCGACGAGCCCCTCGATCGCCTGGAAGAAGCCGAGCATGATCATCATGATTCCGGCGAAGGCGACCCAGCCCGCCCAGCCGGTGATCTCCGTGTCCGGTGAGTAGTAGTCCTCGTGCGAGTTGCGGCTCGTACGGGAGGCCTCTGTCATGACGTCTCCTCCGTGAGCAAGGCCGGACCCGGGCCGGCACGGGCGGTTCGCCGCCGACCGTCGACGACCGGGTCGATCGTGGCGCCGGATTCGCGGTAAGACCTCACCTGCCTTGGGTGATGGTGTCGGGCGTCGAGATCAGTCGCCACGTGAAGCTCCCCGTCCCGGATCACGTCCGGTGCGAGGGGGATGTGGGGGTGGACGGCGACGAGGTCGAGTCCGATGTCCAGCGCGAACCGTTCGGATGGCCCGTGCTCTCACCCCCCGTGGGCGATGCCAGGTGTCGCGCCCCTACGGGAACGTCGCTGGTGACCGCGACCGGCGGTCCGGTCCCGGGAGGCGGGAGGCAGCGATGACGCCGACGGACGTGGATCGTGGGAGCGGGCGGACCGGCCTCAGGGCCGTCCGGAGGGTGCACTTCCGCGATCCCGAGGCCCCAATGGCAACCGTCGTGACGCCGTCCGTGTTCGTCGCGGTCCGCGAGGAGCAGGGCCGTCTGCTGCTGGTGAGACGCCGCGACAGCGGTGCGTGGGAGCTGCCCGGGGGTCGCGTCGATGTCGGGGAGAGCGCCGTCGAGGCGGCGGTGCGCGAGACGGCCGAGGAGGCGGGCCTGCGCGTGCAGATCACCGGGCTGGTCGGGTTGTTCACCGACCCGGCCCACGTCGTCGAGTCCGCGATGGGCGACGAGATCCGCCAGCAGTTCGTGTTGTGCTTCCACGGCTGGGCCGTGTGGGGACGTCCCCGCCCTGACGGGCACGAGATCACCGACGCCGCCTGGTTCGACCCCGCCACCGTCGAGGCGCTGACGCTCGAGCCCGGGGCCCGCCGGTGGATCCACCACGCGCTCGCAGGGGCGAGCGAGCCCCACCTCGAATGAGCTCGTCGCGATGAGCGCGCAGTCCGCCGTGCCGAGGAGGAACCAGTGATGACCCAGGTGACAGCGCGACGCGGCGGTTCACGGCGGGCCGACGAGATGCCCCGCCCGACCCGGGAACAGCGGGGGAGGGCGGCCCGGGCGGATCAGTGCTGAATAATCCGGCCTGTAACTACTTCGGACAGGGCGTCCGGCCGCACGCCGCCGCTGAGCAGCCCGTGTTCGTGGGCGGAGAGCACGGCCAGTCGCCTGCTGCTCACGCCGAGCTTGGTGTAGATCGACCTCACGTGGCTCTTCACGGTGTTCACCGAAACGGTGAGGTCGACGGCGATCTCATCCAGCGACAGCAGCGACGGGAGCAGCCCGAGCACCGTGAGCTCCCGCTCGCTCAGCAGCGCCTGCCGTGTTCTATTACCCGCGCCTGCGGCGAGCGCACGCTCCGCGAACGCGTCCGAGGCGCCGAAGCTGCCGTGCTGGTGCACGAGGAGCTCGCGGATGCCCGGCCCCGCGTGCGTGAACGGCCGGAGGGCGTCGAGCGGCTCGGCGATGGCCAGCGCGCTCTGCAGGGCCCGGCGCGCGGCTGGTCGCTCTCCGGCGGTGACGGCGAGCGATGTCTCCAGCAGCCACGCTTCCACCAGGCTCTGGGGGAGCAGCGCAGTCACGGCTCCCTCCAGCACCGGCCGGAGCAGCGACCGCGCGTGCTCGCCGCGGCTGCTCGTCGCGTCGGCCCACGCACGCATCATCAGCAGCTCGCCGTTCTCGCCGGTGCGGCTGGCCAGCCATCCCAGTACCGTCCGCGCCGCCGCGGAGTGCCCGAGCAGCAGCGCGGCGTGGAACTCCAGCATCGCGAGCGCGGCAACCTGCTCCGGACTCGCCGGGAGGTCACCGAACTCCGAGCGTGCCTGCTGCAGCTCGGCCAGCCCACCCGCCCTGTCCCCGCGGTCGAAGGCCGCGGCACCACGAACGGCCTGCAGGGCGAACCGCAGCTGGGAAGGTGACGTTGCCCCACCCACCGCGAGGCCCTCGGTCGCGAGGCGCTCGGCCTCCGCGGTCTCCGTCCGCAGGAGCGCGGCATACGCCAGCATCGCCGTGGCGGTGCCGGACCACGCCGAGCATTCCCAGCCGTGTTCGACCGCGGCGGCAGCGGCCTCGATGCTCATCGTCCGCATCGTCTGCATGTCGCCCGTCGTGCCCGCGACGGCGCCCAGGAGGGCGAGGCACTGCATCGTCAGGTAGTCGAAGCCGTGGCTGCGGCTCAGCAGCAGCGCGGCTTCGAACTCCGCGCGTGCCCCGGCCCGGTCGTCCCTCTCCAGCCGAGCCGTGCCGCGGCTCAGTCGGACGAGTGCCTCCAGCTCGGGTTCGACGGGCAGCTCGTCGAAGACGCCGAGAGCAGGGGAGGTCGAGGACGCGACTGGCTCGCCGACACAGGTGGTGAGCTGCTCGGCCACCATGCGCAACACGGCCAGGTCAGCCGGGCCGTCGGCGGGCCACGACTGCCGGGCGCGGCGGAGATCGCCCCGAGCTGCAGGGAGCTCCCCGGCCTCGAGGTGGGCCACCGCTGAGGTCAGAGCCAGCCAGGGATCTGTGGCGACGGCTTGCGCGCCGGCTCTGGCGAGGGCGCGCCGCAGCGGCTGGTGGTCCCCGGCCAGGATCAGCGGAACGGCGAACCGGTGCAGCAGGTCCGTCAACAGCTTCGAGTCGTGGCTCTGAGCTGCGTGGTCAAGGGCATGGACCGGCTCGGGCCGGCTCGCCCACCAGCGGGCGGCAACGCCGTGCAGCTCGGCTGCCCGCTTCAGTCCCTGCCGCCGGAGATCGGCGAGCAGGTGTGTGCGCAGGAGCTCGTGGACGATGTAGGCATCGCGCCGCTGGCCGATCGGCGACAGTAGGGATGTCCGGTGGTCGAGCCCATTGAGCACGCTGCCGGCGTCCTCCCGCCCCGACAGCTCGGCGGCGAGCCCGGTCGGGACCGGGTCGCTGATGCTGATCACGCGCAGGAACTCCTGCACGTCCTCGGGCAGGTCGGAGAGGACCTCCCCGACGAGGTAGTCCGCGACGGAGCGCTCGTCGCCGGAGAACTGGGTCAGGAACCCGTCCCGATCCGCAGAGTTGGCCACGCCGAACGCGGCCAGGCGCAGCCCGGCCGCCCATCCCCCGGTGCGCTGGTGCAGGAGGGCGACCTGCGCGGGCATGAGGCGCAGCCCCGACTTCTCGAGCAGCGACCCCGTCTCGGCCAGCGAGAGGCGCAGCTGCGCGGCGCGCAGCTCGCGGAGCCGGCCCGCGAGGCGCAGCCGCGGGAGGGAGAGTGGGGGATCGAGTCGGCTGGAGAGGACGAGCTGCATGCCGGCCGGGTGATTCTGGGTCAGGATCTGGACGCCGTGCTGGGCCTCCGGATCGACCAGCTCGTGCACGTCGTCGAGGATCAACCGGATCGGTCGGGGCACTGCCTCGACGGCGTCGACGAGCTCCGCCAGGAACTCCGGCTGCGCATCGGCCCGCCAGATCCACCGATCGTGCAGGCGACTGGTAGGGGGGACCGACGGGCATGCGGCGAGAGCTGCCACGATCGACGCCCACAACCTCCTCGGGTCGTTGTCGTCGCGGTAGAGGCTCACCCATGCCGTGTCCGCCGCCGTGCTCGAACGCGACCAGTCCGCCAGCAGCAGAGTCTTGCCGTACCCGGCGGGGGCGCAGACGAGCGTCACGTCGGTTGTTACGCCCGCATCGAGGGCGGCACGGAGAGCGGTCCGTACGACGAACTCCGGCGGAAGCGGCGGAATCGAGATCTTGGCGTGCGGAACGGGTGCCACGACGATCAATCCCCCTCGGTTGGTCGACCCTCAAATGCTCGTGCGTTTGCCTCCTGTGGTGCTGATTGGTCCATCCAAGAGGTCAGGAACGGCATTTGGTGTATATGTGGAGTCCGGTCAGCCTACGGGCAGGGGGTCGGGGTCCAGGGCCTCCGGCCGAAGAGTAATCACCATAGGCGCTACCGATCGGCAGTGTCCAGGGACGCGGAACAGGCGTGGCGCCTCGAAAGTAGAGGGGCCTACGGAGCTTCGACCAGGTGGGAGTACGTCGTGGGCGTCGGAGGTCCGTCCGTCCGTCCGTCCATTCTCGACGGTGCTGGCCGCGGTGCGGTCGAGGATCGAGATCGATAATTCGACGGCGAACTCCGTGTTTCCCGGCGGCACGATCATCAATTCGCTCCAGGCGGTACCGGCCGTCGAATCAAGACGATGAGTGGATCGACGACTGGAACGGTCGAGCGGAGCTGCGGCGCTCTCGCTCATCCGGCCGGGGCGATGCCGGGTGGGATCTGGCGGGCCAGGCTGGGTGCGCCCCCGACGGGGGCGAAAGGAGGAGAGGCCGACGATGGCTACTGCTCGGTACGAGGTTCGGGTGAACGGCCGCCTCTCGGAGCGTGCCCAAGGCGCGTTCTGCACGATGGGCGTACGTCCCGTCCCTCCACAGACGATCATGTTCGGGGACTTGGGCGGCCAGTCCGACCTGTGTGACCTGCTCGCGCTCTGCAGCGCCATGGGGCTGGAGGTGGTTTCCCTCCAGCGGTTGCCGAGGTCACCGTGACTCGCCGCCGTTCCGGCTGCTGGTCGGTCACCCGCAGTGGATGAGGCGGTGGAGCCGGCGGTCGAGTTCGGCCGCTGCGGGCGGCTTCCGCATCAGCGACGGCTTCATCAGCCCGCTCGACCTCGTGGCGATCGGGATGGTGTCCGCGCAGGAGGCGGCGGAGCTGCACGCGCTGGAGACGGCCACCGTCGGCGCCCCGAGATGTTCGGTCGGCGGTCGCTGGGAGGAGGTGTGACGATGGGGCCGGTCCACCGTCAGTCCGCGAACCAGACCTCCGCGAGGTCCGCGGTGGGGAGATCCTGCTCGTGAGCGATCCGCTGGAGCGCCTCCGCCAGCCCGAGTGACAGCGCCACGGTGAAGTCGCAGAGTCCGGCCGCTCCCTCGTCCCGGGCGATCTGGTCCACCAGATCCCGCAGGACGGCCAGCCCTCGTTCGTAACTGTGGTCGTCGGACAGCAGCGCGCGCATGGCCTCGAGCACGTTCCGTCGGGAATGCGCTTCTGGGGGCGGGTGACTCACGCTCATGCTCCTCGAGCCGACGGCGAGGGCGCTGTGCCCGTGCTCTCCCGGGTGGCTGTGGTGACCCTAGTCCGCCTGGTGGACCTGTTCTCCACCCCTCTGGACCGATGAGGACTCCCTGCGTGGGTATCCTGGGTCACAGTGTCCGGAGCCGCGGGCTCGTGGCAGCACGATCGGCGCTAAGCCTAGGGTCGGGCCCGGAGGAGCACGCGTGAGCGAGGACAGGACGGGTCGAGGCGAATCCATCGATCTCCATGCTCGAAGGCGCGCCTATCAGTTGGTACGAGCCGCGCTGTCCGACGACAGCAACCAGGAGCAAGGAATATCCGCTGCGCGCAGCCTGGCTGCCGCCGTGCTCGCCGAGGCCGGAATCGACGGCGTGGCCGAAGTCGCCGTCGACCTGTCGATGAGGCTCGCGTCCGCACTCGAACGGATCGCCGCCGACCAGGGCCTGGCTGCGGTCGACCTCGCCGAAGTCTGGTTCGTGGACTGAGTTCGATCGTTCAGCGGCGAATGCCGCGCTCCGAGGCTGCCGTCACCGCAGTCCGCCTACTGCTGACCCCGAGCTTGCGGTAGATCATGCGCAGCCGGGCCTGCGCCTCGTCGATCGGGATGTCCAGCTCGTCGGCGATCTGCTCCACCGACAGTGGCGAGGACAGCAGCGCGATCACCTGCCGCTCGGCGGCGTCGAGATCCGCGGTCGGTCGTTCGTGGCTGCGTCCCGCGGCGAGTGCCCGCACCGCGAAAGGCTCGGTCGAACCGGAGTGGGTGACGTGGCTTCCGAGTAGCTCACGCGCCTCCGCCTCGGCCAGCGCGAACGGCCGTACGACCTCCAGCGACGCGCCCGAGGAGAGGGCGGCCCGCAGGGCGTTCCTCGCGGTGTGCACCTGGCCACCCGACACGTCGACGCTGACCGCGACCAGCAGCGCCTCGACGAGCGTGTGCGGCAGGACCGAGGGGACGGCGCCGGCGAGGATCGGCTCGACGTCCGCGCGGGCGGCGTTGCTCCGGCCCACGGACAGCTTCTCCCACGCTTGCATGAGCAGCACTTCCCCCGGCCTGCCGATGCGGTCGGAGAGCCAGTCGACGACCGTGCGGGCGTCGACCGGCCTGTCGAGCACGACCGCGGCGTGGTGCTCCAGCACCGCCAGCACGGCGGCCTGCTCGGCGCTCAACGGAACGCCACCGAGGTCGGTCCTCGCCTGCTGCATCTGCTGCAGGCCCTCGTGCCGCCGGCCTGAGTCGAAGAGTGCGGCGCCGTGCACTGCTCGCAACGCGGACACGAGCCGCGGCCGGAGCGCGGTCCCGCCTCGCCGCAGCCCCTCGCTCGCGTAGCGGCGCGCCTCGGCGGGCTGGGCCCGCATCAGCGCGGAGTAGGCGAGCATCCATCGAGCGGTGGCCGACCAGGGCGACCGATCCCATCCGCGAGTGGCCGCCACACGGAGCGCTCCGTTCGCCGCGGCTGTCATCGCCCGGTAGTCCCCGGCGACACCCGCTACCCCGGCGAGCAGCGCCAAGCACTGCATCTCGAGGTAGCGGAAGCCGTGCCGGCGGGTGAGCTCGAGCGCATCCTCCAACGCCGCGGAGGCCGCCACCGGGGCGGCGTGGGCGAGCAAGGCCCGGCCTCCGACACTCACCAGAGCCAAAGCGTTCCACTCCGGGGCGTCGAATCCTCTTCGCTCCTCGCCGAGCGGTTGGGGATCGGCCGTGAGGTCGGCGCTGGATGCCAAGTCGAACAGCTGGGCGATGGAGCGGAGGACGGCGAGCCGGGAGTCGGGCTCAGCGGGGAACAACTCGCCGGCACGCCGGAGGTCGGCCTCGGCCCCCGTTGCGTCCCCGCTCTCGATGCGGAGCAGCGCGGAGCAGAGGGTGAGCCACGGATCGCCGGCGACCACTCGCTCACCCACCGCTGACAGCGCCCGGCGAAGCTCGAGGTGGTAGCCGGTCACCAGCAGCGCCGCCGCGCACCGATGCACCAGTTCGACGAGCAGTCTGTCGTCGGCGGCCCGGATGGCCTGGGCCGTCGCGGCGACGGGATCGCCGTGCGCCATCCACCAGCGTGCCGCCCGGGCGTGGAGCTCCGAATGCTCTTCTGTCCGCATCGAGTCCTCACCCCGTAGCAGCGCCGCCACGAGCGGGCGGATGCTGAACGGCGCGGCAGGTGCGCGGACAGGCACGACGAGCCCGGTCTCACGGGCCAGCCGGTCGAGGAGCGGGCCCGCGTCCGGCCGGCCGGTGAGTACGGCCGCCAGCTCGGCCGGCACCGGTCCGCCGATACTGATCGCCGACAGCGCCTTCCGATCAGCCTTCGGGAGCGTGGCGACAAGCTCGCCGACGAGGAAGGCGGCCATTGGGCGGGTGTTCGTCGTGAGCCGCTGCAGGAACTCCTGCGGATCGGCGCCGCCGCGCAGCGCGGCACCACCCAGACGCATACCCTCGGGCCAGCCGCGGGTTCCGCCGTGCACCTCGCTGACCTGCGAAGGGGTCAGGCGAAGGCCCGATCGGCGCAGGAGCGCACCGGCCTCATCCACGGTGAAGCGCAGCTGGTCGGCCCGGATCTCGCGCAGCCTGCCTGCCGATCGGAGTTGGCCCAGCGACAGTGGTGGGTCCGAGCGACTGCACACCAGGAGGCGCAGCCGTGCAGACCGGGCCAGCAGGAGCGACTCCAGACCCTTCAGCGTGGCCGGAGCGACGAGTTCGTGGACGTCGTGCAGGACCAGCGTGATCCGTGCCGGCAGCGCCTCGACCGCCCGGATGACGTCGGTCACGAACCCGGACGTGGCCCACGAACTCGGGGCGAGGCGGCACAGCTCGTGGAGCCTGCTGTCCGCGGGCACGACGCGGCAGGCCCTCACGGCATTGAGGACGGTTACCCAGAACCTGCTCGGGTCGTCGTCGGAGCGGTGGACGTCGGCCCAGGCGACCGCGGTACCCGCCGCCTCGGCAGACCGGGTCCAGTGCGCCAGCAGCGAGGTCTTACCGAATCCGGCCGGGGCGCAGACGAGCACCGTCCGGTCACCGCCGGCGTCATCCAGCGCGGCAAGCAGCCTCGGGCGGGGAACGAACGGTTCCGGGAGGCCCGGAACCGACCTGCTCACATCCACGATTCGCACCATGCCCGCCTCTCATCCCCGCGAGGTCCGCGTCAGGAAGAGTCCCGCCGAGCGGAACGACCTGGGCTCCCCCCGCCGGGATGAAGCAGGGACGGCGGACGATCGGCTCAGAGGATCGGGAGCTCCGTACCTCGTGCACCGCATCGCGCGCGGCGGCTGCGCCCTGCCTGCGGTGGACGACCCATGCCGCAGGGCCGTCACCAGGCAGTTCGGAGTGCGCGTCCCGGGCAGCGCCGCGAGGCTGCCGCCCGCGGTCGCGCCGTGCCGTCACCATGGCTCCCCCCTGCTGCTATGGACGACCGAGTCAACTCGCGCCACGCCGCGACGGGTAGAGCCGTTCGTACTCTCCGCGCCACACCCACTCGGCGTAGCCCCGCGCTGCGGCTCGTTCGCTGCGGGTGATGCTTCGACCGGCCGCTCGGTGAAAGGTCGGCCCATGATCCGAACGGCGCCGGTGCGCCAGTGCGATCGATTGCGATGCTCCGGCCCACCTGCGTCAGGAGGCTCGTGTGGTCGTGCTCGTGGTCCTTGTCGTCCCGGTTGTCATCGGCGTGTTCTTGCTCGCGATGGAGCGGCTCGAGTTCGAGCTGATCGGTACGACCCCCACCGCCGGGTCGAAGGACGCTCTGCTGACGCGGTGGTCGGGTGCTTCTCTACGAGTCGGCACCGGACTCTCGATCGGCGGTCAGCAGCGTGGCGAGCCGCGTGCTCGCGTAGCGGTCGCCTGCGTCGGCGAGAGCCTGCAGCTCCGTGACGGACGCCTGGTCGCCTCGTTCGAAGAGTAGGCGGACCAGCAGGATCGCGGCGTAGCTGTTGCCGGCTTCAGCGCGGGCGCGCAGCTCGGTGGCCGCCTGCTCGTCGCCCTGGTGGAAGAGGAGCCGAACCAGTTGCTCTTCGGCATAGCCGTTGCCGGCCTCGGCGTAGGTCCGCAGCTCGGGTACGGCCTCCGGATCGCCTGGATCGATCAGCCACTCGACCACCAGGTCCTGTGCATGGCGGTCGCCCTTGTGGGCTCGGGCCCGCACCGCCTCGGCCGTCTGCGGGTCGCTCATCGCGACCAGGACCTCCGTCGCGTACGCGTCGCCACGACTGGCGAGAGCCCGCAGTTCCGCCACGGCCTCGTCATCACCCCGGTCGACCAGTCGCTCGACCAGCCGTTCCGCTGCTGCAACCTCGGATTCTCGGATTCGCACTCGGCGACCTCTGTGCGCTCTTCATGGGCGTTCGTCCGACTCGCCATCGAGTGGTCAGCCTTCGGCGCCCTGGAACAGCGCGAATCACCTGCACGAGGTGATTCGGCCCCCGCGTCTCGGACGGGTTCGCCGAGCGGGCCGCGGTCTGCGGTCACCCTCATCAGGGGAGGTGCTCGCAAGCCTCGCCGCCTAGCGTCGGGCACCTGTCGAACCGCCGGGCCGACCCAGATCCCGTGAGACGGCGGGGTCGGAAGCCGCGCGACCCCGCACTCCTAGGACGGAGGCACGATGAGCCCACCGGAGAGGCGAGCCGAGCCGCGGGTCATCGTCAACTCGGCCCGACTCTGGTCCGGCGGAGTGGCGACCGCGGTCGTGGCCGCGCTCGTCGCGCTGGTCGGCGTGCTGATCGGCAACGGCGCCCTGGACCTGAACATGACCGTGCCACCGCTGCTGCCACTGGGCGGCTCGTTCGCCGTGAACTACGCGATCACCGCGGCCGTCCTGGCGCTGGCCGCAACCGGGCTCGCACACCTGCTCGCGGTGACAGCGCCGCGTCCACGCTCGTTCTTCGCCTGGATCGTCGGCCTCGTGACCGTGGTGGGGGTCGTGCTGCCGTTCGCCATCGGCGGGACGCTGAGCGGGAGCTTGGCGACCGCCGTCGTCGACCTCGTCATCGGTCTGTGCATCCTCGGCCTCATCTCGTCCGTCATGTCGAGGACGACCCGGATCGGGTGGGGCAGCGAACTGACCGGCTGAAAATGCTCACACCCGTACGGCCTGGATGCGGCCGCGTCACCCGGTCCGGGCGAGGCGGACCGGGTCGCCGAAGTGGACGCTGACCGAGACGACGGCCAGGAGGAGCCATGACCGCACACGCACCAGACGAAACAGCGGGGGTGCGGGGTCTCACGCAGATCGCGGATTCGCCGGGCCTGGTGCTCGGCGCCGGGGCGCTGAGCATCCTCATCGGCGTGCTCGTCCTCGCGTGGCCGGGCGCCACGATCGTGGTCATCGCGTGGCTGTTCGCTGTGCAGCTGCTCGTTGCCGGCGTGTTGCAGCTGGTGTCGGGCTTCTCGGCCGGCCGCGGACCCGGTGTTCGCGTGCTGTCCGTGTTGCTCGGGGCGTTGTCGATCCTGGTCGGGTTGCTGTGCCTGCGGTCGACGTTGCAGACCGCGCTGCTCCTCGGGCTGGTCATCGGGGCGTTGTGGGTGGTGCAGGGCGTCGCCGGTGTCGCGAACGCCGTCGGCTCGGAACGAGGGGCGGAACGTGGCTGGGGGATCGCCTCCGGCGTCCTGTCGGTGGTCGGCGGTGCCGTCGTGCTGGTCTATCCGGGCACGAGCCTCGCCGTTCTGACCTGGCTGTTCGGGATCGTGCTCGTGGTACTCGGAGCCGTGCTCGTCATCCAGGGCTTTGCGGCTCGACGCGCCCATCCCGCTGCCCCGGAGCCGGCCGGCGCGAACCTGGCGGGATCCGGGCCCTGAGGGGGCAAATGAGCACGGTCGGCGACCGAGCCGGAGCCTGTGCCGTGCTGGTCGAACAGCAGGACGAACTGCGGCTGCGGTCTTCCCGGACGTTGTGATGCCTCCCGGCTGCGGCGGCCCGTCCTCTCCAGGGCCCGCCTCCATGGGTTGACGCCAGGGCGCCGATCACGGTCTAATCATCTGAAGACCGTGACGGGAGAGTGCGCGATGGCGATCTACTCGATTTGGGAGTCCCGGTTCCCCGCGGCGCGGGCGGCAGAAGGGCGGGCGCTCACCGAGGCGATCTGGCGGGACATGCCGGCCTTCGACGGCTACCTGGGTCACGAGCTGCTCGTGGATGCTGACGACCCCGGTCACCTGCTGGTGCTCAGCCAGTGGGTGAGCCGGGAGCACGCCGACGCGTCTCTTCGGCGATACGCGACGCACCCGAACGCCCAGGCTGCCAACAGCCTGGTCAGCGAGCCTCGACGACGCATCGTCGCGGACCGCGTGAGCTGAGCGGATGACTCCGCACGCCCTGCTCCTGCTGGCGAACCTGGGTCGGCCGCGGCGGCCTGGAGGGACGACCGCGGCCTACGCCGAGTCGGTCCTGTCGAATCCTGCGGTCGCGTCTGTGCAGTTGGCCGAGGTCGTCGACCGGCCGGTTGCGGCCGCGGACCTGGCCGACCTGCGCCGGCTCCAGCAGGCCGCGGTCTCAGCGGTAGAGGCGCTCGTCGGCGACGGGACCCTGGACTGCCGGGAGATCAACGATCTTGCCGCGCAGAGCGTTGCACGCGTCGAGCTCGTCGTGGCGGACGGTGTCCCGCAGCGGCGGTTCGTCTGGACGGACGCTTCGATGGCCGCGGCGCTGGCGCGGCGACTGATCGATGAACTGGGTGAACTCGATCAGTCCCGATTGCGGCGTTGCGCTCGTGCGGAGTGCGACCTGATCTTCTACGACACCACACGGTCGCGCACCCGGCGGTGGCATGCCGAAGATCCGTGTGGCTGGCGCGAGCGCCAGCGCGTCCACCGCGGCCCGCGGCCACCCGTCGACGGGGGGACGTAGAGCCGGTCCGGGCACAGCGGTAGCCGCTGTTCATCGAGGGTCCAGGAGGCGCGTCGCCCCTTTCGGAGACGGCCTAGGTCTACACCCACGTCGCGTGGTGCGCGTCAGGTCCGCTCGCGGCGCTCCGCGCGGAGGCGGTCGAGGTCGTCGTCGGCCAGCGCGGTCCAGAACCGCAGCGCGGCGTGCTCCATCTCCAGGCCCAGCTCCAGGGTGATCATCCGGGGCTGGGCGGCCGGGTCGGCGCCGAAGCGCTCGACCATGGACTCGTAGACCGCGATCCGGGCCTCGTGCTGCTTGATCTGGTCGCGGGCCAGCGCGGTGACGTTCTCCGGGTCGCCGGCCTCGTTGAAGAACAGCTTGAGCTCGGCGATGTCGCGCATCTGGAAGTGCTCGTCGGTGGGGGAGGCGAGCCACGCGCGCAGGGCGCGGCGCCCGGCGTCGGTGAGCGAGTACGTCTTGCGCCGCCGCCCGCGGTCCTCGACGGCGAGCTCCAGCAGCCCCAGCGCCGCGAGCCGGTCGGGCTCGGAGTAGAGCTGGGCGTGCGGGAAGTGCCAGAAGTAGCCCACGGAGTGCCCCACCGCGCGCTTGAGCTCGTACGGGGTGGACGGGCCGCGCAGGGCGATCATCCCGAGCACGACGTAGGACGTCGCCGACAGTCGCACACCCACTGCGTCACTCACTGCGCCATCCATCGCGCCACTCACGGCACCACTCCTCCCCCGCGGACGCCGATCCTACCGACGGCACCGTCCGAGACGTACGGTCCACCCTTGCGTTGGCGTCCATCCGAGCAGTACGGTCCGAAACAGAGCATAGGAGGCCGGATGGATCTGGGCACGGCGATGCGGTGGACGGCCGAGCGCTTCCCCGACCGGGCCGCGGTGCGCGGGAGCGGGCGGCACCTCGGCTACCGGGAGTGGGACGCGCGCACGAACCAGCTGGCGCGCGCCCTCGCGGGGGCCGGGGTGCGCCCCGGCGACCGGGTCGCGCTCGCCCTGGCCGGCGGCGAGCCGCTCGCGAGCCTGCACCTCGCGGCGCAGAAGCTGGGCGCGGTGTCGGTGCCGCTGTCCACCCGCTTCTCGCCCGACGAGCTGCGCTACTGCGTCGAGGACTCGGGCGCGCGGCTCCTCGTCACCGACCCGGCCAACGCCGAGCGCGCCGCGGCCGCCGCCGCGGGCGGTGCGGTCGTGGTGCGCGAGGCCGCGGAGCTGGACGCCGCCGCCGGGCGCGAGCCCGACCACGCGTCCGACGCGCACCCCGCGGAGACCGACACCAGCGTGATGCTCTACACCTCGGGCACGACCGGCCGCCCCAAGGGCGTGCCGCGCACCCACCGGGCCGAGCACTCCGCGGCCGTGGCGCACGCCGTGCAGACCCAGCAGCGCCTCGGCGAGGTCGTGCTCGGCGTCATGCCGATGTTCCACACGATGGGCCTGCGAACCCTGCTGGCCAGCATCGTCGTCGGGGGCACGTGGGTCGCGCAGCCCGCGTTCGACGCGGAGGAGTCGCTCGAGCTCATCACGGCGCAGGACGTCACCTCGCTGTACCTGGTGCCCACGATCTACTGGTCGCTCGTGCGCACCGGGCGCCTGCACGAGGCCCGCGCCCTGGACCGGCTGGCCTACGCCGGCGCCGCGATGACGCCGGCCCTGGCCGAGCAGCTCGTCGCGGAGGTGGGGCCCCGCGCGTTCGTGAACCACTTCGGCAGCACCGAGATCTACACCTTCACCATCGGTCCGGACGTGGCCGCGAAGCCCGGCTCCGCCGGCCGCGCCGGGATCTTCTCCCGGGTGCGGCTGGTGGCCCCCGAGCCCGGCGCCGCCCCCGACGCGCTCGTCGGGCCGGGGGAGCAGGGCCAGGTGATCGTGTCGATGCAGAGCCCGGAGGCATTCGGCGGGTACTGGCAGCGGCCCGACGCCGACGCGAAGTCGATCCGCGACGGCTGGTACTACACCGGCGACCTCGCGGTCGCCGACGAGGACGGCGACCTGTGGGTGTCCGGCCGTGTCGATGACATGATCAACTCCGGCGGGGAGAACCTCTACCCCGACGAGATCGAGGCCGCGCTCGTGCGCTGCCCGGCCGTCGACGACGTGTGCGTCGTCGGCCTGCCCGACGACCGCTGGGGCCAGGCGGTCACCGCCTTCGTCGTGCCGGCCCGCGGCACCGAGCCGATGCCCGCGGTGGACGAGGCGATCGCGTACGCCCGGGAGGCGCTGCCGTCGCTCAAGCGGCCCAAGCGCGTGATCGCCGTCGCCTCGATCCCGAGGTCGGGCGTGGGCAAGACGCTGCGCCGCACGCTCGTGGCCGGCGAGTTCGACGCACTGGCCGACAGCGCGCCGGAGGCCAGCCGTGCCTGAGCAGCAGCGCTGGATCCCCTCCCGCACCGAGGACGCGCCGCTGGTCACGGGCCGGGGCCGGTTCCTCGACGACCTCGACCCGCTGCCCGGCACGCTGGTCGCCGCCGTCGTGCGCTCCACGCAGCCGCACGCCCTGCTGCGCTCGGTCGACCTGTCGCGCGCCCGGGCGCACCCCGGCGTCGCCGCGGTGATCGGCCCGGACGAGGTGCGCGCCGCGCTGCGCCCGTTCCCGCTGTCCACCGGGGCGGCGATGCCCTACTACCCCACGGGCACCGACAAGGTGCGCTTCGTCGGGGAGCCGGTCGCCGTGGTGGTGGCCACCGACCGGTACACCGCCGAGGACGCCGCCGAGCTGGTGAGCGTCGACTACGAGCCGCTGCCTCCCGTCGTGGACCCGCGGGCCGCGCTGGCCGCGGACGCCCCGCTGCTGCACGACGGGGCGGGGTCGAACGTCGCCACCGACCGGACGTTCTCCTTCGGGCCCGTCGAGGAGGCGTTCGCGGCCGCCGAGCACGTCGTCGAGGGCGAGTACGACTTCCCGCGCTACTCGTCGGTGCCGATGGAGTGCTACTCGGTCATCGCCTCGTGGACCGAGGACGGGGCCGGGCCGGGCGTCGAGGCCTGGGCCAACTTCCACGGCCCGTTCACGATGGTCCCGGTGATGGCGGGCGCGCTGGGCGTGCCCGTCTCGCGGATCCGGTTGCACGTGCCCGCCGACATCGGCGGCAGCTTCGGGATCAAGGCCGGGATCTACCCGTACGTGGTGCTCATGGCGCTGGCGTCGAAGCACGCGGGCACGCCGGTGCGGTGGAGCGAGGACCGCGTCGAGCACCTGCTCGCGAGCTCGGCCGGCGCCGACCGCGTGATGCGGTTCGCCGCGGCCGTCGCGGCGGACGGCACCGTCACCGCGCTGAAGACCGACCTCGTCGACGACGTCGGTGCCTACCTGCGCCCGCCGGAGCCGTCCACGCTCTACCGGTGCTACGGCAACATCACCGGCCCGTACCGCATCGGCGCGGTGGAGATCCGGGCGCGGGCGGTCGTCACCAACCGGATGCCGGTGGGGCTCAACCGCGGCTTCGGCGGCCAGCAGCTCTACTTCGGCCTCGAGCGCCTCATGGACGCCGTCGCCGACGCCACCGGCCGCGACGTGCTGGACGTGCGCCGGCGCAACCTCGTGTCCTCCTTCCCGCACGAGACACCCACCGGCGGCGTCTACGACTCCGGCGACTACCTCGCGGCCGTGGACCTCGCGGCCAAGAACGCCGACCTGGCCGAGCTGCGGGCCCGCCAGGAGGAGGTGCGCGCCGCGGGCGGCTACTACGGCGTGGGCGTGGGGCTGGTGGTCGACCCGTCCGGCACCAACATCGGCTACGTCGGCCTCGCCACCCCGGCCGAGCAGCGCAGGCCGGGCCGGGACAAGTCCGGCTCCACCGAGCACGTGCGCCTCTCGGTGGACGTGCAGGGCCTGGTGACGGTGCTGCTGGGCAGCGTGCCGCAGGGGCAGGGGCACGCCACCGTGGCCCGCGCGGTCGCCGCGGCGCGCCTCGGACTGCCCGTGGAGCAGGTGCGCGTCGTCGTCGACATGGACACCGCCACCACGCCGTGGACGGTGACCTCCGGCAGCTACTCCTCGCGCTTCGCGCCGCTGGTGACGAGCGCGGTCGTGCAGGCCGCCGACCGGATCGCCGCCACCGTCCGGGCCGCGGGCTCCGCGATGCTCGACCTGCCGGCCGAGGAGCTGGAGCTCGCCGAGGGGCAGGTCCGGCACCGGGACGACCCCTCGCGCGCGGTGGAGTTCCGGCACGCAGCCGGCCTCGTGCACTGGGACCCCGGCGCCCTGCCCGCAGGCACCCCGGCCCGCCTCTACGAGGAGGCCGCGTTCACCCCGGCGGAGGTCCGGGCGGCCACCCGCGACGACCGGATCAACTCCTCGCTCTGCTACGGCTTCGTCGCCGAGATCGTCGCCGTGCGGATCGACCCGGACACCCTCGAGATCACCGTCGACCGGGTCTCGTCGGTGCACGACGCGGGCACCGTGCTCGACCAGCAGCTGCTCGACGGCCAGGTGTACGGGGCGCTCGCCCACGCCCTCGGCGGGGCGGCGTACGAGGAGATGACCTACGCCGAGTCGGGCCAGCCGACGGCGGGCACGTTCCTGGACTACCTGTGCCCGACCAGCGCCGAGACCGCCTTCGAGCTCCGCACCGACCACGTGGTCTCGCCGTCCCCGCTCACCCCGCTGGGTGCGAAGGGGTGCGGGGAGGGCTCGTCCATGAGCTTCCCGGTGGCGTTCGCGAACGCCGTCGCCGACGCGCTGCGCCCGGCAGGCGTCCCCATCACCCGGCTGCCGCTGCACGGCGACGTACTGCACCGGCTGCTCGACCAGAAGGAACAAGGAGTACAGACATGGCACTGACCGGCGGCGACGTCCTCCTGGAGCGCGGCCACGACGGGCGGGTCGCGTACCTGACCCTGTCCCACGGCAAGTACAGCGTGATCACCTGGGAGATGCGCCGGCTCGTGGCGGAGCGGTTCGCCGAGATCGACCGCGACGACGAGGTGCGCGTGGTGGTGGTCCGCTCCGACGGCGAGCACTTCTCCTCCGGTGGCGACATCGCCGGGTTCATGGAGGTCGAACCGTTCGACTTCACCGACCTCGGGCACAACGTCACCGCGGCGGCGCGCAGCCCGAAGCCGGTGATCGCCGCCGTGGACGGCTACTGCTTCGGCGTGGGCCTGGAGCTGGTGCTGTCCTGCGACATCCGGCTGGCCACCCCGCGCAGCCAGTTCGCGCTGCCGGAGATGAACCTGGGGATGATCCCGGGGTCCGGGGGCACCCAGCGGCTGGGCCGGCTCATCGGGCTGTCCCGGGCGAAGTTCCACATCATGACGGCCACCCGCATCCAGGCGCAGCAGGCGCTCGACTGGGGCGTGCTCGCCGGCCTGCACGACGACCGCGACGCGCTCTACGCCGCCGTCGACGAGCTCGCCGCGAAGATGGCCGCGTTCTCGCCGTCGGCGCAGCGCACCGCCAAGGAGGTCCTCGACAAGGGCCTGGACGGCCCGCTGTACACGGGGATCGAGCTGGAGCGCAAGGCGTACGCGATGCTGCGGGCCACCGAGGACTTCGCCGAGGGGGTCAAGGCGTTCGGCGAGAAGCGCAAGCCCGACTTCAAGGGCCGGTGAGGCCGGCATGAAGGCCCCGCCGTTCGCCTACGTCCGTCCCGCCACGCTCGACGACGTCCTCGGCGAGCTGGCCGGCGGCGACGCGAAGGTGCTCGCAGGCGGGCAGTCGCTGGTGCCGGTGCTGGCGATGCGGCTCGGCCGCCCCGCGACCCTCGTGGACATCGGCGCCGTCCGCGAGCTGCACGCCGTGGAGTCCCGGGACGGGCTGCGGGTCGGCGCCGCGGTGCGGCAGCGCACCATCGAGCGATCGGCGGAGGCGCGGGCGGTTCCCCTGATCGGGATGGCGCTGCCCTTCGTGGGGCACCGCGAGCTGCGCAGCCGCGGCACCGTCGTGGGCAGCCTCGCGCACGCCGACCCGGCCGCCGAGCTGCCCGCCGTGGCCGCGTGCCTGGAGGCGTCGATCGAGGTCGCCGGTCCGGCCGGGCGCCGGACCGTCCCGGCGACGGAGTTCTTCACCGGGGCGATGACCACCGGTGCGGGACCCGAGGACGTCGTCGTCGCCGTGACGTTCCCGGCGGCCCGGCCGGGGGAGGGCTTCGGGTTCGCCGAGATCGCGCGTCGGCACGGCGACTTCGCCCTCGCCGGCGTCGCCGCCCGCGTGCGCGTCGGCGCCGACGGCGCGGTGGAGCAGGCCCGGATCACCGGGTTCGGGATCTCCGACCGCCCGGTCACCCGGGACGTCACCGCGCTCGTGCGCGAGCACCCGACCGAGGAGCGGCTGCGCCCGGAGACCGCCCGGCTCGCCGCCGAGGTCGTCGACACCGGGGGCGACGCGCACGGTTCCACCGGGTACCGCAGGCGCCTCTACGGCGTGCTCGCCGCGCGCGAGCTCGCCGCCGCGCTGCGCCGCGCCCGGACGTCGACGGAGGAGGCAGCATGACCCGGGTCCCGGAAGCGCGGGTGGCGAAGGTCGCGGCCGGCGAGCGGGTCGACGTCGCGATGACGGTGAACGGCACGGAGGTCGTGGTCTCGGTGCCGCCCCGTGTGCACCTGGCCGACGCGCTGCGCGAGCAGCTCGGGCTCACCGGCACCCACCTGGGCTGCGAGCACGGGGTGTGCGGAATGTGCACGGTCCTCGTCGACGGCGAGGCGGCGCGCGCGTGCCTGCTGTTCGCGGTGCAGTGCGAGGGCGCCGATGTCGTCACCGTGGAGGGGCTGGGCAGCCCCGAGGAGCAGCACCCGCTGCAGCAGGCGTTCTCCGCCCACCACGGCCTGCAGTGCGGCTTCTGCACCCCGGGCATGCTGATGAGCAGCTACGACCTCCTGACCAGCGGCCCGCGCGGCACCGCCGTCCAGCCCGAGGAGCTGCCGGTGGAGATGTCGGGCGTGCTGTGCCGGTGCACCGGCTACCGCGGGATCCTCGCGGCCGTCGCGGACGTCGCGGCGCAGCACCCCGACGGGCTGCCGGCCCCGCGCAACTGCGGCCACCGCACCTTGGTGGGGCGCGGCGGCGGGCCGCCCACGGCGCGGGCCGACGGCAGCGCCCCCGATGCCGCCGGGGCTCCACCCGTGCCCGCCGAGGTGCGCCTGCCCGCCGGTGCGCCGTCGGCCACGGTGGAGGTGCGCAGCGAGCTCGGTGCGCCCGTCGACCGGGTCTGGGAGGTGCTCGCCGACTTCCACCGGCTCGCCGCCTGCCTGCCCGGCGCCGAGCTCGTCCAGGTGCTGCCCGACGACCGCTACCGGGGCCGCGCGACGGTGGCCCTCGGTCCGGTGAAGCTGGCGTTCGACGGGCTGGCGCAGGTGGTCGAGCACCTTCCGGACCAGCATCGGATGCGGGTGCTCGCCCAGGGCGCCGACACCGGGGGCAGCGCCACGCAGGCCGACATCCGGCTGGCCGCCGAGCCCGCGGCCGAGGGCGGCACGGTCCTGCGGGCCGACGCGGCGCTGTTCCTGAGCGGGCGCATCGCCCAGTTCGGCCGCGCGCTGGCCGGCGACGTGAGCAGGCGGATGTTCGAGCAGTTCGCCGCGGCCGTCGAGGAGAGCGCCCGCAGCGGGCGCGCCCCGACCGCCCCGGCGCGGCCTCCCGGCGCGCTCACGCTCCTCGCGGGCACGTTGGCGGCGCGCCTGCGAGCGGCCCTGCGCCGACTGCGCCGGACCCGGTAGCGCGCGGCCGCCGTGGAGCTGCACCAGCTGCGCTACTTCGTCGCCGTGGCGAGGGAGGGCAGCATGACGCAGGCGGCGGCCTCGCTGTTCCTGGCGCAGCCGACGCTGTCGATCCAGATCCGCAAGCTCGAGCAGGAGGTCGGCGCGAAGCTGTTCGAGCGGCTGGCCCGGCGGGTGGTCCTCACGGCCGCGGGGGAGGCCTTCCTCGAGCACGCCGAGCGGGCCCTTGACGAGATGGCCCGCGGCCGCGAGCGGGTGGAGGCGGTCGTCGGCCTGCGGGAGGGCCGCGTCTCGGTCGGGGTGCTGCCCAGCGTCGGCGCGTACCTGCTGCCAGCGGTGCTGGCGGCCTTCCGCGCCGAGCACCCGAAGGTCGCCGTGCGCATCGTGGAGCACGACGTCCCGCGCGACTTCGAGCAGCTCGTCCACAGCGGCGAGCTCGACATGGCCGTCACCCGCATGCCCGCGACGCTCGCCGGGCTCGGCTCCCGCACGCTCGTCCGCGAGCCCGTCGTCGCGCTGCTCCCGCCCGGGCACGGGCTGCGGGGCCGGGCGGACGTCGCGCTGTCCGAGCTCGCCGACGAGGAGTTCGTGTGCATGCGCAGCGGCTACGGCCTGCGGGAGCTGGCCGACCAGCTGTGCGACGGGGCCGGCTTCACACCCCGCGTCGTGCTCGAGACCGGCCAGCTGTCGATCGTGCACGGGATGGTGCGCAGCGGCGTCGGGGTGGCGCTGCTGCCCCGGCTCGCCGCCACCGGTGCCGAGCACGTGGTGCCCGTGTCCGACGAACAGGCGCGCCGGGAGCTGGGCGTCGTGTGGCGGCGCAGCGCGCTGGACTCACCGCCGGTGGCGGCGTTCCTGGACCGGCTGCTCGCGGCGGTCGAGAGGGCGGGCGAGACGGCGGGAGAGCCGGCGGTACGGCGTCGCGGGACGCGGCCGACGGGGTGCGAGGCCGGAGCAGCTGCGGAGTAGCGGGCGGCGCTCCACAGCGCTCCCCCTGGAGCCGCCGCGTGCGGGCTATGCCTCCCATTGCGGATCGGACGTACCTTCCAGACCGTCCGGATCGTACCGTTGCAGGAGTTCGAGTGGAGGTGAGCCGGCGTGGGCGAGAACGGACAGCGTGGTCCTGTCTTCGATCCGCATTCCCCGGACCTGTCGCCGGAGCGCGCGTACCGGCTGTACGCGGAGCTGCGTTCCGGCTGCCCGGTCTCCCGGGGCGAGCAGTACGGCGGGTACTGGGCGGTGTCCCGGTACGCCGACGTGAAGGCGGTGGCGAGCGACCACGCCACCTACTCCTCGACGGGCGGCGTGTACGTGCCGGCGGTGTCGGACCACCGCTTCCCGCCGATCGACTACGACCCGCCCGAGCACAGCGCGTTCCGGCGGCTGATCGCCCCGCTGACCAGCGGGGCGGCGGCGAAGGCGCTGGAACCGCGCATCCGGGCGACCGTGAACGAGCTCGTCGACGGGTTCGTCGACCGGGGGTCGGCCGAGCTGGTCGAGGAGCTGGCGATCCCGCTGCCGCTGGACGTCATCACCCAGCTCTACGGCCTCGAGGCCCGGCACACCGAGGACATCCGCGGCTACTCGCTCGAGTTCCTCCAGCACGCCTCCGGCCCGGAGGGCCGCGACGTGATCGAGCGGGTCTGCCGGTACTGGATCGACCTGTTCGAGGACCGCAGGGCCAACCCGCGCGACGACTTCGTCACCGGCCTCGTGCGGGCCAACGAGGAGGACGGCCTCGGCGCCGACGACGAGACCCTCGCGAACATGATGTTCATCCTGACCTACGCGGGGCACGACTCCACCGCGCTCGGGCTGTCGAACACGCTGCTGCACCTCGCCGAGCACCCGGACGTGCAGCAGCGGCTCATCGACGAACCGACGCTGGTCACGAGCACGATCGACGAGGTCCTGCGCTACGAGACGCCCCTGCACTGGTTCCCCCGACGGCTCACCGCCGACGCGTGCCTGGCCGGCGAGCAGATGAAGGCGGGGGAGCGGGTGATCCTGCTGTTCGCGTCGGCCAACCGGGACCCCGAGGCGTTCGACCGGCCGGACGAGGTCGTGATCGACCGTAGGCCGAACCGGCACCTGGCGTTCGGTGCGGGCATCCACACCTGCCCGGGCATGGCGCTGGCGAAGCTCGAGATCCGCGCCGCGGTGGAGGAGGTCCTGCGCCGGATCCCGGGCTTCCGCGTGGCGGGCGAGGTGGAGCGCACCGACCCCCTCGAGGGCGGCGGGCGCCACCTCGGCGTGCGCCGGCTGCCCGTGACCTGGTGAACCCCGACGTGACCCCACCGGAGGACTTCGTGACCAGCGCCAGCACCCCCGCCGCCCCAACGCGGCGGCAGATGATCACGGCGGGCGGTGCCTCCGTGGTCGGCTTCGGGTTCGACCTGTTCGACCTGTTCATCCTGCTCTACGTCGCCTCGACGGTGGGGCCGCTGTTCTTCCCGTCGTCCAGCCCGACGCTGACGCTCGCCGCCACGTTCGCCTCGTTCGGCGTGAGCCTGGTGATGCGCCCGCTCGGCGGGGCGATCTTCGGGCG
Source organism: Pseudonocardia cypriaca (assembly GCF_006717045.1). Lineage (NCBI taxonomy): Bacteria > Bacillati > Actinomycetota > Actinomycetes > Pseudonocardiales > Pseudonocardiaceae > Pseudonocardia > Pseudonocardia cypriaca. Next base: position 2,379,820 of record NZ_VFPH01000001.1, read on the forward strand.
CTACGCCGACCGCAACGGCCGGCGCCGGACCTTGATCGTCACCGTCGTCGGCGTCGGCATCGCCACCGCGCTGATGGGACTGCTGCCCACCCACGCCGCCATCGGCGCCCTCGCCCCGGTCGCGTTCATCGCGCTGCGCCTCGTGCAGGGGCTGCTCGTCGGCGGGGTCGTGGCCTCCACCCACACGCTCGGCACCGAGACCGTCTCGGCGCGCTGGCGCGGCCTGGTCTCCGGGCTCGTCGCCGGCGGCGGCGCGGCGATCGGGGCGGTGATCGCGTCGCTGGTGTTCCTCGCCGTGTCCGCGGCCTTCCCCGGCGACCAGTTCGCCCACTGGGGGTGGCGGGTCATGTTCCTCTCCGGCCTGGTCGCCTCGCTGCTGAGCCTGCTGCTGTTCCGCTTCGTCGAGGAGTCGCCGGTCTGGCAGGCCGCCCGGACGGCGCCGCAGGGCGCACCGGCGCGCGCCGCGGACCTGTTCGCGCCCGAGCGGCGGGGCGTGCTGCTGACGAGCCTCGCGCTGGTGATCGGCGGCGGCGCGCAGTACTACCTCACGTCCGGGTACCTGCCGACGTTCTACGCCGGCATCAACGAGGTGCCGCCGGGGCCGCGCGGGCTGCTGCTGGTGTGGACCAGCCTCGCCATCCTGCCGGCCGCGCTGGTCGCCGGGCACCTGTCGGAGAGGTTCGGCAGGCGGCCGGTGTGCCTGGCCGTGGGCGCGGTGAACCTCGTCGCACTGCCGCTGCTGGTGCTGGGCATGGCCGGGTACGGGCCGACCGACACCGGCGCGCTGCTCGGCTACGGGCTGCTGCTGACCGTGCTCGCCAACGCCTCCTACGCCGTGGTGCCGATCTACCTCAACGAGCGGTTCCCCACCCGCCTGCGCGCGACGGCGACGGCGCTCGTGTGGAACGGCGGTTTCGCCATCGGCGGCCTGATGACCACGTTCGTCAGCCTGGCGAGCCCCACGATGGCCGACATCCCCGGCCGGCTCGCGATCTTCCTGGCCGCCTGCGTGGCGCTGTTCCTGGTGGGCGCCGCGCTCTCGCCGGAGACCCGCGGCGGCCTGGACCGCGACGGGGAGGCGGCGCCGGCGCCCGGCCCCGCAGCGGCGGCACAGCCCGGGAGCGCTCCCGCGTGATCGACCGGAAGGGGACCCGAGACATGGGATTCGACGGGACGACGGTCGTCGTCACCGGCGCCGCCGGCGGCATCGGCGGCCGCTACGTGCACGCCTTCGCGGGGGCCGGCGCGAACGTCGTCGCCACGGACGTGCCCGCGGCGTCCGAGGCGGGCGCGGCGCTCGCCGAGAAGGCCGGCGCGGCCGGGCCGGGCCGCGCGGTGTTCGAGCCCGGCGACATCACCTCCGACGACGACTGGGCGCGGGTGGTGGCGCGGGCCCGGGCTGAGTTCGGCGCGGTGCACGTGCTGGTGAACAACGCCGCGATCTACCAGGGCATCGCCGCGAAGCGCCCGCTCACGGAGCTGACCACCGACGACTGGGACACCGTCCTGCGGGTGAACGTGCGCGGCACGTGGCAGGGCATCCGGGCGGTGGCGCCCGCGATGCGGGAGGCCGGCGGCGGGCGCGTCGTCAACATCTCCTCGACGGTGGCGCGCATGGGCGCCCCCGGCTTCGCGCACTACGTGGCGTCCAAGGCCGCGGTCGACGGGCTCACCCGGGCCGCCGCCCGCGAGCTCGGCCCGGACGGCATCACGGTCAACGCGGTGGCGCCCGGTCTCGTCAGCGACGAGGCCACCCGCACCCTCAACACCGACGACTACATCGCCACGGCAGCCCGGGGCCGCGCGCTGGGCCGCGAGATGGTGCCCGACGACCTCGTCGGGGCCGTGCTGTTCCTCGCCTCGGCCGCCGGGGGCTTCGTGACCGGGCAGACGCTGGTGGTCGACGGGGGCGGGGTGTTCACATGAGCTCGACCTGGATCGTCCTGCTCATCGTCGTCGGCTACATGGCGGTGCTGGCCACCCTGAGCTACGTCGTGCGCCGCGCGTCGCGCACCTCGGAGGGTTTCGCCAGCGGCGGCCGGGTGTTCCCGGCGGTGCTGATCGGGTTCCTGCTGATGTCGGAGTTCATCGGGACCTCGGCGACGCTCGGCACCGCCCAGGAGGCGTACTCGGTCGGCATCTCGGCGGCGTGGAACGTCGTCGCGCTCGCGGTGGGCTTCGTCCTGTTCTCGTTCTTCGTGGCGCGGAAGTACAAGGCGCTGGGGGAGAACACGATCTCCGGCGCGCTCGCGCGGTTCTACGGCGAGGGCGTGCGCACCGCGACGTCGGTGATCATGACCTGCGCCCTGCTGATCGTGGCCGTCGCCATCTACGCCAGCGGCGGGGCGATCCTGTCCAACCTGCTGGGCATCGACCGCACCTGGGCGATCGTCGTCGTGGGCGTGCTCGCCACCGTCTACGTGGTGGTAGGCGGGATGCGGTCGGTCGTCTACACCAACGTGCTGCACGCGGTGATGAAGCTGGCGGCGGTGGCCGTGCTCGCCGGCATCGGCGTGTCGCGCGTGGGCGGGCTCGGGGAGCTGCGGGCGGCGCTGCCCGCGACCGCCTTCTCCGTCGACGGAGTCGGCTGGGGCCAGATCTTCGCCTGGCTGATCGCCGGCGTGGGCGCGATCTTCGCCACCCAGTACGTCGTGCAGGCGGTCACGACGGTCCGCGACCCCGGCCGGGCCCAGCGCGCCGGCTTCTACTCGGCGCTGATGCTGGTGCCGTTCGGGATCCTCGCGGCCGTCGTCGGCATGGTCGCCGCCGTGCTGTACCCGGGCATCGACTCGATCGACGCGCTGCCCACCCTCGCCGTCGACGTCCACCCGCTGGTGACCGGGCTCGTCATGTGCGGGCTGGTCGGGGCGATCCTGGGCAGCATCGCGGCGCTGATCATCGGGTCGGCGACGCTGATGCTCAAGGACTTCTACCGGCCGTACTTCAACCGGGCCGGCGACGACCGCAAGGACCTCGTCTTCCTGCGGGTCGCGACGTTCGCGGCGGGGGTCGTCCCGATCGCGCTCGCGCTGTTCGCCTCGAACGTGCTCGCGGTGACGTTCCTCGCGAAGTCGCTGCGGGCGGCGCTCGCCGTGCTCATCGTCCTGATGTTCTACCGGCCGGGGTACGGCAGCAGCCGCGGCGCGGTCGTGTCCATCCTCGCGGCGCTGGTGGCGACGACCGGGTGGTTCCTGGCCGGCGACCCGTTCGGGATCGACAACGCCTACGTCGCGGTCGCCTGCCCGCTGGTGATCATGACGGTGGTGCACCTGCTGCGACGGCGCCGCGCGGCACCGGACCGGCTCTTGGTCGGGGAGGAGGCGTCGTGAGCCCGCCCGTGGGCGCGACCCTGCGCGGCTGGCTCGACCACCTGCGGTCGCGGGACCGGCTCGCGGTGGCCCGGCCGGGCGTGGACCTGCGGTTCGGCGTCGCCGGGATCGCGAACCGCCTCGACGGGCGCAGCGCCACCCTCTTCCCGCGTCCGGGCGGCCACCCGGTCCCGATCGTGTCCGGGCTGCTCTCGGACCGCGCGTGGATGGCCGAGGCGGCCGGGGTGCCGCAGGACCGGCTGGTCGAGCGCTACCGCGCCGCGTGCCTGGAGCCGGTGCCCAGCCGCGAGGTCGACGGGGCCGCCTGCCAGCAGGTGGTGCGCAAGGACGTCGACCTCACCGCGATGCTGCCGATCCCCACCCACAACGAGCACGACCACGGCGCCTACATCACGGCGGGCCTGCTCATCGCGCGCCGGCCCGACACGGGCGTGCAGAACGTCTCGATCCACCGCCTCCAGGTGAGCGGGCCGGCCCGGCTGGGCGCGCTGCTGCTGCCCCGGCACACGCTGGCGTTCTTCCGGGAGCAGGAGTCCGAGGGCGCGGATCTGGAGATCGCCGTGGTGATCGGGGTGGACCCGCTCACGCTGATGGCGTCGCAGGCCATCGTCCCGATCGACCACGACGAGCTGGAGATCTCCGGGGCGCTGCGCGGCGAGCCGCTGCCCGTCGTCCGCTGCGTGACGAACGAGGTGCGGGTGCCCGCCGACGCCGAGATCGTGCTGGAGGGCCGGCTGCTCGCGCGGGTGCGCGAGCCGGAGGGGCCGTTCGGCGAGTTCCCGCAGTACTACGGGCAGCGGGCGGAGCGGCACGTTGTCGAGATCGACGCGCTGACGTCCCGCGAGTCGCCGATCTTCCACACGATCGTCGGCGGCGGCCTGGAGCACCTCCTGCTCGGCGGCATCCCGCGGGAGGCGTCCTTCCTGGCCGGGCTGCGCCGCAGCTTCCCGTGCGTGCGCGACGTGCACCTCTCGCGCGGGGGCACCTGCCGCTACCACCTCTACGTCCAGGTGGAGCGGCCCGCGCCGGGCGAGGCGAAGAACGTCATCCTGGGCGCGCTCGGCACCCACTACGACATCAAGCACGTCACGGTGGTCGACACGGACGTCGACGTGCACGACCCGACCGAGGTGGAGTGGGCCGTGGCCACGCGCTTCCAGGCCGACCGCGACCTCGTCGTCGTGTCCGGCAGCCAGGGCTCGAAGCTCGACCCGTCCACCGCCGATGGCGTCGGCGCCAAGATGGGCATGGACGCCACCGTCCCCGTGGACGCCGAGCCGATGACGTTCACGCGGATCGCCGTGCCCGGGGAGCGGGAGCTCGACATCGACGCCCTCACCGCGCCCGCGCCCCCCGACTGGCTGGAGGCGAGCCGTGGCTGAGCCCCGGTTGATCGTGGGGATCTCGGGAGCGTCCGGCATCACCTACGGGGTGCGGCTGCTGGAGCTGCTGCGCCCCACCCCGGTGCAGACCCACCTCGTCGTCAGCAAGTCGGCGCGCATGACGCTCGCCTACGAGACCGACATGTCCGTCGCCGACCTCACCGCGCTCGCCGACGTCTGCCACTCCAACACCGATCTGGGCGCGCCCATCTCCAGCGGCTCGTTCCGGACGCTCGGGATGGTGGTGGCGCCCTGCTCGGTGAAGTCGATGTCGGAGATCGCGTCCGGGGTGACGACCAGCCTGCTCGCGCGGGCCGCCGACGTGGTGCTCAAGGAGCGGCGCCGGCTGGTGCTGATGGTCCGGGAGACCCCGCTGCACCGAAACCACCTGCGCACCATGGCCGAGCTGACGGAGCTGGGCGCGGTGATCGCGCCGCCGGTGCCCGCGTTCTACGCCCGCCCGGCGACCCTGGAGGAGATGGTGGACCACACCGTCGGGCGGGTGCTCGACCTGTTCGACCTCGACCTCGACCTCGACCTGGGCGTCGTGCGGCGGTGGGGCGAGACCCCGGCCGAGGTGGCGCCGTGATCGAGCCCCGGCTGGACCACCTCGTCCTCGCGGCCCCCGACCTCGACGCGCTGGTCGCGGACCTCACCCGCCGCACCGGGGTGGCGCCGGTGCTCGGCGGCCGGCACGTCGGACGGGGCACCCGCAACCACCTCGTCGGGCTCGGCGGAAGCGCCTACCTGGAGCTCATCGGTCCGGACGACCTCGCCGCGCGGCCCCTGCCGGACGTCTTCGGCATCGACCGGCTCACCGGGCCGCGGCTCGCCGCGTGGGTGGTGCGGCCCGCCGACCTCGACGCGACCGTCCGCCGGGCCCGGGAGGCCGGTTACGACCCGGGCGACGTCGCGCCGCTCTCGCGCCGGACCCCGGACGGGCGGCTCCTGGAGTGGCGGCTCACCCCCAACCGCGGCGACCGGCTCGACGGCCTCGCACCGGCGCTCATCGACTGGCAGGACGCCCGCCACCCCACCGCCGACGGCCTGCCGCAGCTGCGGCTGGTGTCGTTGACCGGCCGCCACCCGGACCCGCCCGCCGCCCGGCGCGTACTGGCCGCCCTCGACGTCGCCCTGGACGTCACTCCGCCCGAGACCGGTGGCCCGCCGGGCCTGCAGGCCGTGCTCGACACCCCGCACGGCCGCATCACCCTCTGAGCGCAGGAAGGATCCTGGATGCCCCAACAGCGCACGATCGGGCTGACGCTCCCGCAGCGAGGCACGTTCTTCGACGTCCTGAGCCTGTCGGAGCTGGTCGAGACCGGCCACTGGGCCGACGAGACCGGTCTGTTCGACTCGGTCTGGATCGGCGACAGCCTGCTCGCCAAGCCGCGGCCGGAGGCGGTGGCGCTGCTCGGCTCGCTCGCCGCCGTCACCCGCCGGGTCACCCTCGCCGTGGGCTGCCTGGCCACGTTCCCGGTGCGCGACCCGGTGCTCTTCGCCGACCAGTGGGCCACGCTCGACCAGCTCTCCGGCGGGCGGATGCTGCTCGCGGTGTGCACCGGGATCGTCAAGCCCAACGAGGCCTCCGCCCGCGAGGGCGCGCTCTACGGCGTCACCGACGCCTCCCGGGCGTCCCGCATGGAGGAGAACATGGAGGTGGTCCGCCGCCTCTGGACGGAGGACGGCGTGACCGTCGCCGGCCGGTACACCTCGTTCGAGGACGTGACGCTGCGGCCCAGGCCCGTGCAGTCGCCGCCGCCGATCTACATCGCCTCCAACCCGGTGCCGCAGCCGCTCGCCACCCGCGCCCTGCGGCGGGTGGCGCGCCTCGCCGACGGGTGGATGACCACCCGCAAGAGCCCCGAGCACCTCACCGTGAACCTGCCGGCGATCAAGGAGTTCCTGGTGGAGGAGGGCCGCGACCCCGACGCGTTCGGCGTGGCGGCCTACCACAACGTCAACCTCGACCCCGACCGGGACGCGGCCTACGAGGAGAGCTACCGCTTCCTCGGCGAGTACTACGGCCCGGTCTTCAGCCCGGAGGCCACGAGGCACTGGACCGCCGCCGGCACCCCGGAGCAGGTGGCCGCCGACATCGAGCGGCTCTACGCCGACGGCGCCACCGAGGTGACCCTGCGGATCACCTCGTGGGACTGGCGCCGGCAGCTCAAGGTGCTGGTGGAGGACGTGATCCCCCGGCTCGGGGCCGTGAGCTGAACCCGCCGCGCGCCCACGGCCCCAGCTGAGCTGGTGCTCAGGTGTGCCCGCGACCCGGCCCCACGCGACGGCCTCGGCGCGCGCAGCCTCGACCCGAGAGATGGTCACGAACTGCCGCTGGAGCACTACGTGTGAGCACGGAGTGCCGCTGCGCCCTTCGGTGGATTTTCGTGCCGTCGCCCCCGTTCCGCGTTACTCGGGTGGTAGCCGGGTTATCCGCTGGTCAGGAGAAGCGACAACGCGCAGATCCATATCCCCACCGTCGGTCCGGCGACGGCGGCGGAACTCCGCGAGGAGGAGCGATGACGACCGGGAGCTTCGAGGGCGAAACCGCCCAGAACGAGGAGCTGCTCGAGGCAGGCCGCGAAGGTCACCCGCTCGTTCCCTACAAGGCCCTGTGGTCGGTCCTGCTGCTCGGGTGGGTCGTCAGCTACGCCGACCGGACGCTGACGGGCCCGGTGATCGCGTGGATGATCCAGAACAAGGCGGGTTTCATCGGGGATGCGGCCAACCCGGCGACGCTGGGCGGGCTCGTCGGGTCGATGTTCTTCCTCGGTTACATGCTGACGCAGTACCCGGGTGGGCGGCTGGGTGACCGCTTCGGCCATCGCGAGATGATCATCGTGTCGTTGCTGGCGGCCTGCGTGATGACGATCGTGTCGGGCCTGGTCGCGGGGCTCGTGGCGTTCGTCGCCGCCCGCGTGCTGACGGGCCTCGGCGAGGGCGTCTTCTACTCCAACGACCGCACTCTGATCATCAACCACACCCCGGTCGCGAAGCGCACGCTCGGGCTGGGCGTGGTGATCGCCGGCCTCTCCGTCGGCCTCACGGTGGGAATCATCCTCACCCCGATACTGATCAACTGGGGAACGTCGCTCGGGATGGGCGGTGACGCCTGGCGGATGCCGTTCTTCGCCTTCGCCGCGCTGACGTTCGTCGTCATCGTGATCGCGTTCGCGTTCTTCCGGGCGAAGCTCGGCGGGGCGATGCGGCTCGGCCCGCCGTTCCTGCGGCTGCTGCTGTTCTCGGCGCCGACGTTCGTCGTGATCGTCGGACTGTTCCTGCTGGCCGAGACCCTCCGGTGGCCGGAGTGGCTCACCGCGTCCGTCGCCTCGCTCATCGCGCTGGTCTACATCCTGGTCATCGTGCGCGGGGTGCAGCGGTCCGGCCGCGGTCCCGCGCTGCTCAACCGGAACATCTGGCTGGTCTACATCGCCTACATCGCGATCCTGTGGAACCTGTGGTTCTTCAGCTTCTGGTCCGTGCAGATCGTCCGGGAGGCGGCGGAGAGCAGCCTGGTCGCGGCCGCGCTGACCGCGGCGTTCAACGCCGGCGCCGGAATCCTCGGCTTCCCGGCCGGTGGGTGGCTGGCCGACTGGGCCGTCCGCACCGGCCGGGGCCGCAAGCCGCTCGCCCTGATCTGCACCGCGGTCTACTCGGTGCTCGTCCTCATATTCGGATGGAGCATCTCCGGCGGCGGGGCGCCGTCGCTGGCGCTGCTGGGGCTGCTGCTGTTCACCTCGGGAGTCTTCTTCAACGCGCTGCAGCCGATCGTGCAGGGCATGACCGGGGACATGGTGCCGGCGAGCGAGCGCGGCTCGGCCTTCGGGATGCTGAACCTGATCTCCGAGATCGGGGCCGTGCTGAGCCCCGTGGTGAGCGGGATCCTGCGCGACGCCACCGGCAGCTGGGCGCCCGGCGTCTACGTGGCCGCCGGGATCATGATCGTTTCCTTCTTCCTCTACCTACCGGTCAAGGAGGCGCCCGCACACCACGAGGACCCGATTCCGGCCTAGCGCCCCTGACCTGACCCGCACCACGAGAGAACGGGCCCATCGAGGAGACCGACGACATGTCCCGACCCGACGAGCAGACCGGCCACGCCACATTCCGGGACTTCCCCCTGAACGCCTGGTACGCGGCGGCATGGGATCACGAGGTGGGCCGCAACCTGATGGCCAGGACGGTCGCGAACCGGCCCATCGTGTTCTACCGGACGACCGGCGGGCGGCCCGTCGCGCTCGCCGACGCCTGCTGGCACCGGCTGGCGCCGCTCTCGATGGGCCGGCTGCGCGGCGACGACGAGATCCAGTGCGGCTACCACGGCATCTGCTTCGACGCGGACGGCCGCGCGACCTTCATGCCCGCCCAGGACACGATCAACCCCAGCGCCACCGTGCACTCCTACCCGGTCGTGGAACGCCACCGCTACGTCTGGGTGTGGCCGGGCGACCCGGCGCTGGCCGACCCCGCCCTCGTCCCCGACCTGTACTGGAACGAGCACCCCGAGTGGGCGGGTGACGGCAGGACGATCCACGTCAACTGCAGCTACCAGCTGATCGTCGACAACCTCATGGACCTCACGCACGAGCAGTTCGTGCACGGATCGAGCATCGGGCACGAGTCGCTGTCGGAGTCCGACTTCGACGTCACCCACGGCGACCGGACGGTGACGGTCACCAAGTGGATGCACGGAATCGACCCGCCGCCGTTCTGGAAACGGAACCTGCACGACCGCTTCCCCGACTACGAGGGCCCCGTCGACCGGTGGCAGATCATCCACTACACCGCGCCCTCGACGATCGCGATCGACGTCGGCGTGGCCAAGGCCGGCACCGGCGCTCCCGAGGGGGACCGCAGCCAGGGCGTCACCGGCACGGTGATCAACACGATGACCCCCGAGACCGACCGCACCTGCTTCTACCTGTGGGCGTTCGCTCGGGACTGGTGCCTGGACAAGCAGGTGATCACCACCCGGCTGCGCGAGGGCGTGTCCAATGTGTTCTTCGAGGACGAGCAGATGCTGGAGGCCCAGCAGCGCGGCATCGAGGCCAACCCCGGCTACGACTTCTACAACCTCAACATCGACGCCGGCAGCATGTGGACCCGGCGCATCGTGCAGCGGATGATCGCGGCCGAGTCGGGGACGGACGTCGAGAAGAGCTCCGACGACGCGGGGAACGCCGCGGTGTCGATGGGCGCTGTCACCAACGCGGCCAACGAACCGCGGCCGGCGGGTGGCGAGACCGGCCAGGGCGCGGAGATCGCGGGCGGCGTCGCCCGGCACCGCGAACGGCCCGCGGCGGGCCTCATGAGCCGCGGGTTGTAGCGGGGCTCGCGATGGGAGCCACGAGCCACAAGCGGTGGCGGCGGGCGCGGGTGCTCGACGTCTGCGACGTCGCCCGCGAGGTCAAGCAGGTCGTTCTCGAACCGGAGCACCTGGAGGCGCCCGCCCCGCCGGGAAGCCACATCGACATCGGCGTCTACGTCAACGGGCGGGCCGACGTGCGCTCCTACTCCGTCGTCGGGATGGGCGGCTACGGCACGGAGCTGGTCCTCGGCGTGCAGCTGGCGCGGCAGAGCCGGGGAGGCTCGGCCTTCATGCACTCCCTGCGGCGTGGCCGGGAGGTCTCGATAACCCAGCCGCTGCAGAACTTCCCGCTGACGTACGGGCGCTCGGGCTACGTGCTCGCCGCGGGCGGGATCGGGATCACCGCGCTCGTGGCCATGGGAAGGGCGCTCAAGGCACGCGGTGCGGACTACCGCTTCGTCTACGGCGCCCGCTCGCGAGACCTGATGGCGTTCGCCGACGACCTGGTGGCCGAGCACGGCGACCGGATGGAGCTGCGCATCGACGACGAGGGTCGATCCCTCGACGTGGAGGAGCTGGTGGCGAGCGTCCCCGCGGGCGGGGAGCTGTACGTGTGCGGCCCACCCCCGATGCTCGACGCCATCAAGGCGGCCTGGGCGAGGGCGGGCAGGCGGCCCGCCGAGTTGCGGTTCGAAACCTTCGGCAGCAGCGGGCGGTTCGCCCCTGAGTCGTTCACCGTGCGGATCCCGCGGCTCGGGCTGGAGACGATCGTGACCCACGACGTGTCGATGCTCGAGGCGCTCGAGGCGTGCGGCGCCGACATGATGTACGACTGCCGCCGCGGCGAGTGCGGCCTGTGCCAGGTGAAGGTCCTCGACATCGCCGGCGCCATCGACCACCGCGACGTCTTCCTCAGCGACGCGCAGCACGCGGCGGGAAACCGCCTGCAGTGCTGCGTATCGCGCGTCGTCAGCCCGCGCACCGCCGGGCTGGCGGACGCCGATGGTCGCCAGGCGGCCGTGACCATCGACATCCCGTGACACCAGGAGGGGAGGATGAGCAGGTACCAGGACTTCCACCTGGAGGATCGCCCACGCTGAGTGGCAGCGGTACCGGGCCGGTCGGGGAGCGTCCGAGAACCTGACCCCTTGACGATCCGTCAGGTCCGAGCGGGACTTGACGGATCGCCAAGGCCGGTGCTTGTCAGGCGCGGGCGAGGTGCTCGACGAACCAGTCACGGGCTGGGCCACTCGCTCCGGTGAAGCCGCTGGTGTAGGCGTCGAAGTGGCCGCTGGGCAGGATCACGAGCTTCTTGGGTTGTCGGGCGTGTTCGTAGGCGTCGATGGCGAGATGAGCGGGCGTGAGGTGGTCCTCACGGGCGACGATCATCAGCAGCGGGGTCGGAGAGATCCGGCCGATGTAGGCGCCGGGTTCGTACTCGCCGAGCATCTCGACGGTGCGCAGCGTCACTTCGTTGCGCCAGGCGGTCGCGCGTGTTTTGCCGGTCTCGGTGAACCACGCCCAGGCGTCGGGTGTCGGCAAGGCGGACGGCGCCAGCGGGTCCTCCGCCACGACGGGCACCATCGCGGGCGGGTCGCCGGCGAAGCGGGCCGCGCGGTCGGCGTCGAACTGCTCCCGGAAGCTGGCGCGGAAGTCTGCGCGGACCAACTCGGCGACGTTCGCCGACCCGCTGACCAGCGGGACCTGGGCGACGACAGCTTTCACCCGCCGGTCGATCGCTCCGACGACGAGCACGTGCCCTCCGGAGTAGCTCGAGCCCCACACCCCGATGCGCGTGCTGTCGACGTCGTCCAGCGTGCCGGCGTAGGTGATCGCGTGGCGGTAGTCGCGTACCTGCTGCCACGGGTCGATCTCCTGGCGCGGCTCGCCGTCGCTCGCGCCGAAGTTGCGGTTGTCGAACACCAGCGCGTTCAAGCCGGCCGCGGCGAAGACCTCGGCGAACGCATCGAGATACATCTCCTTCACCGCGGAGAACCCGTGGGCCATCACCACGGTCGGGCGGCGACCCGAGGTGCCCTCCGCCGGGTAGAACCATCCGCGCAATGTGACGCCCTCGGCGTCGAAAGCGATGTCACGCCTGGTCATCGCGCCTCCTCAGGTCCGATCGGCCCAGCCTGCGGCCTGTGACCCCGTCCGGTTCCCGATCCTGCTCCGCCCGCCGGACGCGTCAACCGCCATCCGAGCCTGGAGGCCGTGCGTTGTCGGTCAGATGCCCGGTGACGCCAGATGGCGGGCGTCGCGCTGCGGAAACTTCCGCGCGATCGTCGGTGTCGCGCCGGCCGGGCGGTGGGACGATTTGCATGCGCGTCTCGGGTGTTGCTTCTCGCTCGTCGACCTATGGAGGTCAGCATGAGCCCTGTCATCGACGGAAGCGCTGTCGACAAGGTCCTGCGGGAGGCGGTCGAGGCCGGCGCCGTGCCGCATGTCGCGGCGATCGCGGCGGACCGCGACGGGATCATCTACGAGGGCGGCGCCGGCGTACGCATCGTCGGCGAGAGCGGCGACCCGGTCTCGACATCGACGCAGTTCCGCATCATGTCGATGACCAAGATGGTGTGCACCGCTGCCGCCCTGCAGCAGGTCGAGCGCGGCGAGTTGGAAATGGAGGCACCGGTCGACATCTACTGCCCGGAGTTCGCCGACGTCCGCGTGCTGGAGGGCTTCGACGGCGATCATCCGAAGCTGCGCCCGGCCGGCAGCCGGGCGACCGTCAGGCAGCTGATGACACACACCACCGGCCTCGGCTACTGGTTCTGGAACGCGGACCTGGTCAGGTTCGAGAAGGTGACCGGCCTACCCAATGTGGTGCCGGGCTCGGCGGAGGCCTTCAAGGCGCCGATGGTCGCCGACCCGGGGACCCAGTTCGTCTACGGGATCAACACCGACTGGCTCGGCAAGGTCGTCGAAGCCGCCGCCGGGAAGACGCTCGACGTGGTGATCAAGGAAGGGATCACGGGCCCGCTCGGCATGGGGGACACGATGTTCCGCCTCGACGCGGCGCGCCTCGACAACTGCGTCACGGTTCACGTGAAAGGCGAGGACGGATCCTGGACGTCGGCCGGGGAGCTCTTGAACCAGGAACCGGACTGGTGGGCGGGCGGCCACGGCCTGTACTCGACGCCGCGTGATTTCATCCGCTTCGAGCGGGCCCTGCTGCGCGGTGGCGAGCTGGACGGCGAGCGGATCTTGACGCAGGAGACGGTCGACGCCGCATTCCGCAACCAGATCGGTGACCTGGACTTTCCCGCTGAGATCCCGACTGCCGACCCGGCAATCACGGACACGCTGCGGGTAGGACCCGGCTTCAAGTGGGGCTACGGCCTGTTGCTCAACACCCAGGACATCCCCGGGCGGCGGCGGGCCTGGACCGGCGCGTGGGCCGGGCTGTTCAACACGCATTTCTTCGTGGACCGCACCACAGGGGTGTGCGCCTCGATCTACACGAACTCACTGCCGTTCATCACCGAGCACGAGGCCTGGAAGCTGTACGGCGACTTCGAGACGGCGCTCTACGCCTCGCTCCGAGCTTGATCTTCAACCTGTGCGCTCCCGCCGGGTTCTGGTGGTGCAATGACGACCGCCGTGCTGTTGCGCTGCTGGGGCTCGGCGCGACCTCGGTGATCCCGACCACGGGAGAGGGGAGCCGTCGGCGCTACCCGAGGCCCAGCGCGGCGTCCCCCGGCGGTGCGGCACCGAAAGCGGGGATGGTTCACAGCGCCAGCATGATGGGCGCAGCAACGGCCTCCTCTGCACCCGGGGGCGAACCGACTGAGCGGGGAATGTGGACCGAGTGTGGTTGTTGGTGCAACTACTGCACCGCGTCCGATCGCATCCTCGCCGGAGGTACCCGCTGATGGAGCTCTTCCCGTCGATCCCATACGAGGGCTGGTCGGACACGATCCCCACCCTGCACCGCTTCGCCCAGGTGGTCGGGAAGGTGCGGCTCGCGGCCAGCCCGCGGCGCAACCACTGGTGGAACGTGCCCTTCCACCTCACTGGGCGCGGCATCACCACCCGGCCGATGGGGCTGGACCCCTCCTTCACGATCGACTTCGACTTCCTCGATCACCGGTTGCTGGTGAACTCCGTGGACGGCCGCTCGGTCTCGTTTTCGATCGCCGGGCACTCGGTCGCAAGCTTCCACTCGGAGGTCCTGCACGCGCTGCACACGATCGGCGTCGAGCCGGCCGGCCTGGCCGGCGCGCGCCCCTTCGACCTGCCCGACTCGGACCGTCCGTTCGCCGACGACACCGAGCACGCCACCTATGACCCGGCCGCGGTGACCCGGTACTGGCAGGTCCTGAGCCAGGTGAACCTCGTGCTCGAGGAGTTCGCGGGCCGGTTCTCCGCCAAGACCAGCCCGGTGCACCACTTCTGGCACACCTTCGACATCGCACTGACCCGGTTCGCCGACACCGAGGTCGACCACCAGCCCTCGACCGACGCCGTCACCCGGGAGGCGTACTCGCGCGAGGTGATCAGCTCGGGGTTCTGGTTCGGCGACCCGACGTTCCCCGAGCCGGCGTTCTACTCCTACACCGCGCCCGAGCCGGCGGGCCTCGCCGACGCGCCGCTCCCCGCCGGCGCCCGTTGGCACCCCCGCGGCGGCAGCCACCTCGCGGTCCTGCCCTACGGGCAGGCCCGCGCCGCCGCCGACCGGCGGGCCGCCGTGCTCGAGTTCTACGAAATGGCCTACCGCGCCGGCGCGACGCGGGCCGGATGGGACGTCGAGCGCCTCGCCTGTGCGGACGGAATCACCGATCCGGTCGCTCGGGCAGAAAGCGGTCACCAGTCGAGGCACCGGTCGAGGTAGGACCCCGGCACCGCCCGGCCGCCCCCGGGGGCGCGCTGCCGCCCGCCTACGCCACCCGCTGCGGGCAGCGCGTCGCTGCTCAGGCGGCTCGTCTCGTTGCCGCTCACGGGCTCGACGGACCGAATCGTCGCATCGGGTGCGCTCGGTGGTTCACACTGCTCGGGTGCGGGACGGTGTCGAGCTGAGGCTGCTCGGCCAGCTGGAGGTGTGCGGCCCAGGCGGCCCGATCACGCTCGGCGCCGCCAAGGAACGTCTCCTCCTCGCTGTCCTCGCCGTAGACCGTGGTCGGAGCGTCAGCCGGGACCGACTGATCGACGAACTCTACGGCGACCAGCAACCGCGGTCGGGCGTGAACGCGGTGCAGAACTACGTGCTGCGGCTGCGGCGCGCGCTCGGCGCGACGGCGGGGTTGCGCATCTCGACGGTGCCCGGGGGCTACCGGCTCGAGGCCGCCGCCGATCGGGTCGACGCGGACCGCGCGGAACGCCTCGTGGCGGAGGGCCGGGCGGCGGCGGTCTCCGGCGACCACGACGGGGCCGCGACCGCGTTGCGCTCGGCGATCGGGTTGTGGCGGGGCCCGGCGCTCTGCGAGTTCGCCGAGCGCCCCTTCGCCGAGGCCGAAGCCCGCAGGCTCGACGAGCTGTGCGAGTCCGCCCGCGAAGATCTCGTCGACCTCGAGCTCGCCGGGGGCGGCCACCGGCGCCTGTGCGGCGAGCTGCGGGCCATGGTGGCGCAGGCACCGCTGCGGGAGCGGCGCTGGGCGCAGCTGATGCTCGCGCTGCACCGCGACGGCCGCCAGGCCGACGCCCTCGAGGCGTTCCACGCCTGCCGGGCAACGCTGGCCGCAGAGCTCGGCATCGCGCCAGGGCCTGCGCTGAACGAGCTCCACGCCCGGATCCTCCGGCACGACCCGGTGCTGCGCGCTGAGCCGGGGCCGCGGGGGCGTCCGGCCGGCGTCGCCCGGTTCGTCGGTCGCGACAGCGAGCTGCGGAGGCTGCTCGACCGCGTGGACACGGCCGCGGCCGGGTGTGGCGGGCTCGCGACCATCGTGGGCGAGCCCGGCATCGGCAAGACCCGCCTGCTGCGGGAGTTCAGCGAAGCGGCCGCGCGCCGCGGTGCCACGGTCTTGCGCGGCCGCTGTCTGGAAGGCGAGTGGCAGCCGGCGTTCCACGCGTTCGCCGAGGCCGTCACCGGGCACTTCGGGACCCTTTCGGGAGAGCGCGCGGGGAGCGCGGCGGGACCGTTCGGCGAGCCGCTGGCTCGGCTGTCGCCGGAGTTGGCCGTCCGGCTCGGAACGCCCGATGCCGCGTCACGGGCGCGACGGCAGCCCGACGAGGAACGGATGTGGCTGATCGACGGGGTGGCCCGCTTCGTCGGCGGGCTCGCCGACCACGCACCGGTCGTCCTCGCCCTCGACGACCTGCATTGGGCCGACGCCAGCACGCTGGTGTTGCTGCGCCACCTCGCGCGGGTGGTCGCTGACCGCCGGGTGTTGATCGTCGCCGCCTACCGCGCCGACGAGATCGGACCTGGCCTGCTCGACGTCCTCGGCGCGGTCCGCACCGACCTCGACGTGTCGTCCGTCCGCCTGCGCGGGCTGGATCTGCCGGCGCTGTCGGCCGTGCTGGACGACGTCGCTGCCGCGCCCGTGTCGGCGGAGCTGAGCTCGGCGATCCTCACCGAGACCCGCGGTAATCCCTTCTTCGCGCGCGAGGTGGTCCGCCACCTCGCCGAGGAGGGCGCGCTGCACGCTGCCGTCGACGGCAGCCTGCGGACCGACACGTTCCCCGGTGTCGTCCCCGACGGGGTCCGCCAGGTGCTCGCCCGCAGGCGGGCCCGGCTGTCCACCTCCTGCGCGTCCTTCTTGGCGCACGCGGCCGCGTTCGACGGGCCGTTCCCGTTCGCGCCGGTCGTGGCGGCGGCCGGGCTGGGCGAGGCGGCCGGGCTCGCCGCGGTCGACGCGGTCCTCGCCGCCGGGTTGGTGGAACCCGCCGCGGCGCCCGAGCGGTACCAGTTCTGCCACACCCTGATCCGGCACGCTGTCCTTGCCGAGGTGAACCCGTCCCGCCGGTTGCGGATGCGCCGGCGGCTGGCCGAGGCGTTGGCGGCAGCGCGCAGCGGGTCCTCCGATGTGACCGCCGCGGAGGTCGCCGCGCAGTACCACGCCGGTCGCGACCTGCCGGGCGCTGAGGCGGGCGTGGGCGCCGCACTGGAGGCCGCCGAGCGGGCGGACGCCGCGGCCGCGCACGACGAGACGGCGACGTTCCTCGCCATGGCGGTGGACCTCGTCCCCGCCGGGGACGAGCGGGCGCCTGCGCTGGTGGCCCGGCTCGGGGCGGCGCAGGCCTGGGCCGGCCGGTTCGACGACGCGGTGAACACCGCGGCCCGCGCTGCCGATCTGCTCGCCTCGACCGATGGCCCCGAGCGAGCAGCGGCCTACCTGGCCACGGTGACCTCCGCCCTCGCCAGCGCCGACGGCGCGCCCCACGCGTGGCGTCTCGCCGCGCAGGGTCTGCGCTTCGCAGCCCCCCGCCGCGACCACGTCTGGGCGTCGCTGATGGTCCACGAGCTCGACCGGCGCGAGGCCGAAGACCCGGATTCCCCCGGGACGACCATGGATGTACCCGAACGCCGGGAGGCGCTGCGCATCCTGCTCGCCGACGGCGTCACCGGCCGGCCGGATCTGGCCAGGTTGGCCGTCCCGGCCACCTACCGCCGGCGCGATCTGATCCCGGACGAGGTCGCCGACGACCCGATCGTCCGGCTGCTCGTGCTGGGCGACATCGCGGTGGCCCTGCCGCTGCTGACCGACGCCGCCGAGGCGGCGCGGGAGCGCGGACAGATCGCGCTGCGCAGCTACTACCTGACGCTCGCCGCCCGGGCGCAGATCGCGCTGGGCGATCTCGCCGGTGGTCGAGCCACCCTCGCGGGCGCGCGGGCCGTCGGCGGGGCGGACCGGCGGGGCTGGGGATGGCAGCGCATCCACGACATCGGCACGCTCGATGCGTTGGCGCACGCGACCGACGTCGGCTGGACCGACGTCCTCACCCAGCTCGACGAGGCGTACGGGGCCGGGAACAAGGCCGGACACCGGCTCGAGGCATCCGCCATCGCCTGTGGCGCGAAGGCGGCCGCCCGCCTCGGCAGAATCGACGATGCGTTGCGGCGCTACCGTGCCGTCCTACCCGCGATCGAGCGTGCGCCGGCGTGGGCCATGAACTACCTGCGCACGCTGTGCGACGCCGTGGAGACGTTGTGGATCGTCCACGGACCGGGCCGGAGCGGACACCCGGACCTGCCGGTGCTGGAGGAGGCCCTGCTCAGGAAGGCACTCGCCGCCGACTTCCGGTTCCCCATGATGGATGCCCGTCTCGCACTCGGACGGGTCTGCGCACTGGATGGCCGCTACGACGAGGCGATGCGCTGGTTCGCCGAGGCCGGCACAGTGCTGGCCGAGCAAGGGGCACGACCACTGCGGGCGATCACCGACCTCGACGCCTCCCGCGTCGCCGCCCGAGCCGGCGACCCGCGGAGCGCGCGCGAGCTGCGGGGGGCCGCCGAGCACACCTTCGCCGCGCTCGGGATGATCGGGTGGACACGGCGCGCCGCTCGCGCCCCGGACCGGGCGCCGCTGTCGAGCTGACCACCGCGAGAGCCGGCGTTGAGAGCGCCGAGACCGCCGAGTTCCACGCTGTGCGCACACTGCCCGAGGAGGGTGCGCGATGACGGCGACGACGCGGGAGTCCGCTCCCACTGTGATCGACAGTGACGGCGTCCGGCTGGCCGGTTCCGAGATCGGCGGTGACCTGACCGTCGGGTTCGTGCGGTTGCCGCAGGGCACCGACCTCGGCCCCGCGCTCGCCGGCCTGCCGGGCGACCTGTGCCAGTGCCCGCACCGGGGCTACCTGCTCTCCGGCCTGATAGAGCTGCGCACGGCCGAGGGAGCCGAGCTGTACCGGGCGGGCGAGGCCTTCTACTGGGCGCCGGGCCACGCTCCCATCGCGCTGGAGGACTCCGAGTACGTCGATTTCTCGCCCACTTCCGAGCTCGCCCCGGTCCTCGCGCACCTCACGGGTGTGCGGTGACCGCCGCCCGCACAACCGGGGTGACGGCACTCTCTCGCACCCTCGTCGAGGCCTGGAACCACGCCGACTGGCCCGCCTGCCGGGCGCTGGCAGCGCCGGCGTACCGCTACGAGGAGGCCACCTCCGGCCGACGGACCGACGACATCGACGCCGTGGTGGCCGACTGGCGCCGACTGCGGGCCGTCTTCCCCGACGTCGATGCCGAGATCGCCGACGTGCTGGCCCACGGCGACACCAGCGTCGTCGGCCTGGTCTGGCGCGCGACCCACACCACCCCGGTGCAGACCCCCGCCGGCCCACGGGCTCCGTCCTACAAGCGGATCCGCATCGGTGACTCCGTCTCGCTGACCTGGGACGGCGGCCGGCTCGTCACCGAACGGCACCAACTCGGGATCCTCTCGGTGCTCGCCGCGCTGCCTGCCTTCACGTAGGGCTCGGCTGCCCTCTTTTCGATCTTCGGCCTGTTGACCTCTTGCCGATCCGTCAGGTTCGAGCGACTTGACGTCAGGTCGAGTTGCAAGCGTCGGCGGAATGGAACGCCGGTCGGCAGTCGACGGGTGCGCCTCGGATCGGGCGGCAGGCAGACCGGGCCGGGCCCGGGCGGAGCAAGGTGAGTGGCTCGTTCGCCTTGCGGAACAGTTCCCGGCATCCGGCGGGGTGGCCCAGGACCCGGCAGACTGGGGCCATGCCCGACTGGCTGCGCACCACCCTGCTGATCGTCGGTGTACTCGGGTTGCTCGTCGTCATGGTGCTCGGGTACGTGATGTGGCGCTACCGCATCCCGCCGCGTGGCCTGATAGCCATGGGTGCCGCGGCGGTCTACCTCGTCTTGCCCATCGACGTCGTGCCGGAGGCGGTCCTCGGTCCGCTCGGGCTGGTCGACGACGCCGGCGTCACCGTCGCGGTGGTGCTGTTCGTCTACAAGTTGGTGAAGGCGCACCGCATCCTCAGTGATGGTGGGGTGGACCTGGGTCGACTGGGTCGGCGAACCCTGCACCGCGACCGCGACTCGGCCTGATCCCGCCTCGTCATCGACTGTGCCGCTGTTGGCGTCCGCGTTCGGGCGCCTCAACGGGGCGGGGAGAACTCGCCTGCTGGTCATCCACAGAGCGCTGACCAGAGGATTTCACGTGCGCCGAGCACCGGCGCATACCGCTGGCCGCACGCTCGGGACCGCACCCATTTTCCGCGAGTCCCGTGGAGACGACATGGCCACCACCAGTGCCGGCGCGTCCGCCGGCCGGCAGCTCGAGGCGAAACACCGCGCGGTGTGGGCCTCGGGTGACTACCCGGGCGTCGCGGCCGAGCTGATCCCGGACCTTGGCCCCGAGCTCGTCGCGGCCTGCGGGATCCGCGCCGGGCAGCGCGTCCTCGACGTCGACGCGGGCGCTGGGATCGCCGCGCTCCCCGCCGCCGCGACCGGGGCCGACGTCGTCGCCTCGAACCCGACTCCCGAGCTCATCGAGCGCGGCAGGAGCGCCGCCGCCGAGCGCGGGCTCGCGGTGGAGTGGGTCGAGGCGGAGGCCGAGGCGCTGCCCTTCCCGACCGGCGGCTTCGACGCGGTGATCTCGTGCGTGGGCGTGATGTTCGCCCCGCACCCCCGCGCGGCCGCCGACGAGCTGCTGCGCGTCTGCCGGCCGGGCGGGACGATCGCGCTGGTGAACTGGACGCCGGACGGATTCATCGGCGGCCTCTTCGCGACCATGGCCCGCTTCGCCCCACCGCCCCCGCCCGGCGCGCCGCCGCCACTGTGGGGCAGCGAGGAGCGCGTGCGTGAGCTGTTCGGCGACGGCGTCACGACGCTCGCAGTGCGGCACCGCATCACCGCCTTCGACCAGTGCGCCAGTCCGCTCGAGTTCCGCGAGTACTGGAAACGAGACCACGGCCCGACGATCGCGCTGTATGCGGCGAGCGCCGCCGACCCCGAGCGCGTCGCGGCGCTCGACTCCGCGTTCCTAGAGTTCCTGGAGAGCTGGAACGTCGCTCCGGTGGGCCGACCCGCCCGCTGGGAGGCGCAGTACCTGCTGGTCACCGCGACGCGGGCGTGACAGGCGCGGACTCCGCCATCGGGGTTGCCCCCATCGCCGCCAGCACGTCGCGGCCCGCGTCTCGCTCGGCGCCGCCTGCGAAGACGAGGGTGCGCGCCCACTGGTAGCGGCACCCGGTGGGCTCCAGTGCGGCCGCGGCCGCAAGAAGCCCGGGGCGGTCGCCTTCGGCGAGGGCGGCCGCCCGGTCGACGACAGCCGCGGCGACCGGATTGTCGGCGGCGGTGACCCGGGCGACGGCGATGACCGCCGCTGCTCCGGCCTGCCCCGACAGCACGGCGGCCTCCGCTCGCAGCGCCGCGTACCAGGGGCGCCAGCGGACCGTGAACCAGGTGCGGAACTCCTCGGGCGGGGTCCGCAGCAGAGCGGCCGCCTCCGCCGGGTGGCCGCGGTGCAGCAGCAGCCAGGCGTCGAAGAAGGCGCCGAAGTTCTGCTCGGCCAGCCGCCATCCGGGCTTCGGGATCTCGAGCACCCTCACCAGGTCCAGCCATGCGGCCCGGGCGGCCTCGTCGCCGCGGAGTCCGTGTACCGCGGCCGCCGCGGCGGCGCTGACGCCGTGGCTGCCCGCCGCAGGGCGGCCCGCCCGCTCCCATCCTTCGCGGAACCGCTCGGCCAGTGCCACCGTCTCGTCCCAGTCCCCGGCCAGCGCGGTCACCACGATGAGCCGGCTGGTGGCGAGGTGACCCTCCTCGCGGTGGAACGGCAGGTCGCGCGCCGCCGCGGCGAGCCGGCGGGCGGCGACCAGATCGCCCGCGGCCAGTACGGCCTCGGTGGCGAAGTGGTAGGCGTCGGCCAGCTCCACCCCGATCTCCGCCCGCACCGGCAGTGGAGCGAGCACCTGGGTGCGCCGCAGCACGCTCTCCGTCGCGCCGCGAATGTCGCCGCTGGCCAGCTGGATCGTGGCGAGCTGGTCCAGCGCGGCACTCTCGACGACCGGGTCCTCGATGATGCGGGCGAGCTCGATCGCCCGCAGGGCGACGGCGCGGCTGCGCGGGTCGAGGTCGGGGATCAGGGCCGCCTCGGCTGCGAGCACCTGGGCCTCCGCAGCGGGGTTCCCGCTGGCCAGCGGCCGCGCCTCGGTGAACAACGCCTCGGCGGCCCCGTCCGGGGCGACGGTCCTGAGGAGGCCGGGGAACCGGTTGAGGACGTCGGCCGCCTGCGCGAGGTCACGCGCGGCACCTGCCGGATCCGCTGCCCCCAGCGCCGCGTCGGCAGCCCTGCGGAACAGCGCGAGCGCGTCGTCGCCGCCGTGCCGGCTCAGCGCGGCACCGGCGGCGCTGCGCAGGGCCGCCGCGGCTGCGGCGTCGTCGCCGGCCCAGGCCGCCGCCTGCTCGTAGCGCCGCTGCGCCTCGCCGGGCATCCCGCGGGCGAACGTGAGGTCTGCGAGTACGACCGCGAGCCGGTGGGCTTCCCCGAGGTGCCCGCTGCGGGTTGCAGCCCAGGTCAAGGCGCTGCGGATGTCGTCGGCGATGCGATCGAACGCGGCCCCCCAGGCCACGGGGTCCGTCCCCGAGGTAGCGGCGAGCGCCTCTCCCGCCTCCTGGCACCAGGCCAGGTGTCGCGTAGCGGTCGCGTCCCGCTCCCTCGCCGCGACGAGCATCCCCGTGCCGTACTGGCGGATCGTCTCCAGCATCCGGTACCGCGTGCCGCCGGGGTCGGCGACCGTGGAGAGCAGGTTCTGGTCCACCAGCCGCGCCAGCCCGCCCCGTACGTCCTCCACGGCCGGGAGCGGCCGGTCCCCGGCCACAGCGCGTGCGGCCTCCACGGTGAAGGGAGAGGCGAACAGCGACGTGCGGCGCAGCAGCGCCTGGTCGAACTCGCTGAGCAGCGCGTAGCTCCAGTCCAGCGCGGAGCGCAGCGAGCGGTGCCGATCGTCGGCGCGGGCCCCGCCGGCGAGTAGCTGCAGCCGGTCGGCGAGACCGGCCTCCACGCCGTCCAGCCCCACCGCCGGCAGCCGCGCGGCGGCCAACTCGATGGCCAGCGCTGTCCCGTCGAGCGCATCGCAGACGGCCGCGACGCGCGCGAGGTCGGCCAGGTCCGGCGGGCTCCCGGCGGCTGCGGCGCGGGCGCGGAACAGCGCCACCGCGTCGCCGTCGTCCGCGACCGAGAGCCCCGGCACCGGGAACACCCACTCGTAGGGCACCTGCAGCCGGGCCCGGCTGGTCGCGAGCACCACCAGCCGGGGGGCTCCGGCGAGCAGCCCCTCCACCAGCTCGATCACCCCGTCCACAACGTGCTCGCAGTTGTCGAGGACGAGCAGACACTGCCGGTCGGCGAGCCAGCCGACGACGGTCTCGTCGGGCGAGCGGGCCTGCTGCTCGCCCAGCCCGAGCCCCGCGGCGACGGCCGGGGCGACCATCGCGGGGTCGGTCACCGGCACCAGGTCGACGAACCGGACGCCATCGGCGAACCGGTCGGCGGCGTCGGCGGCGACGGTGAGCGCGAGGCGGGTCTTGCCGACCCCGCCCGGCCCGACGGCGGTCACCATCCGCTGCTCCTCGAGCAGGGCCGCGAGCGCCGCACGCTCGGCCGCCCGGCCGACGAACGTCGTCAGCGGAGCGGGCAGGCCGGGGCCGCGGGAGGCGGGTGCGTGGGCGGGTGCGGGCGGCGGTGCGGGCGGGAGCGGGCCGACCCATCCCGGGTCGCCGTCGAGGATCTGCTGGTGCACCGCGCGCAGCGCGGGCCCGGGGTCGGCGCCCAGCTCCTCGACGAGCAGTTCCCGTACCTGCCGGTGTGTTTCCAGCGCGTCGGCCTGCCGTCCGCTGCGGTGCTGGGCGAGCATCAGCTGCCCGGCGAGGCGCTCGTCGAGCGGATGGGCACGCAGCGCCGCGGTGAGCCCGGCGAGCAGCTCCGCGTGCCGGCCGGCGGCCAGCGCCGCGTCGTTGCGGTCCAGCACGACGGCGATCTGCTCGGCCTCGGCGGCGGCCCGAATGCCGTGCGCCCATGGCGTGTCGAGGCCTGCGAGCGGCTCGCCACTCCACAGGCCCAGGGCCTCGTCGAACAGTGCGGCCGCAGCCGCGGCATCGCCGGCGCCCCGTGCCCGGGCGGCCAGGTGGCGGAAGCGGTGCAGGTCAACCGCCAGCGGGTCGGCAGCCAGCACGTAGCCGCCCGGCTCGCGGGAGATGCGCACGCCGTCGGCGTCCGCCAGCACCCGGCGCAGCCGCGAGAGGTAGGCCGCCAGCGCGTTGCGGGCCCGGTACGGGGGCCGGTCCGCCCACAGCCTGTCGATGAGCTGATCGGCCTGCACCGGGCGGCCGACGTCGACCAGCAGGGCCGCGAGGACGGACCGCTGGCGGGCGTGCCCGGCCTCGAGGTCGCGCCCGTCGAGGCGCACCGCGACGCCCCCGAGCAGCTTGAACTCCACCGTCACGCTGCTCACCGCCTGACCGGGACGTCGCCCGACGCGACGCCCGATGCTCGGGGCGGCCGGGGGTACGGGAGCGAGGGTCCTCGCCCGTCCAGTCTGCCCAGCGGCCCGCCCCGTGACCAGGACCTTTGACATTTTGCGGCTCCTGCCGAGCCGGCGGCGCATCGTCGGTCACGGCCAGGAACCCGACCTGCGGCAGAGGCGAGCGTTGAAACGGCGCATCGACATCGACGGCGTCGAGTACCCGTACTTCGACCAGCTCGTCTGGGCGGGCCTGGCCACCATGCCCGGCCTGCTCGCCACCGCCATACCAGCGGGCCGGTCCCCCGAGGCGTTCGAGCAAGTGCAGTTGCCGCAGGGCGCCGGAAACACCATGCGTAGGCTCGTTGCGGTACCGGCCGTACGCGAGGAGGGCCATGTCGACGCCGAGCACCTCGGCTGCGCACCCGGGAACGGCCGAGGAGGCTCCGTTCGGGCGGCGGGTGCGGCGTGGGTAGTGCCGGCCGAGAGCCGCTCGTTCGCGACGAGCTGGCCGAGCTGGCCGACGAGTTCGCGCTGATGCGGCCCCGGCTGTTCGGGATCGCTTACAGGATGCTCGGGAGCGTCGCGGACGCCGAGGACATCGTGCAGGACGTGTGGGTCAAGTGGCAGGCGCAGGACCGGGCATCGGTGCGGGACGCCATGGCCTTCCTCGTCACCATGACCACCCGGCTTGCGATCAACGCGACGCAGACGGCCCGTGCGCGGCGCGAGACCTACGCGGGTCCGTGGCTGCCCGAACCGGTCGACACAACCGCCGATCCTGTTCTGGGTGCTGAGCGGGGCGCGGCCCTGGAGGTCGCGGTGCTCGTCCTGCTTGAGAAGCTGACCCCGACCGAGCGGGCAGCGTTCGTGCTGCGCGAGGCGTTCGACTACCCCTACGGCCGCATCGCCGAGGTGCTGGAGACCTCGGAGGTCAACGCGCGCAAGCTGCTCAGCCGCGCTCGGCAGGCCGTCGCGGCCGAGCGGAGGACCTCCGTCGACGTGGTCCAGCAGCGCAGGTTGCTCTCGGCGTTCCTCTCCGCCGCGCAGGCAGGTGACTTCGACGAGCTGGAGTCGCTGTTCGCCGCTGACGTCGCCAGCTACTCCGACGGCGGGGGAGCCGTGCGCGACGCGTCGCGCATCCCGGTGTTCGGACGCACGCGCGTGGCGAAGTTCGTCGCGTCGTTCGCCGCGAGGTTCTGGGCGGACGTCCGGGTGGACTGGGTGGAGGCGAACGGGGGCCCGTCGGTGCTGGTCACCCGCTACGGCGAGGCGGTGGCCTGGCTCACCGCGACCGCGACCGCGGACGGTATCGACCACCTCTATTGGGTCATGCACCCGGCGAAGCTCGCGCACATCTCGGCCGCGGTCTCGGCCCGGGGCACGGGGTAGGGCGACCGCCTGCGAGGGGCGTCGCGGTCCTGTGTCACAGACGAGGGTGGGATCCGGTCCTTCCTCGGGACGGGCGTGTGCCCCGTCCGACCGAGGAAGGACGACCGTGACGCTCTCCACCACCGGCATCTGCACGCTCGACGAGCTGCGCACGCATCTGCAGTGGGCGCTCGAGCTCGAGCACTCCACCCTCCCGCCGTACCTCTGTGCGCTGTACTCCCTCGATCCCGACCGGAACGCCGAGGCCGCACAGGTCGTGGGCAGTGTGTTCGCCGAGGAGATGCTGCACCTGCTGCTGGCGGCGAATCTCGTGAACGCCGTGGGCGCGGACCCGGTGCTCGACGCGCCGCACCTGCTGCCTTCCTACCCGCACCCGTTGCCGCACAGCGATGGATCCGTGCAGGTCGGGCTCGGCCCGTTCGGTCCCGAGGCGTTGGACCTGTTCCTGCGGATCGAGCAGCCGGCCCGGGTGGACGGCCCGGCGCAGGCCGACGGCTACGCCACGATCGGCCAGTTCTACACGGCGATCGAGAACGGGCTGCGCGAGATGTGCGCGACCCTCGGGGAAGAGGCCGTGTTCAGCGGCGACCCGGCGCGCCAGATCAGCGACGTCCACTTCCGGCGGGGCGGCGGCCGGGTCATCGCCGTGGTGGACCTCGCGTCGGCGCTCGACGCTCTCGGCGAGATCGTCGAGCAGGGTGAGGGCGCGACCCGCACGGAAGTCTGGGACGGCGACCGGGACGTCGTCCACCCGGATCGGGACGAGGTCGCCCACTACTACCGCTTCGTGGAGCTGAAGGAGGGCAGGCGGTTCCAGGCGGGAGACACGCCGCGGTCCGGTCCCACGGGCGAGGCCCTCGTCGTCGACCTCGACGGCATCGCACCGATGCGGCCGAACCCGCGCACGACCGACCACGCGCCGGGCAGCCCCGTCCGGCAGGCGCAGGAGGAGTTCAACCGCACCTACTGCCTGCTGCTGCAACAGCTGGAAGAAGCCTGCACCGGCAGCCCGTCGCGACTCGGGGCCGCGGTCGGCACGATGTACGCGGTGCGGGAGCAGGCGCTGGCGTTGCTGCGGATGCCCGACGGCAACGGCGGCTCGACGGCGGGTCCCACCTTCGAGTGGGTGCCGAGGGATCGGCGCAGCGCGAGCACGCACGGGTAAGTCCTCCACGCCCGCTTGCGCGATCGGCCGGGTCACGGACATCTGCGCCGTCTCGTCCGGAGTCCGGTAGCCCCGCCGATCCCCGTGACGTCGCGAAGGTGGTTCGCCCTCGGCCAGGCCGGCGTCACCACCGGCAGCGTGGGCGAGCCGACCCCCCGTGCCACTGCCGCGCAACACCCCGCAACCGCGGCGCAACGCTGCGTCGCTCCGGGCAACACGAACTCGTTCCGGACGTCACCAGGAGGACACGCGCGGGCTCGACGCTTTCCCCATGACGACGCGGGGTCCGGCCCGGGTGCACGACGCGCACCGGCACCTGGGGGTGCTGCCGGCGCATCCCTTCTACGGGGGTCCGGCTGTCAACCCGGACACCACGGCGCGGGCGACCATCGACGAGCTCCTCGGCGACCTGGACCGTGAGGGCACCGAGCGGGCGCTGGTGCTGCCGAACTACGGCGTGCCGGACCCGAGCACGTCGTTCGCGTTGAACGACCTCGTCATCGAGGCGGCGCAGCGCGACGAGCGCGTCCTCGCGGGGCTGTGGACCTCGCCCCGCCCGCAGGACGCGGCCGCCACCGAGAAGGCGCTCGCCCTCGCGGGCGAGCGCGGGGTGGCAGCGTTGAAGCTGTCGTTCCTGCTCGGCGGGCGGGCGGACGACGAGGCCTGCCGGCCGCAACTGGATGCGATCTTCGCGGCCGCCCGGGCGCACGGCCTCGTCGTGCACGTCCACACGAGCCCGGGCGCCGCGAGCGACATCGACGAGGTCGGGCTGCTCGTCGAGCGCTACGCCGACGACGTGCCGCTGCACCTGGTGCACCTGGGCGGCGGGATGAGCGGGCACATCAAGCTCATCGGCCACCGGTTCTTCGACTGGGTCGCCGCCGGCAAGCGCGTCTACACCGACACCAGCTGGGCCATCGGGTTCGCGCCCCGCTGGCTGGCCGCCGAGATCGAGCGCCGCGGCATCGGCGCGGACCGGGTGCTCTTCGCCTCCGACCAGCCGTGGGGCGACTTCGCAGGCGAGCACGCCCGGCTGGCCGCCGCCACCGGCGACGGCGAGCTCGCCGAGCTCGTCTTCTCCCGCAACTTCGAGGCCCTCCACGGCCTCGGCCGACCCAGCAACGAGAAGGAGTCACCATGACCCAGACCGCCCCCGCCACCACCGGAACGCCGCTGATCTCGGATGAGGAGCTCGCGGCCAACCAGCAGGCGAGCCTCGCCGAGATCCCGCACCCGTCGCTGCCCGCCGGGACCAACCTCTACGGCTCCACCAAGATCTTCCCCGACTACCAGGCCCGCGAGGGCGAGACCTACTTCACCCTCGTCCACGGCATCGCGCACGAGTCGTCGGTGAGCTTCGTGGCGGTCCTGCAGGCCCTGCGCGCGCTGCGGAAGGGCTTCGACTCGGTGCTGTACTTCTACGGGCCGGCCGCGATGAACGCGATGGCCACCCGCGGGTTCCCGACCACCGGTGACTCCGCCTTCCCGGGCGAGCACAACATCAACACGCAGATCGAGCGGTTCATCGAGGAAGGCGGCACCGTCTACGTCTGCCGCTTCGGTCTCTCGCTGCACGGCCTGCGCGAGGAGGACCTGATCGCGGGGTGCATCCCGAGCCACCCGCTCGACGTCCAGGACGCGTTGATCCACTACGCGCGCAAGGGCGCCATCATCAACTCCACCTACAACCTCTGATCCGGCCGTGACGACCCAGGACACCGCGGCGCCCTGCTCGCAACGGGCGTCCACCCGCGTGGACGTCGCGATCCTGGGCGTCAGGGTCGACGCCCCCGTCTCCCGCCGCGCGGGGGCCGGCCCGAGCGACGACGGACACGTCCTGCTGGACGGTCGCGCCACCGCGCTCCCGATCAACCCGGCGAGCCCGTACACGATCCGCGGCGGGCGGCTGCTGCTCGACGGTGCCGACCTCGGGCTGGAGGCCGAGCCGGTCCGGCGGCCGCGGTTCTACGACCTGGTAACGGCCGACGGGGTGCCGTACGAGCAGCTCGCTCGCCTGCACGGGCGCGACGTTCTCGCCACCACGGTCGTGCAGACCTGCATCCGCTACGCCGAGGACCAGCGGTGCCGGTTCTGCGCGATCGAGGCGTCGCTCGCGGCGGGCGCGACCACCGCGGTGAAGAGCCCGGCGCAGCTCGCCGAGGTGGCCGAGGCCGCGGTCCGGCTGGACGGGGTGCGCCAGATGGTGCTGACCACCGGCACCACGAACGGTCGCGACCGGGGCGCCCGCCACCTCGCCCGTTGCGTGCGGGGCGTCCTGGACGCCGTGCCGGGACTGCCGATCCAGGTGCAGTGCGAGCCACCGGCCCCGGAGGACCTCGCGGCGATCAGAGAGCTGCACGACGCCGGGGCGACGGCGATCGGCATCCACGTCGAGTCGCTCGACGACGGCGTGCGCGCCCGGTGGATGCCCGGCAAGGCCACCGTGCCGCTCGTGCAGTACGAGGCCGCGTGGGACGAGGCGGTGCGTGTCTTCGGTCGCAACCGGGTGTCGACCTACCTGCTGGTCGGCCTCGGCGAGGACCCGGACGACCTCGTCGCAGGCGCGCTGCGGCTGGCCGACCGCGGCGTCTACCCGTTCGTGGTGCCCTACCGGCCGCTCGCCGGCACCCTCGCGATGGCCGACGGCGTCGGGCCGCCCGACCCGGTCGTGCTGGAGAGCGTCACCAGGCGGGTGGCGGTCGGCCTGCGGGCCCGGGGCATGTTCGGCGCCGACCAGGGCGCCGGGTGCGCGGCCTGCGGGGCGTGCAGCGCGTTGCAGGCGGCCGGGGCGTGACCGGCGAGGTCCTGCTGGTCGGCGCCGGCGCCCCGATCGCCAGGGGCAGCGCTGCGGATACCGCATCGCTCGTGCGCAACGTCCTGCTCGTCGACCACCGGGCCGCGCCGGACGTGCCGGCGTGGCGGATCGAGGAGGCCGACGGCGCCGGGCGCCGCGCGCACACCGCGCTGAGGCACCGGGCGTTCGTCGCGGAACAGGGGTTGTTCGCCGGCACCGACCGCGACGCAGCGGACGACGATCCGCGCACCCGGGTGCTGGTGGCCCGGGCCGTGGGCGGGGCCGTGCTCGGCGGGGTCCGGTTGGGCCCGGTCGACCCGGGCGGGTCCGACGTGGGCTGGTGGACCGGCTCCCGGTTGGTGGCGGCGCCCGGCGCGCCGCGCGGGGTGGGGCCGGCGCTGGTCCGGGCGGCCTGCGCGACCGCGGAGGCGGCCGGGGCGCTGCGTTTCGACGCTACCGTCCAGGACCGCTACGAGCGGATGTTCACCCGGCTCGGCTGGAGCCGCACCGGAGCGGCGGTCGTCAGCGGGCGCCCGCACGCTGCGATGACCTGGCCGGTCGGGCGGCTCGCCGCGCTGGCCCGCGCCACCAAGGGGCCGCTGGGCGGGCTGCTCGCCGGCATGCACCTGGGCGGGGCGGGGTTCGTCGGCGACGACGGCGCGCCGGTGCCCGGCACGGACGTCGTCGCGGCGTGCGACGCGATCCTGCCGTCGATGGTCGAGCGCGACCCCGAATGGGCCGGCTGGTGCGGCGTGCTCGTGAACGTGAACGACCTGTCCGCGATGGGCGCCGCCCCGCTCGGCCTGCTCGACGCGGTGGCCGGCCGGGATGCGTCCTTCACCGCGCGGGTGCTGGCCGGGCTGCGCTCGGCGAGCACGGCATGGGCCGTGCCGGTGCTCGGCGGGCACACCCAGCTCGGCGTGCCCGCGGCCCTGTCCGTCACCGCGCTTGGCCGCACCGACCGGCCCGTGCCCGCGGGCGGTGGGCGGCCGGGGCACGCCGTGCGGCTCACCGCCGACCTCGGCGGCGGCTGGCGGCGCGACCACACCGGACGGCAGTGGGACTCGACGACCGGGCGGACCACCGAGGAGCTGCGGCTCATGGGCTCGGCCGTCGCCCGCACGGCACCGGCGGCCGCCAAGGACGTCAGCATGGCCGGGCTCGTCGGCACGCTCGGCATGCTCGCGGAGGCGAGCGGATGCGGCGCCGTGCTCGACGTCGCCGCGGTGCCCCGCCCGGCCGCGGCCACCGTCGGGGACTGGTTCACCTGCTTCCCCGGCTCGGCCTTCCTCACCGCTGACGCTCCCGACCGCGCCGTCGCCCCCGCCGGCCCGGCCACCACCGCCACGTGCGGCGAGCTGGTGCCCGGCGCAGGGGTGGCCCTGCGGTGGCCGGACGGCTCGCTCACCCCCGCCCTGCCCGGGGCGGTCACCGGGCTCGGTCCCGCGACTGGAGAAACCGCATGACCACCACCCTCGCGGCCGTCGCCGCACCCTTCGGGCGCGATCTCGACGCCTGCTTCGCCCGCATCGACGAGCTGCTCACCGACGCCCGCGCGCGCGGCGTCCAGCTGCTCGCGCTCCCCGAGGCGGCGCTCGGCGGATACCTCGCCGACCTAGTGCCCCCCGCCGGAAGTCCGCCACGTATCTCGACGGCCCAGCTTCCCGCTGGGCGCACCGGCGAGCCGCCCGAGTATGTCCAATACGAGGGACGCCCCGCCGGCACACCCAGCGAAAACCTGGATCCGCCGATATCCGCAACGGACTCCCGGCGGGGGGCACTAGGCGATCACGGCGTCAAGCGGGTGCTGCCCCGCGACGCGCTGCCGCCCGCCCTTGACGTCGACGGGCCCGAGATCGCCAGGCTCGCCCGGATGGCAGGCGACGTGGTCGTCACCGCGGGCTTCTGCGAGTCCGACGGCACCTCGCGCTACAACACCGTCGTCGCCGTGACCGGCGACGGGGTGCTCGGCGTGCACCGCAAGGTGCACCAGCCGCTCGGGGAGTCCAACAGCTACGCCGCGGGCGACCGGTTCTGCGCGTTCGACTCTCCGGTGGGCCGGCTGGGCATGCTGATCTGCTACGACAAGGCCTTCCCCGAGGCCGCCCGCACCCTCGCCCTGGACGGGGCCGAGATCATCGTGTGCGTCTCGGCGTGGCCCGCGGCGCGCACGGCGGCGAGCCCGGACCTCGCCGAGGACCGCTGGACGCACCGCTTCGACCTGTTCGACCGCGCCCGAGCGCTGGAGAACCAGGTGGTGTGGGTGGCGTCCAACCAGTCCGGCACGTTCGGCTCGCTGCGGTTCGTGTGCAGCGCGAAGGTCGTCGGCCCCGGCGGCGACGTGCTGGCCACCACCGGCGTCGCACCCGGCATGGCCGTCGCCGATGTCGACGTGCCCGCCGTGCTCGCCGGCGCCCGCCGTTCCATGGCGCACCTGCGCGACCGCCGCCCCGAGACATACGGAGTGCCCACCGGTGTATGAGCAGACCACGTGGGGCGCACCCCGGGTGCCCTTCCCCTCCCACATCCCGGTCGCCGTCGTCGGCGGTGGGCAGGCCGGCCTCGCGATGTCGTGGTGCCTGCGCCGGCGAGGGGTCGCCCACGTCGTGCTGGAGCGCAAGACGATCGCGCACGAGTGGTCCGACGCCCGCTGGGACAGCTTCTGCCTGGTCACCCCGAACTGGCAGTGCCGGCTGCCGGGCTGGCCCTACCGCGGCGACGACCCGGACGGCTTCATGGTCCGCGACGAGATCGTGGCGTACGTCCGCGCCTACGCGGCCTCGTTCGACCCGCCGGTGCTCGAGCACACCCCGGTGGACGGGCTCGCCGCCGGACCGGACGGAGGGTTCGTCCTCACGACCCCGGCCGGGACGCTCTCCGCGGATCACGTCGTGCTCGCCACCGGCGGCTACCACCGGCCCTTCGTGCCCGCCTGGGCCCACCGGCTGCCCGAGCGGATCGCGCAGGTGCACTCCTCGGCCTACCGCAACCCGCAGCAGCTCCCGGCCGGCGACGTGCTCGTGGTCGGTACCGGGCAGTCCGGCGCGCAGATCGCCGAGGACCTGCACCTCGCCGGCCGCTCCGTGCACCTCGCCGTCGGACGTGCGCCACGCATCGCGCGGTTCTACCGCGGCCGCGACATGGTGGCCTGGCTGCACGACATGGGCCACTACGACATGCCCGTCGAACAGCACCGCAACGGCGAGGCGGCGCGCCTGGGCACCAACCACTACGTCACCGGCCGCGACGGCGGGCGCGACATCGACCTGCGCGCGTTCGCCCGCGACGGCATGCGGCTCTACGGGAGGCTCACCGGTCTGCGTGGCGGGGTGCTGGCGTTCGCCCACGACCTGGCCGCCAACCTGGACGCGGCCGACCGGGTCAGCGAGAACGCCAAGGACCTGGTCGACCGGCACATCGCCGAGGCCGGACTCCACGCGCCCACCGAACCGCGGTACCGGCCGGTGTGGGCACCGCGGCCGGATCACCCAGCAGCGCTCGACCTGGACCGGATCTCCGGTGTCGTCTGGTGCACCGGCTTCCGCAGCAACTGGAGCTGGGTTCGCGTGCCCGCGTTCGACGGGCGCGGCTACCCGACCCACTCCCGCGGCCTCACCAGCGTGCCCGGCCTGTCCGTGCTCGGGCTGCCGTGGCTGCACACCTGGGGCTCGGGCCGGTTCGCCGGGATCGCCCGCGACGCGGAGTACCTCGCCGAGCACATCGCGACCGCTGTGCAGCCGGCGCTGGCGGCGGCCGGATGAAGATCGCTGCGGTGGCAGCGCACTTCGGCCGCGACATCGACCAGTGCCTCACCAAGATCGAGATGATCATCGGGGCGGCGGCGTCCCAGGACGTCGACCTGCTCGTGTTCCCGGACGCGACGATCGGCGGTTACCTCGGCACCTTCGCCGGCACCGACGAGACCGGGCTGCCGCCCGTGCTCACCGAGGACGCGCCGGAGCTCAAGCGGGTGGCCGCCGCGGCCGGGGACATGGTCGTCTGCCTCGGCTATCGGGAGTTCGGCCCCGACCTGCCCTACAACGCCTCGGTGTGCCTGACCGGTGACGGCGTGCTGGGCCGGCACCGCAAGGTGCACCAGCCGGTCGGCGAGGCGAGCGTGTACCGGGCGGGCGACCGGTTCTCCGCTTTCGACACGCCGGTCGGGCGGCTGGGGATGCTGATCGACTACGACAAGACCTTCCCCGAGGCCGCCCGCACGCTGGCCGCCGGCGGCGCGCTGATGATCGCCTGCCTCTCCGCGTGGCCCGCGAGCCTCACCAACCGCGCCCCGCGGCTGGTGCAGGACCGGCAGACGCGGCTGTTCGACCTCTACGACTGCGCCCGCGCCGCGGAGAACCAGGTGGTGTGGGTCTCGGCGAACCAGACCGGCACGATGGGCCGGTTGCGGTTCCTCGGCCAGTCGAAGGTGGTCGGGCCGGGCGGGGAGGTGCTCGCCCGCACGTGGGCGAAGGCCGGGCTCGCGCTCACCGAGCTGGACGTGGCCGGCGAGGTCGCCCGTGCGCGGACGGTGCTCTCGCACCTCGCCGAGCGGCGGCCCGAGACGTACGCATGAGGATCGCCCATGAAGATCGCACTGCTGACGTACTCGACGAAGCCGCGTGGCGGGGTGGTGCACACGCTCGCGCTCGCCGAGGCGCTGGCCCGAGCCGGGCAGGAGGTCACCGTCTGGTCGCTGGGCCGCGGCGGCGACGCCGCGTTCTTCCGGCCGGTCGACCCCGCGGTGACCGTGCGGCTGGTGCCGTTCCCGGACCTGCCGGACGAGGACGTCGGCGACCGCATCCTGCGCTCGATCGCCGTCCTCGGCGCCGCGTTCGCCGGCAGCGGCGAGAGCTACGACGTCGTGCACGCGCAGGACTGCATCAGCGCCAACGCGGTGCCGGGCTGCATTCGTACCGTCCACCACCTCGACACCTTCACCACGCCTGCGCTCGCCGACTGCCACGACCGGGCGGTGGCCCGGCCGCGCACGCTCGTCTGCGTCTCGGCCGCGGTGGCCGCCGAGGTCGAGCGCGGATGGGGCCGTCGGCCCACCGTCATCCCCAACGGCGTGGACGCCGCCCGCTTCGCCGCGGCCGCAGGGCCGGCCGGGGCCGCCGGCCGCATGCGGTGGCGGGAGCGGCTCGGCCGCTACGTCCTCGCCGTGGGCGGGATCGAGCCGCGCAAGGGCACGCTGGACCTCGTCGAGGCCGTGGCGCTCGTCCGGCAGGCGTGTCCGGACCTCGCGCTGGTGGTGGCGGGCGGCGAGACGCTGTTCGACTACCGCGACTACCGAGCCCGCGTCGACTCCCGGGCCGCCGAGCTGGGCGTCGCGCCGATCGTGCTCGGCCCGGTCCCGCACACCGACCTACCGGAGCTGGTGGCCGCCGCCGACGTGTTCGCCTTCCCGTCCACCAAGGAGGGGTTCGGCCTCGCGGCGATGGAGGCCCTCGCAGCGGGCGTTCCGCTGGTCGTTCGCGACCTGCCGGTGCTCCGCGAGGTCTTCGACGGCGCCGCGGCGTTCGCCACGACCCCGCGGGGCTTCGCCGGGGAGCTGCTCGCGGCGGCGGGCGGCGGCCACCCGGGACGGCTCGCCGCCGGGAGGGCGCTCGCCGCCCGGCACACCTGGGACGCCGCAGCGGCGGCACACCTGGACGTCTACGAGCGCACTCGTACCGCCGAGCAGCGAGCCGGTGTGTGAGTGGCGGGAGGTGCGGGTGCAGACGGTTACAGGGTCGCCATGCCGCCACCGGCGATGGCGGGCGACGCGGCCGCGCGCATGCGGCGCAGCAACCGTGACGTCACCGGCCGCACCAGCGGGTGCTGGCCGCCGTTCGCCGCCGCCGCCTCCTGCCACGCGGCCGCGCGCGCCTCGAACGTCGTGGCGTCGCCCAGCTCGACGCAGTCGAGGGTGTCGTCGTCGAGATCGATGACGATCGTGTCGCCGTCCTCGATCAGGGCGATCGGTCCGCCCAGTGCCGCCTCCGGACCGACGTGGCCGATCACCAGGCCGACCGAGCCGCCGGAGAAACGGGCGTCGGTCATCAGGGCGATCGAGATGCCCTTCTGCCGGCACAGCGTGGTGATCCGGGACGTCGGGTCGAGCATCTCCGGCATGCCCGGTGCGCCGCGCGGCCCCTCGTAGCGGATCACGACCATGTCCTGGTCGGCGAACACGTCCGGGGTGTCGATGAGGGCGTGCAGCAGGTCCTGCTCGCTGTTGAACACCCGCGCCCGGCCGACGAACCGGTTGTCCACGATCCCGGTCTCCACGCCGGCGAGCTTGAGCACCGCGCCGCCCTCGGGGGCCACGTTGCCCGACAGCAGGCGCAGCCCGCCGGTCGGCTTGAACGGCGCCGAAACCGGGTGGACGACCTCTCCGTCCGGCGCGGGCGGGTCGATCCGGGCGACCTGCTCGGCGAGCGTCTCGCCCGTGCACGTCATCGGCGAGCCGTCGAGGATGCCGGCGTCGAGCAGCTCCTTGACCACGACCGGGAGACCGCCGACGGCGTCGATGTCGACCATGCTGTACTTCCCGAACGGGCGTGCGTTGATCAGCACCGGCACCGTGCGGGAGAGCTGGTTGAACTCCTGCTGGGACATCACCTCGGTCCAGAAGTCGATGCCCGCGGCGCGCGCGATCTCCGGAGCGTGCAGCACCACGTTGGTCGAGCCGCCCATCGCGATGGCGACGATCGTGGCGTTGCGGAACGCGGTGGGGGTGGCGATGTCGCGCGGTGTGATCCCGCGCTGCGTCATGATCTCCAGGCAGTCGACGACCTGCTCGGGGAACACCTCGGTGCGCCGCGGGTCCTCGGACGCTGGCGACACCATGTGCAGCGGTTCGAGCCCCAGCAGGGCGATGAACGACTGCATCGTGTTGTAGGTGAACATGCCGCCGCAGCTGCCGTAGCCGGGGCAGGCGTTGCGGGCCCAGCGCTCGCGCTTCTCCGGGTCCGGGTCACCCGCCACCTGGAAGCAGCTCACCAGGTCGATCGTCTCGCCGGTGAGCGGGTCGGTGCCGGGGCGGATCGAGCCGTCCGACAGCACCACCGCGGGCACGTTGCGCTCCATGATCGCCGCGGTGGCGCCGACCGGCGGCTTGTCGCACGCGACGACCGCGACCAGGCCGCGGATGTCGCTTCCCTCGAAGTGCAGGGACAGGCCGTCGTTCGTGGTCTCGCGGCCGATGAGCGAGTACCGCATCTGCGGCGTGCCGTTGCGCTGGCCGTCGGAGATGCCGCCCGAGTAGTTGGGGGCCAGCAGGCGAACCGGTAGGTCGCGCTCGGAGATTCGGCGGCCCATCGCCGCGTGCACGGCCTCGACCTTCTCGTTCACGCCCACGTAGCAGATGCTGTCGCCCAGCGTGCCGACCACACCCCACGGCGCCCCGTGGATCCGGTCGACGTCCTGGCCCAGCGCCTTCGCGGTGGCCACGGCCTGGCAGTCCTGACCGGGCCGCCAGACGTCCTGGCCGTTCGGCTCACTCATCGGTACATCTCCTCGTTCTCGGCCAGGACATCATCGCCCCGACCCTCGCGCGGGGCGTTCGGGGGCCCCGCCTCGACCACGCCAATGGTGCAGCCCGCGGGGATCGCGGCGGCGGTCCCCGCCGCCCCGGGGCCCGGTGGGAAGCCGCTGGGCCAGCACATCGAGGTCCGGCAGGTGATGTTCACGTTCTCGGCGGACGCGTGAACGAGCAACCGATCGAGGACCTGCTGCGCCGGATGGCGCCGCAGGCCCTCGGCCTGCTTGTGCTGACGTCAGTTCTGGCGCCGGTGGTGGATCGCGCGAACCTGCACGAGCGTCGGGTCGTACGACGTGGCGAGCGCCGCCGACTCGACGATGTGCTCGCGCACGTCCGGGAGCTGCATCGCGGCCTTGTAGGCGCGCTCGCTGGCCCACTGGGCGTAGTTGATGACACGCGTGCCGTCCAGGCTCGCGTGCAGGTTCGCGGAGATGAAGCCGGGCGTCGTCGCGAAGACGGCGGTCGTGGCGCGTTCGAGAGCGGCGACGAGCTCGTCCTGACGCTGCGGCTCGACGGTGAAGACGTTGACCAGGGTCACCTCGTCAGTACTCGCGGTCACGGTGATCGTGGTTTCCGGGCTGGTCATGGCGGATCTCCTCATTGGCTATGTCAGGACTCTGACATCAGCGTAGACAGTGGCGCGCAGCTATGTCAAAGTCCTGACATGGAAGATGTGGCACCGGCCGGCGAGCTCCCGGACGTCACGGAGCGCTTGGGGTACCGCCTCAAACGCGCCGCCGCGGCGCTCCGCTCCGCGATGGACAAGGCGCTGCGGGAGCACGGGCTGACGGTTCCGCAGTACGCCACCCTCGAGCTGCTCGACCAGCAGCCAGGCCTGTCCAACGCCCAGCTCGCGCGGGGCGCCTTCGTCACCCGGCAGTCCATGAACGTCGTGCTCCGCGGCCTGGTGGACAGCGGGCTCGTGTCCCGACCGAGTACCGCTGAACACGGCCGCGCCCTGCCGGCTCTGCTGACGCCCGAGGGGCGCCGACGGCTCGCCGGCGCCCGCGCGGCGGTGTACGCCATCGACCAGCGGATCACCGACGTGGTTCCCGGGCACCGCCTCGGCGACCTGCTCGCTGACCTCGACCACATGGCGGAGGCGGTGGGCGAGGCCGGACCGGTGCCGGTGTTCGGCCAGGACGAGCGATGACCGGCGCGGGCTCTAGCCCTGGCGGGTCGGCCGGATGGTCAGATCCCCGATCTCGACGTCGTCGGGCTGGTCGATCGCGAACGCGATCGCCCGGGCCACTGCCGTGGGGTCGATGCCCAGATCGGCCATGTTCCGCTTGACCTCCTCACGGACGGCCGGATCGTCGACGGCGTTGTCGATGAGCTCGGTGCGGACGTAGCCAGGGGAGATCGACGTCGTCCGGAGGACCCCGTCCGTGCTCTCCTGCCGCAGGCCTTCCAGGAGGGTGCGCACCGCGTTCTTCGTCCCGGCGTACACCGCCTGGGTGGGCACGATCTTCAGGCCGGACGTCGAGACGACGGTGACGAGGTGGCCACTGCCCTGGCGGCGGAACACCGGCAGCGCCGCCGCGATCCCGTGCAGGACCCCCTTGACGTTCACGTCGACCATCGCCGACCAGCCCTCGACGTCCAGGTCGGCGACGGTGCTGATCCTGGTCACCCCGGCGTTGCCCACCAGGACGTCCAGGCGGCCGAAGCGCTCCACCGCGACGTCGACGAGCGACCGGAGGTCGCCGGGCTCGGTGACGTCCACGCGAACGGCGACCGCTTCGCCTCCTGCGGCCTCGATCTCGGCGACCAGGCGGTCGAGCCGGTCGGTGCGGCGGGCGCCGAGGACGACGGGTGCGCCGAGCGCGGCGAGGTGGCGAGCCGTCGCCTCACCGATCCCGCTGCTGGCGCCGGTGATGGCGACGACCTTGCCCTGGGTGGTCATGACGATCCCCCTGCGTAGAATGGACACATGTCCGGTTACTCCGACGACCATAGCGGACACGTGTCCGATTCAGTCAAGGGGCGGCGTGCGGACGCGCAGCGCAACCGCGAGCGGATCTTGCAAGCGGCCCGCGAGCTCGTGCACGAGCCGGGAGAGCTGAAGCTCAACGCGGTCGCGAAGGCCTGCGGCGTCGGACAGGGCACCCTCTACCGGCACTTCCCGACGCGGGAGGACCTCCTCGCCGAGGTGTACCGCCGGGAGATGGACGAGCTGGTCGCCGCGGCTCCGCGGCTGCTGGAGACCCACGAGCCGCTGGACGCGTTGGCGGCGTGGTTCGACCGGGTCGCCGCGTACGCCCGGGTCAAGCGCGACGTGTTCGCCGCCGTCGAGGCGGGCATCTGGCGCGACCTCGCCGCCCACAGCCTCGGCCCGATCGGCGAGGCGGTGGAACTGCTGCTGGCCGCCTGTCGCGAGGCCGGCAGCGTGCGCGTCGACGCCGAGGCCCGCGACGTCATCGTGCTCATCAGCTGGTTGTCACGGCTGGACGACGCCGAGCTCGACGCGCGGGGGCCGCGGTTGCTGGCGATCATCGTCGACGGCCTTCGCGCGCGTCGCCCCTGAGTCCGGCGCTCGCAGGTCGCGCGAGCCGCAACCGCTGAGGTGCTGCCAGGATCCCGGCATGCGGATCAAGTGGCAGGTCGTCACCTTCGACGCGGCGGACATCGAGGCCGAGAGCGCATTCTGGGCCGGGGTCCTCGACGGAGAAGTCGACCGCGACGGTGACTGGCACATGGTGATGGTCGGCGGGGAACCTCGGATCGGTGTACAGCTGGCGCCCGATCACGTCCCCCCGGACTGGCCGAACGGTGCGCCGCCGCAACAGATCCACCTCGACCTGTGGGTCGAGGACTTCCCGTCGGCCCATGAGGCGGTCACGGCCCTGGGCGCCCGCGTCCTGAAAGAGGTCTCGCCGGGCGGTGACTTCCAGGTCTACGCCGACCCTGCCGGCCACCCCTTCTGCCTCTGTTGGACGGTGGATCAGTCAGCCGCCTCCGCGAACTGACCGAGGCCGACGGCCCGGGCCGGCGGCGAGCTGCTCGGGACCGTCCGGCGCCTACCCCTGGAAGGCCGGCAGGGCGAGGGCGGTGTGCGCAGGCCGTCCGGTCTGCGGCGGCAGGCTGGTGAGACCGCGGAGCCGCTCGTTGCGTCGCGCGAGGTCCTCGGCGGTGACCGGGAAGAGCGCGGCGGCGCCCTTGCCGACCTGTGCCTGGTTCAGCTCGACGAACGCGCGGGTGTCGCGCTCGTAGGCCGCGAAGGCGGCGGTGTGGTCGCGGTGGGTGGCAAGCGTTCCGGCGAGCATGTAGGCGCCGACGAGCGCGAGGCTGGAGCCCTGCCCGGTCAGGAACGACGGTGCGGCGGCGGCGTCGCCGACGAGCGCGACCCGGCCGCTGGTCCAGCGCGGCTGGCGGATCTGGCTCACGACGTCGAAGAACAGGTCGTCCGCGTCGCGCATGGCGGCGACCATCGTCGGGATCTCCCAACCGTCGTCGGCGAAGGCGGCGGCGACGAGGTCGCGTTGGGCCGCTGGGTCGCGGAAGGCGTCGTAGGGCGGGTCCGGGCGCGCGAAGATCAGGAAGCCGTGCAGCTCGTCGCTGTCGCGGACCGCGTAGAGCGCAGCACCCCGGCCGGGCGTGCTCCAGAGCATCCCCTCGTGGGAGAGCCCGAAGCCGTTCGGCATGGTGAACCCGGCGAAGCAGTACCCCAGGTAGTGGTGGAAGCGCTGCTCGGGGCCGAACACGAGCTCCCGGGTCCGCGAGTGCAGGCCGTCGGCGCCGACCACGAGGTCGAAGCCGCGGTGGGCGCCGCTGCGGAAGGTGACGTCGACGCCGTGTTCGTGCTGGGTGAGGACATCGACGGAGTCGTCGAATACGAACTCGACGTCGTCGGCCACCGCCCGGTACAGGACGCTCGTCAGGTCCCCCCGCCGCACTTCGAGGTCACTTCCCTCGACCCCACCGGTCACCGCCTCGGGACGGACCGCCGCCACCGTGCTGCCGTCGGCGTCGAGGAAGGTCAACCGCCGAGACTCGATGTGCGCCTCCTGCAGCTGCGGCAGGAGCCCCATCCGCCGGGTCACCTCCAACGCGGTGCCCCGGACGTCGATCGGGTACCCGCCGCCGCGGACCCCGGTGGCCTTCTCCACCACCGTGACCGCGAACCCGTGGCGGTGCAGCCAGTACGCCACGGCCGGGCCGGCGATGCTCGCGCCGGAGACCAGGACCGTGCCCTTCGTCGTTGCCATGTCTCTCCTCAACTCCTCGACTCCGCGCGGACCGATCGCGGTCCACGCACCAACCGGACGGCCAGCACCGCGGCGGCCGCGAACGCGACGGCAGCGATCGCGATGCAGCCGAACACCCCTGCGGCCGTGTTCACCGGGTCGCCGTCGACGACCACGGCGGTGGAGGCCAGCACCGCCGCACCCACGAAGTTCAGGACCACCGAACCGATCGCGATCACGACCATCACCAGGCCGGCCACGACGCCCTGCCGGTCGGCGGGCGCCAGGCTGCCCGCCATGTTGAAGCCGGCCGTCCCGAGCGCTCCGACCGTGAGACCCAGCAGGAACGCGGAGGCGAGTGCGGCGGGTAGCTGGGATGCCCCGAGGAACATCCCGAGGATGCCCACCAGCCCGAGCAGCACGGCACCGGCCAGCGTCGCGGCCGGCCCGATGCGCGTCGCGAGCAGACCGGACAGCGGGCCCCCGAGCGTGACGCCGATCGCGGGCAGGGCGAGCAGCAGTGCCACCGATCCCTGGTCGGCGAGCCCGTAGCCGAGCTGCTGGCCCGCCGAGACGTCAGCGATGAGCGGGATGAGCTGCAGCACGCTCTGGTACGAACCGGCGGCGAGGAAGAGGACGAGCAGCGTGAGCACCAGCGGTCGTCCGAGGTTGCGGACGTCGATCAGGGGTTCGGGTTTGCGGCTCGACACCAGGAACCACCGGGCCAGTGCCGCCGCGCCGGCGACGAGGAGCGCCAGTGGACCGACCGCGAGCCAGCCGAGCGCCGACCCGAGGCTGATGTAGCTGAGCACCCCGGCCAGACCGCTGCCGAGGAGCAGTGCACCCGCGACATCGATCCGGCCTGGCGTCCTGACCCGGGACTCGGGGATGACGAGGACCACGCAGATCGCCATGGCGGCCGCGACGACGGCCGCGACCACGAACAGGACCTGGAAGCCGAACTCCGCGGCCAGCCGCTCGACGAGGAAGCGGGAGGCGATGTTGAGCACCGCGGAGCCGGAGGTCACGATGCCCACGACGACCATCGCGGTGCGGTGCGCGAAGACGTCGCGCACGATCGCGACGGCGAGGAACATGGCGGCCACCGCCGCGCCCTGCAACAGGCGTCCCGGCACGAACACCCAGATGCTGGGGGCGACGGCGCACACGACGGCGCCCGCGCAGCTGACGAGCAACGTCAGCACGAGCACCTTGCGCTTGCCGTGGATGTCGGCGCTCTTGGCCAGCAGCGGGGCCCACAGCACTCCGGCGAGCAACGCGCTGGCGTTGAGCCACGCCGCCTGATCGGTGTCGAAGTGGTCGAGCATCTCGGGGAGCACCAGCAGTGGGGCGGTGATCGCCGAGTCGACCATGAAATTCACCAGGGCCAGGACGGCGACCACGCCGACGAGGCGCCCGCTCCATCCGGTGTGCAGTCCGGCACCGGTACGGCCGGTACTGCCGGTGCTGCTGTCCTGCATGAAGGGCTCCTCACTGAGGTGGGTTCGCAAAAGCGAAACTACACCGTGCGGTGTGGAGTGCCTGAGAATACGATGAGGGCGTGGCGACCCCGAGATCGGCCTGGCTGACGCCGAGCCGGCGTCGGCAGGCCGAGACCAAGCGGACGGCCATCCTCGACGCGGCCGAGGAGCTGTTCGTCTCCTCCGGGTACGAGCTCACGAGCGTCGACGCGATCGCGGCGCGGGCCACGGTGTCCAAGCGCACCGTCTACGACCACTTCGGGGACAAGGAGACCCTCTTCCGCAGCGTGCTCGCGCGGGTCAACGACGCCCTGGTCGCGACCGTGCGTGCCGCCACCGAACAGGAGCTCACCGAAGGTCGCGACCTGCGCGACGCCCTGCTCGCCTTCGCGCAGCGGTTGACGATGGAGGCCATCCCGTCGTCGACGTACGCGGCCTACCGGCGCCTGAGCGCCCGCACGTCCCCGGCGCCGCGACTGCCGAAGGCGGCGGGCGAGGAGGCGCAACGGATGCTCGAGGAGCGGTTCGCGCAGCTCGCGGCGAAGGGCGAGCTCGCGGTGCGCGATCCGCGTCGTGCCGTTCAGCACTTCGTCGCCCTGACGATGCGCCTCGCCCTGGACGCGATGGACCAGGACCCGGCCGGCACGGTGAGCAGGCCGGAGCTCCAGGAGATCGTCACCGATGGGGTGGACGCGTTCCTCCGCGCCTATCGCTGACCCGCAGCGCCGGGGGCGGGCGGCTGGACCGGAAGCCCGGTCAGTCCGGAACGAGCTCGATCCAGTCCCGCACGTCGTCGGCCGTC
The DNA here is from genome assembly GCF_006717045.1 of Pseudonocardia cypriaca. Classification (NCBI taxonomy): domain Bacteria; kingdom Bacillati; phylum Actinomycetota; class Actinomycetes; order Pseudonocardiales; family Pseudonocardiaceae; genus Pseudonocardia; species Pseudonocardia cypriaca. The sequence continues at coordinate 2,423,540 of NZ_VFPH01000001.1, forward strand.
TCGGTGGCGCCCAGTTCGGGGTGCTCGGCCGCGACGTGAGCCAGGATGAGTGCGATCACCTCGTCGTCGTCCTGTCCGCGAGCCGTGTATCCGCACTCGCAGCGCACTTGACGGGTCATCGGGCTCCTTCGGCCGTATCGTCCCCGGTCTAGCGCGGAGGTGAGCGCGGTGCAAGACGTCGCCGGCGGCGCGCGGGTCCAGTTGTGCGGCCTCTTCGCCGTGGTGCTGGGCGGGCACGAGATCGACCCGCGCCAGCTCAGCCGCCAGGCGCGCCTGCTGTTCGCGTACCTGGTTCTGCGGCGCCCGCAGGCGGTCCCGCGGGAGGCGCTGGTCGATGCGCTGTGGGCCGATGCACCGCCACCGTCGGCCGGCGCCGCGCTGACGGTGGTGATCTCGAAGCTGCGCGCGGCGATCGGCGCGGACGTCGTACGGGGTCGCGGGCAGCTGTCGGCGGTGTTGCCCGAACCGGCGGTGGTCGACGTCGAGCAGGCGATGGCGGCGCTGCACACCGCCGAGTCGGCTGTGGCGTCGGGCGACTGGCGGCGGGCCTGGTTCGCGGCACTGACCGCGCACTTCGTGACGCGCCGGACGCTGCTACCGGAGGCGACGAACCCGTGGGTCGAGGACTGGCGCCGGAGGCTGGCCGATGCGGGGGTCCGCGCGCTGGAGAGCTACACGACCGCCTGCCTGCAGCTGGGCGGCTCGGAGCTGCCGGCCGCCGAGCGGGCCGCGCGCGAGCTGGTGGCGACCGCGCCGCTGCGTGAGACCGGGCACCTGCTCCTGATGAGAACGCTGGCCGCACGGGGCAACGAGGCCGAGGCGCTGGCGGCCTACGAGCAGCTGCGCATCCTGCTCCGGGACGAGCTGGGCACCGTGCCCGGCCCGGCGGTGCAGGGCTACCACGTCGAGCTGCTCCGCTGACCGGGGCGGCAACGTTCGGACAAGGTGTGGCCAACCCGCGACCAATGTCGGTGGCGACGCTGGGGTCACCACTCCAGCGAGCACCGAAGAGGCAGCATGACCACCACCTCGCCCCGCACCTCGACACAGAGCCTGGACGACCTGCTCGCGCAGTTCGTCGGTGATCTCGGCGCGACCATGGCGGCCGGGAACGTCGTCATCGGCGACCGACTGGGCCTCTACCGCGCACTGGCCGACGCCGGTCCGCTCACCTCGGCCGACCTGGCGAGCTACACCGGCACGTCCGAGCGGTACGTCCGCGAGTGGCTGCGCGGCCAGGCCGCAGGCGGCGCGATCTCCTACCGTGGCCACACCGACCAGTACTGGATGACGCCCGAGCAGGCGCTCGCCTTCGCCGACCCGGACGGGCTGGTCCTGCCGGGCGCGTTCCAGCTGGCCGTCGCGTGTCTGGCCGATCTCCCGGCGATCACCGAAGCGTTCCGCACGGGCAGCGGGGTCGCGTGGGGCGACCACCACCCCGAGGTCTTCACCGGGTGCGAGCGGTTCTTCCGGCCGGGCTACTCGACGAACCTGGTGAGCTCGTGGGTCCCGGCGATCCCCGGGTTGACCGAGCGGCTGACATCGGGCGTGGCGGTGGCGGACATCGGGTGCGGTCTGGGCGCCTCGACCCGGATCCTGGCCGAGACGTACCCGGCATCGACCGTCGTGGGCTTCGACAACCATCCGGAGTCGATCGAGCTGGCCCGCTCGATGACCGCAGCGGCCGGGCTCGCCGACCGCTGCAGCTTCCAGGTCGCACGGGCGCAGGAGTTCCCCGGCACCGGGTACGGGCTGGTGACCAGCTTCGACTGCCTGCACGACATGGGTGATCCGGTCGCGGCCGCCCGCCGGGTCCGCGCGGCGCTCGCGCCGGACGGCGTCTGGATGATCGTCGAGCCGTACGCCGGAGCCTCGGTCTCGGAGAACCTCACGCCGGTCGGACGCGTCTACTACTCGTTCTCCAGCTTCCTGTGCGTCCCGCACGCGGTGTCCGAGGGCGCCGAGGACGCGCTGGGCAACCAGGCGGGGGAGGGGGCCGTCTCCCGAGTGGCGGAGCAGGCGGGCTTCGGCCACGTCGAACGCGTCGCCGAGACCCCGTTCAACATCGTCTACGAGGCTCGGGCATGAGTGGCACCGGTCCGGACCCGCTGGCCGCGTTCCGGCTGGACGGCCGAGTCGCGCTGGTCACGGGCGCCTCGTCGGGCCTGGGTGCGCGGATGGCGGGCACCCTGGACGCCGCAGGGGCCGATGTCGTGCTCACCGCGCGGAATGCCGACCGCTTGCGGCACCGGGCGTCCACTCTCACCGGTTCGCCGCTGGTCCTCCCGGGAGACCTCCGCGACCCCGGGTTCCGGGGCGCCCTGATCGACGCCGTCCGGGACCGGCACGGACACCTCGACGTGTGATCAACAGTGCCGGCGTCTGCGACGACGGGGCCCTGGAGACCCAGTCGCTGAGCGACGTCACCGAGATCGTCGACCTCGATCTCGTCGCGGTCATCGATGTGTGCCGGCTCGCCGGGCCACTGCTGTTCGGCCGCCCCGGGGCCGCGATAATCAACATCGCGTCCATCTTCGGCATGATCAGCTCCGGGGGCGGGATGGCCGGTTACCACGCGGCGAAGGGCGGCCTGATCACCTTCACCCGTCACCTCGCGGAGCAGTGGGGCGGGCGCGGCGTGCGCGTCAACGCCGTGGCGCCCGGGTTCTTCCCGACCCCGCTCACCGGCGAGCTCGCCGATCCCGACCAGCGCCGGCGGATCAGCGGCCGAACACTGCTGGGGCGGGTCCCCGACATCGCCGAGCTCGACGGACCGGTGCTGTTCCTGGCGTCGGATGCGGCGAGCTACGTCACCGGGCACGTGCTCACCGTGGACGGCGGCTGGACCGCCGCCTGACCTCCGAACTCACCCGCAGAACGGAGGAGAGGTCAGCGCACGACCACCACCGGGCATTCCGCGTGGGCCACGATGTGCTGGCTGACCGAGCCGAGCAACATCCCGGCGAAGCCCTCGCGACCCCGTGCCCCGACCACCAAGAGGTCGGCCTCCTTGGATCGCTCGATCAACACCTTCGCGGGGCTGCCCTCCGCGATCGAGGTCCGCACGTCGACGGCGGGCGTCCTCGGGGTGAGCTCTGTGGTGAGCCGCTCGAGCATGGCGAGGGCGTCGTCCTTCGGCTGGGTCTCGTAGCCCTCCGGGGCGAGCGACCCGTAGGGCGGGGCCATGAACAGCGCAGGCCGGTGCCACGCGGTGACCGCGGTGAGGGAGGCGCCGTGGTGCGTGGCCTCGTCGTAGGCCCACTGCAGGGCGACTCGGCTGTTCTCGGACCCGTCGACCCCGACGATGATGAGCTTGATCTCGGGCATGGCTCAGACCTCCTCGTGGAGTGCCGAGGTCTGGACGACGAGCACGTCGCAGACTGCCTTCTTCACGATCTCGCCGGGCACCGACCCGAGCACCTCGCCCTCCCTGGCGCCGAGGCCGCGGTTGCCCACGACGATCAGGCTGGCCGGGTTCCGGCCGGCCACCCGCAGCAGGGCCTCGGCGGGCTTGGCGGCGACGACGACCTGCTCGATGTCCCGGATCCGCTCCGAGGTCAGCTCCTTCACCGACGTCCGCATGGCGTCCCTCGCCGCCTTCTCGCCGTACAGCAGCCGGCGACCGTCGACCTGCTCCTTCCGCTGGGCATCGGTACCCGGGTCGTACGCCGAAACGACCACCATCCTGGCTTCGGCGGCGGCCGCGACCTCGTGCGCCCTGGCCACGGCGTACAGCGCGGAGGGGGAGCCGTCGGAGCCGACCACGACCCGGTCGTACACCGTGATCTCGCGGCGCCCGGCGAGCGGCACGACGGGGGACTCCTCGTCCGCGCGCGGCGCGTTGACCCACAGCATCGCCATGGCCGCGAAGAGGAGCAGTACCCCGGCGAGCATGATCGCGTTGGTGCCCCTGCTGTCGAGGAAGTTCTCGAAGATCCAGCCGAATGTGATCGTCTGGATCAGCATGGGAACCACGATCATCATGTTCAGGATCCCCATGTACACGCCGGTGCGTTCCCTGGGGACCATGCTCGCGACCATCAGGTACGGCACGCCGACCATGCTGGCCCAGCAGATACCGAGGCCGATCATCGGCACGAGGGTGAGGATCTGGTTGTTTATCTGTGACAACGCGGCCAGTGACAATCCGGCCAGCGCCAGGGTTCCCGCGTGCACCCGCTTGCCGCCGAAACGCTGGCACAACGGCAGCAGGAACAGGGCGGAGATCATCGTGACGAAGTTGTACGCGCCGTTCATCAGCCCGGTCCAGCCGGCAGCCTCTTCGTAACCGGGGGTGTCCGGGGCGGCGTTGAAGACCGATTCGGCGACGCTGACGCTCACGAACTGCCAGTAGATGAACATCGCGTACCACTGGAACAGGAATGCCAAGCCGATCTTGTGCATGCCGATCGGCATCACCTTCACGGCCTCGGCGATCTCCGCGATCGTGGCGACGGGACCCTTGGACTTCGACCGGATCTCCGCCAGCTCCTCGTCGGTGGGCGGGATCTCCTTGGTCCGGACCATGGCGATCGAGATCGTGACGAGGCAGCAGACCGCTCCGAGCCAGAAGCACACGAAGACCCAGTAGGGCACGCCGGCGTCGGTGGCACCGGTGATGGCCTGCTGGAAGACGTACAGCGACACGTTCGCCAGCACCGCCCCGGCGCCGGTGAACAGGCTCTGGGTCAGGAAGCCGCGGGGGATCTGCGTCTTGCGCAGCCGGTCGGAGATCAGCGCCCGGTACGGCTCCATGGCGGTGTTGTTGCCGGCATCGACCAGCCAGAGGCAGATCACGGCCATCCACAGCGCGGTCACGACCGGGAAGAGGAACAAGATGATGACGCACACCAGGCCGCCGCCCAGCACGAACGGCTTCCGCTTGCCCCACCGGGGGCTCCACGTCTTGTCGCTCATCGCGCCGATGAACGGTTGGATCAGAAGTCCGGTGATCGGGCCGGCGATGTTGAGGATCGGCAGGCTGTGAGCATCGGCGCCCAGTAGCAGGAACAGCGGGTTCACGGCGGTCTGGGTGAGCCCGAAACTGAACTGCACGCCGAAGAACCCGAGGTTCATCCACGCGATGTTGCCGGCTGACATCAGCGGACGGCGCTCGTCGTCCGATCCGACTTCGGTGACTTCCGCAACGTTCACGGCCATCGAACTCGCTCCTTTGCGGTCGGATCGAAAGCGCGACGAAGCGGCCAGTCGGATCGAAGCGGATGCGACGGCGCCGTCGTCCTGCACGGTAACCCGGCAGTGTGTTGTGCGCCACACATAGCAGCTGGTGCTCCGGCGTCCGGGCCTGCCGACCGCCCCCGTTGGGGTGGTATTAGTATACCGACCTGCTGCGGTATAAAAATACCGTCGGCTGGCCTCGTCCTTCCGGGAGAGACGCGCATGATCGAGCTGAAAACGCCCACTGAGATCAAGAAGATGCACATCACGGGCCAGTTCGTGGCCCAGGTCCTGACCGAGCTCCAGGGCCTGGCGCAGGTGGGTGTCAACCTCCTCGATCTCGAGCACCACGTTCGCCGCCGCATCGACGAGCGCGGCGCCGAGTCCTGCTACTGGGACTACGCGCCGTCCTTCGGCAGCGGCCCGTTCCGCAACGTCGTCTGCCTGTCGGTCAACGACGCGGTCCTGCACGGGCTCCCGCACGACTACACGCTGCGCGACGGCGACGTCCTGAGCATGGATCTGGCCGTGGGGATCGACGGGTGGGTGGCCGACTCGGCGATCACGGTCATCGTCGGAACCGCTGCGGAGGATGACGTGCGGCTGGTCCGCGCCACCCGGCTGGCCCTCGAGGCCGCTGTCGAGGCGGCCCGGCCGGGGAACCGGTTGGGTGATGTCTCGGCGGCGATCGGGGCCGTGGCCGACGCGCACGGATACCCGGTGAGCCTCGAGTTCGGCGGCCACGGACTCGGCCGCACCATGCACGAGGATCCCCACGTCCCCAACAAGGGGCGCCCGGGTCGGGGTCTCGTCCTCCGGCCGGGCCTCACGCTCGCGCTCGAACCGTGGTTCGCCGCCACGACCGACCGGATCGCCTTCGACGAGGACGGGTGGACGATCCGCTCGGCCGACGGCTCACGCACCGCGCACTCCGAGCACACGATCGCGATCACGGAAGACGGCCCGCTCGTGCTCACGCGGCGGGACGACGAGCGACCCCCGGACGCTTGAGCCGGTACGGCACGGCGCCCAGGGCCCCGGCCTAGTTGATGTTGCAGTTATGTGAGCAGTTCGATGGCTCGCAGCGGGGCCGGTGCCGGTGCGGATCTGGGACAGGTCTTCGGCGAAAGTCACGTCGCGGACCCAGTGCAGCTGGTTCTCGATGTGCCAGTGCCCGCGGATGATCTCCGCCAGCCTGGCCGAGCACGGCCCACTCCGAGATCGCCACGTAGGAGCGTGCCCCGGCCAGGACCGCGCACGCCGCCGTCGCGAGCACGGTGATCAGTTGGTGGCGCACGTCGCGGGACTTGCGCGGATCGCTCACCACCGACAGCGCGAACAGCAAGATCCTCACCGGCCGGGTCGGCAGCGGCGTCGGTCGGGACCGCTGCCGAGTCGCTACACGCGGCCAGCACGGTGATCGGGGAAGTGGGCAGGCGGACACGGCAACCTCCGGTGATCAAGCCGGCGTAGGAACCCGTGATGATCACCGAGGCGGCCGTGTCCGCCCTACATCATCACCGGCGTGTCACCGCTCCAACGCGTCGTTCTGCGCGACTTGGCCAGGCCCTGGGGGCTGTAGTGCTGTTCGCATGGGCAAATAGCTCGGTGTCGTTTCGGCAGGTCCGGGCTTAGGTTCGGGCGGTGGCGAACGAACTGACCATTCCGCTCCTGCCCTGTCCATCCATCGACGAGATCACGTCGTTCTACGAGATGCTCGGCTTCGAGATCACCTATCGGCAGACGCGGCCGAACCCGCACGTCGCGGTGCGACGGGAAGACATCAATCTGCACTTCTTCGGGATGGACGACTACGACCCGGCGCAGTCGTACAGCTCGTGCCTGGTCATCGTGGCGGACACCAGCGAGCTGTTCGAGGCCTTCGCGGCGGGGATGCGGTCCGTGCACGGAAAACTGCTCGTCTCCGGCATCCCGCGCATGACCCGGCCGCGGGTGCGCAACGACCGGTACACCGGGTTCACCATCGTCGATCCGGGTGGCAACTGGATCCGGATCCACAAGGCCGCCAAGGAACCCGAGGCGCAGACCAAGCTCGCCAGAGCCATGGAAAACGCCGCGAGGCAGGCGGATGCGCGCGGCGACGAACGCCAGGGGCTGAAGATCCTGGAAGGCGCGTTGAAGCGGGCGACCGGCGATGAACCGGAGTTTCAGGCGGTGCGGGAGTACCGCGACGAGCTCGTCGAACGGGTCAAAGGGGTCTGAGCCGCGTCCAGGCACTTGAGCGCGGCCCTGGCCACCTCGGGGTCGTAGGTCGTCCGAAGGGGGGAGTGAGGCGCGCAGGAAGCCGCCGTGCAGATCCTCACCGGCCGGGTCGGCAGTGGCGTCGGTCGGCACCGCTGCCGAGTCGCTACACGCGGCCGGCACGGTGATCGGGGAAGTGGGCAGGCGGACACGGCAACTCTCGGTGATCAAGCCGGCGTAGGAACCCGTGATGATCACCGAGGCGGCCGTGTCCGCCCTACATCGTCACCGGCGTGTCACCGCTCCGGCACGCCGTTCGGCTCGACTTTGCCGGGCCCCTGGCACGGCGCCGCCGGCTCGTGATCGAGGGGGCTGCCGGGTGGCAGAGCTTCCGATTCGTCCAAGCCCCCGGGACTGCGCAGCTGCCACGCTGTCGGAATGATCAAAAGAATCGTCGCCTACGCCGACGGGGACGACCTCGCCGCGTCCCGGGACTTCTACGTCGATGTCCTCGGGCTCCAGGTCGCGATGGAAGACCCGATCCTCGGTCTCACCTCGCCGACCAACCCCACGGCCCAGATCCTCATCCCTCCACGAGGGATGGAGAACCCGCCGCCGCGCTTCGGGATCGACGTCGGCGACCCGGACGCGGTGGACGCCGCGCATGCCGAGGCCGTGCGCCGCGGACTGCGCGTCGTGTACCCGCTCACCGACGAGTGGTGGGGCGTCCGTCGCTTCTTCGTGGAGGATCCCAGCGGCACCGTGGTGAACGTGCTCGCCCACCTGTCCTGACCCGGGTGACCGTCGCGCCGTTGCTCAGGCGCCCGCGATCGGTGATGTCAGGAATGGCAGCACCCGGACGTCGGCGAGGCCGCGGGGTGCGCCTCGGCACCACCGCCGGTCAGGTCGTCGGAGTGGCCGGCCCCGAGGCGTGACCAGTGGGCGATGGGACGCCCGTCGGTCCGCAGGTTCGTGCCGTCGACCAGCCACTGCTGCGGCCATCCGCCAGGGGAGTCCTCCCACGGCTCCTGGCGGCCGTACGCGGTGAGGTCCATCAGCGCGTAGCTGTAGTCCATGGTCTCGACGCCGCGGATGGTGGTCCAGTAGGTCTCGAAGACCCGGTCGCCCTGCCGCAGGTAGCACGCCAGGTACATCCGTCCGACCTCGCGGCCGGCGAGCAGGGTGCCGGCCGAGTCCTGCACGGAGTACCAGGGCATCGTCCAGCCCATGAAGTCGTGGTAGCGGATGCTCTCGGCGTAGGGGCCCTGGCAGAAGACGGCGTAGGAGATGTCGCGGGAGTGCAGGTAGGACAGCTCCGCGACCTGGTGGGTGTAGAACGTGCAGCCCTCGCACTGCTCGGCCGCGGGGCGGCCGTGGTGCCACATGAAGTAGTAGGCGATGAGCTGGGTGCGTCCCTCGAACACCTCCAGCAGGGGGACCGGGTCATCCGCGCCGACCACGGCGGTGGTCGGGTCGACCTCCACCATCGGCAGCCGCCGCCGCGCCGCCGCGATCGCGTCGCCCTCGTGGGTGTGCGCCTTCTCCCGGGTCCGCAGCTCGTCGATCGCGGCCTGCCAGGTGGCCCGGTCGACCACCTCGGGCGCCGGCCGGGTCGGGTCGGTGCTCATGTCTCTCTCCCTCGTCTCGGTGGTCCGTCGTCCCACCGACGAAGGGTTCGGCCCGGCTTCGACATCGGGCCCCAGGATTTTCAGAGCGCGCGCAGGCGGCCCGTCAGGTAGCGGCGCTCGGCGTCGGTCGGCGCCATCGCGATGGCCTCGGCATAGGCGGCGCGCGCCTCGTGTGGCCGGCCCGCCCGGCGCAGGAGGTCGGCACGGGTCGCGGGGAGCAGGTAGTAGCCCTCGAGCCGGCCCGACGCGCTGAGCTCGCCGACCAGGCGAAGGCCGGCCTCCACGCCGTCGGCCATCGCGACCGCCACCGCCCGGTTGAGCTCCACCACCGGGGACGGCGCGAGCCGCGCCAGCTCCGCGTACAGGGTGGCGATCTGCGGCCAGTCGGTGCTCGCCGCGTCCGGCGCGGTGGCGTGGCAGGCCGCGATCGCGGCCTGCACCTGGTACGGCCCGGCCCGCCGCATCGCGAGCGCCTGGTCGAGCACCGCCACCCCGTCGGCGATGAGCGCACGGTCCCAGCGGGATCGGTCCTGGTCCTCCAACGGCACCAGCACCCCGTCCTCGGTGCGCGTCGCTCGGCGCGCTCCGTGCAGCAACATCAGCGCGAGCAGCCCGCGCGGCTCCGGCTCGTGCGGCATCAGCCCGACCAGGACGCGGGCCAGCCGGATCGCCTCACCCGTGAGATCCCGGTCGCCGTCCTCGTCGTAGCCCTGGTTGAAGATCAGGTAGAGCACCGCGAGGACGGCGTGGAGCCGCTGCGGCAGCAGCTCGGCGGGCGGCACCCGGTACGGGATGCCGGCCTCGCGGATCTTGCGCTTGGCCCGTGCGATGCGTTGCGCCATCGCCGGCTCGGCCGACAGGAACGCGCGCGCGATCTCGCCGGTGCTCATCCCGGCCAGCGTCCGCAGGGTGAGCGCGACGCGGGCCGGGAACGGCAGCGCGGGATGGCAGCAGGTGAACATCAGCCGCAGCCGGTCGTCGGGGATCTCCTCCGCCTGCGGCTCGTCGCCGGGATCGCGCTCCAGGACCGCGGCCTCGCGCAGCTTCGCCGCAGCGGCCGCGGCCCGACGGAGCCGGTCGGTCGCCCGGTTGCGCGCGGTCGTCGTGAGCCAGGCGCCCGGACGGCGCGGCACGCCGTCGCGCGGCCACGTCGCCACGGCGGCGGCGAACGCCTCCTGCGCGCAGTCCTCGGCGAGGTCCCAGTCGCCGGTCAGCCCGATCAGGGTGGCGACCACCTGGCCCCACTCGTCCCGGTACGCCGCCTCGACCGCCGCGCCGACGGGCCCGCCGGGCCCGCTCACTCCCAGACCGGGCGGATCTCGACGCCGCCCCGGCGCGCGAAGGGGTGACCGGCCGCGATCGCGATGGCGTCGTCCAGGTTGTCGCAGTCGACCACCACGAAGCCGCCCACGAAGTCCTTGGTCTCGGCGAACGGGCCGTCCGACACGAGCGTCTCGCCGTCGCGGACCCGCACGGTGGTGGCGTCCACCACCGGCCGCAGCCGCTGACCGGCGAGCATGCCGCCGCGCCGCTGCACGTCCTCCCACCACGCCTGGTGCACCGGATCGGCCCGCAGCTCCTCGTTCGACGGCGGGTCCGACTCGTCGTCGCATATCAGCAGCACGTACTTCATGACGCGAGTCTGCCCAGAAGCCATCGGCAGGGCAGGTCGAAGATGCTCGTGCCCGCGGGCTGTCCCACCGCGTGCCGGCGAACCAGAATGGGGGAATGACGATCTACGCGGTCACCTACCGGTACTCCGACGACGTCGCCACGCGCGACCGGGTGCGTCCCGAGCACCGCGAGTACCTCCGCGGGCTCGCCGACCGCGGTGTCATCCTGCTGTCCGGCCCGTTCGGCCCCGACGAGCCCGCCGGCGCACTGCTGATCTTCCGCGGCGAGGACGAGGCCGAGGTGGCCGGGTTGATCGAGAAGGACCCGTTCAAGATCACCGGCGTGATCACCTCCGCCGAGATCGCGGAGTGGACTCCGCTGATCGGTCCGCTGGTCTCCGGCATCTCGTGACGCCGGGCCGCTAGGCGCTCGCACGGCGCGCGGCGTTGCGGGCGCGCCGCCGTTCGACGAACGCGCGCTGCTTGGCCGCGGCCCCGCAGGCGCTCATCGAGCACCACACGCCGGAACCGTTGCGGGAGCCGTCGTAGAAGGCGGCGCGGCAGCGCGGCTCCCGGCACACCTTCAGCCGCTGCCACGTCCGGTCCCGGCTCGCGGGGACGGTCGCGGCCAGCATGCTCGCCAGCATCCGCCGCACCGGGGACTCGTCCCGAGGCCGTAGCTCCGGCTCGCCGTCGGTGAAGGACACGTGCACGGCGAGCTCGGGTGCGACCTGTTCCAGCCGCTGGAGTGCGGCGTCGTCGACGGGCTGCTCGGCGTCGTTGTGGCGCGCCAGAGCTGCGCGCAGGCCCTCGCGGACGGTGAGCGCGAGCGCCAGCTCGGTCGCCGTGACGGCCTCGTCGGCGACCGGCGCGCCGTGCTCGCGGCACCAGCGGGCGAGGTCGGCCGGGGTCTGCAGGCCCTCGTCTCCGCCGCCCGCGAGCCGCCCGAACCAGGTGTTGACGAGTGCCTGGACGAGGACGAGTGGGGCGGGGGCGTCTGGTCTGCTCACGTCGCCGATGTTACCAGTGTTTGTTATTGACTGGTCACACTGTGACCGGCTAACGTCCTTCACTGGTAACACCGTCCGAGCCGGGAGAGAACCGATGTTCCGTGGATTCGCCACCCTGAACCTCTACGCCGACGACATCGCCGCGGCTCGCGACTGGTACGCCCAGCTCTTCGGCGTCGAGGCCTACTACGCCTACCCGCCCGCCCCGGCCGAGCCGGCATACGTCGAGTTCCGCATCGGCGACGACGGGGACGAGATCGGCTTCATCGACCGCCGCTACGCCCCGCCCGGGGAGCCCGGGTCGCCCGGCGGCGCGGTCATGCACTGGCACGTCGACGACCTGCAGGGCGCCGTCGACCGCCTGCTCGCGTTGGGTGCCACCGAGCACCAGCCGATCACCGAGCACGGCGACGGCTCCGGCTTCGTCACGGCGTCGGTGGTCGACCCGTTCGGGAACGTGCTCGGGGTGATGCACAACCCGCACTACCTCGAGGTGTTCGCGCGTCGCGAGCAGGCAACGGCCTCGTTGTCGTGAGCGCCGCCGTCATGGGAGCGGACGTCATCGAGCCGGCTTCGTGCGAGCAGTGGCGGGAGTGGCTCTCGACCCACGCCGCATCGGCGGCGGAGGTATGGCTCGTCATCCCCCACGCCCGTAGCGGCCGGCCGGGCATCAGCCACCGGGAGGCGATCGAGGAGGCCATCTGCTTCGGCTGGATCGACAGCCTGGCCCGCCGCCACGACGACTCCTCGTGGCGGCAGCGGTTCAGCCCGCGGCGGCCGACCGCCGCCTGGAGCAAGGTCAACCGTGAGTTGGTCGAGCAGCTCACCGCGCAGGGCCGGATGACGCCCGCCGGACAGGCCATGGTCGACCTGGCGAAGCGGACCGGCACCTGGTCGATGCTCGCCGACGCACAGGACGGGGTGGTTCCCGACGACCTGCGGGCCGCGCTCGACGCCGATCCGGCGGCGGCCGCCGGCTTCGCCGCTCTGTCCCCATCGGTGCGTCGGGCGGCGCTGGAGTCGATCGCGCGGGCGGTACGCCCGCAGACCCGGCAACGGAGGGTAGCCGCGACCGTCGCCAGGGCGAGGGCCGTCTGAGGGCGTTGCGCCCGGTTTGCGGCGTGCGAACGATCAGCCGCCGAAGTCCTGCACCCAGTAATGGCCGTTCGGCGAGTAACCGACGCCGATGTGGGTGAATGCGCAGTCCTCGAGGTTCTCGCGATGCCCCGCGGAACGCATCCACACATTCATGACCTCGGCGGCACTCGCATAACCGTGCGCAAGGTTCTCGCCCGTGACGGTGTCGTAGCCCGCCGATCCGATCCGCTCGTCCGACGACGTCCCGTCGCGGTCTTCGTGCTCGAGGTAGCCGTGGCGCGCCATGTCGGTGGCGTGTTCCTGGGCGATGGAGCGCAGCCGTTCATCGACCTTCACCGGGGCGCATCCCGCCTCCTGGCGGATCGCGTTGGTGCGCGCGATGACGTCTGCTGCGGCGTTCCCGGCCGAGCTCGCGGCGTGGGCGGCGGGAACGGCGGCCGCGGCGGCCCCGCAGAAGAGCAGCGGAACGAGCGCGATGCCGATAACGGTTCGGCGACCGAGGCTGGCCATGGCGGAAAGCTAGCAGCGGCGTTCCGACCCGAAAGAGAATCGGGCGTCATCCGGAAAGGAGCGCCGGTGGTCACTGCGCGTGACGGTCGGCACGCTCTCCGGCCGCTGTGAGGCGGTCGGCGAAGTCGCTGAGCGCGTCCTGGTCGGCGTTGCTGAGACTGACGCGGAACGTGCCGCGGTCGTCCGGGAGGAAGGCGGTGCCCGGGATGACGAGCGTGTCGTGGTCGACGACGAGCTCGCGCACCACGTCCTCGGTGGGACGCCCGGGGAACGGGTGCCGGAGCCAGCCGAACATGCCGCCCGCGGACAGCAGTTCGAAGCCGCCGGGCCGGTCGGCCATCACCGTCCGGAACCAGTGCCGGCGGTGGGCGATCTCGCCCGCCTTCTCGCGCCGCCAGTCTTGGGCCTTGGTGAGGCCGGCCCACGCGGCCTCCTGGCCGATCCGCGGCGCGCAGATCGCGACGCAGTCGAGCAGCTTGGTGACCTCCCGGCCCAGGTCGGGGGACGCGACGAGGGCGCCGACCCGGTAGCCCGGGATGGCGAAGTCCTTGGAGAAGCTGTGCAGGCTGACGACGGTGCTGGACCACTCCGGGTCGGCGAAGAGGGCGTGCGGCGGCTCGTCGGTGTCGCGGAACGACCGGTAGGTCTCGTCGAGGATCAGCGCGACGTCGTGCCGCGCCGCCACGTCGGCCAGCGCCGCGATCCGCTCCGGCGAGGCGGTGGCGCCACTCGGGTTGCCCGGCGTCACCAGGACGATGGCCCGGGTCCGCGGGGTGATCACGGCCTCCGCGGCCTCCGGGGTGGGCACCAGGTCGGGGCCCGGCTCGAGGTGCACCGGCACGATCCCGGACATCCGCAGCCACATGTCGTGGTTGAAGTAGTACGGCAGCGTCAGCACCACCTCGTCGCCTGGCGCGGCGAGCGCCGACGCGACGAGGCAGAACGCCTGGTTGCAGCCGGCGGTGACGATCACGTGCTCGGCCCGCACCCGCCCGCGGTACGAGGCGGACAGCTCGGCCGCGAACGCCTCTCGCAGGTGCGGGAGCCCGGCGATCTCGACGTAGTCGGCGCCGCGGGGATGGCGGGCGGTTGCGACGACGTGCTCGAGCACCTCCGGCGCGGCGGGGTACTGGGGCGCCGCCTGGGCCAGGTCGAGCAGCTCGCGCTCCTTCGCCCGGCGGTCGAGGAGCGCGTACGCCATGCCGATCGGCGAGTCCGTCGCCTGGACCGTCCAGTGGTTGAGTCGCACGCGCTCCTTCCTACATGGGCGCCCGGCGGAATGCCGCTGCTGCAGTCCGAGTTGTGCGTGTGGTGACAGGGGGACGGACGGGGGTCGGCCTTGCGCTCGCGGTGGTTTCCGCCGCCACGTTCGGGCTGTCGGGGCCCTTCGCGAAGGCGTTGACGGATGCGGGCTGGTCGGCCAGTGGAGCCGTGCTCGTCCGGATGGGCGGGGCCGCGGCCGTCCTGCTGGTGATCCTCGCGCTCACCCGCCCCGGCGTGCTCGCGGCGATCCGCGCCGACGCTCCCGCGCTGGTTCTGTACGGAGCCCTCGCGGTGGCAGGCGTGCAGGTGGCGTTCTTCAACGCGCTGCTGTACGTGCCGGTCGCGATCGCCCTCCTGCTGGAGTTCCTCGGCCCGATCCTGGTGCTCGCCTGGGTGTGGCTGGTGCGGCGGGAGCCGCTCGGAGCGCGCACGATCTTCGGCGCCGTGGTGGCGCTCTTCGGGCTGTCGCTGGTGGTGCAGGTCTGGACCGGGGTGGAGCTGCGCTGGGAGGGCATCGCATGGGGCCTCGCCGCCGCGGTGTGCCAGGCCTCGTACTTCCTGCTCGCCGACCGCGCCGGCAGCTCCACGCCACCGCTCGTGCTCGCGGGGGTCGGGATGACGCTGGGCACGGTCGTCGTGGCGTTGCTCGGGCTCGTCGGCGTGCTGCCGGTCGTGATCGACACCGCTGCCACCGGCGTGTTCCTCGCCGGCGTGGACGTCGGCTGGCCGGTTACGGCGGCGCTGCTGGTGCTCGTCTCGTCGGTGATCGCCTACCTGGCCGGCGTGGCCGCGATCAGGCGCATCGGCGCATCCCGCGGGTCGCTCGTGGCGCTGCTCGAGGTCATCGCTTCCGCGGTGGCGTCGTGGTTGCTGCTGGACCAGGTGCCCACGCCGGTGCAAGCGGTGGGCGGGGCGCTGATCCTCGGTGGCGTCGCCCTGACGATCACCACCCGGCGACCTGCCGCCGTCGAGCCCGAGGTCATGCCGGCGGCGTGAGCCGCGGTTTCCCCGGCCCGCGCTACGGCTGCACGAGGTCGAGAAGGCCGTCCAAGGGCGCCGACATCGCGTCGGGCCGCCAGATCGCCGCGAGCTCCAGCCGCTGGGTCGCGTCCGTCAACCGCCGGAGCGCCACCCCCTTCCGGTGGAGCGCCGCGGCGGAGGACGGGACCACCGCCAACCCGATGCCGGCGGCCACCAGACCCAGCACGGTCTGGACCAGCCACACCCCGCGCTGGGCGATGCGGGGCGTGACGCCTGCGTCGGCGAACAAGGCGGTGATCGCGGCGTGCAGGCCGGGCACGTCGTGCCGTTCGGGGAGGACGAACGGTTCCCCGGCGACGTCGGCGAGGGCGATCGCGGACGCCGTGGCGGCCGGGTGGGCCTCCGGGAGTGCGAGCAGGAGGTCCTCGGAGGCCAGGCGGCGGTGCGCGAGATCGGGTTCGCTGATCGGCAGGTAGAGCACGGCGACGTCGAGGCGCCGCTCGTGCACGGCGCGCAGCAGGGCGTCGGGGGCCATCTCGCGCAGGGTCAGCTCGACCACCGGGTGCGTGGCGCGGAACTCGCGCAACAGGTCGGGCAGTACCCCACCCATCGCCGACGGGACGAACCCGACCGTGAGGCTGCCGACCGTGCCGTCCCCGACGCCGCGCACCATCCGGACCGTCTCGTCGAGGTCGGTGAGCAACCGGCGGGCCTCGGGCAGGAGCGCCGCGCCTGCGGCGGTGAGCCGGATGCTGCGGCGGGAGCGGTCGAAGAGCGGGGTGCCGATCTCCTTCTCCAGCAGCGCGATCTGCTGGCTGAGCGGGGGCTGGGCCATGTGCAGGCGCTGCGCGGCTCGGGTGAAGCTCAGCTCCTCCGCGACCGCCACGAAGTAGCCGAGCCGCCGGTACCGCACGAGCCGATCCTATATGCGGTTCGTCTTGGTACAGACGAACCAGATGTTGGACGTATGGGCCGGGCCGTGGTCACCTCGACACATGTCCACTCTCGTCGAGCGAGTCACCGTCGACGTCGCCGCGGCGGTCTCGCGGATCGAGGACGGCGCCACGCTCATGGTCGGCGGGTTCGGCCTGGTCGGCGCGCCGCTCACGTTGATCGAGGGCCTGCTAGCGCACACGGCCGTCGGCAACCTGACGGTCATCAGCAACAACCTCGGCGAGCCGGGGCGCGGCCTCGGCCGGCTGCTCCTCGAAGGCCGGGTCCGCAAGGCGGTCGGGTCCTACTTCACCAGCAACCCCGACGTCGTCGCGGCGTACCAGGCCGGGCGGCTGGAGATCGACCTCATGCCGCAGGGCACCCTCGCCGAGGCGATCCGTGCCGGCGGCGCCGGGATCGGCGGCTTCTACAGCCGCACCGGGTGGGGCACCGCGCTGGGCGAGGGCCGTGAGGAGCGGACGATCCGCGGCGAGCCGCACATCTACCAGGAGAGCCTGCGGGCCGACGTCGCGCTCGTGCGGGCGCGCGCGGCCGACGAGCTGGGCAACCTCGTGTACTCCAAGACCGCCCGCAACTTCAACCCGGACATGGCCACCGCCGCCGACCTCGTCATCGCCGAGGTCGACGAGGTGGTGCCGGTCGGCGCCCTCGACCCGGAGGCCATCGTGACCCCGCACCTGTTCGTCGACGCTGTGGTGGTGAGGCGGTGAGCGGCATCCAGCACCGGATCGCCGCCCGCGTGGTCCCGCACATCCCGCCCGGCGCGGTCGTCAACCTCGGCATCGGGATCCCCACGCTGGTGGCCGACCACCTGCCCGACGGCCACGGCGCGCACCTCCAGACCGAGAACGGCCTGCTCGGCGTCGGCCCGACCCCGGCGCCGGACCAGATCGACCCCGACCTCGTGCACGCCGGCAAGCAGCCGGTCACCGCGCAGCCGGGCGCCTCCTACTTCGCCAGCTCGGCGTCCTTCGGGATGATCCGGGGCGGCCACGTCGAGGTCGCGGTGCTCGGCGCCCTCCAGATCGACGCCACCGGCCGGATCGCGAACTGGGCCATCCCCGGCAAGCCGGTGCTCGGCGTCGGCGGTGCGATGGACCTGCTCGTCGGGGCCCGCACCGTCGTGGTGGCCACCACGCACACCGCGAAGGACGGCTCGCCCAAGATCGTGCCGGAGTGCACGTTCCCGCTCACCGCTCAGCGGCCGGTCGACGTGGTCGTCACCGAGGCGGCGACGTTCCGCACCGACTCGGCCGGCCTGGTCCTCGTCGACCTGGCCGCGGGGATCACCCTCGACTGGGTCCACGAGCACACCGCGGCCCCGTTCCGCGTCGAGCTGGAGGACGCCCTGCTGCCGCAGGCAGGTCACTGAACGCCTAATTCGGTCGCATTCCGCCATCCGCCTCGCGAGCATGAAACCCCTCGCGTGAGGGGGAAATCCAATGGCTGCGCCGCGGCGCAAAACGGCGGTGCTGCTCGCGCTGCGCTACTACGGGCGTGAGCTCGCCCGCAACCGGCTGATAGCTGCTCCCGCCCTGCTGCTGCCGGCGGTGGGGAACACCTGCCAGGCCTACGTCGGCCCGCTGATCGTCGCGGCGCTCGCAGGCCGCATCGCCGGGGGACAGGACGTCGGCCCGGACACCGTGCTGCTCCACGTGCTCGGGTTCGCCGCCGTGCTGCTGCTGGCCGAGGCGCTGTGGCGCGTCGGCGTGCACTGCCTGAACCGGACCGACGGTCGCGGGATCGAGAACCTGTACGTGATCGGCATGAACGAGCTGCTCGCGAAGGACGCGGCGTTCTTCCACGACAACTTCGCGGGGTCGCTGACGAAACGGGTGCTCAGCTTCGCCACGCGGTTCGAGGAGTTCGTCGACACGCTCGCGTTCTCCGTCATCGCCAGCCTCGTGCCGCTGGTGTTCGCGTCGGCGGTGCTCTGGCAGTACGACCCGATGCTGGTCGTCGTCCTGGTGAGCCTCATGGTGACGACCGGTGTGCTCATCGCCCCGCTCGTGCGGCGTCGCCAGGCGCTCGTCGACCAGCGGGAAGCGGCGATCGCTCGGGTGTCCGGCCACGTCGCCGACAGCTTGATGAACATGGAGACGGTGCGTGCCTTCGCCGCCGAGGAGCGCGAGGCCGCCGAGCACAAGACCCGCGTCGCCGAGCAGCGCAGGCTGTCCATCCGGTCGTGGGACTACGCCAACCTGCGCATCGACACGGTTGTCGCGCCGATGTACGTGCTCACCAACGCGCTCGGTCTGTTCGTCGCCATCGGCGTCGGCGGTGGGCAGCTCGGCGTGGAGGCCATCGTCGTGACGGTCACCTACTACTGGAGTGCCACCCGCGTGATGTTCGAGTTCAACCAGATCTACCGGCAGCTGGAGAGCTCGATGACCGAGGCCGCCCAGTTCACCGAGCTGCTGCTCACCCCGCCGACGGTGCGTGACCCGCTCTCCCCGGAGCCGCTGCGCGCCACGGCGGCCGACGTGCGGTTCGAGCACGTGACGTTCGCCCACGACGGCGCTCCGCCGCTCTTCGCGGGCCTCGACCTGACCGTCGGGAACGGGGAGAAGATCGGGCTGGTCGGGCGGTCCGGCGGCGGGAAGACCACCCTCACCAAGCTGCTGCTGCGGCTGATGGACGTCCACGGCGGGCGCATCCTGATCGGTGGCCAGGACATCTCCCGGATCAGCCAGGCCGACTTGCGCAGCCTGGTCTCCTACGTGCCGCAGGACCCGGCGATGTTCCACCGCACCCTGCGCGAGAACGTCGCGTTCGGCCGGCCAGGTGCGAGCGAGGCGGAGATCCGCCGCGCCGCGGAGGCCGCGCACGTCATGGAGTTCGTCGACGGCCTGCCCGGCGGGCTCGACACGGTGGTCGGGGAGCGCGGGATCAAGCTGTCGGGTGGCCAGCGCCAGCGCGTCGCCCTCGCGCGCGCCATCCTGCGCGACGCGCCGATCCTGCTGCTCGACGAGGCCACGAGTGCGCTGGACTCGGAGAGCGAGATCCTCGTCCAGGACGCCCTGTGGCGGCTCATGGACGGCCGCACCGCGCTCGTGGTGGCGCATCGGTTGAGCACGGTGGCCCGCATGGACCGGCTCGTCGTGCTCGACGGTGGCCGGATCGTCGAGCAGGGCAGCCACGCGGAGCTGCTCGCCGCGCACGGCACCTACGCGGCGCTGTGGGCCCACCAGTCCGGCGGCTTCCTGGACGACCTCGACGTGGCGCGGCGCTGACCCGCGGTGGCGGCGCCGTACCTCCCACGCTCAGCAAGATCGGACCTCCCCGCCGGATGAGGCGCGCCGTAGCGTCCGGCGGCATGGGACAGGGAAGGGTCTGGTTGATCACCGGCGCCTCGTCGGGCTTCGGGCGTGCACTCGCCACCGCAGCGGTCGAGGCGGGCGACGTCGTCGTCGGCGCCGCGCGCCGGACGATCGGGCTCCCGGACGGGGTCGAACCGGTCGAGCTCGACGTCGCCGACCCGGCGGCGGGCGCGGCGGTCGTCGACGGGGTGGTGGAGCGGCACGGCCGGCTCGACGTGCTGGTCAACGCCGCGGGCCGGGCGCTCATCGGGGCGGCGGAGGAGACCACCGACGCCGAGCTGCGCGACCTCATGGACGTGCACTTCTTCGGGCCCGTCGCGCTCACGCGCGCGGCGCTGCCGCACCTGCGCGCCCGGGGCAGCGGCGCGATCGTTCAGTTCAGCAGCCTCGGCGGACGGCTGTC
This sequence comes from Pseudonocardia cypriaca, assembly GCF_006717045.1. Lineage (NCBI taxonomy): Bacteria > Bacillati > Actinomycetota > Actinomycetes > Pseudonocardiales > Pseudonocardiaceae > Pseudonocardia > Pseudonocardia cypriaca. The sequence goes on from NZ_VFPH01000001.1 coordinate 2,443,700, forward strand.
GTTCCCCGGGGTGGGCGCCTACAGCGCCACCAAGTTCGCGCTGGAGGGCTGGTCCGAGGGGCTCGCGGCCGAGGTCGGCCCGCTCGGCATCCGGGTGCTGATCGTGGAGCCCGGCGCGTTCCGCACCGGCCTGCACGGCGCCGGCATGCGCATGAGCGAGCCGATCCCGGCCTACGACGACATCGTCGGCCCCGTGCGGAAGATGCAGCAGGACTTCGACGGCACGCAGCCCGGCGACCCCGCCAAGGCCGCGGCCGCCATCCTCGACGCCCTCGACGCCGAGGAGCCGCCGCTGCGCCTGGCGCTCGGCAACGACGCCGCCGACGCGATCACGGCCTCGATGGAGGCGAACACCGCCGAGCTGCGTGCCTGGGAGCAGGTCACCCGCGGAACCGATCTCTGAGCCCTCAGCGACGGAGGGCCTTGCGGGCCAGCCAGTTTCCGACCAGCTGCGCCAGCTGCACGATCAGCACGATGATCACGACGGTGACCAGCGTGACCGTCCAGTTGAACTGCTGGTAGCCGTAGCTGATGGCGAAGTCGCCGAGCCCGCCCCCACCGACGTAGCCGGCCATCGCGGACATGTCCACCACGCCGATGAAGATGAAGGTGTAGCCGAGGATCAGCGGCCCGAGCGCCTCGGGGATGAGCACGCTCCAGATGATCCGGAACCGGCTCGCACCCATCGCGCGTGCCGCCTCGATCACGCCCGGGTCCACCGACACGAGGTTCTGCTCGACGATCCGGCCGATCACGAACGTCGCCATGGCCGACATCGGGAACAGCACGGACTGCGTTCCGATGGTCGTGCCCATCACGAGCAGGGTGAGCGGCCCGATCGCCGTGATGAAGATGATGAACGGGATCGGGCGCACGATGTTCACCAGCACGTTGAGCAGGCCGAACAGCGGGCCGTTCTGCAGCAGCCCACCGTGCCGCGTCGCGTAGAGCGCCACCCCGAGCACCAGGCCGAGCGCCCCGGCGATGAGCATCGTCCAGAAGACCATGTAGACGGTCTGCTGGAACGACAACCACAGGACGGGGGAGAGCGTCGCCCAGTCGGTCATGAACGCACCTCCTGCGTGAGCTCCTCGACGTGGGTGTGCGCGCGCAGCTGTGCGACCAGCGCGTCGATCGCGACGTCGTCGCCCGCCAGCTCGAGCGTGATGCTGCCGAACGGCTTCTCCGCGAGCTCCCGGATCCCGCCGTAGATGATCGTGCTGCGCACGTCGTGGCTCGCGATCACCTCGGAAACCGCGGTCCGGACGGCCGGGTCCTCCCGGATGGAGACGGTGACGATCCGACCGGGGAAGTGCTCGCGCAGGCGGGCGAGGGTCTCGTCGGACGGCCGGTCGTGCAGCACGCTGTGCACGAAGCGGCGGGTGGCCGGCTCGCGCGGCTCGCTGAACACGTCGTAGACCGGGCCCTGCTCGATCACGCGGCCCTGCTCCATCACCACGACGGTGTCGCAGATCGAGCTCACCACGTCCATCTCGTGGGTGATCACGACGATCGTGGTGCCCAGCTCGCGGTTGATCCGCTTGAGCAGGGCGAGGACGTCCTTCGTGGTCTCCGGGTCGAGGGCGCTGGTGGCCTCGTCGGCGAGCAGGATCCGCGGCGAGGTGGCCAGCGCGCGGGCGATGCCCACCCGCTGCTTCTGCCCGCCGGACAGCTGCGCGGGGAACTGGCGCGCCTTCTCGGCGATCCCGACGAAGTCCAGCAGCTCGGCCACGCGGTCCCGGCGCCGCTCGCGCGGCCAGCCCGCGATCCGCAGCGGGTAGCCGACGTTGCCCGCCACGGTGCGCGAGGAGAACAGGTTGAACTGCTGGAAGATCATCCCGACCTCCCCGCGCAGCTCCCGGAGCCCGCGCTCGCCGAGCTCACCGGTCACCCGGCTGCCGACGGTCACCGTGCCCTCCGTCGGCAGCTCGAGCGCGTTGACCATGCGGACGAGCGTGCTCTTGCCCGCCCCCGACTGACCGATGATGCCGGTGATCTCCCCGTCCTCGATGCCGAGGTCGACGCCGTCGACGGCGCGCACGTCACTGCCGCGTCCACCGGGGAAGACCTTGCTCACTCCCCGGAAGGAGATCAGTGGCGCCACGGCTCAGGAACCCGCCGCGCGGATGTTGTTCTCGATCTCGTCGGTCGTGGCCTGCAGGTCGGCGGCGTCGTTCGTCTTGAAGACGCCGGTGTCGCCCAGGTCGACGCGGATGGCCGCCTCCACCTCCGGGTCGTGGTACAGCGCAGCCAGCTGGAGGTAGACCGGGTTGTCCTTGTCCTCGGCGCGGGACACGAACGCGTTGATGTAGGGCTTGGACGAGTCGCTGTTCGGGTCGTCGGCGAAGATCCGCTGCTCGGGCGTCAGCTTCGCCGCGGTGGCGTAGTTGTTGTTCACGATCGCGGCGTCCACGCTCTGGATGTTCGTGGCGGTCTGCGCGGCGTCGACGGGCACGACCTGGACCTTGCCCGACTCGATGTCGTTCGGCGTCGACAGCGAGTTGCCGCCGCCCTTCAGCGTGACCAGCCCGGCGGCCTGCAGCACCAGCAGGGCGCGCGCCTGGTTGGTCGGGTCGTTCGGGATGACGACCTGGCCGCCCTGCGGGATCTGGTCGACCGAGGTGTGCTTCGCCGAGTACAGCGGCAGCGGGTAGACCGCGGTCGCGCCGATCGGAACCAGGTCGTCGTTGTTCTTGACGTTGTAGTTCGCGAGGTACTGCAGGTGCTGGAACTCGTTGAGCTGCAGCTGTCCCTGCGACAGCGCCGGGTTGGGCTGGTTGTAGTCGGTGAAGTTGACGAAGTTGACCGTGATGCCCTTGGCGGCGGCCTTCTGCTTGTAGACGTTCCAGTAGTTCTCGCTGGCGTCGGTCACGCCGATGGAGACGACCTGGCCGGGCTCACCGCCCGAGGACGGGGCGGAGCCCGGTGCCGCGCACGCCGCCGCGAGCACGGCGAGGGGGAGCAGCAGCAGGACGGAACGGGTCAGGCGCGAGATGCGCGACATGGGGAGGTGGTCCTTTCCGGGGTGCCTTCGAGCACGTTGCTTTCTGCGCTGGGTCGCGGGCTCACGCCCCCGGCCGGCAGACGTGCAGGCTCAGCGGAGGCGAAAGCCCCGTATACAGCACGGACGACAACAGCCGCCGACGAGCGGGCGGGGCAGACCGCCACGGCACCCGATCGGGTGGGGGGAACGAGGGGAACCGAGTCCCACTCCGCCTCCGACGGGAGCGGCCGCCGGAGCGCCCATGCCCGTCACGGTCAGCCACGATACAGCACCCGTTCGGGGGAGCGGCGGGCCCGCGCACTGGCGACCGACTGCGCGGTCACGAGCGCGCCCGTGACGAGTGTGGTGAGCCCGATCGCGAAGAAACCCGTGTCGACCGCGGCGACGAACGCGTCGAGCACCGCCGACCGGGTCGCGGCGTCCGGGGCGATGGCCAGCGCCGCCGCGACCGTGTGCGGCACGGTTGTGCCGCCGGCGAGGACGGGCGGAAGGCCGGCGACGAACGCGCCGGTCAGCACCGTCCCGATCACGGCGACGCCGAGAGCGCTGCCGAGCTCCCGCGTGGTCGACTGCAACCCGCCCGACACGCCGGCCTGCTCCGGTGGGAGCGAACCGGCGATGTCGGCCGACAGCCGCGGCAGGGCGAGCGCGCACCCCGTGCCGATGACGACGAGGCCGGCGGCGTAGATCGGGTAGGGGGTCGCGCGGCCGACCGTCGACAGGCCGACCAGCCCGCCGCCGATCAACGCGAACGCCGCGGCGAGCTGTACCGCCGGTGCGAGGCGGGCCGAGATCCACGGTGCGAACCGGGCGCCTGCCAGCAGCGGCACCACCAGCGGCACGAGCCCGAGCCCGGTGGCCAGCACGCCGTACCCCTTGCCGTACTGCAGGAACGAGGCGTTGACGAAGAACAGGCCGAACATGCCGAAGAAGCACACGACCATGCCGAGGCAGGAGCTGCGCAGCAGCGGGATCCGGAACAGCCGCGGGTCGAGCAGCGGCCGCTCGGCCCGTAGCTCGGCCCGTGCCCAGGCCGCGTAGAGGCCGACGGCGAGGACGAAACCGCCGATCACGACGGGGCCGGCCCAGCCGAGCTCCGGTGCTTCGATGATGCCGAGCAGCAGCGCGAAGGTGCCGCCGGTCAGCATGAGGGTCGCGACGGGGCGCAGCGGGCGGGCGGTGCGCGGGGAGACCGGCGTCGTCGCGGCGACCGCGACGGCCAGCGCGACCGCGATCGGGACCACACCTGCGAACAGCGATCGCCAGCCACCGGCGGCCAGCAGCGCTCCGCCACCGACGTTGCCGATGATGCCGCCGACCCCGGTCGCCGCCGCCCACCACCCGATCGCGGCCGGCCTGCGCTCCGGTGGCGTCGCGTGCAGGAGACACCCGAGGGTGTTGGGCAGGACCGCAGCGGCGCCGATGCCGGCGACCACCCGCCCGGCGAGCAGCACCGGGATCGTGGGTGCGAGCGCCGAGACGAGCGCACCGAGCGCGACGGTGGCCAGCCCGGCGGTCAGCACGCCCTTGCGGCCGAACCGGTCGCCCGCCGCGCCGCCGGGGATCACCAGGCAGGCGAAGACCAGCACGTAGCCGTCGACGACCCATAGCAGGGCGGACGAGGAGGGCGCCAACGCGTCGGCCAGCAGTGGGAGCGCGAGGTTGACGGAGGCGACGAAGCCGACGACGAGCGCCGCGCAGGCGCACATCACGACGAGCGTCGCCGCGGGACGGGTGTTGGACATGGCAGGGACGCTAGGAACGCCCAACTACTGCGTCTACTGCAAAGATCGGAAGGCTGGGTTGCGTAGCATGCACATGTGCCGCCGGACCTGGACCTGAACCTGTTGAAGGTGCTCGACGCCCTCGCCACCGAGGGCAGCGTCACGGGAGCGGCGCGACGACTGCACCTCTCGGTGCCCGCCACCAGCCGCGCGCTCGCCCGGCTGCGTCGCGCCTTCGCCGACCCCGTGTTCGTCCGCGCCGGGCGGGGCCTCGCCCCGACCCCGTTCACGCTGCGGGTGGCGCCCCAGGTCCGCTCGCTCCTCGACGCCGTCGATGGCGTGCTGACCAGCGAACGCGAGCTCGACCCGGCCACGCTCGACCGCAGGTTCACGATCCGCATCAACGACGGCGTCGCGAGCACGCTCGCGTTGCACCTCGTGCGGCGGGTGAGCGCCGAGGCCCCCCGGGTCACGCTGCGGTTCGTCGGTGAGGGCGCGGAGGAGGTCGAGGCGTTGCGCGACGGCACGGTGGACATCGACGTCGGCGTGGGTGACGCGGCTGCGACCGACCTGCGAGAAGCACAGCTCTACGTCGACTCGCTCACCCTGGTCGTCGATGCGGGCTCGGAGCTCGGACGCAGCGCGGACCCGTCGCCTGCGCAGGTCTGCGCCCACCCGCACGTCGTCGCGTCGCGGCGGGGCATCTCGCGGGGCCCGCTCGACGACGCGCTCGCCGCCCACGGGCTCGCGCGGCACGTGGCGGCCGTGGTCGGCTCGTTCGCCGTCGCGGCGCTGATGGTGGCGGGCTCCGACCTCGTCGGGCTCGTCCCGCGCCGGTTGGCCGAGCAGTACGGCGCCATGCTCGGGCTGCGGGCGCTCGCGCCGCCGATCGACCTCCCGCCCGTGCCGATCAGGGCCCAGTGGCACGGCAGGCTCGACGCCGACCCCGCCCAGCGATGGCTACGTGCCCACCTGCGAGCGGCCGCGTCGCCGGGGTGACCTGCGGCTACCAGGTCCAGAAGTCGCGGAGGTCGGCCCGCCACGAGCTCGGGAAATACCGCTGGATCGTGAACGCCATGCCGATGTCCTGCGCGATGAACTGGTCGCGTTCGAGCCGCCGGACGATCGGTGTGCCGGGTGCGCCCTTGTTGTCCCACCACGACTCCCACTGCTTCACGCACGTCTTCCCGCTGTGGTACGGGTTGGAGCACGGCGCGGGCGGTGACCAGATCTGGGTGTGACCGAAGTCGATCACCTTGCCAGACGACTCCTCGGTGATCGTGCCCCACGCCTTCAGGCAGTACGACTTGGCCGGGATCGTCCACTGGACGTAGTGCTGGCGGCCGCCGTCGGACGGCAACGCACGCAGGTTCCGGCAGTTGCCGTCGCCGATCTCCTCGCGATTGACGCGGAGCCGGTAGTAGGTGCCGTTGTCCGACCAGCCGTCGAGGAGCAACCAGTCCCCGCCGCGGACGAACCGCTCCGCGTAGGAGGGCGGCCACTTGGCAGGGTCGCCCCAGCTGATCCGCGACTCGCCGCTGCCCTGCGGGTTCCACGCCCACTGGCCGGCCACCTTGCCGCCGGACCAGTACTGCCCGGCGCTGCGCGCGAGCATCCGCGAGTACTGGTCGTAGGTCGGCTGCTCCGCCGCCTGCGCGGGTGCCGCGGTACCGGCGGAACAGACGGTGACAACCGTGATCAGCGCGATCACGAGAGCGAACATGCGTGGTCCCATCGCACCCCCCGGGTGCGGCACGCTATCGGGTGACGGACTCGACGATCATGGGGCCGTCCGGTCCGCCTCGGTGCTGCTCCCGGCGCCTACCTGTCGAGATCCGCGCCCTGCCGACTACGAGGCCGGCTTGCGGGGCAGGCCCGGCGGGTTGATCTCGGAGGTGGGCACGGCCTCGCTGCCGAGGTTCCAGCGGCCCAGCACCTCGGCGTACCGGCCGTTCTGGATCACGGTGTTCAGCGCCTCGTTGAGCGCGCGGACGAGCCCGTTGTCCTTGCGGGTCATGGCGGCGATGTCGGCCGTGATGTCGCCCCCGCCCGACACCGACCCGACGATCTTGGTCGTGCCGCCGACGGCGACGTGGTAGGCGAGCGTCGGGTTCGGGCCGAGGTAGGCGTCGATCCGCCCGGAGTCCAGGGCGAGGTAGTAGTCGCCGGTGCTCTGGTAGTACCGGAAGTTCACGGGGGCGAGCCCGGCGGCGCGGTTCTGCTCGTCCCAGCCCAGCAGGATCTCCTCCTGGTTGGTGCCCGAGCTCACCGAGATCGTGAGACCGGCGACGTCCTTCGGCTCTGCGATCTGCTGGATCTGCGAGTCCTTCCGCACCTCGAACGACACGGTGTCGACGCGGTAGGTCGCGAAGTCGTACTTGTCCTTGCGCTCCTCGGTGACCGTGACGTTCGAGAAGCCGGCGTCGTACTGGCCCGACTCGACGGAGAGGAACAGGTTCTCCCACGAGGTCGGCTCCAGGCGCAGCTCCAGCCCGAGGACGTCGGCGACCAGCTGTGCGACGTCCGGTTCGACGCCGATCACCGTTGTGTCGTCGTCGGCGCGGAACGACAGCGGCGGACCCGCCGTGCCGGTCGTACCGACGACGAGCTTTCCGCGGTCGCGGACCGCCTGGGGCACGAGCGCAGCGATCGCGTCCACCTTCTCGGCGCGTACCCGGTGCTGCTCCGGACTCGTGTTCACCGTGACGCCTGCCGGCGCGGCCTGCTGGCCGGTCTGGTCCGGATCCGGACCTGCGCACGCGACGGCGGCGAACATCAACAGGACGGCGGCCAGGAGGGATCGCGGGAACCTCGGCACGGGTTTTCCTCCGGAATCAGTGACGGACGGCGCCGAGGAACGCGCGGGTGCGCTCCTCGCGGGGGGAGTCGAGGACCTGAGCGGGCGGGCCCTGCTCGACGATGCGGCCGGCGTCGAGGAACACCACGGTGTCCGCCGCCTCGCGGGCGAAGCCGATCTCGTGGGTGACGACGACCATGGTGGTGCCGGTGCGGGCGAGGTCGCGCATCACGTCGAGCACCTCACCGACGAGCTCCGGGTCGAGCGCGGAGGTCGGTTCGTCGAACAGCACGAGCTTCGGACGCAGGGCGAGCGCCCGCGCGATCGCGACCCGTTGCTGCTGGCCGCCGGACAGGCGGCGCGGGTACTCCTGCGCCTTGTCCGAGAGCCCGACGCGCTCCAGCAGCTCCCGCGCGTGAGCGGTGGCCTCGGCGCGGTCGCGGCCCTGCGCCGACAACGGAGCCTCCACCACGTTCTCCAGCACCGTGAGGTGGCCGAACAGGTTGAAGCTCTGGAAGACGAACCCGATGCGGGTGCGCCGGCGCAGGATGTGCCGCTCGGAGAGCTCGTGCAGCCGGTTGCCGGAGCGGCGGTAGCCCATGAGCTCGCCGTCGACGAGCACGAACCCCTTGTCGACCTTCTCCAGGTGGTTGATCGTGCGCAGCAGCGTGGACTTGCCCGAGCCGGACGGTCCGAGCAGCACCGTGACCTCGCCCTTCCGGACGGTGAGGTCGACGCCGTGCAGGACGTCCAGCGCGCCGAAGCTCTTGTGGACGCCGCGCAGCTCGACCATGGGCGCGCTCACGAGCCACTCCGCCGCACGGTGGCCCGCAGCCGCTGGAGCGGGGTGGGCGGCAGCGCCCGCTGCGCGCCGCGAGCGTAGTGGCGCTCGACGTAGAACTGCCCGATCGACATGACGGTGGTGAGCGCGAGGTACCAGATGGCGGCGACGAGCAGCAGCGGGATCACGCGGCCGTTGCGGGTGTAGATCACCTGCACCTGGTAGAAGAGCTCCGACAGCGCCATGATGTAGACCACCGACGTGCCCTTGACCAGGCCGATCAGCTCGTTGCCCGCCGTCGGCACGATCGTGCGCATGGCCTGCGGCAGCTGGATCCGGCCGAACTGCCGCAGCTTCGGGATGCCCAGCGCGGCGGCCGCCTCGAGCTGACCCTGGTCCACCGCGAGGAACCCCGCCCGCACCACCTCGGCGGCGTATGCGGCCTGGTGCAGCGCGAGCCCGAGCACCGCGGCCGTCAAGGGGCTGACCAGGTCCATCGTGCCGAACTCGACGAACGTCGGGCCGAACGGGATGCCGACCCCGATCGTCCGGTAGAGCAGCGCGAGGTTGTACCAGAAGAGCAGCTGCAGGATCAGCGGGACCGAGCGGAAGACCCAGATGTAGGTCCAGCTCACCGAGCGCAGGAGCGGGTTGGGCGACATCCGCATCACCGCGAGCACCGTGCCCAGCACGAAGCCGACGACGATCCCGAGCGCCGTGAGCTGCAGCGTGAGCACCACCGACCGCAGGATCGACGGCGCGAACAGGAACTGCCCGACCGTCGGCCAGTCCCACGCCGGGTTCGTGACGAGCGCGTTGATCGCCATCGCCAGCAGCACGGCGACCACGCCCGTGGCGGCCCACCGCCACGGGTGGCGCGCCGGGACGACGGTGAGCTCCTCGGCCACCGCGGGCAGGACGGGCGCCGGTGCGGCCTCCCGGGAGACGGTCACGGCTGCAACTCCTTCTCGAACGGGTGCGGGCCGATCCGCTCGGGCGGGAGATCGGGGTCGTAGAGCGGCGTGTATCCGGTGGCGAGGTAGAGGCCTTTCGCCTCGGGCTGGCGCGGTCCGGTGGTGAGGTGGATCCGCCGGTAGCCGCGCGCCGCGATCTCCCGCTCCAGCTCGGCGAGCACCCGGCGGGCGAGACCGCGCCGCCGGTGCGCCGAGTGCGTCCAGATCCGCTTCAGCTCGGCCGTGTGCTCGTCGAGGCGGCGGAACGCGCCCCCGGCCACCGGCTCGCCGTCGTCGAGGAGGAGCAGGATCCCGCCGTCGGGCGGGCCGAACTCGGCGGCGCCCCGCAACGCCTCCTGGTGCAGGTCACCCAGCGTGTGGCCGTAGCGGGCGGAGTACTCCCGGTCCAGGTCGGCGAGCAAAGGCAGGACGAGTGGATCGGTGTAGGCGACGAGCCGCACGTCGAGCGCGGGTGCGCTCATCGAGGTCCTCCGGAGGAAAGCAGGTGGGAACGACCGCGACAGCGGCGTCCGGGGGAATGCGCGGAGGGCTCAGCGACAGAGCGCGGTCTGCGTGCGGCAGAGGTCGACATGCCGCCGCCGCGACCCGGAGAAACGCATACCCAAAGATATGTCGGCACTCATCCGGGTTGTCAAGTGGTTAGGCGAGTTCGGACAATTGCCCGGACATATCCCGCGAGAAATGTCCGGGGTGAGAACGAAGCCGGCCACCGGTCCGCCGGGGCTATCCGGGACGCCAACTGTGCGAGATTACGCACAGCTGGGTAATCAATTGTTCTGGACAGGTGTCCGATCCCTCACCGGTGCGCGCCGATTTGTGAACGCAGCTGTGCGCACCCGGTTCCACCGGCCTACGGTGGTTGGCATGGCCGGACCCACCTGTGGCCCATGAGACTTCCGACCTATCCGTGGTGGATGGTCACCGCGCTCGCGGTCACCTCGACGGCGGGCTACGGGGTTCTCACCTACGCGTTCGCCGTGCTGCTCGTGCCGATGCAGGAGGCGCTCGGCGCCGACCGGACGGCCGTCACCGGCGCCCAGACCGTGTCGCTCCTGGCTGCGGCGCTCGCCGCGGTGCCGGCCGGGCGCTGGCTCGACCGGTGGGGTGGGCGCGCCCTGATGGTCGGGTGTTCGCTCCTCGCCACGCTGCTGGTGCTCGCCTGGTCGCAGGTCACCAGCGTCCTCGCGTTGTACGCGGTGTCGATCGGGCTCGGCATCGCGTCGGCCGGTGTGCTGTACGAAGCGGCGTTCGCCGTCGTCGTCACCTGGTTCGAGGATCCCCGGCGCGGCACGGCGATGCTGGCGATCACGATCGTCGGCGGGTTCGCCTCGACGATCTTCATGCCGCTCACGGCCGTCCTGGTCGAGGCGCACGGCTGGCGGCAGGCGCTCGTCGTGCTCGGCCTGGTCTACGGCGCTCTCACCGTTCCGCTGCACCTGCTGGTGCGCCGTCCGCGCAACGTCGTGCCGCGGCGTCGCGAGGCCCGGCAGAGCATCGCCGGCGCCGTCCGCGACCCCGGGTACTGGCTGATCGCCGGCGTCTTCGTCGCCCAGGGGGTCGGGATCTTCGTGGTCGGTGTGCACCTGGTGGCGTACCTGCGCGAGCTCGGCCACGCCCCGACCGTCGCCGCGAACGTCGCCGGCCTGCTCGGCGTGATGTCGGTGACCGGCCGCGTGGTGACCACCTTCGCGGTGCGCCGGTACGGGTTGACCGTGGTGGCCGCTGTCTTCGTCGTCCAGGCCGTCGGGCTGGCGTTGCTACCCGTGGTGGGGCAGGCGCTGGCGCCCGCGGTCGGATGCGTGCTGGCCGTCGGGCTCGGGTTCGGGGTGAGCACCATCGCCCGCCCCACGCTGCTCGCCGACCGGTACGGGGTGGCCGGGTACGCCACCCTGGCCGGGCTGCTGGCCGCCGTGCTCACGGCGACCAAGGCGCTCGCACCCCTCGGCGCGGCGTGGCTGCGCACCGCCGCCGGCAGCTACACGCCGGTCGTGGTGATCTCCGCGGCCGGTGGGATCCTCGGCGCGGCCGGGCTGCTCGCGCTCCGCCCCGCGCGCTCGGTCACCCGAACTCCCGTTGCCTGACCGGGCCGTTGGGGTCGAGGGATCAGACCGCCCCTTCCGGACGCAGCCAGGCGGTCCACCGCTCGACGGCGAGGTATCCCATCCGCTCGTAGACGGGCCTGCCGTCGTCGCTGGCCATGAGCACCGCCGGCCGCTCCGGATCGGAGAGGGTGGCCGCCCACGTCGCGGCCGCCCCTGCGCCCCGACCCCGCGCCGAAGGCAGGGTGGCGACGAACTCGACGAGCGTGACACCGGCGTGGTGGTGGGCCGCTGCCACTGCCACCGGCGCCCCATCAAACCAGGCGGTCCAGACGCGGGTGTTCGGCTGCAGGAGCGTCGGGTCGAGCAGGTCGCCCGGGGTCAACGGCTCCAGCTCCGGCATCGGGTAGCCCTCGACGAGGATCCGCTCGGCCACTGCCAGGTCCTCCGCGCCGTGCACCTCACGGACCTCGATGCCCGGCGGCACCGTGTCCGGCCCGGGGCCGGGAACGCGCACCATCAGCGGCGGATGCCCGACCAGACCGAGCCCGTGCGGGCGTAGATCCGGCGTGGGCCACGCGCTGACCAGCAGGTAGGGGACGTGGCTGGGGAACAGCGTGCCGATGTCGGCGAGAACCTCCTCGGGACGGGTCAGCGGCTGCATGAGGATCACGGGATTGGTCAGCGCGCCGCGGTCGCCGATCCACCCCCCGGCCCACGTCGGGCCGCTGCGCCACGGCCGGCCCGCGGCAGCAGCCACCGCGGTCGGCCACGACGCGTGCACGAGCACGGCCTGCCGGACCAGGGTGTCGTCTGGGGGCAGATCGGGTTCCCAGCCCGTCGTGAGGTGTTCGTCCTGGGGCGGGAGGATCGATGCGCTCATGGGGGGCTCCTCGCAATGCGTGCCGGAAGGACTCGCGAGGAGGCCGTGCGGCGCTACGTGCAACCGGGCTGTCGGAGGGGTGTGTGATGCTGGCCGCGTGGTCGTCGACTTCGATGCCGAGCTGTGGGTGTGGGACGCGCGGCGCGGCGACAGCTGGGTCTTCGTGAGCCTGCCCGAGGAGGCGTCGGAGGACATCCGCGAGCTCGCCGACGGGCCGCGCCGCGGCTTCGGATCGGTGCGGGTCAGGGCGACCGTCGGCGGCAGCACGTGGACCACTTCGATCTTCCCGGGGGAGCGGGGCTACGTGCTCCCGCTCAAGCGCCCCGTTCGCACGGCCGAAGGCCTCGACGTGGGTGATGTCGCCACGGTGAGCGTCGAGCTGCTCGACCTCTGACCCCGGGAGCGCTGAACTCAGAGGGTGCGCGGGCGGCCGGCGAGCGCGCCGGTGACGGCCTGCGCGCCCACCACCGCGAGCAGCACGGTGAACGGCACCGTCCAGCCACCGGTGGTCTCGCGCAGCAGCCCGACCAGGAACGGGCCGGTGCCGGCGATCAGGTAGCCGATGCCCTGTGCCATGCCGGACAGGCCGGCCGTGCGCGCCGCGGACGACGCCCGTAGCGCGATGACCGTGAGGGCGAGGGAGAACACGCTCATCCCGAGCCCGAGCAGGAGGACCCAGGGCAGCGCCTGCCACGGCCCGGCGGTGGGGACCAGTAGGAGGCCGACGAGCCCCGCCGCCCCGCACGCGCTCAGCGCGAGGATCCAACCGCTCTGGCCGCAGCCGCGACCGGCCAGCGGGGGCACCAGCAGGCTGACCGGGAGGGCGACGATCGACAGCAGGCCGAGCAGGAGGCCGGCGTCCGTGCGGTTGACGCCACGGTCCATCAGCGCGAGCGGGAGCCAGTTCATCACGGCGAAGGCGACGAACGCCTGCAGCCCGAAGAAAGCGGTGATCGTCCACGCGAGCGGTGAGGCGAGTACGGACTCGCGGACCCCATCCGCCGGGCCCGCGGCGGCCGTGCTCGGACGGCCCCACGCGAACCAGCCGGCGAGCGCGACGGCGCCGATCGCGGCCCAGCTCGCGAGGGCCGGCCGCCACCCGCCCAGGCCCTCGGCGAGCAGCGGGGTGAACGCGAACCCGAGCGTGGCACCGGCCTGGAGCGCAGCGGTGTAGAGGCCCGTGACCAGGCCGACGCGGGCGGGGAACCCGGCCCGGACGACCACCGGCACGAGCACACCCGCGACGGCGACCCCGCTCGTCGCGACGACCGTGGCGGCGATCATCAGGTCCGGGCCGCCGAGGACCCGGAGCACCAGCCCGGCCGTGATGGCGGAAAGCGCCACGGCGATCGCGCCACGCAACCCCAGCCACCGGGCCAGCTGCGGCGCGACCGCGCCGGCCGCCGCGAGGCAGAGGACCGGCACTGTGGTGAGCAGCCCGACCCACCCCGCGGTGGCGGCGAACGTGGCTCGGGCCTGGTCGAGCACCGGGCCGACGCTGGTGATGGCCGGGCGCAGGTTGAACGCCACGAGGATCACGGCGGCGGCGAGCAGCGCGGATCCGGCGCCCGTGCGGCCGGGCCGGGTCGTCTGTTCCGCCATGGTCGGCATCCTCCACCAGACAGCACCGCGGCGAAGCCGTGGACCGGTCAGACGGGCCGAGGGTGTCGCGACAAGCGGGCCTGAGTGGCTGCGGCGCGGCCCAGGCGTCGCCGCTTCGTCTGCGGGTGCCCGGGTGGTGCGGGTGCGGTGCTGCGGTAGCGGTGCCCGGTCGGCGTCGTGATCTCCACGGTGTGCCGGGCCCCGTCCTGTGGTCGGGCGTGCCAGCCGGGTGCCTGGCGGGCGTGGTTGCACTGGGCGCACAGCCCGTTGCCGTTGTCGGCCGAGGTGGCCCCGCCCTCGTGATGGGGCAGGGCGTGGTCGATGTGCCGGATCGGGGCATCGCACCAGGGGGTGCGGCAGAACTGGTCACGGACCTCGATGAACCGCGCCAACCCGGCCGGGAACACCCTGCGGGTCGACTCCATCCCGATCAACCGGCCGGTGTCGGGGGTGGCGTACAGCCGCCGCACCCACGCCGACTCGTTCTCGGCCGCCGACACCGCCAGGCGCCGGGCCAAATCAGCCGGGATCGGCCCGTGCCCGGTCAGAACCGCGGGTTGGTCGTCCTGGCCGAACAGGGTGCTGCTGCCCATGATCAGGTTGACTTCGATCGGGACCGCCGTGGCGGTGGCCTGCCCGGTGACCCGCTGCACCAGGATGTCGGCCATCAACTGGCCGCGGGTGCGTCCGTCGCCGGTGGCGATCGCGGTGTCGGCGGCCTTGCGCAGCGCCGCGTGGACGGCGGCGCCTTGGGCGACCGGGAGCAAGGCGGACATGCAGGCCATGGTGTCGGGGGCGGGCCGGCAGGTGACCCGCCGTTCGGACTCGGCTTTGCCCCGGCGCCGGGCGACCGAGGCGGGGTCGAGCCGGCAGGCCAGCTTCTGGATCTCGGTGATCAACCGCCGGTACCCCCACCCGTGCAGGACCGTGGGGTCGGCGCACAGCGTCGTGTCGATGAACCCACGGTGTTCCCGGGACAGACAGTCGGTCTCGCGGGCGAGCAGGCCGGCCCGCCACTCCGACAACTCGCCGGATTCCAGGGCGGCGAGGGTGTGGGGCATCTCGGTGACCAGCATCTTGGCCAGCCCGAGGTGCCGCCCACCCCGGTAAGAGGATTCCTGCCGGGCCAACGCCACCTGAACGGCCACCCCACGGCCTTGCCGCCCGGCCGGGATGCCGGCGGCGGCGTGCGCGGCCCGCACCGAGGTGTCCAGGTCGACGGCGAGCCGGGCCTGCGCCGCCGCAGCAGCCGACTTGAGCCGTTCGAGGGCGCGGATCTGGTCGATCCGCTCGGCGTCCGACACGTCCCGGCGGAGCCCACGCAGCTGAACGATCCAGTCACTGATCGCACCGGAATTCAGCAACGGATCCGGTGGGTCGGACCCGGGTCTTCGTATCGGATTTTTCCGCGTCGCGTGCGTTTCCCGGCCGCCAGGTAATGGCGCGACGTCCCCTGAGGGGAGCGTGCGGTTTGATAGGGTTGGCGCGGTCGTCGACATGCCTTCGAGTTTAGTCGAACGGATATTCGAGAGTCAGGTCTGTTCGGGTGATCGAAGCGTTCACTATTGTGAACGCGCTCTGGCATCGAAACCTCAGCAAGTCGGTCGTTCGGTAGAGAAACCGATTACCTATGCGTGGTCGGGCTGCGTCATCAGCGGCGACCTCACGTGCAGTTCCAGGCTGGGGCCGGTCAGGGGCACGGTGCTCCACGTCGTCACCGCTGTCTGCGCCTCGGCGTCGACCACCAGCCGGACCCGGTGCGGGGTTGTGATGACGTAGACGTCGGCGACGAACGTGCTGCCCTGCCAGGCGCCGGCCGCGACGACGGGGCGGCCGAGCGGCGAGCTCTCCTGCCATCGGTCGTGGCCTACCTCGATGTCGAGATCCGACCCGAGTCGCAGGAGCCAGCCACCATCGACGGGATCGACGACCACCCTGGTCCCGTCGGGCAGGGCCGAACCCTCCGCGGAGGCAGTGAGCCTTGCCGTGACCGAACGCCCCGGCTCGGCCGAGCCCGGCACAGGTGCGAACGACAGCCGACGCAGCCGCTCGGCGAGGAGCTCGTCGTCCCGGGAGCCGCCGTCGCCGCCACCACCCGCCACGTCCACACCGGGCAGTAGGCACTCCCAGATGGCGTCGTGCACGACCTGTGCCGGCGAGCCCTCGTTCGGGTGGCCGCTGGTGACAGCGACCACGAGATCGTGCGACGGGACGACCACGCATTGCTGGCCGAACGACCCGTTTCCGTGGTAGCCGTGCCGCGACATCCAGAACTGGTACCCGTAACCGCAAAGGAAGTCGGGGTTTCCGGCTCCGTCCGCGGGAGGCAGCGTTTCGACGTGCCGCCTCGTCGCGAGCTCCACCCATTCGCGCGGGACGAGCTGCCGCTCGCCCCAGCGGCCGCCCCGCAGCAGCAGCTCGCCGAACGCGGCAACGGCCTCGGTGGTGAGGTGCAGCCCGTGGAACCCGAAGGCGGCACCGCTCGCCACCCGGTCCCACTCGGCGTGGTCGACACCCATCGGCTCGAATAGGCGCTCGTCGAGGAACTCCGGCAGGCCGCGGCCCGTGACCCGTTCCACCATCCGGGCCAGGACGAAAGTGGTCGAGTTGTCGTAGGCGTGCCGTGTTCCCCTCGGCCACGGGAAACGGTACGCGCAGGAAGCCCTTGACCAGGTCGCGCGGTTCCAGTCGCCAGGCCTCGTCGAGGCTGTCCGTGTCGTGCCCGGCCGTCATGGACAACAGGTGGTGGACGGTGATGCGGCGTCCCTGCTCGGAGACGTCGGCCGGAACGTGGTCGGGCAGTATGTCCACCACGCGGTCATCCAGCGAGAGCAGCCCGTCGGCGATCACGAGCCCCACGGCGACCGAGGTGAACGATTTGGTCACCGAGTAGAGCAGGTGCGGGCGGTCGGCCGAGTACGGCGCCCACCAGCCTTCGGCGACGACGTGACCGTGGCGCACCACCATGATGGAGTGACATTCGATGGATTGCGCCTCGATGCGGTCCAGCAGTGCGGCGATCGCGCGGGGCGACACGCCCACAGCGGTCGGTGTCGACCGCGGTAGTAAAGCGCGCTGAGAACGCATGCAGGAAACCTAACAAGTCGGCCGATCGAATTACGGGAGTGGCCCGGCCCACAGCAGGCACCGTCACATCCGGGCGTCGTGCCGTGTCAGAGAGGTGACAGGTCCGACACCACCAGGAGGAAGATCGTGCAAGCACGGATGGCCCACCCCGCCATGAGCATTCCCGGCGCGTTCGACGCCCTGCAGGCGCTCGCCGAGGCCGCCGGCCACGGCAGCCTGCCGCAGGCGGTGCCCGAGCTGGTCAACCTGCGGGTGAGCCAGATCAACGGGTGCAGCGTCTGCGTCGGTATGCACGCCGAGGCCCTGAAGAAGGCAGGCGAGAGCGACGAGCGGATCTGGGCCGTGGGGGCGTGGCGCGACGCGCCGTTCTTCACGGAAGCGGAGCGGGCCGCCCTGGCCCTGGCCGAAGCCGTGACCCGGATCAGCGACAGCGCGGACCCGGTGCCCGACGAGGTCTACGACGAGGCGGCCGAGCACTTCGACGAGCCGGCTCTCGCCTCCCTGATCCTCATCATCACGATGATCAACGCCTGGAACCGGCTGAACGTCGCGACCAGGCAGGTGCCGGGGGCGTGGTGATCCGTAGGGTGAGGGCCATGCGTTGACCGCTGCCCGGCTGCCGGGCACCTCCGTCGGCTCCTTCGTGACGCTCGAGACGATCACCCACGAAGGAGACTTCCATGAACCTCGACGTGCCCGACGCGTTCGTCGCCTCCTACGGCAGGAACGCGTGGGTCGAGGGGCTGCCCCGGCTCGCCGCGGACGTGCTGTGCCGCTGGGAGCTGCGGCCGGACGGAGCGGCCACCCACGGGATGGCCGCGGTCGTCCTGCCGGTGGTCCGTGGCGACGGCACTCCGGCCGTGCTCAAGCTGCAGGAACCCAGGGACGAGACCACCGGCGCCATGATCGGGCTGCGCGCCTGGGACGGTGAAGGCGTCGTACGCCTGCTCAACGGCGACGCCGCCGCCGGCGCGATGTTGTTGGAGCGGCTGCACGCCGACCGGCCGCTGTCCACGGTGGACGATGACGACGAGGCGATGGGAATCCTCGCCGGGTTGCTGGCCCGCCTGGTCGCGGTGCCCGCTCCCGAGGGTCTCCGGCACCTGGCCGACGTCGCTGCCGGCATGCTGGCAGAGGCCCCGCGCGCGGCCGCGGCGTTGGCGGATCCGGCCGAGCAGCGGCTCGTGCGCACGTGCGCGGCCGCGGTGGCGGAGCTCGTCGGCGAGCCGGGCGATCGCCTGCTGCACTGGGACCTGCACCAGGACAACGTCCTCGCCGGGGACCGCGAACCGTGGCTCGCGATCGATCCGGAGTCGCTCGCAGGCGATCCCGGGTTCGACCTGCTGCCCGCGCTGGACAGCTGCTGGGAGCGGGTGGCGAGCGACGTCGACCGCACGGTCCTGCGCCGCTTCGACCGGCTGACCGAGGCCATCGGCGGGGACCGGCGCCGAGCGGTGGGGTGGACGCTCGGCCGGGTGCTGCAGAACGCGCTGTGGGACGTGGAGGACGGCAAGCGCGGGCTCGAACCGTCCCAGGTCGCCATCGCGGACGTCCTGCTGCGGCGCCGGTGAGCCCGCCGGCCCTTGCGTCGAGGCTCGCGGCGGAGCACGGTCGGAAGCCCCTCACCGAGGAGGTTCCCGTGACCGGACGCGACGCCCCGTACGACGTCCACGAGATCCCGGAGTTCACGCTGGCCTGCGGTGCCACGCTGCGTCCGGCCCGGATCGCCTACCAGACCTACGGCACGCTCAACGCGGCGAAGGACAACGCGATCGTCTACCCGACCTGGTACTCGGGCCGCCACTGGGACAACGAGTGGCTCATCGGCGAGGACAAGGCGCTGAACCCGGACCGCTGGTTCATCATCGTGCCGAACATGCTCGGCAACGGCCTCTCCTCGTCGCCGTCGAACACACCGCCCCCGTGGGATCGCGCCCGGTTCCCGCAGATCGCGGTGCGGGACAACGTCGCCGCGCAGCACCGGCTCGTCACCGAGGTGTTCGGCATCGAGACGCTGCAGCTGGTGCTCGGCTGGTCGATGGGAGCGGGGCAGACCTACCAGTGGGCGGTCAGCCACCCGGAGATGGTCCAGCGGATCCTGCCGTTCTGCGGATCGCCGCGGACCGCGCCGCACAACAAGGTGTTCCTCGACTCGCTGCGCTACGCGCTGCGCGCCGACGCCGCCTTCGCGGAGGGTTGGTACGAACCCGACGCCCTCCCTGTGCGCGGCCTTCGCGCGTTCGCCCGGATCTACGCGGGCTGGGGCTTCTCGCAGGCGTTCTACTGGGATGAGGTGTGGCGCGAGCTCGGCCACACCTCCCTCGAGGACTTCGCGGTCGGGTTCTGGGAGGGCTTCTTCCTCGACGGCAGGGACCCGAACAACCTGCTCACGATGCTCGACACCTGGTGGAACGGCGACGTGGGCGCCACCCCCGGCTTCGCGTCCACGGAGGAGGCCCTCGCTTCCATCCGGGCGCGGGCGATCGTCATGCCGGCTGAGAAGGACCTCTACTTCCCGCCCGAGGACGAGCAGTGGGCCGTCTCGCACATGAAGACCGCCGAGCTGCGGGTCATCCCCGGCGTCTGGGGGCACTTCGCGGGTGGTGGGGCGAACCCGGTCGACACCGCGTTCATCGACGAGGCGGTCGGCGAGCTCCTCTCGAGCTGATCGGGAGCCGCGCTGATCCTTCCGAAGCCGCCTGTCCGTGCGCACAATGGATCGCATGGACGGGCGGGAGTCTGTCGGCAGGCGGTACGCCGAGCACCTCACCGATCACGACCTGTTGGTCCTCACCGGGGGACGCGCCGACCAGGTGGCGGCGCTGCGGCGGGAGCCCACCCTCGTCCTGGACCTGCTCGACCGGCCGGGGGTGGCCGACGCGCTCGTCGCCGCACGGCCCGACGAGGCCGCGCGCTTCCGGTACCTGTCGCCGTTCCTCGTGTTCGCGGCGGCGGTGCACCGTGTCGGGAACTCCCTCGTCGGGCGCTACTACGTCGCCGACCGCGCGGGACCGCGCTCGCGGGTGCCGGTCTTCGACGCGCCGGTCCTGGCGGCGTTCGCCACCGAGCCCGTGAACCGGCTCTTCCTCGCCGAGCTGCTGGCGTCCTACGCCCGCGTGGTGTCCGGCACGGTTTGGCGCCGCGGTGCCCGTGGCTGGCGACGGCAGCGGTGGAGCGAGCTCGACCTCCCGCGCCTCGCCGGTCTCCTGGACGTCGTGGCGCCCGCCGAGCAGCCGGGGGTCTGGCGGCGCATCGGAGACGGTGCCCTGTTCCTCGCCGGGGTGTTCCCGGAGTACGCGGAGCGGAGCCTCGGCCTGGTCGAGGTCGCGCGGCTGCAACGCGTCACCGGCCTGCGCCTCGCGTCGGCGGAGGGTGCCGTCGGCGACCTGCTCGAGGAACTGGCCGGCCGGGCCTACGAGAAGGCCGGCCCGGGCGTGCCGCGTGCCGTCGTCGAGTCACCGCGCACCGCACGCCGGGTGCTCACGCTGGTGGCCGACCGGTACCTGTTCCCGGTGACGATCGACTGGCTGCCGGCGCCCGGCGCCTGACGGCTCGTTCAGGACTTCCGCGCCCGGCTGGGCGCGACCCGTGGCGGTTCACCCGGCATCTTCGGGTAGACGGGCGGCCAGGGTGCGTCCATCAACCCGCTCGCCATGTCGCGGCGGTGCAGGTCCAGCAGCGGCTCCAGCGACTGGTGCTCGGACGACATCGCGGCCCACGGGTCGCCGCGCTCGGCCAGCCGGCCGGGAACGGTGGCGAGCGTCAGCTCGGCCGGCGTGATCGACTCCAGCTCCGACCACGCGAACGGTGTCGACACCTGGCCGTGCGGGTTCGCGCGCACGCACCACGCGCCGAACACGGTCTTGTGCGGCGCGTTCTGGTTGAAGTCGACGAACACCCGCGCGCCGCGCTCCTCCTTCCACCAGGCCGCGGTGATCAGGTCGGGCCGGCGCCGCTCGAGCTCGCGGGCAACTGCGACAGCCGCCGAGCGCACCTCGTAGCCATCCCAGCTGGGCTGGAGGCGCACGTAGACGTGGATGCCGCGGTTCCCCGTCGTCTTCGGATGGCTGACGACTCCGAGCTCGTCGAGCAGCCCCTTCGCCTCCGCGGCCGCCTCCTGGATCATCGCGAACGTGACGCCGGGGCTCGGGTCGAGGTCGATCCGCAGCTCGTCGCTGTGCCCCGGGTCGGCGGCCGTGACGGGCCAGACGTGGAACCCGAGACAGCCGAGGTTCACCGCCCACAGGACGTGCGCGAGGTCCACGGCGACCAGCGCGTTGGACGTCGTGCCGTTCGGCGTCGACACCACCGTGGTGGTCACCCACGGGTCGGCGGCGGTGGGCGCGACGCGCTTCTGGAAGAACGAGGGGCCGCCCGAGCCCTTGGGGAAGCGCTGCAGGAGTACCGGTCGGCCCCCCATCGACGCCATGAGGGGCTCGGCCACGGTCAGGTAGTAGCGGGCGAGGTCGAGCTTCGTCTCGCCGCGGGCGGGGAACAGCACCTTGCCCGGGCTGGTGATCCGCACCTCCCGCCCGGCGACCTCGAGCACCTCGGTGTCGTCCGCGGTCACGCCGTGAACGTACCGCCCCGAGCCGGCCTGATCGTCCCGGTCACCTCCCCGAACCCGATCCTTCCCCCGTTCGCGCCGGGAGCGGTGGCGGAGATCGTGACCTCGTCGCCGTCCTCGAGGAACGTGCGCTCCTCGCCCTTCACGGTGACCGGCTCCCGGCCGCCCCAGGTGAGCTCGATGAACGCGCCGCGCTGGTGTTTCTCCGGCCCGGAGATCGTGCCGGAGGCGAACAGGTCCCCGGTGCGCGCCGACGCCCCGTTCACCGTCATGTGGGCGAGCATCTGCGCGGGAGACCAGTACATCTCCCGGTACGGCGGGCGAGAGACCTCCTCGCCGTTCCACTCCACGACGAGGTCGATGTCGAGGCCCCAGTCCTCGCGCCCGCACAGGTAGGGGAGGGGCTGCGGGTCCTG
Organism: Pseudonocardia cypriaca; assembly: GCF_006717045.1. Taxonomy (NCBI): domain Bacteria; kingdom Bacillati; phylum Actinomycetota; class Actinomycetes; order Pseudonocardiales; family Pseudonocardiaceae; genus Pseudonocardia; species Pseudonocardia cypriaca. The sequence goes on from NZ_VFPH01000001.1 coordinate 2,465,574, forward strand.
ACCGGGCAGCGGCACGTGCGCCGCCTCCAGCGCGGCCAGCGGCACCACCCAGGGCGAGATCGACGTGGCGAAGCTCTTGCCCAGGTGCGGGCCGAGCGGCACGTACTCCCAGGCCTGCAGGTCGCGAGCGGACCAGTCGTTGAGCAGCACCGCGCCGAACACGTGGTCGGCGAAGTCGTCGACGCCGATGCGGTCACCGAGCGTCGACCCGACGCCCACGAGGAACCCCAGCTCGGCCTCGATGTCCAACCGGCGGCTCGGACCGTAGGTGGGCGCGGCCTCGTCGGGAGCCTTGCGCTGGCCGCACGGCCGCACGACCTCCGTACCGGAGACGACGACCGTGCCGGCGCGGCCGTGGTAGCCGACCGGCAGGTGCTTCCAGTTGGGCATCAACGGCTCGGAGTCCGGCCGGAAGAGCCGCCCCAGGTTCGACGCGTGGTGCTCGGAGGCGTAGAAGTCGACGTAGTCCGCGACCTCGACGGGCAGGTGCAGTTGCACGTCGGTCACCGGGTGCACGGCGGCGTCCGCGACCTCGCCGGCCAGCAGCTCCCTGATCTGCTCCCGCACCTGCGTCCACCGGCTCCGGCCCTGCTCCATGAACCCGTTGAGGGACGGCATCGCGAACACCGGGTCGTCGAGCAGCACGGACAGGTCCACGACGTCGTCGCCGAAGCGCACCCCGACCCGCGGCGCGCCGCCGGAGGGGGAGAAGACGCCGTACGGCAGGTTGTCCAGGCCGAAGAGCGTCATCGGGCCGGCCCCCGGCCCGCCCAGGTCCACGCGTAGGCCGGGTCCTCGGAGGCGAGGCCGCCCTCGCCCAGCTCCAGTGGCCGGAACGTGTCGACCATGACGGCCAGCTCGTCGAAGAACTCCGCACCCAGCGACCGCTCGACGGCCCCCGGCTGCGGGCCGTGGCTGTGCCCGCCCGGGTGCAGGCTGATCGAGCCCTGCCCGATGCCCGATCCCTTGCGGGCCTCGTAGTTGCCGCCGCAGTAGAACATGACCTCGTCGGAGTCGACGTTGGAGTGGTAGTACGGCACCGGCACGGCCAGGGGGTGGTAGTCCACCTTCCGCGGCACGAAGTTGCAGATCACGAAGTTGTTGCCCTCGAACACCTGGTGCACCGGCGGTGGCTGGTGCACCCGCCCGGTGATCGGCTCGAAGTCGCTGACGTTGAACGTGTAGGGGTACAGGCAGCCGTCCCAGCCGACCACGTCGAACGGGTGGGTCGGGTAGACGTACCGGGTGCCGGTGATCCCTCGTGAGCCGCGGTGCTTCACCAGCACCTCGACGTCGGTCCCCTCGACGAGGAACGTCTCGCCGGGCCCGTACAGGTCCCGCTCGCAGTACGGGGAGTGCTCCAGCAGCTGCCCGTATCGGGAGAGGTAGCGCTTGGGCGGTGCGATGTGCGAGTTCGCCTCGATGGCGTAGAGCCGCAGCGGCTCCTCGCCGGTCGGGACCCAGCGGTGGGTGGTGGCCCTCGGCAGGAGCACGTAGTCGCCCTGCCGGGCGGCGAGCACCCCGAAGACCGTCTCGACGGTGGCCGATCCGGACTCGACGTACACGCACTCGTCGCCGATGGCGTTGCGGTACAGCGGGGAGGGCTGGCCGGCGGCGACGTACGAGATCCGCACGTCGGCGTTGCCGAGCACGAGCCGCCGCCCGGTGACCGCGTCGGCGGCCTTCCAGTCCTCCCCGACCAGGTCGTGCAGCTTCAGGTGCCGGGGCAGCAGCGGGCGGTTCTCGGTGAGCGTCTGGTCGGGCAGGTCCCACGGGGAGGCGTCGACGATCGCCGACGGGACGCCGCGGTGGTAGAGCAGCGAGGAGTCGGCGGAGAAGCCCTCCTCGCCCATCAGCTCCTCGTAGAAGAGGCCCCCGTCGGGGGTGCGGTGCTGGGTGTGCCGCTTGGCCGGGATGTCACCGACTCGTCGGTAGTACGCCATGGTCGTTCTCCTCCCGAGTGGGTGGCGCGGGCGAGCGCCGCGCGGATCTCGTGACGGGTGGGGTGGTCGAGGACAGCGGCGATGTGCGCGTCCGGGCGGATGATCCAGACCTCGTCCGGGCGTCCGCCCAGGGCGCCGTCGGGATCGATCTCGTCGAGCCCGAGGACCCGGGTGGGACCGGGCGTGGTGCTGGCCGCCGCCCGGGCGGCCGCGATGTCGGCCCGGCGGCCGGTGAGCAGCAGGAACCCGTCCCGGGCGAGCTCCCGGAGCCGCCCCTGGCTCCCCGGGACGTCGGGGACGAGGACGCCCGGGCCGGGCGGGGGCACGGCGCCGCGGGGCGGGCGGCCGGCGAACGGCCGGTTCGGGGACGACGTGGTGAGCGGCGAGTCGACGTACCAGAACGGCTCCGCGAGCCGTCCCGAGTCGACGAGTGAGCGGGCGGCGGGGTCGGCGGCGGCCCGGGACAGGACGTCCCGCCGGTGGGTGGCCGACTCCTCGTCCGGCGGGACGAGGAAGTTCATGGTCGCGGTGGTGACGGCGATGTTCTCGAGCGCCGCGGCGTGCCGCTCGTCGTGGTAGCTGTCCAGCAGGGTGTCGGGCGCCCACCCGTTCCCGACGTAGGCGATCTTCCAGGCGGCGTTCTCCGCATCGGCGACGCCGGAGTTGAGCCCGCGGGCCCCGAACGGCGAGACCAGGTGCGCGGCGTCGCCCGCGATGAGGACGCGCCCGCACCGCATGCGGTCGACCAGCCGGGAGTGGAAGCGGTAGACCGACTTCCACACGATCTCGTGGTCCCGGTCGCCGATGATCGCGCGGATCCGGGCGTCCAGCGCGCCGGAGGCGGCCTCCGCGTCGAGGTCGTAGCCGGCCGGCACCTGCCAGTCGATGCGGAAGGTCGAGTCGGGGCAGGGGTGGATGAGCACCTGGCGGCCGGGGTTCCAGGCGGGGTCGAAGTAGAACCGCCGCTCGTGGGCCCAGCCGGGCAGGTCGGTGCGGATGTCGCAGATCAGGAACCGGTCGTCGAAGGAGTGGCCCGCGAAGTCGACGCCGAGCATGCTGCGCAGCTCGTCGCAGCGGGACCCCGCGCAGAAGACGAGGTAGGAGCCGCGCAGCGCGGTCCCGTCGGCGCACCGCACCTCGACGCCGGTGTCGTCCTGGTCGATGCCGACGACGTGGTGGCCCCAGCGCAGGTCGACCAGCGGCTCGGCGGCGATGCGCTCGTCGAGGATCTGCTCGGTACGGGTCTGGGAGATGTTGACGAACGGCGGGAACGCCGGCCGGCCGGGCTCGGCGAGCGTGTAGCTGAACAGCTCGGCGTCGCGGAAGAACGTTCGCGCCGTGGTCCAGGTGACGCCCTCGTCGGCGATCCGGCGGCCCGCGCCGACCGATTCCCAGATGTCGAGCACGTCGCGCTGCTGGCAGATCGCCTTCGACCCGATCGCGTCCCGGGCCGGGCGTCGGTCGAGCACGATCGTCTGCACGCCCCACCGGGCGAGCAACAGGGCGGTGGTCTGGCCGACCGGACCGGCCCCGAGGACGAGGACCGGGTTCATGACTGGAGCTGCGCCCAGACCTCCTGGTCGCGTTCCGCGGTCCAGATGACCGGGCGCTCGACACCGGACAGCTCGTCCCACAGCCGTGAAACGTCGAAGGGCAGGCAGTGCTCGAAGATCGGCCAGTGCCCGTAGTCGTCGACGAGCGCGGCGTGGGTGGCCTCGAAGGCCTCCTTGAGCGTGCCGCCGCGCTGCTGCACGGCACCGACCTCGCGGATCATCACCTGCAGGAAGCCGCGGGTCTGCTCGATGGCGGCGTCGACCTCGGCCCGGCCTTGGCTCACCGCGCCCCGCCCGCCGACGAGCTGCTCGGCTCCGAGCGCCTTGACGCGGTCGAGCGTGCCGCCCGCCCAGTCGCGGTGGAATGCGTCGCCCGTGTAGAGGGCGGCCTGCGCCTCGACGAGATCGCCCGCGAAGAGGATCTTGTGCCGGGGGAGCCACGCCGTGATGTCGCCTTCGGTGTGGCCGCGGCCGTGGAACTGCAGCACGAGGTCGCCCCGGTCGCCACCGAGGTCGATCGTGAGCCGGTCGGCGAAGGTGAGCGTGGGCCAGGTGAGCCCGGGCACCGAGTCGGCCGCCTCGGCGAGGCGGGGCATGCGGGCGAACTCGCTCTCCCAGTCCTGCTTGCCCCGCTCGGCCACGAGCGCGCGCGTGTTCTCGTGAGCGACGATGATCTCGGCGTCGAACGCGCTCGCGCCCAGCACCCGGACGGCGTGGTAGTGGCTGAGCACGAGGTAGCGCACGGGCTTGTCGGTGTGCTCGCGCAGCCGGGCGAGCCACTTGCGTGCCGCCACCGGGGTGGCGAGCGCCTCGAAGCAGACGAGGAAGTCCTCGCCCTCGACGGCGCCGATGTTGGGGTCGCCCTCTGCGGTGAGGGCGTACACGCCGTCGGCGAGGACCTCGAGGGTCTGCTCCTTGACGGCGGTGTCGGCGGAGGAGGCGAAGGGCTTGGCCACGGCGGATCCCTCTCGGCAGTTAAAGGTTTAACTACCCGGGGAGCCTAGGGCTCTGCGGCCATGAACGCCAGTCAGAAGCGGTGGCTGACCCAGGACTCGGAACGGGCGGCCCGTGCGAGCTTCCCGAGCACGGTGTTGAACACCTCCAGCTCCTCGGAGGTGAGGAGCGCGGCCCACTCCGACTCCCGCTCGTTGTGGACCCGCAGCGCCGCCTCGAGCCGGCTCGTGCCCTCCTCGCTGAGCGACAGCACCACGCCGCGGCGGTCCCGCTCGTCGGGGCCGCGCTCCAGGAGGCCGGCGGCGCTGAGCGTCCGCGACAGGCTCGACACCGCCGCGCGGCTCATCCCGGACAGCTCGGCCGCCCGGCTCGCCTCCTGCGGGCCCGCGACCCACAGCGTGAACAGCAGCCGGAACGCCGACCAGCTCCACCCCGCCGGCCGGTGCACCGTCGACTCGAGGTCGTAGACGATCGTGCTCGTGACCCGGTAGAGCAGCAGCACCATGGCCATGGCGTCGCGGTTGGTCCCCGGTAGCCGCTCCACCGTCCGGTCCGGGGCGATGTCGGCGAACGACAGGAACGCGTCAGGGTGCTGGCCCACCGAGCGATCGTATGGGGCGGCCCTCAGCGGACGCCGCTGAAGTGCTTCTCGATCAGGGCGGTGGCCTTCTCCCGCTGGCGCACGCTGATCTCGGCGGCCTGTTCCTCCCAGCCGAACACGCAGGAGGAGACGATGCCGTCGAACCCGATCGAGGCGAGGGCGGCGAAGACCTCGTCGAAGTCGACCTCGCCGCGGCCCATCTCGGCGTGCTGGTGCACGCGCACCGTGGAGCCGGGTGGGTTGACGATGTAGCGAAGCCCGCCCGACGCGGTGTGGTCGAGTGTGTCGGCCAGGTGCACGTATGCGAGCTTGTCCCCGGCTGCCGTGATGATCCCGGTGGCGTCGTTGCCCTGGTGGAACGTGTGCGGGGTGCAGTAGAGGAAGGAGATCCAGTCGCGGTTGAGGCCGCGGACGAAGTCGACCGCGGCGCGACCGTCCTCGATGAAGTCGTCCGGATGGGGTTCGAGCACGAGCCTGACGCCCTCGCGCTCGAAGACCGGGATCAGCTCGTCCATCGAGCGCAGGAACTGGCTCTCGGCGTGCTCGGCGGCTTCGGGCCGTCCGTTGAACTCGGAGTTCATGGTGTCCACGCCGACGTCGACCGTGATCTGGATGGCGCGTTTCCAGGCGCGGACCGCCGCCTGACGCTCGTCCTCACCCGGGCCGGACCAGCGCAGCACGGGCAGGACGGACGCGATCGTGACGCCGGCGTCGCCCGCCCGCTTGCGCAGCCTGGCGACGCCGGCGTCGTCGACACGTGGGTGGCCGAAGAACGGGATGAAGTCGGCCTTGGGGGACAGCTCCATGTAGGAGTAGCCGGCGCGGGCGACCACGTCGGGCAGCTCGAACACCGAGTGTGTCGCGTAGAACATCTGCGGGTCGAGGGCGAGCTTCATCGCTGTCCTCCTGGGTCGGCCGCGGGCCCCGGACGCTAGCCAGGCTCACGTCCGTATGTCAAGACAAAGTTCCGACTACGGCAGTAGTCAGGCCGCCCGGCGGGAGGTGCGCGCCCGCCGCAGCTCCCTGCGCTCGGTCTCGGTGGTGCCCCCGAAGACCCCGTGGTCGAGGCCGTTGTCGAGCGCGTACCGGAGGCACTCGGCGCGCACGGGGCAGCCGCCGCAGACGGCCTTCGCGCGCTCCACCTGGAGGGCCCCCGGCCCCGTCTCGGTCAGCGGGAAGAACAGTTCCGGGTCCTGGTCCCGGCAGGCGGCAACCTGCCGCCAGTCGTCGAAGTCAGGCATGGGTGTGCCGCCTCCAATCTGGGTGTGGGCGCGGGTGGTCCCCGCGAGCACAGTGGGTGGACGCGTCGCCTCGTGGCGACGCAGGGGAGGGATCGAACTCGGGCGCGGATCAACCGCACCAGCACGATGCATGGTGTAACGCGCGCTCTCAACCGAGTTGTTCCCGTCGAGCCCGTGTCATGCGATCCGGGTCATCTCGACCAACCGCCGGGCGGCCGTCGTCGCACCGTCGGTCCGCACGGCGCTCGCGAGGGCCCGAGCCGTCGTCGCGACCTCGGGCCCGAGTGCGCCGGCGAGCGCCGCGTGCAGCGAGCCGCCATCGCGGTGAGCACTGCCGATCCCCAGCTCCTCGACGCGCCCGGCGAAGTAGAACTGGTCGTACACCTGCGGGACGAGCACCTGGGGCGTGCCTGCGGCGGCGGCCGCGGTGGTGGTGCCCGCGCCGCCGTGGTGCACCACGGCGGCCACCCGCGGGAAGAGCGCCTGCTGGTTGACCTCCCCGATGGCGAGGCAGTCGGGTGCACCGTCCACGGGCGCGAGGTCGGCCCATCCGCGGGACACGATGGTGCGGCGGCCCAGCGCGCGGGCCGCCTCGACCACGTTCGACGTGATGTCCCCGGGGGCTGCGATGCTGCCGAACCCGAGGTACACGGGAGGCTCACCGGCGTTCAGGAACGCCTCGAGCTCGGGGTCGAGGGGGCGGTCGTCGGGCAGGATCCAGGCGCCCGACTGGAACACGTCCGGGTCGTTCGCGTCCGGCCACGGTGCCAGCGTGGGATCGGCGGCCAGCCAGGGCCTGGCGGTGAAGACGTGGTCCCGCACGTCCGCGACGGGTGCGAGGCCCAGCTCGGCGCGCCGGGAGTTGACGGCCTCGCCCCACATGAGGTTCCAGCGCCGCGCATCCTCGGCCCAGAGGGTGGCGTTGTCGACCGTTCCGTCGGGCTGCTTCTCGCCGAGAATTCCGAATACCGGTGGTGCGTGGTGGCGGGACGGGAGCGTGATCGGGCAGAAACTCGCGTACACGTACCCGATTCCCCGGTGCTCCGCGACCGAGTGTGCGGCGATGGCCAACGCGCCGCCGCCCACGACCGCGTCGCAGCCATCGGCTCCCGCCGCGACCGCAGCGAACTGGGCCGCCACCGTGCCGTCGATCATCTGCCGCCGCTGCTCCGGCGTGGGCAGGACCCGTTCGCCCTGCTCGGCGGTGCCGCGCAGCTCGGGCCCGACCGGCACGAACGGGATCCCGAGCGACTCCACCCACGCGCGGAAGTCGGGGGGCGCGCACACCACGGCCTCGTGTCCCGAGGACCGCAACCGGGTGGCGACCGCTACGACCGGCTGGACCTCGCCGCGCGTCCCCACCGTGGACAACAACACTCGCATTCGCGCTCCCGTCGAATTCGTGGAGCGCGATTCTCGGCCCGGAACCGGGTCTTGCGACAAGTCCCCCCGTGCGCTATACGTTCCAATGGGGCGAGGAGCGGGCCGTTCCTACCGGGGGTTGAACGGGTCGGCCACCAATGGGGCGGGCTTCGAGCGCGCCGGTGTGGCGGCGGGGGCCGGCGGCCGGAAGGGCAGCGCGTCCAGGGCAGGCGCGGCGACCGTCGCGGGACGTGCGGGGGTCGTCTCCGCCGGGATCACCTCGCGCCGCACCGCCACCTGCTCCTTCGGTGCCTGCGCCGCGGTCCGCACCGCGCGTCGCTCACCCGGAACCACGCGGGCGGCGCTCACGAACGGGGCGAGCGCCTGCTGCAGCGCGCTGAGGTGCGACTCCGACAGGTCGATCTCGTAGCTGTCGCCGTCGAGGGAGAACGACACCGTCGTCACGGCATGGGAGCCGTCGATGTCGTCAACGAGCCGGGTCATGACGTACCGCGCCAAAACGTTCCCATCCCGCGAAGTGGCAGACGCGCCCGACAGTACGACACGCCGTTGCTCCCGCTCAGGTGGGCCCGCGCTCCACGATCTCCCTGGCCCGCGCCACCTCCAGCTTGCCCGTCGGGGTTCGGGGCAGCTGCTCGACGAGGACGATCCGGCGCGGCACCTTGTAGCCGGCGAGGGTGCGGCGCACCCAGTCCTGCAGCTCGCGTTCGGCCGGAGCCGCGGGCGTGGCCACCACCGCGGCCACGCTCTCGCCCCACGTCGGGTCGGGCACGCCGACCACGGCGCAGTCGGTGACGTCGGGGTGGGTGAGGAGGGCGTTCTCGACCTCCTGGGGGTGCACCTTCTCGCCGCCGGTGTTGATGACGCCGGAGCGGCGCCCGAGGAAGCGGATCGCCCCGTCGGCGTCGAGCCGGGCGTGGTCGCCGGGGATGGAGTAGCGGACGCCGTCGATCGTGCGGAAGGTCGTCGCGGTCTTCGCGCTGTCCTTGTAGTAGCCCAGCGGCATGGGGCCGCTGTAGGCGAGGACGCCGACCTCGGCGCTGCCCGGTTCGAGGATGCGGTCGTCGGCGCCGATGACCCTGGTGGCGGGCACCGGGAAGAACCGGGACGGCAGGTCGGCAACCGAGCGCGTGATCGCGAACGCGAACGGGCCGCCCTCGCTGGAGGCGATGGCATCGGTGATCGTCACCTGTGCCCGCTCGTGGAAGGCCTGCTTGAGGCGGTCGCTGAACGCGGTCCCGGAGCTGATCATGCCGCGGAGCGAGGAGAGGTCGTGCGGGGTGCCGGCCCGCTCTGCGGCGCGCAGCTCGTCGACGAGCGGCTGGCAGACCGCGTTGCCGGCGACGATGATCGTGCCGACCCGTTGCCCGGCGACCGTCTCCCAGATGTGGCGCGGGTCGAGCCGGCCCGGGCGGGCGGTGACGGCGCGGCCGCCGACTAGTAGCGCGCCCATCGTGTTGAACAGGCCGGTCGCGTGCATGAGCGGGACGATCGGCATCGTCGCAGGCGCGCGGCCCGTCGACCGGGCGGCGACCGCGATCTCCACCGCCTCGTCGAGGGTGGCCGGGAGCGAGGTGTGGCCGAGCGGGCCGAAGATCGGCACCGTGAGGCTGTGCAGCAGGTCGGCCTGCCGCCAGATCACGCCCTTGGGCTTGCCGGTGGTGCCGCCGGTGTACATGAAGAGCTGGTCGGAGCTCGGTCGCGGGCTGTGCGGGCGCGGGGGAGTGCCGCCCATGAGCTCGTCGAGGTCCCGCGCCAGGGGCCCGGCGCCGGGTCCGGCGCGCACCAGCAGCCGCAGCGTGCGGATGTGCTCCGCCGCGTGCCGGACGTTCTCGGCGAGCGTTCCGCTGAACACGACGGCAGCGGCGTCGGCGTCGGCGAGCAGCTCGGTGAGCTCGTGCCCGGTGTAGCGGTAGTTCGCGTTGACCGGGATGGCGCCGATCTTGAAGGCCGCGAACACGGTCTCCAGGTACGTCGCACCGTTGTAGAGGTAGCAGGCGACCGTGTCCCCCGGGCCGACGCCGGCCGCCTCGAGAGCGGCCGCCAGGCGGGAGGCGCGGTCGTCGAACTCCGCGTAGGTGACGTCGCGCCCCGGCTCGGAGATCACGACCGCGTCCGGGAGGTGCGCGGCGACCGCCTCCCAGACCGTGCCGATCGACGCGTCCACCTCAACCCCCGAGGCCGAGCAGGCGGACGGCGTTCTCCTTGAGGATCAACGGCCGGACCTCGTCCTTGAGGTCGAGCTTCGCGAAGTCGGTGAGCCAGCGGTCCGGGGTGAGGGCCGGGAAGTCCGAGCCGAAGAGCACCTTCCGCTTCAGGAGGGTGTTCGCCTGGGCCACCAGCTGCGGCGGGAAGTACTTGGGCGACCAGCCTGACAGGTCGATGTAGACCTGCGGCTTGTGGCCGGCCACCGCGAGGGCCTCGTCCTGCCACGGCACCGACGGGTGGGCGATGACGATCGGCATGTCGGGGAAGTCGACGGCGACGTCGTCGAGGTGCATCGGGTTCGAGTACTTCAACCGGATGCCGCCACCACCGCGCCGGCCTGCGCCCACGCCCGTCTGGCCGCTGTGGAAGAGCGCGGGGAGCCCGGCCTCGGCGATCACCTCGTACAGCGGGTACGCCGCGCGGTCGTTCGGGTAGAACTCCTGGTCGCTCGGGTGGAACTTGAAGCCACGCACCCCGTGGTCCTCGATCAGCCGGCGCGCGATCCGCACGGCGGCGGCGCCGCGGCCGGGGTCCACGCTCGCGAAGGGGATCAGCGTGTCCGGGTGCTCGGCGGCCTGCTCGGCGATCTCCTCGTTCGACACGCGCGCCTCCCGCCCCGTGCGGGTCACCGAGTCGACCGTGAACACGACGGCCGCCATCGAGCGCTCGCGGTAGTAGGCGGCGAGCTCCGGGACGGTCAGTTCGGGGATCTCGCCGAACGTGCCCGCGAGGGCCGCGGCATCGGCCCCGGAGCGGTCCTCCTCGGCGACCGATGCCAGCACGTGCGTGTGCACGTCGATCGCGGTCAGCCCGTTGACGTCCACGCGACCGAGGCTAGGAACGCCGCCGGGGCACCGACAGAGCGCAATGACCGATCGGCCTCGGCCCGCCGACCGAGGGCGGCCGAGACACATGACGTGGATCGGCGCCGGGAGGCCGCGGCGGGGTGACGCGCCGCGCCGCGCCTGGGCATGCTGACGGCCGGATCGTGCGAGGAGGAACGCCATGCTGGACGGCAGGGTCGCCGTGGTCACCGGCGCGGGACGCGGTCTCGGCCGCTCCTACGCGAGAGCGCTCGCCGCGGCGGGGGCGTCGGTCGTGGTGAACGACCTCGACGCGGACGTGGCCGAGGAGACCGTGGCGTCGATCGTCGACGCGGGTGGCCGTGCGGTGGCCGTGATCGGTGCCGTCGGCGGCTCCGAGATCGCCGACGCGCTCGTCGCCCGGGCCGTCGACGAGTTCGGCCGGCTCGACGTGATGATCACCAACGCGGGCGCGTTGCGCGACAGGACGCTGCGCAACACCACCGACGAGGACTTCGACCTGGTGGTGACCAGCCACCTGCGCGGCACCTTCACCTGCGGCCGCGCCGCGGCGGCGCGGTTCCGGGAGCAGGGCGAGGGCGGCCGGCTGATCCTGGTCGGGTCGCCCGCCGGGCAGCGGGCGAGCTTCGGCCAGACCGTCTACTCCGCGTCGAAGGGCGCGATCGTCGCGATGATGCGCACCTGGGCCGTGGAGCACGCGAAGATCGGCGTGACGGTCAACGCCATCGTCCCGACCGCCCTGACCCGCATGGTGGCGACGATTCCCGGCCTCGGCGAGCTCGTCGAGAAGGCCGATCGCGGCGAGCCCCTTCCGGAGCACGTCCGGCGCCAGGGACTCGGCACACCCGACGACGTCGCCCCGCTCGTCGTCTACCTGGCGTCGGCCGAGTCGGCCGGCGTCACCGGCCAGGCGATCGCGGTCGGCGGCGACCGCATCGCCCTCTGGACCCACCCCGGCCAGGTCGCCGAGCAGCTGCGGCCAGGCGGCTGGACCCCGGACGCGGTCCGCGACCTGTTCGCCACCGAGCTGAAGGGCGAGCTGCAGGACCACCTGCCCGCCCCGTTCGACCTGGGAGGGAACTGACATGGCGGCCGTGCAGGTCAGCGGAATCGAGGGCGTGCGGGCCCTCCCGCTCGGCGAGGAGCTGGGGCGCAGCGAGCTGTACGAGATCACCCAGCACGCGGTGAACCAGTTCGCCGACGCCACCGCGGACCACCAGTGGATCCACGTGGACCCCGAGCGGGCGAAGGACGGGCCGTTCGGCGGCACCATCGCCCACGGCTACCTCACCCTGTCGCTGATCCCGCGGCTGATGCCCGAGATCGTCGAGTTCACGGGGTTCCGGATGGTGGTCAACTACGGTTGCGAGCGGGTGCGCTTCCCCTCACCGGTGCCGGTGGGGAGCAAGGTCCGCGCCTCCGCCGTGCTCGACGCGGTCACCGACGTGCAGGGCGGCGTCCAGCTCACCATCACCGTGACGATCACGGTGGACGGAGCCGCCAAGCCGGCGTGCGTCGCGACGATCCTGGTGCGGCACCTGGTCTGAGTCCCGGGCTCACTGCAGGACGACGGTCTTCGTCCCGTTCAGCGCCACCCGGTTCTCCGTGTGCCAGCGGACCGCGCGGGCCAGTGCGCGGCACTCGACCTCGCGGCCGTGGGCGGCGAACTCGTCGGCACTCATGGTGTGGTCGACCCGCATGAGCTCCTGCTCGATGATCGGGCCCTCGTCGAGGTCGGGGGTGACGTAGTGCGCGGTGGCGCCGATGACCTTCACCCCGCGTGCGTGGGCCTGGTGGTAGGGGCGGGCGCCCTTGAAGCTGGGCAGCATCGAGTGGTGGATGTTGATCGCGCGGCCTTCGAGCTGCTTGCAGGTCTCGTCGGAGAGGATCTGCATGTAGCGGGCGAGCACGACGAGGTCGACGCGTTCGGTGCGGACGAGGTCGAGCAGCGCGGCCTCGGCGGCGGGCTTCGTGTCCGGGGTGACCGGGATGTGGCGGAAGGGCACGTCGTAGTTGTCGGCGAGGCGACCGAGGTCGGGGTGGTTGGACAACACGGCGACGACGTCGAGGTTGAGTTCGCCCACGGAGTTGCGGAACAGCAGGTCGTTGAGGCAGTGGGCGAACCTGCTCACCATGATGACCACGCGCTGGCGCTCGGAGGCGTCGACCACCCGCCAGGTCATGCCGAACCGGGCGGAGACGTCGCCGAAGGCCGTGCGCAGGGCGCCGACGTCGAGCTCGCCGCCGTCGGCGCGGGCGAACTGCACCCGCATGAAGAACGTGCCGCTGTCGGGGTCCTCGAACTGCTGGCTCTCCCGGATCGTGCACCCGTGCTCGACGAGGAACCCGGAGACGGCGTGCACGATGCCGAGGGTGTCGGGGCAGGACAGCGTCAGCACGCAGTGCTGCCCCGGCCGCCGGTCGGGGGTCACGCCTCCTCCAGGCGGGCGAGCCACTCCTGGCGCCATGTCTGCGTCTTCTCCAGCTCGTTGAAGGTGAAGACGTGGAAGCCTGCCAGGTTGGTGCCGGGGTCGCCGAAGCTGGGGGTGAGCCGGCGGACGAGCCGGTCGGGGCTGTAGCCACCGGGCAGGAAGAACCGCCAGAGCATGCTCTGCTGCTTCTTGAGGAAACGGGCGGACTGGCCGAGGCCGAGCCCCGCGGTGATGCGGACGAGCTTCTGGCGGCTCACCGCGCCCGGGATGCCGACCCGGACGGGCAGTGCGACGCCGCGGGCCTGGATGCTGCGGGCCCAGCTCACCGTGGTGTCGGCGTCGAAGCAGAGCTGGGTGATCACCTGGGTGGCGTGCGGCGCCTTCTGCTCGAGGGCCTTGTCGACCACGTCGTCGGGGATGTGCCCGTGCCCCTCGGGGTAGCCGCCGATGCCGACGGTGGTGAACGGGTGCCCGATCTCGTCGAGGCCCCGCAGGAGGCTCAGCGCGTCGGGGAACGTGCCCGCCGGCTCCGCCGCGTCGCCACCGATCACGAAGACGCTGCTGACGCCCGCCTCACGCAGCTGCGCGACGACGTCGGTGAGGTGGGCGCCGTCGCGGACGAGGCGGGCCGCGAGGTGCGGTGCCGCGGTGTACCCGTGGCGGGACAGGCGAACGGCCAGGTCGACCGTGGGGCCGAGACCCTTCGCCTCGGTCGTGGTGACGGTCAGGGCCACGTCCGGCGGGACGTGTTCGAACACGGCCGCCTCGGTCTTCTTGAACGGGAGGACCTCGTAGCTCGCGTTCCGCAGGGCCCGGACCAGCGCCTCCCGCTTGGAGAGGACGCTCGGTTCGGAGTGGGTGACGGGCTCGTTCGTCTCTGTCGACATCATTTCCCCCGGTACTGGTCGCGGGCGAACTGCACGTACGGGACCGGAGCGACGGGGTTGCCGACCCGTGCGATCGCGGCGGCGAGGGTCTCGGGGGGCACGTCATCGACGGTAGGAAAACGCCGCCCCGACCTTCATCGCGCGGATGACTGCATCGACGTGGCGGTCCGTCCGGCGGGAACCGGGACAGATGACGTTGTCGAGCCGACGTGATCTAAGGTAACCCTCACCTATCTTCGGGTGAGAGGTTCGGGGATCGATGAGTTTCCGCTGGTCGTCCTGGCTCGCGGCGGTCGCGCTCGTGCTCGTCACGGCGGCCTGCGGCGGCGCAGGAGAGCCCGACGCGCCCGCCCCGGCCGTCGAGACGCGCACCTTCGCGGGTGAGAACGGCGAGGCGACCATCCCCGTGCACCCGCAGCGCGTGGTCGCCACCGGCTACGCCGTCCCGGCCCTGATCGAGGCCGGCGCTCCGCTGGTCGGCATCTCGAGCTGGACGCGTGGCGTCCCGATGATGAGCCCGGAGGAGCTCGCCACCTACGAGCGGCTGGACAAGGTGGCCGGCGAGTCGGCGGCCGACACGAACTACGAGGCGATCGCGCTGGCCGACCCGGACCTCATCGTGATCGGGGTGCCCGTGCCGGTGCTCGCCGACGTCGACGTGGAGCGGCTCGCGACGCTCGCACCCGTCGTGGCGGTCGGCCCCACGGTCCCGTCGGCCTGGCGGGACATCTCCCGTCGCCACGCCGACGCCGCGGGCGCGTTGGCGGGCTTCGACGCCGTGCGCGCCGAGTACGAGGCGAAGGCCGCATCGCTGCGGGAGAAGTACGCCGCAGTGGTGCCCCCGCTGAAGTTCGGGCACGTCGGCGCGTACGGGCGGGTCACCGACGGCACCTTCCACCGCGAGTTCAACGGCTCGTGGGGCACGAACGTGGCGCAGGACGTCGGCGCGAACTACTACGGCGCGGTCGAGAACCCCGGCCCCGGGTCCAAGGCGGTGAGCGAGTACCCGTCCGTCGAGCAGATCGGGAGCAGCCTCGGCGAGGCGGATGCGATCACCTACAGCGTCGAACCCGACGGCTCGGTGCCGGCGGCGGTGCAGCAGGTGCTCGACTCGCAGCTCTGGAAGAACCTGCCCGCCGTGCAGGCCGGCAGGGCCTTCCCGATCCGCTACACGGAGGCCGCCACCTACTCCGCGGCGCTGAAGACCCTCGACTCGATCGACCAGGCCTTCGCGCCGCTGCTCGGGGCACGATGACGAGCGCTCCCCGCGCCGCGCAGCTCCCGGACCTGCTCGACGCGGCGAAGACGGGCCCCGGCGGCGTGAAGGTGCCCTACCCGATCGGGATCCGCGAGCTGGTGGTGCTGCGGACGGCGTGGCTCGGGCCCGCCATGCTCCGGCTCACGCTGGGCGGGCCGGGCATCGCGGGGTTCCAGAGCCACGTCCCGGAGGAGCACGTCCGGCTGGTCTTCCCCGACGAGCGGGGCGAGCTGCGGCTGCCGGAGCAGAACGGGGACGTGCTGCGCTGGCCGCGGCCGATGCCCGTCTCGCGGGAGTACACGGTGCGCCGGCACGATCCCACCGCGGGCGAGCTGGACGTCGACGTCGCCGTGCACCCCGGCGGCGTCGCGTCGGACTGGGCCGTTGCGGTCGAGCCGGGGGACCGGATCCACGTGGCGGGCCCGCCCGGCGGTTTCGTCGTGCCTAGCCACTACGACCGGTACCTCCTCGCCGGTGACCTCACCGCCCTGCCGCAGATCGCCCGCTACCTCGAGGGGCTGCCCCCGGCGGCCACCGGGTGGGCGTTCGTCGAGGTGCGCGATCGCTCGGAGGAGATCCCGCTGACCGCACCGAGCGGCGTCACCGTGCGCTGGGTCCATCGCGGGAGCGTGCCGGCAGGAACCGGCGACGACCTCGAACGGGCCGTCCGGTCGGTGGAGCTCCCCGCGGGGGAGCGGACCTTCGTGTGGGTCGCAGCCGAGGCGGGCGTGGTGAAGCCGCTGCGCCGATGGGTGCGCGACCGGGGCGTCCCGACGGGCGACTTCCGGATCGTGGGCTACTGGAAGCGCGGCGTCGCCGACTTCGACGACGAGGAGTAGCACCCGCTCCCGTGCGCGGACCTCAGAGCGCCCGCAGCGGGAGCAGGTCCTCTGCAGCGAACGAGGCCAGCACCCCGTCATCCGGCTGCCAGGACGTGCCTGCGCTGCGGGGCTGCTCGGCCACCACCGCGATGCCGGCGGGTTCGAGCGCCAGGTGGTAGCGGACGCTGTCGCCGAGGTAGACGCGGCCGGTGATCTTCGCCGGGTGCCGGCCGATGGACGGCTCACCCGCCGGGGCCAGGCGCACCGCCGACGGGCGGATCCCGACGTGGTCGGCCGGTCCGGCGCTGGGCACGGGCAGTTCGAGGCCGTCCGCGGTGCGGTAGCTGCCGTCGACGACCTCACCGGGGAAGATGTTCTCCACGCCCATGAAGTCGGCGACGAACACCGTGCGCGGGCGCTCGAACACCTCGGCCGGGCTGCCGACCTGCTCCACCCGCCCACCGTTGAGCACGGCGATCCGGTCGGAGATCGACAGGGCCTCCTCCTGGTCGTGGGTGACGAACAGGACGGCCTGGTCCAGCCGCTGCTGCAGGGCGCGCAGCTCCAGGCGGATCTCCTGGCGGAGCTTGGCGTCGAGGTTGGACAGCGGCTCGTCCATGAGCAGCACCCGCGGCCGGACGGCGACGGCACGCGCGACGGCCACACGCTGCTGCTGACCGCCGGATAGCTGGCCGGGGTAGCGGTCGGCGAGGCCGGCGATGTCCATCAGGGTGAGGGCTTCCTGCACCCGCTCGGTCACCTCGGTGGCGGGCAGCTTGCGGGCGCGGAGGCCGTAGGCGACGTTGTCGCGCACGCGCAGGTGGGGGAAGAGCGCGTAGTTCTGGAACACGACGGCCGTGTCGCGGCGGTAGGGCGGCACCGCCGTGACGTCCTTGCCGGCGAGCAGCACCCGGCCTGCGTCGGCGGGGAGGAAGCCCGCGACGACGTTCAGCGTCGTGGTCTTCCCGCACCCGCTGGGGCCGAGCAGGCTCACCAGCTCGCCCGCCTCGACGTCGACGTGGATGTCGTCGAGCACTGGTGTCGCGCCGAACGACTTGCTCACCCCGTCGACCGTGAGCGCACTCATCCTTTGACCCCACCCGAGAGAACCTGACCGAACCGGATGAACCTGTTGGAGACCGCCAGCAGCGTTCCCACCAGCAGGATCTGCACGGTGGACACCGCGGCCAGCGTCGGGTCCACGCGGAACTCGGCGTACTGGACCATCGCCACCGGCAGCGTGATCCGGCCGGGGGAGATGAGGAACAAGCTGATCTCCAGCTCGGCGAACGAGAAGATGAACGCGAAGATGAACGCCCCGACGAGCGACGGTCGCAGCAACGGCAGCGTCACCCGCCACAGCGTCTGCCACGGGCCCCGGCCCAGGTCGAGCGAGGCGCGCTCGACGTCCGTGCCGAGGCTCGCCAGGCCGGCGTGCACGAGCCGGAACGTCCACGGCAGCGTGATCATGGTGTGCGCGAGCAGGAGGGCTCCGAGCGTCGGCACGAGCCGGACCTGCAGCATCCACGACAGCTGGTACAGGTAGATGTAGACCGCCACGCCGCTGACGATCGCCGGGATGAGCAGCGGCAGCAGGAACCCGTTCTCCAGCAGGGCGCTCCGGCGAAGCCGGGCGCGGGAGAGCCCGATCGCGGCCAGCAGGCCGAGTGCCGTCGAGAGCACCGCGGTCGAGAGGGCCAGCACGAACGACAGCCGCAGCCCGCCGAAGAGCCCGCGTTCCCGGGTGAGCTCGCCGAACCAGCGCAGTGAGTAGCCCGACGGCGGGAACGTGAGGAACTCGCTGTCGAACACCGACATCCAGACGACGAGCGCCACAGGCAGCAGCATGAAGCCGAACACCAGCACACCGACGACGGCCAACCAGCGGGGCAAGGTCATCGGGCCACCCGCCATCCTTCGAACTGCCGGCGCAGCAACCGGCCGTACAGCAGCACGACGGCGAGGCTCACGACGAGCATCAGCGCGGCCATGCTCGCGCCGAACGGCCAGTTGTTGTCCGCCGAGATCGTGTCGTAGACGACGGGCGCGAGCATCGGCACCTGCGTGCCCCCCACGAGCCGCGGGGTGGCGTAGGCGTTGATGCACAGCACGAACACCAGCGACGTGCCCGCCGCGATCCCCGGCACGATCTGCGGCAGCACGATCTGGCGGAACACCCTCGCCGGCCGGGCCCCCAGGTCGAGCGCGGCCCGCTCCGTGTTGGGGTCGACCGACTCGAGGGACGCCTGCAGCGTGAGCACCATCAGCGGCAGCACGACCGACGTGATCGCGACGGTGACCGTGGTGGCGGTGCGCAGCAGCTCGACCGGCGCGTCGAGGAGCCCGACCGCGGTGAGCACGGTGTTGACGACGCCCGAGTAGCCGAGCAGCGCGACCCACCCGATGGAGCGCACCACGTTGCCGACGAGCAGCGGGAACACCGTGAGGATGATCAGCAGCGCCTTGGTGCGGGCGCTCGCCTTCGTGATCAGGTACGCCACCGGGAGCGCGAGTAGCAACGCGAGTGCGGTGGCCGCCACCGCGACGAGCAGGGTGCGGGTGAGCGCTCCGACGTGGTACGGGCTGGCGAAGAACCGTGCGAAGTTCTCCAGCGTGAACGCCGGCTCCGAGAACGACGTGCGCGAGGGCCGCTCGAAGCTGAACCGCAGGAAGTAGACCAGCGGGGCCACGAAGAAGACCACCGTGAGCACGGCGGCGGGCATGACCAGCAGCCAGCCGGTGCGGCGATCGAAGGTCACTGTTCGAACGTCACTGGTTGATGAGCTGCTCGACGTACTGCTGGCGCCAGCGTTCGTTGTTCTGCGCGAGGTAGGACAGGTCGACCTGGTGGATGTTCTGCTCCTCCTCCGGCGTGAACCCGATCTCGCTGGTCAGCTCTGGCGACGGGTTGACGTCGGTGACGGTCGGCCAGTACCCCATGTTCTGCCCGAACTGCAGCTGCGCCTCGGGGTCGAGCATCGCGTCGATGTAGGCGTATGCCCCGTCCGGGTTGGGGGCGTTGACCGGGACGCCGACGGTGAAGACGACCGGGAACGTGCCCTCACGCGGCACGACCGACGCCAGCGGCGCCCCGGCCTGCCGCCACTGGTAGGCGCGCGCCTTCCAGTTGTACGCCAGCCACACCTCGCCGGACATCAGCGCCTGGCCGAGCTGCTCCTGGGACTCGTAGACCCGCACGGTGCCCTTGCGCTCCAGCATCCGCTGCCAACCCGCGTCCCAGTCGTTGCCCGGGTCGCCGCCCGCTTCGAGCGCGGCGGCCATGAAGTACTCGGTGGCCCACTGGATCGACATGATCCCGATGCGGCCCGCGTAGGCCGGGTCCCAGAACACGTCGTAGCTGGTGGGTGCGGGGTTCACGTGCTCGGTGTTGTAGATGATCACGCCGGCGCTGTAGATGTGCGGTACCCACA
Source organism: Pseudonocardia cypriaca (assembly GCF_006717045.1). Taxonomy (NCBI): domain Bacteria; kingdom Bacillati; phylum Actinomycetota; class Actinomycetes; order Pseudonocardiales; family Pseudonocardiaceae; genus Pseudonocardia; species Pseudonocardia cypriaca. The sequence continues at coordinate 2,485,110 of NZ_VFPH01000001.1, forward strand.
GGTCGTTGCGGAAGTCCTCGCGGATGTTGGCGTAGTTGGACAGTCGCGCGGGGTCGATCCTGGCGAGCAGCGACGCGTTCGCCATCTCCTGTGCCTGCTGGTCGGAGAGTGCGGTGACGTCGATGGTGCCCGGCCCGCCGGTCTGGCCCTCCGTACGCATCTTCGTCATGCGCGCGACCTGGTCGGCGACGTCGTAGACGACGGTGGGTGCTCCGTCGGTCCTGGCCAGCACCGGCTCGACGAAGTCCTGCTGGAACTTCTGGTAGTCGCCGCCCCACGTGCCGACGACGGCCTCACCGGCACCTCCACCGCCCCCGGCCCCCGGGTTGGGTGGCGGCGCCCCGCCGCAGGCGGCGAGGCCGAGCGTGGCTCCCGCCGCGCCAGAGAGCTTGAGGAACTGCCGGCGGGGGAGCTGTGCCACAGTCGATCTCCTTCCGGGCGGTGGCGATCATCGTAGGCCGACCGGATCACTTAGTGTCAGCATGTGGCCGAAGAAGCTCCCCAGGACGAGAAGCCCGCACCGCCGACCGACGACCTGGTCACCACGTCGCACACGCTGGGTGAGCTCGCCTACACCGCAACGGCCGGCCGGATCGTCGTCAAGCACGAGAAGCACACCGACGGCACGTTCGACGGCCACGAGCCCCACGCCGAGGTGTTCGTCGTGGCCTACACCCTCGACGGGGCCGAGCCGGGCACCCGTCCGGTCACCATCGCTTTCAACGGCGGGCCCGGCTCGTCCAGCGTCTGGCTGCACATGGGGCTGTTCGGTCCGCGGCGGGTCGTCATGGGCGATGCCGGGGCGCTCACACCACCGCCGTGGGGGCTCACCGACAACGAGGAGTCCCTGCTCGCCCACTCCGACCTCCTGTTCATCGACCCGGTCAGCACCGGCTACTCGCGCGCCGTCGAGGGCGGCAGGCCGTCCGAGTTCCACGGCTTCACGGGCGACGTCCAGACGGTCGGCGAGGTGATCCGGCTGTGGATCACGCGCAACGAGCGCTGGCTGTTGCCGAAGTTCCTCGCAGGCGAGTCGTACGGCACGCTGCGCGCCGCGGCGCTCGCCGAGCACCTGCAGGACCGGTACGGCATGTACGTCAACGGCCTGATGCTGATCTCGAGCGTGCTCGACATGGGCACGATCCGGTTCACCGAGGGCAACGACCGGCCCTACCCGCTCTTCCTGCCGACGTACGCCGCGATCGCCCACCACCACGGCCTGCACCCGGACCGGACGCTCGCCGAGGTGCTCGCCGACGCCGCCGACTTCGCGGCGCGCGACTACCCGTGGGCCCTCGCCCAGGGCAACCGGCTTCCCGCCGCCGACCTCGACCGCGTCGCGGCCCGGCTCGCGGCGCTGTCCGGGCTCGACGAGGGCTACGTCCGCCGGGTGCGCCTGCGGATCGAGCACCAGCGGTTCTTCCGAGAGCTGCTGCGCGACTCGGGCCGCACGGTCGGGCGGATCGACGGCCGGTTCACCGGCTGGGAGGCCGACGACGGCGGCGAGGTGCCCGGCTACGACCCGTCGATCGCGGCGATCACCGGCCCGTACACGGCCGCGGTCAACTCCCACGTCCGCACGACGCTCGGCTACGCCAACGACCTGCCCTACGAGATCCTTACCGGCCGGGTGCAGCCGTGGTCGTACAAGGAGTTCGAGGGCAGGGCCGTCTCGGTGGTCGGCAAGCTGTCGGCGGCGATGCGCGCCAACCCGCACCTGCGCGTGCACGTGGCCTGCGGGTACCACGACGGCGCCACGCCCTACTTCGCGGCGGAGCAGGTGCTCGCGGCGCTCCCGATCCCCGACGAGCTGCGCGACCGGATCGAGGTCCGCTACTACGAGGCCGGGCACATGATGTACGTGCACGAGCCGAGCCGGCTGCAGCAGTCGGCCGACCTCGCGGCCTTCGTCACCGCCGCGCCGTGACCGGTCGGGCCGTGGGCGCTCAGCCGGCGGCGAGCCGGATGCCGAGGCCCACCAGCAGCGTGCCCATCACCGCGTCGATGGCTCGCCGGACCCGGTTCGTGGTGAGGAGCCTGCGCAGCGCGCTCACCAAGCCTGCGAGCACGGTGAACCAGGTCAGCGTCACGCCCGCGGCGACCACGGCGAGCATCAGGTGGTCGACGGCGGTCGCAGAGGTGGGCAGGAACTGGGGGAGCAGCGCGACGAAGAAGACCGCGACCTTCGGGTTGAGCAGGTTGGTCACCAGGCCCTGGCGGAACGCGGCGAGCGCGCGGGCCGCCCTGGTGCCCGGGATGTGCTTGGCGTCGTCGTAGTCGCCGCGGCGGGCGGCGAGCAGCGCGCGGACGCCGAGGAACACCAGGTAGGCCGCGCCGACCAGCTTGACGGCGGTGAACGCCACCGCGGACGCGGCGAGCAGGCCTGCGATGCCGAGCGCCGTGACCACCGCCCACGCGAACACGCCGACGGCGATCCCGAGGCCGCACGCCATCCCGGCGCGCCGGCCCGAGATCATCGCGTTGCGGGTGACGATCGCGAAGTCGGGTCCCGGCGACATCGCGGCGAGCAGGACGACGCCGCCGAGCGCGACGAACTGGGTGACGACCATTTCGATCACACTACCGAGGTCGTCGTTCCCGTTGACCTGCGGTGAGAGACTCTCCCGATGCCGCGGGTGCGGACCGGTGAGTCGGTGGTGGCGCGCGTGGTGCGCGTCCTGGAGGCGTTCACCCCGGACGACCCGGCGCTGTCGGTCACCGAGATCGCCAGGCGCTCCGGGCTGCACGTCGCGACCGCATCCCGGCTGGTCGCCGAACTGAGCGCGCACGGCCTGCTGGCCCGCCGCGACGGGGCGGTGCGCGTCGGCGTCCGGATGTGGGAGCTGGCGCAGCGGGCATCGCCCACGCTGTCGCTGCGCGAGGCCGCGATGCCGTTCCTCGAGGACCTGCACGCGGTGATCGGCCACCACGTGCAGCTGGGTGTCCTCGACGGCGACGAGGTGCTGTTCGTCGAGCGGATGTCCGCCCCGAACGCGGTGGTCAACTACACGCGGATCGCGGGCCGGCTGTCGCTGCACGCGTCCTCGTCGGGGCTCGTGCTGCTCGCGCACACCCGGCCGGAGCAGCAGGAGCGCGCGCTGGTTGCTCCCATGCAGCGGCTCACCCCGAACACCCCGACCGATCCGAGGCAGGTGCGCGAGCTGCTCGCGGGCATCCGCCGGCAGGGATACGCGCTGTGCCCTGGCTTCATCCACGTCGACGCCACGGGGGTGGCCGTGCCGGTCCGGGACGGTTCCGGCGCGGTGGTGGCGGCGATCGGCGCCGTGGTGCCGAACGACGGCAACGCGTACGTGCACGTCCCGGCCCTGCTGGCGGCGGCGCGGGGGATCGGGCGCGTGCTCGCCTCTCATTGATTGAGAACGGCGTGCCGCCGCGGGTGGGCGGTCCCGGATCCTGCCCCCATGGACGACGTCGTCTCGCTGCAGGTGGTGGCCAAGACCGCCGAGGCGGACGGCGTCGTGTCGCTGACGCTGGCGCGCCCGGACGGCCGCAGGCTCCCGGACTGGACCCCGGGTGCGCACGTCGATCTCGTGCTCCCCACCGGGATCACCCGGCAGTACTCGCTCTGCGGGGACCGGTGGGACGCCCACACCTACCGCGTCGCCGTGCTGCGCGAGCCGGACGGCCGGGGCGGCTCCGCGTTCGTGCACGAGGTGCTCGCACCCGGCGACGTCGTGGGGGTCGGGGGTCCCCGCAACAACTTCCCGCTGGTCCCGTCCGCGTCCTACCTGTTCGTGGCGGGCGGGATCGGCATCACGCCGCTCCTGCCGATGATCCACCAGGCAGACCTCCTGGGAGCCGACTGGCGGCTGCTCTACGGCGGCCGGAGCCGGCGGTCGATGGCGTTCCTCGACGAGCTGTCGGCACACGGGGACCGCGTGCAGGCCGTCCCGCAGGACGAGCACGGGTTGCTCGACCTCGCAGGCTTCCTCGGCGAGCCGCGACCGGGCGTCAGGGTGTACTGCTGCGGGCCGGCACCGCTGCTCGCCGCGATCGAGCGGGCCTGCGCCGGGTGGCCCCCGCACACGCTGCACCTGGAGCGGTTCGTCGCGCCGGAGCGAGGTGCCCCCGCCCGCCCCGGCCCGTTCACCGTGGAGCTGGCCCGCAGCGGCGTGGTCGTCGACGTGCGTCCGGGCGTCTCCGTGCTGGACGCGGTGCGGGCCGTCGGCGTCGACGTGCTGTCGTCCTGCCGCCAGGGGACCTGCGGCACCTGCGAGACGACGGTGCTCGCCGGCCGTCCCGACCACCGCGACTCGATCCTCGCCGACCACGAGCGCGCCGCCGGGGACTGCATGTTCCCGTGCGTGTCCCGTTCCTGCGACGACCGGCTCGTCCTCGATCTGTAGGAGGCCTCGTGACCACAGCGCCCGCCCCGGCCCCGTCCGGCGTGCCGAGCACCGACGCCGACCCGTTCTCCCACGACGTCCTCGAGGACCCGCTCCCGCTGCACGCCCGGCTGCGCGACGCCGGGCCGGTCGTGTACCTGACCAGGTACGACGTGTACGCGTTCGCACGCCACGAGCAGGTGCACGCCGCACTGACCGACTGGCAGGGCTTCGAGTCCGGCGCCGGGGTCGGCCTGTCGAACTTCCGCCACGAGAAGCCGTGGCGCCCGCCGAGCCTGCTGCTCGAGGCCGACCCGCCGCGCCACGACGCGCCGCGGCGGGTGCTCTCCGGGATCCTCGGCGCCCGTGCCCTGCGGAGGCTGCGCGAGCAGTGGGCCGGTGCGGCGGAGGAGCTGGTGGCACAGGTCCTCGCAGGCGGGACCACCGAGCTGGACGCCGTCCCGGCGCTCGCCCAGGCGTTCCCGCTGCGCGTGTTCCCGGACGCGGTCGGCCTGCCACCAGAAGGCCGGGAACACCTGCTGCCCTACGGCGACCACGCGTTCAACGCCTTCGGCCCGAGCAACGACCTCGTCGCGAAGGGTGCGCCGCGGGTCGCGGAGCTGTCGGCCTGGGTGAACGCCCGCTGTGCCCGCGGGGAGCTGGCCCCCGACGGGTTCGGCGCCCGGATCTGGGAGGCCGCCGACCGCGGCGAGATCACCTACGAGCAGGCGCCCCTCGTCGTCCGCTCACTCCTCACCGCGGGCGTCGACACCACGGTCCACGGCCTGGGCGCCGTGCTCTACGCGTTCGCCACGCACCCCGAGCAGTGGGCGCGGCTGCGCGCGGAGCCCCGGCTCGCACGGGTGGCGTTCGACGAGGCCGTGCGGTGGGAGTCGCCGGTGCAGACGTTCTTCCGGACGGCGACCACCGAGGTGGCCCTCCCGGGCGGCGTCGTCGTCCCGGCCGGCTGCAAGATCCTCATGTTCCTCGCGGCCGCGAACCGCGATCCCCGGCGCTGGGCCGACCCGGACGCGTTCGACCTGTCCCGCGACCCGTCGGGCCACGTCGGGTTCGGCATGGGCATCCACCAGTGCGTCGGCCAGCACGTCGCCCGCCTCGAGGCCGAGGCCCTGCTCACGGCGCTCGCCCGGCGGGTGGAGACGATCGAGCTCGCCGGGCCGACCCGGCGCCACCACAACAACACCCTGCGCGCCTGGGAGTCGCTGCCCGTGCGGCTGGCTCGTTAGGCGGTCGGCGCCCACAGCAGGTCGGCATCGCCAGCGGCGAGCCGGCCCCGGTACACGTCGAGCTTGTGGTCGATGAGCTCGAGGTTCTCGTTCAGCTCGGCGATCTTCGCGACGACCTCGGCCCGGTGGGCCTCCAGGAGCGCCAGCCGTTCCTGCTCGTTGCCGCGCCCGGCCGAGACGAGCTGGGCGTAGCGGCGGATGCCGCGGATGGGCATCCCGGTGGCGCGCAGCTTGGTGCAGACCTTGATCCAGTCGAGGTCCAGCTTCCGGTAGCGGCGCCTGCCGGCGGCGTTGCGGTCGACGGTGGTGACGACCAGACCGGCGCGCTCGTAGTAGCGCAGGGTGTGGACGCTGACGCCGGTGCGGTGGGCGGCCTCGGCGATGGTCAGGCCCTGCTCGGGGATCTCTGCCGCTTTGACTTCGAGCACGCTCTAAATCCTAGCGTCGATCCCATGACAGCTCCCACATCGCCGGCCGCCGCGGCCGACGGGCTCAGCCGGCGCCGCCGGTCCCTGGTGCTCGCGATCTGCTGCGCCAGCATCGTCGTGGTGGTGATGGACATCTCCATCGTCAACACCGCGCTGCCGGCGATCCGCGAGGACCTGCACGCGTCGGTTGCCGGCCTGCAATGGACGATCGACGCGTACACCCTCGTGCTCGCCTCGTTCCTCCTGCTGGCCGGCTCCACCGCCGACCGGTTCGGGCGCAGGCGGATCTTCCAGATCGGCCTCGCCGCCTTCGGGCTCGGCTCGCTGCTGTGCGGCATGGCGCCGAGCATCGGATGGCTGATCGCCGCCAGGGCGCTGCAGGCCGTCGGCGGCACGATGCTCAACCCGGTGGCGATGGCGATCGTCGCCACCACGTTCCCCGAGCCGGCCGAGCGCGCACGCGCGATCGGTGTGTTCGGCGCGATGTCCGGTCTCTCGCTCGCGCTGGGCCCGATCCTCGGCGGCGCGCTGGTGGACGGCCTCGGCTGGCGCTCGGTCTTCTGGGTCAACGTGCCGATCGTGGCAGCCGCGATCGTGTGCACGGGGCTCTTCGTGCCCGAGTCCCGGGCCGCCAGGGCCCGCCGGTTCGACCCGGTGGGCCAGCTCCTGGTGGTACTCGTTCTCGTCAGCGTCGTCTTCGCGATCATCGAGTCCCACGCCCTCGGCTGGACCTCGCCGGTGATCCTCGGCCTGCTCGGCGTCGCCGTGCTCGGCGGCCTGGCCATCCTCGCCTACGAACCGCGCCGCGCCGACCCGCTGCTGGACCTGCGCCTCTTCCGCAGCGTGCCGTTCAGCGCGGCGATCCTGACGGCGCTGTTCGCCCTGTGCGGGTTCGGAGCTTTCCTGTTCGTGACGCCCCTGTACCTGCAGGACGTGCGCGGCATGTCCGCGCTGGCGGCCGGGCTGTGCCTGCTCCCGGTGGGGGTGCTGATCCTCGTGCTCTCGCCGGTGACGGGCCGGGTGGTCGGCGCCCGCGGGCCGCGGGTGCCGCTCGTCGTCGCGGGTGCCGCGCTGGCACTGGGCGGCGCCGCGTCGCTGTGGCTCGGACCGGCCACCCCGCTGCCGGCGGTGCTCGCGACCTACCT